>NZ_JAACGB010000002.1:0-647341 GCF_029237345.1 Aeromonas sp. 2HA2 | reverse complement strand
GCGATACTGGGGGGCTGGAAGGACACCAAGAGAACGGGGCGAGCCTCGATAGCGGTGTTATGGGAGGGCTGGTTTAGGTTACAGACCCTCCTTGAAGGCTATGAACTGGCACTGTCTCTTGAGCATCAACAGATGTGATCAAGAGACAGCCATAACGGTGGCCTTGTTGTTTCTGGCATCTGCCAAGGTGAACGACTTGCGGGCTGAATCGGCGGCGCTTACACCCCCAAGCGGTCGCGCAGGGTATACCAGGCGGCGCCAGCGGCGGTAAAGGGGATACGGAACAGGCGGCCACCGGGGAAGGGATAGTGCGGCAGCTTGGCGAAGGCATCGAAGCGCTCTGCCTGACCACTCAATACCTCGGAGAGCAGCTTGCCCGCCAGATGGGTACAGGTGACACCGTGACCGCTGTAACCCTGCATGTAATAGATGTTGGGGCCGATGCGGCCAAACTGCGGCAGGCGAGACAGGGTCAGCAGGAAGTTGCCGGTCCAGGTGTACTCCACCTTGACGCCTGCCAGCTGCGGGAAGGTCTTGAGCATTTTGGGGATGATCAGCCGTTCGATATCCGCCGGATCCCGCGCGCCATACACAACGCCACCGCCGTAGAGCAGACGGTGATCGCCGGAGGTGCGGTAGTAGTCGAGCAGGTAGTTGCAATCTTCCAGGCAGTAATTTTGCGGCAAGAGGGAGCGGGCGCGCTCCTCCCCCAGCACCTCGGTGGCGATCACCTGGGTACCGCAGGGCATGCTCTTGCCAGCGAGCTCGGGCACCAGGTTGCCGAGATAGGCGTTGCCAGCCACCACCACGAAGCGCGCCTTCACCGCCCCCTTGGCGGTCTTCACCAGTGCCGGTTGGCCCGGAGTGATGCTGGTGACGGCGGATTGCTCAAAAATCCGCCCCCCCTGCATGCGGATGGCTTCGGCCTCCCCCAGTGCCAGGTTGAGGGGGTGAATATGGCCGCCGCTCTTGTCGAGCAGGCCGCCGACGTAGCGATCACTCGCTACCACCTCGCGGATCCCGTCCCCGTCGAGCAGCTCCAGCTTGTCGTTGCCCCACTTCTGCCAACGGGCCTGCTGGGCCTTGAGCTCATGGAGCTGGCGCTCCGTCTCGGCGGCAAAGACGCCCCCCTCCTGCAGGTCGCACTGAATGTTGTAGCGTTTGATCCGCTCGCGGATGATCTGCCCCCCTTCAAACAACATGGAGCCGAGCAGCCTTGCCTGATCCGGCGGGCAGTTCGCTTCTATGGTGTCGATGTCGCGGCTGTAGGAGTTGACGATCTGGCCGCCGTTGCGACCGCTGGCACCAAAGCCTACCCGGGCCGCCTCCAGCACCACCACCGAATAGCCCTTTTCCACCAGATGCAGCGCACTAGAAAGGCCGGTGTAACCTGCCCCTATGATGCAGACATCGCACTCAAGCTGCTCGGTCAATGTCGGATAAGGTGCGTGTTGATTGGCACTGGCTGCGTAGTAACTGTTTACATGCTCGGTCATGATCCCTGTTTCCTTACCGGTTCTTTTCCCAAACGAGACATAGTCTCGACACTAGAAGTTGGCCGGGGTATGGGCGCTGACGATGCGACAGGTCTGCCCCGACGGATTGCTGAAACTGTGGGGCTCGCCTGTGTCGATCACATAGCTGTCCCCGGCGCTGAGTGGATAGGTCTGCCCGGCCACCGTCAGGATCACAGACCCTTCCAGCACGGTACCGACCTCCTCCCCCAGATGCTTGACCTGACCGCCAGTGTCGGTGCCGGGGGCATAGGTCTCCAGCATGAAGCCAAGCTGGCGACGATTATTGCCGTTGTGCACCAGCTTCATGGAAACCCCCTGACTGCCCAGCTCGATCAACTGCTCGGCCTTGATCACCACGCTTGGCGCACGCCCCTCCTCCTCGGCAAAGAAGCGCGACAGCGGCAGCTCATAGACGTTAAGCAGCTTCTGCAAGGAGGCCACCGACGGGCTCACCTTGTCCTGCTCTATCATGCAGATGGCGCCGTGGGTCAGCCCGCTCAGCTCGGCGACCCGTCGCTGGGAGAGCCCGAGACGGCGGCGTGTGGCGGCGAGGCGCTCCCCCATACTCTTGTCCGTAAACGGGTTAGCCGTCATGGTCTGCCGCTTTGCCTCTGCTTGTGGTTGCTGCATCGCCCACCTCCTTGTGTGCCTGCCGGCTTGCGTATTTATCTGCTTGTGTGCCTGTCGAGTGTGCTTGCGGATCGGTTCGAGGGCGCAACCGGTTAAAATAGCGAGTCACATTGCCGGACCTGTTCGTTATCCTGCACGGCACGTGCCGTTCATTATTTTGCACACCCAATCCCACAAAAACCGGTAAAATCGCCCTGACAGCTCCATTTCTAGCATGCAGCGCCCCGTTTACTCAAATATATTTAACACTTGAAAAACATTTAAGCTCAATTTATGGTCTTTCTGTGCTTATTATTCTATACGGTGGCAGCACAGGATCCCTTGGCCACCCTGACCCACAATCGAGGCTTCCTTCTATGTCAGCATCACAACCCGCTCTCTCCTTGATCAAGTCCCTTGCCTATATAGATGGTCGCTGGTGCGAGGCGCATAGCGGACGCCACTTCGAGGTACTCAATCCGGCCAATGGCCAGATCATCACCCAGGTACCCGACATGGACGAGGTGGACACCCGCCGCGCCATCGAGGCCGCCAGTGCGGCGCAAGCGCCCTGGGCCGCCCTCACGGCCAAGGAGCGCAGCAACAAACTCTACGCCTGGTTTGAACTCATCATGGCCAATCAGGACGAGCTGGCTCGCATCATGACCTGCGAGCAGGGCAAGCCGCTGGCCGAGGCCAAGGGGGAAGTGGCCTACGGCGCCAGCTTCATCCAGTGGTTCGCAGAAGAGGGCAAGCGCGCCTATGGCCGCACCATTCCGGGTTTTTCCAGCGACAGGCGTCTGGCCACCATCAAGCAGCCGGTGGGGGTGGTCGCCGCCATCACGCCATGGAACTTCCCCATCGCCATGATCACTCGCAAGGCGGGCCCGGCGCTGGCAGCCGGTTGCACCATCGTCATCAAACCTGCCGCCGAGACTCCGCTCTGTGCGCTGGCGCTGGCTGCGCTGGCGGAAGCGGCCGGCATTCCGACTGGCGTTATCAATATCGTTACTACCCATCACTCGTCAGCGGTGGGCAACGAGCTGTGCAACAACAAGGCTGTGCGCAAGCTCTCCTTCACCGGCTCGACCCGCATCGGCAAGCTGCTGATGCGCCAGTGCGCCGACACCATGAAGAAGCTGTCGCTGGAGCTGGGTGGCAACGCCCCCTTCATCGTGTTTGACGATGCCGATCTCGACGCCGCCATCGCCGGGGCGCTCGCTTCCAAGTACCGCAACGCGGGCCAGACTTGCGTCTGCGCCAACCGCATCCTGGTGCAGGCCGGTGTCTACGATGCCTTCGCCGAGAAGCTGACCGCTGCCGTGCAGGGCTTCAAGGTGGGGGATGGCATGAGCGAGGGCACCCAGATAGGCCCGCTGATCAACCCCGCCGCGGCCAGCAAGGTGGCCGAGCTGGTCAAGCAGGCCGAAGCCGCCGGCGCCAAGGTGCTGGTGGGCGGCGAGCAGCATCCCGCCGGCCCGCTGTTCTACCAGCCCACCATTTTGGGCAATGTCGATAAAACCAACCCCATTTTGCAGGAGGAGATCTTCGGACCGGTCGCTCCGCTGGTACGTTTTGACACCGAAGCCGAGGCCATCGCCATCGCCAACGACACCCCCTACGGGCTGGCCGCCTACTTCTATGGCCGCGACATAGCCCGGGTGTGGCGGGTAGCCGAACAGCTCGAATACGGCATGGTGGGCATCAACGAAGGGATCATCTCCACCGAACTGGCCCCCTTTGGCGGCATCAAGGAGTCGGGTCTGGGCCGCGAAGGGGCGACCGAGGGGCTGGAAGAGTATCTGGAAACCAAATATCTCTGCTTTGGGGGCATTCGCTAGGAGCGGATTTATACCAGACCCCGGCTTCTCCCTTCTCAAGAAGGAGGAGCAAACTGCCCCACCCGGCAGGGAAGGAGATGCAACGTCAGCCGCCTTCCCTGTCAGAAGGAGGGTTGGGATGGGGTCCGGCTATCAAGCTGCAGCGCGCCTTTGCAGGCATACCGTCATGAAAAGGACCAAGTGAGCGCTCCCGGTTGGGAGGCTCGCCACATTGAGACAGGGGCCAAGGCCTCTCAGGGAGGAAAGATGAGTCATTCAGATAGCCATGCAGACAACAACCAGGCCTGGCAGGCCCGCCGTGAAGCGGCCGTGGTCAACGGCGTCGGCACCCTGCTGCCGGTATTTATCGACAAGGCTCTCAACGCCGAGCTGTGGGATGTAGAGGGCAATCGCTACATCGACTTTGCCTCCGGCATCGCCGTGCTCAACACGGGCCACAACCACCCCAAAGTGGTGGCGGCTGTGCGTGAACAGCTCGAAAAATTCAGCCACACCTGCTTCCAGGTCACCCCCTACCCCGGCTATATCGAACTTGCCGAGAAGCTCAACGCCCTGGTGCCGGGCCCTACGCCAAAGCGCACCCTGTTTCTCTCCACCGGCGCCGAGGCGGTGGAGAACGCCATCAAGATAGCCCGCGCCCACACGGGCCGCAGCGGCACCATCGCCTTCAAGGGGGGCTTCCACGGTCGCACCATGATGGGGATGGCGCTCACCGGCAAGGTAGTGCCCTACAAAACGGGTTTCGGCCCCTTCCCGGGAGAGGTCTATCACCTGCCCTTCCCGAGCGATTACCTGGGGGTGAGCGAGGCCGATGCCCTGGCCGCGCTGGATCTCTGCTTCAGCTCGGATATAGAACCGGCCCGGGTGGCAGCCATCATTCTCGAACCCGTGCAGGGTGAAGGGGGTTTCTACTCCGCTTCTCCCAGCTTTATGCAGAGCCTGCGCAAGCTGTGCGATCAGCACGGCATAGTGCTCATCTGTGACGAGATCCAGAGCGGTTTCTGTCGCACCGGCAAAACCTTTGCCACTGAATACAGCGGCATAGAACCAGACATCATGACCCTGGCCAAGAGTCTGGCCGGTGGCTTTCCTCTCTCGGCCGTGGTGGGCAAGGCAGCCATCATGAACGCTGCCAAGCCGGGCGGTCTGGGGGGCACTTATGCGGGTTCCCCCATCGCCTGCGCCGCCGCCCTGGCAGTGCTGGAGGTGATCGAAGAGGAGCAACTCAACCAGAAAGCCCTGGCTCAGGGGGAGCAGATCAAGGCTCGCCTGCATCAGCTGGCCGAGGATTTTGACTGCATCGGCGACATTCGCGGCCCCGGCGCCATGGTGGCCATGGAACTGGTCAAGGGTCGGGATGCCGGCCAGCCTAACCCGGACCTCACCAAACGGCTGGTGGCCGAGGCCGGCAAACGCGGGCTTGTGCTGCTCTCCTGCGGCGTGCGGGCCAACGTCATCCGCTTCCTGGCGCCCCTTACCGCCACTCCGGCCTTGATCGAGGAAGGGATGGCTCTGCTGGAACAGGCGCTCACCGCCGCCAGTCAGGGCTAGATCCACCCGGTTTCATCGATCATGGCGAAAAATACCGTGAGATAACCCCAGGCCGCCCATCGCGGACGGCCTGCTCATACGGTATCATCCCCGCCCCAAAAAATGATGGCAGGCGCGCTGGGCTCCCTCCAAGGCCAGCCACACTGTCACGCGTCCTTCGCCTGCCTGCGGCGCGGGACATACGCCCCAAATTCGAGGAGAGAGGCCAATGGCTCAACGCCCGGCTCGATTGAAGCAAACCCTGACCCTGTGGCAAGTGGTAGTGATGGGATTGGCCTATATGACCCCCATGGTGGTGTTCGATACCTTTGGCATCGTCACCGACATCACTCAGGGCCATGTGACTACCGCCTACCTGCTGGCCCTTGTGGGCGTGCTGTTCACAGCCACCAGCTATAGCCAGATGGTGCGCCACTATCCGGTTGCCGGCTCCGCCTATACCTATGCCCAGAAGGAGTTCTCCCCCGTGGTGGGCTTCATGGTGGGCTGGTCATCCCTGCTCGACTACATGTTCCTGCCGATGATCAACATGCTGCTGGCCAAGATCTACCTGACCGCCCTGTTTCCCGGCATCGAACCCTGGATCTTCATCTGCGCCATGACGGCCCTGATGACCCTCATCAACCTGCGCGGCATCGATCTGGTGGCCAACCTCAACGGCGTCATCATCTTGATCCAGATCGCCATCATGGTGGTGTTTCTGGCCCTGATCGGATACGGCATCGCCCAGGGCGAAGGAGTCGGCACCGTCAGCCTGCAGCCCATCTACACCGCCAACACAGAGGTGTTGCCACTGCTGACCGGCGCCACCATCCTCTGTTTCTCCTTTCTGGGATTCGACAGCCTGAGCGCCCTCAGTGAAGAGACTCCCAACGCCGGCAAGGTGATCCCCAAGGCCATCTTCCTGACGGCCTTGCTGGGCGGCCTCATCTTCGTGGTGGTGGCCTATGCCCTGCAGCTCTACTTTCCGGATGCCTCACGCTTCAAGGAGCCGGATGCAGTGCTGCCCGAGATTGCCCTCTATGTGGGCGGCAAGCTGTTCCAGAGCGTGGTGCTGGTCTGTGCCTGCGTGGCCGTGCTGGCGTCGGGGCTCTCCTCCCATGCCGGTGTCTCCCGCATCCTCTACGTGATGGGGCGGGACAAGGTGCTGCCCCAGCGCACCTTCGGCTATATCCACCCCAAGTGGCAGACACCCGTGTTCAATATCCTGCTGGTGGGCATACTGGCGCTGTCGGCCATCAGCTTCGATCTGGAAATCGCCCTGGCCCTGATCAACTTCGGTGCCCTGGTGGCCTTTACCGTGGTCAATCTGTCGGTGATCGCCTGCTATTACGTGCGTCAGGGGCGCAACAAAACCCTTAAGGATCACCTGCAATATCTGGTGCTGCCCCTGTGCGGGGCGGGGACTGTCGCGATTCTCTGGCTCAATCTCGAACTAACCTCTCTTATCCTCGGCCTTATCTGGGCTGCCATAGGGGGAATTTATCTGTTTTTGCGTACCACCTTCTGGCGCGTATCCTTGCCGACCTATTGAGCTGCAAGCCTTGCCAACACTGGGCTGGCGCCGATCTCCCCCGAACGGGTGACGGCGCCATTCATTGATATAAAACAGGTCATTGATAATTCTCTTGCCCGGAATGCCTTTAGTGGCTTGTCTTCCCCCCCCATCTGGGGCAAAATCCCGCCGCTTTCATAACCGATGTGATCCCACATCGGTTATTTTTCATTTTGAAAAATTTTATTACCACTCGAGGCCGGACAACTTCCGGAAATGATATCAAGGTTCAGATGAACCTAATGCCGCAATGAGGAAAAACATGGGGCTCTTGTTTGCTTTGTCTCCGGTCGCCACCGGAACCTGCTTTGGTCGCCACGCGACCAACGTCTGTGGTTTGCATACCGATGTTGTGAGTACGCGAGAACCCGGTCCCATGGCCTCAAGCCATTCCACTTCCTGCCATCCGTGCAAGGAGGAAGCCTGAATGAGCCAGCAACCCGTTCGTCTGAAGAAAACCCTCAGCATGTGGCAGGTGGTGGTAATGGGCCTCGCCTATCTGACCCCCATGGCCGTGTTCGATACCTTCGCCATCGTCGGTGACATCACCGAGGGGCGGGTCGCCACTGCCTATCTGCTGGCGCTGGGCGGCATACTGCTGACCGCGTTCAGCTACGGCCATCTGGTGCGCAAGTTCCCCTCTGCGGGCTCTGCCTATACCTATGCCCAGAAGGTGTTCAACCCCTACGTCGGTTTCATGGTGGGCTGGTCTTCCCTGCTCGACTACATGTTCATGCCGATGATCAATATCCTGCTGGCCAAGATCTACCTGACTGCCATGTTCCCCGGAGTTGATCCCTGGATTTTCATCTTCGGTCTGGTGACAGTGATGACCTTCCTCAACCTGCGCGGCATCAACCTGGTAGCCAACTTCAATGGCCTGATAGTGGTGATCCAGCTGGCCATCATCACCCTCTTCATCGGTCTGATGGGCTGGGGCATCTACCAGGGTGAGGGCGCAGCGACCCTGATGAGCAGCCGGCCGTTCCACTTCGAATCCGCCAGCGTGGTGCCACTCTTTACCGGTGCGACCATTCTCTGCTTCTCCTTCCTCGGCTTCGACGGCCTGAGTTCGCTGTCAGAAGAGACCCCGAACGCCGGCAAGGTGATCCCCCGCGCCATCGTGCTGACAGCGCTCATCGGCGGCGTCATCTTCGTGGTGGTCTCCTACTGCCTGCAGCTCTACTTCCCGGATCTGGCCCGTTTCAAGGAGCCCGATGCCGTGTTGCCCGAGATTGCCCTCTACGTCGGCGGCGCCTTCTTCCAGAGCGTGGTGCTGGTGTGCACCACTGTGGCTGTGCTGGCCTCCGGCATGGCGGCGCACGCAGGCGTGTCCCGCATCCTCTACGTCATGGGGCGCGATCGCATGATCCCGGAGCGGGTGTTTGGTTACATCCATCCGAAATACCGGACGCCGGCCATCAACGTGCTGATGGTGGGCTGTCTCGCCCTCTCCGCCGTGTCGTTTGATCTCGACACAGCGCTGGCGCTGGTGAACTTCGGTGCCCTGGTGGCCTTCACCTTCGTCAACCTGTCGGTCATAGGCCAGTTCTGGGTACGCGAGAAGCGCAACAAGAGCATCAAGGATCACCTGCTCTACCTGCTGCTGCCGCTGCTCGGCGCCGCCACTATCGGTGCGCTCTGGATCAACCTGGAGCAGAGCTCCCTGGAGCTGGGCCTGATCTGGGCGGGTCTCGGGGTCACCTATCTGTTCCTGCGTCTGGCAGTGTTCCGCATTCCCTTCCGTCAGTACGAAGAGACTGCCGACTCCCAATAAGGGGGCGCGACACACAGCAAAAAGCAGAAGGGGAGCCATGGCTCCCCTTCTTGTTATCCGGCCCTCTGTGCAGCCTTGTCATCAAACCATCATAAAAGTGTCACTTTGTAATATTTCTGTCATAGAGCCTTGATTAAATGCGCAGGTCTACTTCAACCCCGAACGGTATCACCGTCCTCAAGAGGCTACATGCAACAGACGCAATCCTTGCCACAACAGCGAACATCCCACTTCAGATCGCTGTTCAACTGGGTCACGGTTATCGCACTGGTCTACATCATTCTGGTTGCCGTTGGCGCCGTTTCCCACGGCTTCAAGGGCTTCTCCGGCGGCGCAGAGGGCGCAGCCCAGATCTTCGCCTTCGCAAACAATCCCTTTGTCGCCCTGCTGCTCGGCATACTGGCGACGGCCCTGGTGCAATCCTCCAGCACTGTCACCTCGGTGATCGTCGGTCTGGTGGCGGGCGGCCTGCCCATCGGCATGGCCATCCCCATGGTGATGGGGGCCAACCTCGGCACCACCATCACCAACACCATAGTCTCCATGGGTCATATCAGGGACAGGGCCGAGTTTCGCCGCGCCTTTGCCGCTGCGACCGTGCACGACTTCTTCAACCTGCTGGCTGTGTTTATCTTCCTGCCGCTTGAGCTGATGTTCGGTCTGCTGCAAAAGAGCGCCGAGTGGCTGGCTACGCTGCTGGTGGGCTCCGCCGACTTGTCGATGAAAGGGGTGGACTTTATGAAACCCCTCACTGCCCCTGCACTCAACCTTGTCGATAGCGCGGTCGCCTTCTTGCCGGGCAAGGGCGCCGCCATTGCCACCATCGTCATCGGCATACTGCTGATCCTCGCCTGCGTTACCTATCTGGGCAAGGTACTGCAACAGGTCTTGGTAGGTCGCGCCAAGGAGCTGCTGCACAAGGCGCTGGGTCGTGGTCCGCTGACAGGCATCGCCTCCGGTACCCTGGTTACCGTCATGGTGCAGTCCTCCTCCACCACCACCAGCCTGATGATACCCCTGGCTGGCAGCGGCCTGTTCACCACCCGCCAGCTCTACCCCTTCACCCTGGGGGCAAATATCGGCACCACCATCACGGCCCTGCTGGCGGCCACCGCCATCAGCGGTGTCGGTGCCAAGCTGGCGCTGACCATAGCCCTGGTGCATGTGCTGTTCAACCTGTTTGCCGTGGCGCTCATCTATGGCGTGCCCTTCCTGCGGGAATTGCCCATCAAGGCGGCCGAGGGGCTGGCCCGGGTCGGTAGCGAGAACAAGCTGCTGGCACTGGGTTATGTGGCCGGGCTCTTCTTCGCCCTGCCTGCCCTCATGATGGTGGCGGCGAAGTAATCCGCCCTAATGAGGCGAGGGGGCTGGATCCTGGCCCCCTCGTCGTCTGTCTGCCCCATCACATCCTCCTGCGTCCCGGCTCGCCCTCCCTCCCCGACTGGGATAAGATGCCGCCTTCATTGCCTTTAAGGAAAAACTGATGAAATTCATTCTGATCGCGCTGCTGATTGCCGGTGTCGCCTACTACTTCTACTCCAGCAGCAACAACAAAAAACAAGCGGTGGAAAATGTGCGCAAGGGCGCCGAGTTCCTCGCCGGCAACAAAGACAAACCTCTGGTGACCACCACGGCCTCCGGTCTGCAATACGAGGTACTGACCCCGGGCACTGGCACGGTTCACCCCACCGCCACCAGCAAAGTGAAGGTGCACTACGAGGGCAAGCTGCTGGACGGCACCGTCTTCGACAGCTCGGTCGCCCGCGGCGAGCCCATCGAATTTGGCCTCAATCAGGTGATTGCTGGCTGGACCGAAGGGGTACAGCTGATGGTGGAAGGTGAGAAGACCCGCTTCTACATCCCCGCCAATCTGGCTTATGGCGACCGTGCCGCTGGCAAAATACCGCCGGGATCCGTGCTGATCTTTGACGTTGAGCTGCTGGGTATTCAATAAGCAGGCTTATAGCAATCGCGCCGCTGGCAAGATCCCACTGAGCGCCCGTGCTGATCTTCAACGTTGAGCTGCTGGGTATCCAATAAGCAGGCTTATGCCAATCGCGCCGCTGGCAAGATCCCACTGAGCGCCCGTGCTGATCTTTGACGTTGAGCTGCTGGACATCCAGTAAGTCCGTCCCTCGACAGCTTCCTATGCCAAGGCCAGCACACTGCGCTGGCCTTGTTATTTCTGCTTGTCTGCGGCCCTGCCCTGTTACGCCAACCACTGTTACTATCAACCAATGGTGAACAGTGCTTATACATAGCGCTAGATTGTTAACCTTGCATCCCAGGCAGATAATGACCACATCGTCAGTGGCCCGACGCCCTGATCCCGGTTTCGGGTACGCAATGCGTACCGACACAGCTTATATGGAGTCTTGTCATGTCTATCGCCCCCGTCTGGTTTATCTCTCACGGCGCTCCGGATCTGGTTCTGCGCGACCAGCCAGCCACCCACTTCCTGAAAACATTGCGCCTTGGCGATATCAAGGGACTGGTGGTGATCTCGGCACACTGGTTCAGCCGCACCGAGTTGCAGATCAACGTCGAGCCCAATCCGGCGCTCATGTATGACTTCTACGGTTTTCCGGAGCCGCTCTACCATATTCGCTGGCCGGCAACGAGTCCGCTGTGGTTGCAGGAGGCGGTAGGCGATCAGCTGATGCTGGCGGGCTTGCCGGCTACACAGGTGCGCCGCGAGCTGGATCACGGCGTCTGGTCGCCGCTCTCCCTGATGGATCCGGCCAGCGAGATCCCCCTGGTGCAGATCTCTATCCCGGCCAGTTTCAGCCCGGCCCAGCTATGGCAACTGGGGGAAGCGCTGCAGAGCCTGCGCGAACAGGGGATAGGCATACTGGCCTCCGGCGCCATTACCCACAACCTGCGGGCTCTCGGGCCGGACAACTCGCCGGTGCCCGGCTGGGCCAGCGATTTTGTGAACTGGCTGGAGCAGACCATGAGCGAGGGTGACAGGCCCGCGCTGGAAGAGTACAGAACGCGAGCCCCGGGAGCGGTGGAAGCACACCCCCATGACGATCACCTGCGCCCGCTGTTTGTGGCCCTGGGGGCCGCTGGCAAGGACAAGCCCCACAAGCTGCACGACAGCTGGGATGGCGGCAGCCTCTACATGGGCTCTTACCGGTTTGCATGACCGGATGCTGGCCGCTTCTCAGCAACCTCGGCTCTGAGCGGAAGGATCAGATACAAACACTGGCGATTGGTATTAAGTTATTTTGAAACCCATTTGATACCATCGCCTGACCAGACACGGGCACCACTCTCCGCGCCCTTGTCTCTAAATGCTGGATATTAAGTTTTACTTCCAATGAGTTAACGTTACTCTGGCTGACAAGGCCGAGCGCACATGTCTGGTGCGTTCCAGTGAAGCAGGGAGGCTTCCACGTGAGCAATCACCACCCCTTTTTTATCCTGAACAGGAGTGCGATCCTGATCTTATGCCTAGGCCTTCTGCTCTCCCTGCTTGGCGCAATTCTCCTCCAATACAACAATGACAAGCAGGCTCAGGTGGCCATCGCCGCCACCACGGAAGACATCGCTGACACCATAAAGACCCGGATAGAGCTTTATCAATATGGGCTGAGGGGTGTACGTGGTGCGATTTTAACCGCTGGCGAACATGACTTCAGTCATCAGGACTTCGTTCGCTATAGCCTGACCCGAGACGTGGACAAAGAGTTTCCCGGCGCTCGCGGCTTCGGGTTTATCAGACGGGTCAGCAATGCCGACCTCGATAACTTCATCAACTACGTCCAGAAGGATGGGCGGCCAGGTTTCACCATTCAACAGCTGTCGGCCTATCACGGTGAGCATTTCATCATCCAATACATAGAGCCGGAATCCCGTAATCAGGCGGCAATCGGACTGGACATTGCATCCGAAACGTCACGTCGCGAGGCCGCACTCTCTGCCATTCGCAGTGGTGAAGTCAGACTGACCGCCCCTATTACCTTGATTCAAGCCACGGGCAAGCCATTGCAGTCCTTTCTGATCATGATGCCTATCTATCGCACAGTGACCACACCCGCCACCAGCAGTGAGCGGGAAAAAGCAGGGTTTGGCTGGAGTTACGCCCCTCTACTGACAGAGGAGGTGCTGGGCGCCTTGCATCTGGAAAGCGACACCTTTCACATCAGCCTCAGTGATATCACTGCAACGCAACAGGCAAAGCCCTTCTACACCAGCGCCCTCACCCATGAGTCAAACAATCCTCATCATATCGTCATGACACACACCACCGAGCGGAACATTTATGGCCGCCTCTGGCTGATTTCCCTCAAGGCTCACCCCCTCTATCTGACCCGACTCCAGCAGACCCCACCGTTAATCATATTGTTCACCGGCGGCATCATCACTCTGCTGACCATGCTGGTCTTCCGTATGCGGGCTATTGGTCAGCAACAGCGCCTCAGGGTCATTGAAAACCAGGCCAAGTTGGCAGCCATTGTTGCCAGCGCCAGCGATGGCATCATCGCCAAGACACTGAATGGCATCCTCGTGAGCTGGAACAAGGGGGCAGAAGATCTGTTTGGTTACTCGGCCGAGGAGGCCCTAGAGCACAGCAGTGCTGAACTGTTCGGTACCAGTGATGATGACGCCAACGAGAAAGCCCTTCTGGCAAGCATTAGGCAGGGGCAAAAGATCCCCAGCTTCCACACCCGCCGTCAGCACAAAGACGGCCACATGCTGGATCTGTCCATCTCCATCTCCCCCATTTATGACAACCGGGGCAAGATAGTCGGTATCTCAGAAACCATCAGGGACATCACGGCGCAGAAGAAGGCAGAGGAGCAAATACTGGTGCTCAATGCCAATCTGGAGAATCAGGTCGCGGAGCGTACGGCTGAACTGAGCAAGATCAATGTGTTATTGAGCAATGTGCTGCGTTCAGCCTCTGCCATCTCCATCATAGCGACCGACCTTGAGGGCACCATCACACTATTCAATGAAGGGGCAGAAAGACTCCTTGGCTACCGTGCCGACGAGGTCGTCGGTACGCAGACACCGGGCATTTTTCACGTTCGTGATGAGGTGATGGCACGCGGTACCGAACTGAGCAGTGAGTATGGCCAGCAAATCGGCGGCTTCCAGGTGTTCATCTATAAACCTGAGCGGGATGGGGCCGAGAGCCGGGAGTGGACCTATGTGCGCAAGAATGGCACACGTTTCCCCGTAACCCTGGTGATCACGGCCATCCGCGATGCACAGGGCGAAAGCCGTGGCTATCTGGGCATAGGGCTGGATATAACCCAGAGCAAGGCGGCCGAGAAAAAGCTGGCAGAGAGCCTTGAAATCACTAGAGCCATCCTGGATACGGCGGTCAACCCCATCATGACCATAGATCAAGAGGGCATCATTCAGTCCCTCAACCCAGCCGGACAGAGCACCTTCGGCTATCAGTCACAAGAAGCCCAGGGCAAGCGGATTGAAGACTTGTTGAAAGCAACGGATAACGCCGAGACAGATGTCCCATTTTTTCATTCATTCACTCAGATCAATCTGGCCAGCATCATGAGCAAGGAGTTTATTGGTCTGCGGCATGATGGTTCCGAGTTCCCCCTGCAAATGTCAATTGGGATGATGCAAGCCGCGGGTTCCACCATGTTCGTCTGCATCATCACCGACATGACCCAGCAGTTGACACAACGCAAGGAGATCCTGTCGACCCGTGATCAGTTGCAAATGGCTGCAGAGGTGGCCGAACTGGGGATCTGGTCCTGGGATCTTGAGACCAACGCCCTGATCTGGAGCGAGCGCATGTTCGAGATCTATGACCTGCCGTTGGCACTCAGAAATGAGGGGCTCGATTATCAACACTGGGCGAGCCGGGTACATCCAGACGATGTGGCGGCCACTACCGACAGCCTGCAACGGGCCGTGGCCGGGACCGGGGTTTATGACCCCGTGTTCAGGGTAACATTATCCAGTGGTGAACAGCGTGTGATACAAGCTGGCGCAAAGGTGGAGAGAGACAGCACGGGCAAGGCCCTTCGCGTCATAGGTTTCAACCGAGATATTACGGCCCAGACCGAGCTGGAGTCACGCCTGCTCTATGCCAAGGAGCAGGCCGATGCGGCCAGTCAGACCAAGTCTTCTTTCCTCGCCAACATGAGTCATGAGATACGCACTCCGCTCAATGCCGTGCTGGGTATGTTGCAACTGATCCAATACACAGACCTGACCTCTCGCCAACTTGATTATGTGGTCAAGGCACACTCGGCAGCCAAATCCCTGCTGGGCCTACTTAACGACATTCTCGACTACTCGAAGATCGAGGCCAGCAAGTTGCAGCTCGATTTGCATGCCTTTGACATCGAAAGCCTGATGCGTGATCTGGCCATAGTGTTGGATGGCAACCAAAGTCAGAAGCAGATCGACGTCATGTTTGATATCGACCCCCGCCTGCCCAATCACCTCATTGGTGACAGCATGCGGTTGCAACAGGTCCTGACCAACCTGGCGGGCAATGCCCTCAAGTTCACCCTCAAGGGGCATGTGATCATCAAAGTAGCGCTGCTGGCCCATCATGAGCAGGCTGTGACCCTGCGCATGGCAGTGACCGACAGTGGCATCGGGATCAGCCCCCACCAGCTGGAACGCATCTTTGAAAGCTTCACCCAGGCCGAGACCTCTACCAGCCGCCGTTTTGGCGGATCCGGACTGGGGCTGGTTATCTGCAAGCGCCTCATCACCCTGATGGGGGGGGAGCTGCGGGTCGAAAGCGAGCCGGGGCGTGGCAGTCACTTCTGGTTTGACATCACACTGGCACAGGCCGAATCCCAGTCAATCAAAGAGGCCTGCCACGGTCTGGACCCCTCGTTGAAGATCCTGGTTGCCGATGACAGTGAGATGGCAACAGAGCTGCTGCAACGCACTCTGTCGTTATTGGGGTGGCAGGCAGAGTGTGTTCACTCCGGTGAAGATGCGATACGGCGGGTCAGCGAGGCTCACGATCAGGGACATCCCTTTGACATTGTCCTGATGGATTGGCGCATGCCGGACATGGATGGACTGAGCGCCGCCGCACGGATCCAACTGCAGGCAGCGTTGCATCCTGCGCCCAAGATCATCATGATCACCGCCTATGGCCACGAGATACTTACCGAGTCTCATCAGTCAGGTGCTACCCCCTTCACCAGCCTGCTGACCAAACCGGTGACGCCAAAACAGCTGGCAGACACCATTTATCAGGCGATCCATGGGCGCGACACCACCCCAAGCGGGCCAATACAACATACCCGGCGGCTGAGCGGCCTTCACTTGCTGGTGGTGGAAGACAATATTCTCAATCGCCAGGTTGCCTTCGAGCTGCTTGGCTGCGAGGGTGCCCGGGTACAACTTGCCGAGTGCGGGCGGGATGGCGTGACCATGGTTTTGCAGCAAAACCCTGCTTTTGACGCCGTGCTGATCGATATGCAAATGCCGGATATCGACGGACTGGAAGCGACACGTCAGATCCGTGCCCATCCACAGTTTGCCAATCTGCCCATCATCGCCATGACCGCCAATGTATCGGAAACAGATCGCCAACTCTGCCTGGCCGCCGGCATGAATGAACACGTGGGTAAACCCATCGCCCTGGAACCGCTGGTCTCGACCTTGCTGGTACAAACCGGCAGGGTAGCGACCGCCACACAGGCCCCGACCTTGGTAGAAACACCCGATACGGGTGAGGCCCTGTTAGAGGCCGAGTCCATCATACGCCAGCGCTTCGATGACGATATCGAACTACTGCACCGGATCCTGAGCCTGTTCGGTCCGGACCTGGCGGAACAGCTGGTCGCCTTGAACCAGGCCATTACGACCGGACAAGTCAAAGAGGTTTGCGCCACCCTGCATGCCATCAAGGGCAGCGCCAGTACCATGGGGGCCAGCAGACTGGCTGCCCAGGCCAGAGAACGGGAGCAAACCCTGCTGCACGCAGACGAGCAGCAGGCCAGGCAAATCTTGAACGACGAAAGCTGGTTCATTCAGTTGCAAGAGACCGCCTGGCTCAGCACTGAACGGCTGAACCGGACCTTCACCTCCCCGCTGCTGCGCCCCCTCCAGACACAGGCTGATGCCCTGCCACTCGCCGAGTGGCAGGCAGCCATGCAGGAGATCATGAGCTTGCTGGAGAGTGGCAATCTGGAGGCTGTCGAGTTGGCTGACGCGCTCGGGCGCAAGACGCCACCGCATCTGGGCACCACATTCAGTCAATTCGCCACCCTGATCGACAATCTGGACTTCACCGCTGCCCTCACCCTAGGGCACACACTGTTGAATCTTCAGCCACGGAGCCCGCACTGATGCCCTGGAACCTGCCCATCACCCGCCGCCCCAAGTTGCTGATTGTTGATGATCAGGCGATCAACATACGGTTACTGCACCAACTCTTTCGCGAGGAGTGCGACGTCTTCATGGCAACCAGCGGGGAACAGGCCATCGCGCTTTGTCACAACCTGATGCCAGACCTCATACTGCTGGATGTCATCATGGCAGGTCTGAGCGGTCACGAAGTCTGCCTCCGACTCAAGGAGGATCCCGATACCCAGAGCATTCCCATTATTTTCATCACGGCCCAGCAGGAAGAGACCGATGAGGAGTATGGTCTGGCACTCGGTGCAGTTGATTTCATCAGCAAGCCCATCAGCCCCAACATCGTCAGGGCCAGAGTCAAGGCCCACCTGACCCTGAAAATGCAGGGGGACTTGCTACGCAATCTCGCCATGCTGGACGGCCTCACCGGCATACCAAACCGGCGCCAGTTCGATGATGGTCTAGCCCTGCAGTGGCGCCAGGGTTGTCGTGACCGCACTCCACTCTCCCTCATCATGCTCGATGTCGATTATTTCAAACGCTACAACGACCACTATGGCCATCAGGCCGGAGATCAATGTCTGCAAGCTATCGCATCAGTACTGGCCGAACGGGTGGGCAGGCCACACGATCTGGTGGCTCGCTACGGCGGCGAGGAGTTTGCCTGCATACTGCCCAACACCCCCTTGACCAGTGCAGTCCATATCGCCGAAAGCATGTGCGCCGCCGTGCGCGAGCTGGCCATCGAGCACCTCGCCTCGGACGTAGCCAAAGTGGTCACCATCTCCCTGGGCGTCGTCACCCGCATACCCACTCTGGCAAGTTCACCACAGCAGTTGCTTGAGGCCGCAGATCGCCAGCTCTACCAGGCCAAGGAGGCGGGACGCGCCAGAGTCGTCGTCGACAACAGCAGTGAATAGGCTTATCTCGTTGAGCAGGGCCGGGTCTGTTTGGCAGCGCTGGAATCGGGCCTGGCTAACGTGCTGTAATAGCCACTTGTTTTCAGCAGGCGCGCGCACTTCATGCAACTCAAACCCCTTCTCAAGGGCCGCTTTCAGCCCCACTGGCAGGCCAGCCACGATCTGATCAAACAGGTGGTCGAATCCTGCATCACGGAGCGGCGCCTTATTTCCGAGGGAGAGCCCCTCATGCGCCAAGGGGAGCCGTTGCGGGATCTGGTGCTGGTGCCAAACGGCCGCATCGCCATGGGCCACACCGCCATGAACGGTCGCTGCTTTCAGCTCGGCACCCTGGAGTGCGACAACCAGCTGTTTGGCGAGATGGAGTTCTTCACCGGCTATCGCTGCCAGCTCGACATCATGGCCGAAGAGCCCCTCGAAGTAGCTCGCATCGACGGCGAACGGCTGGAGCAGGCGCTGGTCGCCCATCCCAAGGTGGCGCTCTTCTTCGCCACGGCCATTGCCATCGACTACCAGGACACAGTGGATATCTTCACCTGCCGCATGCTCTACCCCATCAGCTACAACATCGCCCTCGACCTCTACCACAGCCACTGTCATGACAATCCGGTGAGTGGTTTCAGCAAGGGGTATCAGGAAGCGGAGCGTTTCGGCACCACTGACCGCGTCTACCGACGGGCGGTGAAGGAGCTGATGGACAAGGGATTGGTGGAGCGAGGCGAGCAAGGATTGCAGATCCGCGATCTGGCGGGGCTCAAGGTGTTTCTCGAACAACCGTAAGCAAAGCAGGCGCAGCCTTGGGCAAAAGAGCACAGCCATAACCACCCAGCCCAACACAAAATAAAAAAGGGGCGGTCGATACCGCCCCTCTTGTTATTCACTCTCCAACTCAGGCCAGACAAGGCTGGGGCCGGGCGATGCGCAGCGAGGCCACCAGCATGGCGAGGATCAGGCCGTAGATCAGCGGGATGGCGTACATCACCGCCTGCAAGCCGATCACCTGCTCCAGCAGGGCGCTGATGGCCGGGCTGAACATGGCTCCGGCGCTGCCACTGATAAGGATATAGGAGACGTTCTTGCTCGATGCCTGCCGCACAAACGACACCCCGTAGGCGATAAAGGCGTTGTAGAGCGCGGCGCAGACAAAGCCGTAACCATAGGTGAGGTAAGGCAGCTGGCTCAGGTTGTCGGTGGTAACGATCAAGGCCGTCATCCCCATCGCCAGGGTGATGATCACCAGCAGGAAGGTGCGGATCGGAATGCGGGTGACGATGGCGGTCGACACCAGGGCGCCGAGCAGGGCCGCCGTCCAGTACTGGGTGATGATGTTGCCCGCCTCCTCGAAGGGGATGCCGAACTTGTTCTTCACGAACATGGGCGCCCAGGTGAGGAAGGTGTAAAGCGCCAGCATGCCGAGAAAGAGCCCCAGCCCGCCGCTGATGATGCCAAGGTTCCACTCGGAGTGCTCGTTACCGGCGCTCTCGCCGCCCGCCTCGCAGGCCTTGAAGTTCGTCAGCACAGCCACCAGCATGGTGGCCAGCGCCACCACGCCCACCGCCAGATAGCTCCAGCTCCACACCATGGCGTGGGTCAGGGTGTAAGTGGTGATGAGCGGAAAGACCACCCCGGCCACGTTGAAGGTGGCATCCTGCACCACCAGCATGGTGCTCTGCATCCGCGCCTTCCAGACACTCACCACCAGGGTTCCCGCAATGCAGAGCCCCACCCCGCCACACAGGCCAATCACCGTCATGGCCGCCATCACCACATAGAGGGAACCGGTCAGGTGGAGGGATGCCGCCGCCAGGGCGATCAGCCCGTAGCAGAGCAGCGTCATCCGCTTGAGACCCACCTTCTCTATGAGGAAGAAGGCGGCAATGGTGCCCGCCAGCGCCCCGCCGTTGAGCAGGGAGAAGATGGAGGCCACCTGATTGACGTCGGCGCCAAACTTGGCGGCTATGGGTTCGATCAGCATGCCGAACTGGGTCGCAAAACCGGCCATCACAAAGTTGGCCAGGAAGCTGATGGCAGTGAGGGAGAGCTTATTGTTCATATTGGATCTCTCATAGGGGTCAGGGTGCGGGCAGGGTTGGCGGCGCGGCTGCGCTTACAGCGCTGTGTGCAGCGCCAGCTCGATCATCTGGTTGAAGGAGAGCTGCCGCTCCTCGGCAGTAGTCTCTTCACCGGTCAGGCAGTGGTCGGAAACAGTCAGGATGGCGAGCGCCTCGATCCCCTGCTGATGGGCCAGCCCGTAGAGACCGGCCACCTCCATGTCGATGCCGAGCACACCGAACTTCTCCAGCGCCGGAATGAGGTTTTCGTCCGGATCGTAATAGAGGTCACCGGTGAAGATATTGCCCACCTTGACCGGAATGGCCTTCTCCTGCGCCTTGGTAAACGCCTTGTGCAGCAGGGCGAAATCGGCCGAAGTCGCCATCTGGTAACCGGCGCTGCGCTTGGCATTGGTGGGGGAATCGGTGCCTGCCGCCTGCGCCAGGATCACATCACGCATCTGCACGTGACGCTGGGTCGCCCCCAGACTGCCGATGCGGATGATGCGCTTGACCCCGAAGTCATTCACCAGCTCGTGGGCGTAGAGCACCATGGAGGGGATCCCCATGCCATGGCCCATCACAGAGATACGCTGGCCGTTGTAGTAGCCGGTGTAGCCCAGCATGTTGCGCACATTGGTCACCTCGCGCGCATCGGTCAGAAAGGTCTCGGCGATATAGCGGGCCCGCAGCGGATCCCCCGGCATGATGACGGTCTCGGCGAAATCGCCCGGGTTGGCATTGATATGAGCGGTCATTGTTGTTGTGCTCCAGTTTGACTCTTGTGGATGAGCGCATCCTAGCCCCCGCCCGGCCTCCCTTTGCAGGACAAAAGTCCTGTTGCCCCGATCGAGATCCCAGTTCCGGCAACTTGTTGTCTGCTGCGTTGCGTGCCGCATGCTTTTCGACGTTGCTTGCTACGGCTTGCCCGCCACAGTCACCCGCCATACCTGACGCGCCGGGCAAGCGGCATAAAAAAGCGGGAGGGCAACTGCCCTCCCGCTCGATAGACCCTGTTACTGGCGCAACGGGCCGATGACATTGTTGGTTCTGCCGGTTGACGCCGTCACGGCGCCAACAATAGGCAGATAGCTAGCTCAAATCATGCAGCGCCTTGCCCAGAGGCGCCGTGAGGCGCAGGTCAGAGAAGCGCACCGCCAACCCCTGCCGCTCCGGGGTACAGCACATCACCCCGATAAAGCAGCGTTCGCTTGGCGGGAACGGGGCGAGGCGCAGCAGCGGCCACACCTTGCCATCGGTGGAGTATTGCAGGCGCAGGCAATCGGCCAGCCGGGTCAGCCGCAGCCAGAAGCGGCGCGGATTGCCGGTGAAAATACCGGTGGCCCAGTCAGAGCGTGGGTTGGTGAGCACGCTGCCGATCATCGGCTGGGCATCGTTGTACTCGATCCCCGCTTTGAGCCAGTGCGCGTCGTCTTGCAGCAGCATCAGCCCCGCCTGATCGTAGAGGGTGGTGAACTCCCCCTCGACGCAGACCTGAAAGGTAAACTCCCCTTCAACCTCGCAACCATAGAGATGCCCGCTGTGGCGCTCGAAGCCATACCAGGTGCTGCGCCAAAAATCGGTCTGCTTGTCCGTCACTACCTGCAAGCCATCGCTGGTCTTGCGCCACTCGGCGGGCTCATTGAGCCAGCGCCACGCTGTGCCTTCCATCATGCTGCTCTACTCCCTTTTATCCCGCGTAATCCCGCACAAATGCGGCTCGCCAACACCTCGTCCGGTCACGACAGGTCATGGCTGCGCCTCTGCGGAACCCATAAAAGGAGTCAATAGTGTCGCTATTGCCGCCCCGATACAAGCCTGGTGCCCCGCGCCATCCGTCCCCCTAAAAAGCACGGGGGCCTGATGGCCCCCGCTAGCATGCACTGTCGACCTGTTGGCTTATGCCGATTTGACGCACTTCTGGATAAAGCTGTTCTTGGCCGCGCCCGCCAGCTTCTTGTCAGCGGCGGCCTTCTCGCACTTGGCCGCCGGATCCATCGCAGCGCCCGTCTTGACGCACTTCTGGATAAAGCTGTTCTTGGCCGCGCCAGCCAACTTCTTGTCGGCGGCCGCCTTCTCGCACTCGCCGGTCGCAGCGCCAGCGGCATCTTTCACACACTTGCCGACAAAGCTGGTCTTGGCGACGCCGTTAAGCTTTTTCGCTGCGGCCTGCGCCTCGCACTGCAACTGGGCTGCGTCGTTGGCAAAGACCGGATTGGCCAGCAGCACGCTGCCGCAGAGCAGGCCGAACAGGATGGTACGCTTCATGGGTGATCTCCTCTCTATCTGGTGATGTGTTTGCATGGTCATATTTGCATGACGATGTGTTGCAAATGGCTGTGATTGCAACAGCTGATTGTTGCCGCAGATCCCCCGCCTCGCCACCCTGGGAAACGGAGCACAGGGCAACCATCGCCCGCACTATAGCGCCGATTGGCTAAGCGGGATTCTCTCCGGCCAGCTCCGTCTCAACAGCAAGCCAAACCCCTCTTCTCCACCACGACAGCCAACCCCAATAAAATCAAGGGCCATGGGAATCCAGTTTCCCACCTCAGCCATTTTTTGAACCAGCGCAAAAAACCAATCATTACTGACTGTTACGCCACTTTTTGACTAGCACGCCGGAATCCGAGAAGTGAGCGACACCCATACGTCCCCTAAGGGTAATGAAACTGACCTAATTAATGACCTAGCATTTTAAATAAATTAAGTTAAAAAATAAAAATTCTTAAAGACTATTAAAAAATAATTCTGAGAGCTAAAACATGTATTTTTTAAGTCGTTTTCTCTCTAAAAATTTTTTAATGGATATGATTTATCAAAAGAAATCATGAATTCCATAATTTATTAAATGAATGCTATAAGTACATCAATGGTGAACATGTATGCACATTTAAAAACTTTGACATTTCAAGTACAGATATACATGTCAACCATTTTACTCTGCACCCTTAATTAATTGTGAAGAATTATGACTAACTATGCCTTATGGCATTTGCAAAATGCTGTCAGTTCAACGCGAAGATATAAAAACAATTGGTTTTTTCTTTATAAAACCACTGGCGATATAAAAACAATATGGAACATTTAGAGAAGGTTCTCGATGAGAGAAATAACTTTTTAGAAAAGATAGCAATCAATAATATTAAGGTAGAGCCCCCCCCTGCTACGATGTCACAGGCATATGGGAAAATCAATATGGTAATTAAATTTATGTACAGATTAGACTTAGAAATCTAGGGCTCTATCTTTCTGAGCCAGCAATTACCTAGCTAGCTATGTCTCTCATAACACACCACTCCACCAAGAACCTACTAAAGATCGGGCAAGAAGGCGACTTTTACCTAGCGGGCCACGTGTTCAGACGTAGTAAGACCTGAACAGGCGAATATTATGGTGTCAAAAAGGTAAGAGTCTCAATTTACCCTCCTACTAAAGCAACGTAAACATGACACCGGTTTGAGGCCGGCGTCATATGACAACCAGATCTGTACAGCCAATATCAACACCAATAACAAATTGCTGATCTACTCATTCAACAACATAATGCGATTTTCCGAAAATCATCAACAGATTTTAGCTGTGTGAGGTTTGTGCCATGTATAGCACAAACGAATATTTCGAAAGTTTGTCAGAGTGATTTTTTTGTTAGCAGCAATTTCTCACAACCTTGGCATATCATCGGTACATTCTCCAATATACGTATGTTTCACCGATGAATTAATATATGCTGACTGAAATCCTTGTGTTACGACCTGATTTACAGTGGCTATTACCTGTTTGGCAGACAGTTTCACATTAAATTTCATCGTGAATGATTTTCCATCATTGGTAGTACACGCCATCATCCAGTGAGCCATAGCCCCCTCACGCTCATAGTTTTTAACACTGCAATCGACGCCTCTCCCTTTTAATTTTCCCTGATCCAACGTTGCTGTCAAATATGGATCTGAAGCCAAAAACTCTTTACTAAGACATGTTGAAGCTTTAGATTCACCAATATTCTTCTTCTCTCCAGTGCTCGGGTTTTCAGCAATCATACTCATTGTGGTTTCCCACCCACCAGGAATCATGATTCCTTCGGCTAAAACAGAACTTACATTCAAACCAAATAGAATAGCCAGTGAAATTACAACTTTATTCTTCATCTTAAGCCTTATTAATCATGTGTAACTAACACTAAGTAGATGGAAGACGGCACTAATTCATTAGTCGCACCTTCCCTATCACTCCGTTAACCCCTGATAACCAAATTCAAAAAAATTTTTAGATCAATCCATTACGCGCCTACCGCCAATGCTGAATACATTGGCAAACCCCACTGACTGACAGTCTATGGTTTGCAACTTTTAATCTACACAGATCTGGCATGATACATCCGTGTTACCAAGGAGACCATCTTCAAACGGCTATCTTAGAGAATAAATCCAAGGAAAAAAGAAGGACATGTGCGTTTCTTGGGCAAGATCAATAAATGAAATGCTGCATCATCTTCATCTTCCCGCAGGAAATCTAGGACACCCACCTTTCTGAGCCAGCCACTGCTCGGCTGGCTATCTCTGCAATCATGAATACTGACCCCAGGAAAACAGTAACAATCGGGCAAGCGAGCGGTTTTTATCTGACAAACCGCTTGTGCAAACATGGCAATGCCTGACACCGGAACATATGCCAAAAACGGGGGAGAAGGCAGGGTCTAACGGATTAGTACGGTGGCTGATGACATCGTTGTTGACCACAGTGGTGGGCGAACTGCCGGCAATGCGCCTTGTCTCCCACAACTCTGATCCCTTGTCGCCTAAACAGTGTCACCTGTTTCAGCCATCGGGCACCATCAAGGCCCAACCGCGCCAAGATTGGGGCCAGATTGGCCGGAATATAGCCCCGCTTGTCGGTCCGAATTGCACGGCCTGTCCAGTCAACCAGCATCAGATAGTCAGAAAAGGCATAGGGCAGGCCGTCAGGTTCGAACTTACTGGCAAACGGCAGCAATAGTGGTGGCAAATTATCGGTGCCGGGATCTTTCTCGAGACGCTGTTTGATACTGGTGTAATCACTCTGCTCGGGCCGGTTGGCCAATCCAGCCCGTATCGGATTGAGGTCCACATACGCCATGCAGGCCAGAAGGGCTGACTCGGTGAGCAGGGCCTGGCTTTTGAAGCGCCCTTCCCAGAAATGGCCCTTGCAGCCATCTTCCCGATTGGCCTGCCGTGCCAGGGTTTCATGAAAAATCCTGGACACCCACCTTTCTGAGCCAGCCACTGCTCGGCTGGCTATCTCTGCAATCATGAATACTGCCCCCAGGAAAACAGTAAAAATTGGGCAATCGAGCGGTTTTTACCTGACAAACCGTTTGTGCAAACGTGGTAATGCCTGACACAGGAACATATGCCAAAAATGGGGAGAAAACAGGGCCTAATAGATTAGTACGGTGGCTGATGACATCGTTGTTGACCACAGTGGTGGGCGAACTGCCGACAATGCGCCTTGTCTCCCACAACTCTGATCCCTTGTCGCCTAAACAGTGCCACCTGTTTCAGCCATCGGGTACCATCAAGGCCCAACCGCGCCAAGATTGGGGCCAGGTGGGCCGGAATATAACCCCGCTTGTCGGTCCGAATTGCACGGCCTGTCCAGTCAACCAGCATCAGATAGTCAGAAAAGACATAGGGCAGGCCGTCAGGTTCGAACTTACTGGCAAACGGCAGCAATAGTGGTGGCAAAATATCGGTGCCGGGATCTTTCTCGAGACGCTGTTTGATACTGGAAAAGAAATTAGGACACCCACCTTTCTGAGCCAGCCACTGCTCGGCTGGCTATCTCTGCAATCATGAATACTGACCCCAGGAAAACAGTAACAATCGGGCAAGCGAGCGGTTTTTATCTGACAAACCGCTTGTGCAAACATGGCAATGCCTGACACCGGAACATATGCCAAAAACGGGGGAGAAGGCAGGGTCTAACGGATTAGTACGGTGGCTGATGACATCGTTGTTGACCACAGTGGTGGGCGAACTGCCGGCAATGCGCCTTGTCTCCCACAACTCTGATCCCTTGTCGCCTAAACAGTGTCACCTGTTTCAGCCATCGGGCACCATCAAGGCCCAACCGCGCCAAGATTGGGGCCAGATTGGCCGGAATATAGCCTCGCTTGTCGGTCCGAATTGCACGGCCTGTCCAGTCAACCAGCATCAGATAGTCAGAAAAGGCATAGGGCAGGCCGTCAGGTTCGAACTTACTGGCAAACGGCAGCAATAGTGGTGGCAAAACATCGGTGCCGGAAAATCTAGGACACCCATCTTTCTGAGCCAGCAGCCCCTCAGCTGGCTATTTTTACCATCACAAAAGCTAACGAAGAAAAAAGGTCAACATGGGGCAAACAATTAGCTTTGACCTGGCAAAACGCTGGTGCAGGCGTGGCAATTCATCACATCGGAAAAGAGGTCAAAAATAGAGGGGAAACAAAACTTACCGAATTACTCAAGTGGCTGATGACATCGTTGTTGACCACAGTGGTGGGCGAACTGCCGACAATGCGCCTTGTCTCCCACAACTCTAATCCCTTGTCGCCTAAACAGGGTCACCTGTTTCAGCCATCGGGTACCATCAAGGCCCAACCGCGCCAAGATTGGGGCAAGGTGGGCCGGAATATAACCCCGCTTGTCGGTCCGAATTGCACGGCCGGTCCAGTCAACCAGCATCAGATAGTCAGAAAAAGCATAGGGCAGGCCGTCAGGTTCGAACTTACTGGCAAACGGCAGCAATAGTGGTGGCAAAACATCAGTGCCGGGATCTTTCTCGAGACGTTGCTTGATGCTGGTGTAATCACTCTGCTCGGGCCGGTCGGCCAATCCAGCCCGTATCGGGTTGAGGTCCACATACGCCATGCAGGCCAGCAGGGCTGACTCGGTGAGCAGGGCCTGGCTTTTGAAGCGCCCTTCCCAGAAATGGCCCTTGCAGCCATCTTCCCGATTGGCCTGCCGTGCCAGGGTTTCATTGAGCAGCCGCACAAACCAGCTGATGGAATAAAGCCGCTCCCGCCATTCCTCTATCAGTTGCTGCACCACCATAAGTTCGGGCTCAATCAAGGATTCCCCTTGATACCAGCGCCGTACCAACAATGGCCACTGGAACAGCGCTGCCCAGCGCTCGGCCACTTCCCGTTCGCTCCAGCTGGAGGCGGTATCTTGCTCCACCTTGAGCACCAGGTGATAGTGGTTGCTCATCACCGCATAAGCACAGACGCTGATGGCAAATAGCCGCGACAGTTGGCCCAACTTGTCGACTACCCACTGGCGCCGGTGCTCGTAACTCTGGCCAGAATGGGTATCTTCCCCGCACAGAAAAGCCCGCCGCACACAGCGGCTGACCACATGGTAGTAAGGCGTATCCTGCAGACTGATTTGACGTGAACGGGCAATAGTCATGGCTCCTCCCCCCGACTGTGACCTCTCATCTCAAGCCAAGTACAGCAGTGCGCCGCTGTCAAAAAGGTGGGTGTCCCAATTTGAAAGTCGCAAAGCGCCCCCGCCTCCCGAGTGGGTTGCCTTGACGCTGCTTTATGCTTGCCATATGGAAACCACCCTAAGTATGATGCCAAACGGCACCACTGTGGGGGCATGCTATTTTCTCGAGACCCAGGCTGCCGTTTTGCATCATCACCCACCTATTCAATAAACAGTGAGTCCTTATGAACGTTCGCTACTGCGCCCTGCTGGTGTGCTGTCTGCCGCTAGTTGTGACCAATGCCGAAGTCACTGCTCCCTATCAACTTGAAGCAGACAAGGTAGTCTTCAAACCCTATGGCAACCTGCCAGGCAAACCCCTTGCAGATGCGTTGCCGACAGACTTTGATGTCACATATCGCAACGATGATTTCAGCATTGCCCTCTCACAAGGTCGTTATTTCTGTAACGACCAGCAATTGCCCGCAAGCTTTGATATCAACACGGCCAAGGCGCTTGGCAGCTTCCTGCTGAGCGGGCAACAGGCCTATGCCTATTGCGAGCAAATCAAGGTACCGGTCAATACAGCCGCGTTTGCATTGCTCGACCACCCTTTCGCGAGTGACGGGCGTCATGTATTTCTCGTCACCGGCGAAGTACTCGAGGGGGCAGATCCCAAGCACCTGAAGACGGCCCATGGTCAGGCCGCCGATCTGCGTCACTACTACTATGTGGCCGAACAAACCAAAATCATCCCCCACAAGGGCAAAGTCGTGCTGTACGATACCTGCCAAGGGTGGGCCAAGATCGATGACACCCTCTATTTCGAGGGGGAAACCCAACAAGAGGTGGATGCCTCCAGCTTCCACTGCCTGAACTTCTCTTCGGCCGTAACCAAAGACGGCTTCTATAGCGGCAACAAGCGGATCGCGCCCCTGCCAAAAGGGGTCGACAGCGACCTTATCAAACCGCTGCAGGAGAACTTCGTCACCGATGGCACACGCGTTTGGTATGTGAACATCAAGCCGACCGAACTGGAAGGGGTCAATCTGGCCGCAGCCAAGGTGGAATACGACCAGCTCAGCGATGGCGCGCATAACTGGGATTGCAGTGTTCACGACGATCTGGGCAACCCCAGCTGTGAAAAAACGGCCGTCGAGTAGACCTGTCGGCGCTCACCACTAACAGACAGTCAGAAAATCCAGGTACAACAAACCGGTAACCATAAGGTTTCTAGCCTCCCGGTTCTGACGCAGCGCGGCCTGCTCGCGCAATAAAAATCCCCTGCGCTCGGGGATTTTTTGTTTCCTGTTTATCCTGTTTGACGAGTCACTATCTGCATCGGCGAGCAGGGATTGGCTTCTCACCATCAACGGTTATTCAGCGCTTCCACTTTCGCGATCATGATGGCCATCAGGCTAGAGATGAGCATCAGCACCATGGCAATGGGCAGCGAGAAGAGGAAGTAATAAACACGCCCACTTGCCACCAGAACAGAGTCTGCAGTCACCATAAAAGGCAGCGGTAGCAGCATGAGCAAGGCGAAGTAGAAAATGATCCTGGCGATCACCAAAGGGGTTTTGAGGGACTGAGTCACTATTTTTCGGTACGGCCACATGATGGTTTGCTCCCTGATTCGTGATTATCCGGCCATCGGCCACCAACCCTGAACAGGGTCCCGGCCTTGTTCGTCCATGATGGCTTCATGCAGCACCCTGATTAACAGCCACCGACCAGCTGGTCAAGGGACTCCCCATCAGCGGGTTTTTCCCATGATTCTTATTCTTCTGCGCGCAGCCACTATGGCGGAGAGAACCTGCAACAAACCGGCGCCGCACCACAGTAACGTCTAACAAGTGTTTCTATATCAGCAGCTTATTGATTTTCTGCCATTCGGGGGCTTGTACCAGCCCCCACTCTGCGATAGCGCTTGGTAGCGTTCAGGCAGAAGGCGCGGGGTCCACCGCCGCCAGCAATGCAGTGCCGTAGGAGTTGTCTATGGTGCAGCGCCACTGTCCATCGGTTTCTTTGCGAAACACATAGGTGGCGCGGCGGGTTTCATCGATAACCCCTCCCTCACCATCGGGATAACGCAGCCGGGTTTCCATGATCACCAAGGCATTATCGGCCCCTTCTATCACCTTCATTGCACCCTGGGTGACCTGGAGCCGGCCCTGAAAATGGTCCGAGATGGCCCCGAAGGCGCGGCGGATGGCGGGGATGCCACGCACCACCATGCCGGGTTTGACAACTAGGGCGGCATCTTCGGCGTAGAAGGCCATCAGGGCGTCGAAATCGCGCCGGGAGATGGCGGCGTCGCAGGTCTCGATAAGGGTACGAAGGGGATGCTGACTCATCTTCACTCCTTATATGGGGCGGCTTGCCCGCCCTGTCACGGATAGAAAACAACAGATAGAAAATCCCCCGAAGTCGGGGGATTGGCAATCAACTTAACCGAGTAGGAAGGCCCTTAGGCGGGCAAACTCCGCAGGCAAATTAACGGAGAGCAGCGGCAGTTCGGCGTGCTTGGCAAGCGGGCCGGGCAGCGGCACGTCCAGCCCCAGGATCTCGTCCACCGACTCCTTGAACTTGGCGGGATGGGCGGTGCAGAGGAAGACCCCTACTTCGTCCTCGGCCAGCTGTTCGCCCAGCAGATCCCAGGCAATGGCGCCGTGGGGCTCGCACAGGTAATCCAGCTGATGCAGGCGTTTGAGGGCATCGCGGGTCTGAGCGTCGTCACGCATGCCGGAGCCCAAGGTTTCCAGCGCCCAGCCTTCGCGGCGGCACAGCTCTTCCACCCTAGGCCAGTTGTTGGGGCGGCTCACGTCCATGGCATTCGACAGGGTCGCCACTGTCTGGTGTGGCTCCCACTGACCGGATTTCAGGTAGCGCGGCACTGTGTCGTTGGCGTTGGTGGCGGCGATAAAGCGCTTCACCGGCAGCCCCAGCGCCTTGGCGATCAGCCCTGCGGTAAGGTTGCCAAAGTTGCCGGACGGCACGCTGATGACCGCCTTGGCGCGATCAGCTTTGGGCAGCTGGGCCACTGCCTCGAAGTAGTAGCAAACCTGGGCCAGCAGACGGCTGATGTTGATGGAGTTGGCGGAGTTGAGGCCAATCGCCTTTTTCAGCGCCTCGTCGTCGAAGGCATCTTTCACCAGCGCCTGACAGGCATCGAAGTCGCCGTCGATGGCGATGGTGCGGATATTGCCGCCGAGGGTGCAGAAGAGCTTCTCCTGCAGCGGGCTTATCTTGCCCTTGGGATAGAGGATCACCACCTCGATCCCCTCCAGCCCGTAGAAGGCGTGGGCCACGGCTGCGCCGGTGTCGCCGGAGGTGGCGGTGAGGATAGTGATTTTGTCGTTGGTTCTAAAGGCCGCGAGGCACTGGGCCATAAAGCGGCCGCCGAAATCCTTGAACGCCAGGGTCGGGCCATGGAACAGCTCAAGGGCATAAGTGCCATCTTTGAGTTTCACCAGCGGCGCCGGGAAGGTGAAGGCGGCGTTAATCAGCTCGCTTACCTTGGCCGCGGGCACTTCATCCCCCAGCAGGTGGCTGATGATGCGGGCAGAGCGTTCGGCCAGCGGCAGCGCCAGCAGGGCATCCACATCGGCCAGCGGCGCAATCACTTCGGGGAAGAAGAGCCCCTGATCGCGACCCAGCCCCTGACGCACCGCCTGCGCGAAGCTCACCTGTTCACTCTTGTCCTTGATATTGTAAAGATTCATAGCTCGCTTCCTGTTACCCGTGCCCCGGCCATGTCCAGTTTGCAGACCCGGGCAAATCCATCTTCGTTCTGCACAAAATGTGCGTCCATCCAATCCTTCATCCGCTCGGCCTGGGCCAGATCCTTCATCACCACGAAGACGCTGGGGCCTGAGCCGGAGATGCCGGTGGCAAGCGCCCCATTCTGGGCCGCCTGGGCCCGCACCTCGTTAAAGCCTTCGATCAGCGCCGCGCGGTAGGGTTCGGCAATCACGTCTTTCAGTACGCTGGCAGCCAGCCCCTCCTGCCCTGTGTAGCTGGCGTGAACAAAGGCAGCCAAGCGACGACCATAGGTGAGGCAATCCTGACGGCGATATTGCGCAGGCAGAATGGCGCGGGCAGCGGCGGTCGACACCACTGTGCCCGGATAGCAGACCACCCAGTACCACTGCTCGAACACCGGAATGCCCTGACTGATGACGCCGTGCTCTTCCAGCACCAGCTGCATGCCGCCGAGATAGCAGGGGGCCACGTTGTCGTAGTGCACCGAGCCGGAGATGCGCCCTTCCATCTCCCCCATCAGCAGCAGCATGTCGTGCTCATTGAGGGGCGAACCGTGGAAGACGTTGAGCCCTTCAAGGGCCGCCACCACGCTACAGGCGCTGGAACCCAGACCCGAGCCCACCGGCAGGTTCTTCTCCAGCACCATTTCGAGCGGCTTGAGTGTCAGGCCACGCTTCTCCAGCGCCTCGCCATAGGCCACCCAGCAGTCGTAGAGGATGTTCTTTTTCGGATCATCGGGCAGCTTGTGGGCGTAGCGGCCCACGGAAGAGAGGGCAAACGCCACGTCAGCCGCTTTCACTTGCACCCGATCGCCGAGCAGAGATCCATCCACGGGGGCGAGCGCCGCCCCCAGTACATCGAATCCCACGCTCAGGTTGGCGCTGGAGGCGGGGGCGTAGGCAACCACGCTACCGCCTGTTGCCATATAGGGGTTCATCTCTGAACTCATGGTTATAACTCCTGCTTCCAGTTCTGGGTGCGCAGCACGTCGGCAAAGACGCCCGCCGCAGTCACTTCGGTACCGGCGCCATAGCCACGCAGCACCAGCGGGATCGGCTGGTAGTAGGTGGAGAAGAAGGCGAGCGCGTTCTCCCCGTCTTTTACCTTGAACAGCGGTTCATCACCACCGACCGCCTTGATGGCGACCTTGCACTGGCCACCCTCAATCGACCCCACATAACGCAGCACCTTGCCCTCACGCTGGGCCGCCGCAAACTGGTCGCGGAACCAGCCATCGGCTTCGGGCAGACGAGCCATAAAGGCTTCCACGTCGCCGCTGACGTCAAAGCCCGGCGGCAACGCCTGCTCGACCTCGACATCGGAGAGCTCCAGCGCCATGCCGGCCTCGCGGGCCAGGATCAAGAGCTTGCGGGCCACATCCATGCCGTTGAGGTCATCGCGGGGATCCGGCTCGGTAAAGCCGTTGCCGCGGGCGATTTTGGTCGCCTCGGAGAAAGCCATGCCCTCATCCAGCTTGCCGAAGATAAAGGAGAGCGACCCGGACAGCACGCCATCAAAGGCGCGCAGCTTGTCACCGGCCTTGATCAGGTTCTGCAGGTTCTCGATGACCGGCAGGCCAGCGCCGACGTTGGTTTCGTACAGGAACTTGCGGCGAGTCTGGCGGGCGGTGCGGCGCAGCGCCTTGTAGTAATCGAGCGACCCTGTGTTGGCCTTCTTGTTCGGGGTCACCACATGGAAACCGGCGGCCAGGAAGTCGGCGTACTGGACGGCGACGGCCTCGCTGGAGGTGCAATCGACGATCACTGGATTGATGAGGTGGCTCTCTTCCACCAACTTTTGTACCGCTTCCAGGCTGAAGCTGTCACGGGCTTCCACCAGCTGTTCACGCCAGTTGGCCAGCGCCAGTCCATCCTTGTTGACCGCCATCTGGCGGCTGTTGGCGATGCCTACCACCCGCAGACCAGTGCCCTGCTCGGCGAGCACCGGCTGCTGGCGGGCGATCTGATCCACCAGGGCTGCGCCAACGCCGCCGACCCCGACCACGAAGAGGTCGATGAACTGCTGGCTGCCAAAGAAGTTCTGGTGGCAGGCCTTGATGGCTTCCGCCACCTTGCGATCCCGCACCACGGCGGAGATGGAGCGCTCGCTCGACCCTTGCGCGATGGCGACGATATTGATGGAAGCTTGCGCCAGGGAGGTGAAGAAGCGCGCCGCCATCCCCTTGCTGGTACGCATGCCGTCACCGATCAGGGAGATGATGGCGAGATCGCTGATGATATCCAGTGGCTCCAGCAGCTGGTTCTTGAATTCAAGCTCGAACTCGCGCTCCAGCACCTTGCGGGTCTTCTCACTGTCATAGCTGTGGATACAGAAGCTGACGCTGTACTCAGAGGATGACTGGGTGATGAGGACGATACTGACCCCGGCGCGGGAGACGGCGGAGAAGATGCGGCCTGCCATACCGACCATGCCCTTCATGCCGGGGCCGGAGACGTTGAACATGCACATGCCGGAGAGATCCGAGATGGCCTTAACCTTGAGGTCATCATCCCCCTGCTCGACGCCGATCAAGGTGCCCGGCCCCTGCGGGTTGAAGCTGTTCTTGATGAGGCAGGGAATGTGGAACTGGGCCACCGGCGCGATGGTTTTCGGGTGCAGTACCTTGGCGCCAAAATAGGAGAGCTCCATCGCCTCTTTATAGGAGAGGGTTTTGAGCAGGTAGGCATCCGGTACCAGACGAGGGTCGCAGTTGTAGCAACCTTCCACGTCGGTCCAGATCTCGCAGCATTCGGCATCGACACAGGCGGCCAGAACGGCGGCGGAGTAATCCGAACCATTGCGACCCAGCAGCACGGTTTCACCCTTGTCGCTGCCGCCGGTAAAGCCCGGCATCAGGTAGAGACATGATTCTTTTCCAGCGGGGCCCTGCCCCTCTACCACTGGACGCAGCCCCTTGGCGACAAAGCGCAGGCGGGAGGCTTCGATATCGACATGGGCTTCCAGATAACCGCCGTCGGTAACCAGCAGTTGCTCCGGCACTATGATGTCCAGCTCGAGGCCACGCACTCGCAGCAACTCGTGCATGAAAGCGATGGAGAGATTCTCGCCACGGCTCAGGATGCGGGCCTGCACGTTGTCCGGGCAGAGGCCCAGCAGACGAATGCCCTGCATCAGCCGCTCCACCTGATCCAGCTCGGCAGTGAGACGGGCCAGCAGCGCCTTGTCATCGAGAGCCGGATAGGCGGCCTTCAACCCGGCCAGCAGGCGGGAGAAGATGCCGTTGATTTCAAACAGGGTGGAACTGGCATCCATGCCGCGACTGGTCTGCTCCACCAGGGCGACCAGGTGGTTGGTCACCTTGGCCGGTGCCGACAGCACCAGGGCAACCTGGGATTGGCCGTGGGTATTGACCGCGATATCCGCTACCCGTAAAAAACGCTCTGCATCGGCCAGTGACGACCCGCCAAACTTCAACACTCTCATCGCTTTCTCTCCCTGTAAATCTATGAAATTCAATCTAAAAACCAATCCAACAAAAAGGCCCGTACTGGGTGGGTACGGGCCTTTTCTGATTTCTGTGCTTGTTCGTCAGCGCATCAACCGGCCCCAGTGCCACCTGTGGTGGTACCGGTAATAATGGTGGTGGTGATGACGTTGGTGAATGACTGCATGACGAACACTCTTGAACGAAGCTGGCTTTTAGCAATACCGCGCCGGGCGCCGGGCTGTCAACTTAAACCTCTTTGCCAAATCGGCGAGCAAGGTCTTTGCAGAGCAGATGCAGCATGTTCAAATCCCGCTGTGGCAGCATGGGTACCCGGTCCATCACCCATTGATGCAGTTTTTCATCCTGCGAAACTCCGAGTTCACCAAGTATTTCTGCTGTTTTGTGTTTCAGTACGCGAACCTGTCCGACGCTATCAAAATTTTCTGCTACGGCTTGCGGCTCATCCAGCAACTGGCTCATCTCATAGGCATACAGCATGATCGCCTGCCCCAGATTCAGGGACGGGTAGCTCACCTTGAGGGGCAGATAGCTCAGCAAATCCGCATGGGCCAGCTGCTCATTGGAAAGGCCTGACTCTTCACAGCCAAACACGATGGCGACTTTGTTGAGAGACGGCTTGGCACGGATTTGATCGCGAATTTCCCCCGGGGTGAGGTAGTGCTGATACCGGCCACGCTGACGGGCCGTGGTGGCGATCACCAGATCCATATCGGCCAGTGCCTCTGGCAAGGTGTCGAACGCCTCGGCCTGGGTCAAAATCTCCTGCGCCCCATGGGCCACCCAGCTCGCCTCCTCCTCTTCGTGTACCCGGCTCGCCACCAGTCGCATGGCATCGAAGCCCATGGTTTTCATGGCGCGGGCAGCGGCCCCGACATTGGGTGCCCGGGCAGGTGCCACCAGTACAAAATAGAGCTTCATTGGGTTTCCTCTTGGGCTGGGCCGACATCTGAAACAGGCTGCAAACCGTCGGCAAAACAGGGGCGCAATCTACCGTTTATCCCCAAAAATTGCCACTTGAACAGATGTTTGAATGTTGCCATAGTGGCCAAACGTGTGAACAAACTGCCAGCCATTCCCGGCATGAATGCCGTGAGTGATTGAGCGCTTGCAGGGCAAGGACAGGACGACAGACCAGCCCCGGACTCAGCCGCCATACCGGCCGACACATCACAAGGAAGAGAGAGATGCAGCAGCCATTGGAACAGGCCGTCGCCGAGACTATCTTGCAACGCTTCGAGTCGTTTTACAGCCGGTTTCTCGAGATAACCCAGGGCAGCAAGAGCCGCTTCGAGAACAGTGACTGGCTGGGAGTGCAGCTGGCCGGGCGCGAGCGCATTCGCCTCTATGATCACCACGTCGGCGCCACCACGGCCCTGATCAAGCAGATGATGGGGGAGCATCACGCCACTCAGACGCTGCTCAAACGGGTAAAAGGCGCCTTCAGTGATCTGCTGCCCCGTTGTGACAACTTCGAGGTGGCGGAGTCCTTCTTCAACTCCGTCTATCGCCGCATCTTCCGCCATCGCAACATTCGCGACGAGAACCTCTACATCCATCCCTTTCGCAGCCGGGGGGAGCATCCCGATTTGAGCGCCCTGCTGCGGGTCTATCGCACTGACCTCACCCATCTGCCCCAGACCCTGAGCCAGATGCTGGGGGATTACAGCTTCACCCTCCCCTATGAGGACAAGCAGCGCGACATTGTCGACATCCACCGCCATCTTGCCGAGAACGGCCCGCATATCCTGCATGAAGAGCCCTTCGCCATCGAGCTGCTCAAAGAGGTGTTCTACCGCAACAAGGGCGCCTATCTGGTGGGACTTATTCGGGTGAAGGGGCAGGTGTTCCCCTTCATTCTGCCGCTGCTCAGCACAGGCCAGAGCATCTATGTGGATACCGTCATCTTTGAACCGGAGCTGGCCTCCATCGTGTTCGGCTTCGCCCGCGCCTACTTCATGGTCTACGCCCCATTGCCGGCGCTGCTTGTGGTGTTTCTGCGCCAGATCATGCCCCACAAGCCTGATTATGAGATCTACAACGCCATCGGCTGCCAGAAGCACGGCAAGACAGAGCTCTATCGTCACTACCAGCAACACCTGGCCCAGAGCCGGGAACAATTTGTCATCGCCCCCGGCATCAAGGGGATGGTGATGAGCGTGTTCACCCTCCCCTCCTACGACGTTGTGTTCAAGGTGATAAAAGACGAGTTCACCCCACCCAAGGATGTGAGCCACGAGCAGGTGCGGGCGAAATACAGACTGGTAAAACAGCACGATAGAGTGGGCCGCATGGCCGATACCCAGGAGTTCACCAACTTCGAGTTTCCTCTGGATCGCATCTCGCCCGAGCTGCTGGCAGAGCTCAAGACGGTGGCCCCCTCTGCGCTTACCATCACCAGTGACAAGCTGGTGATAAAGCACCTCTACACAGAGCGCAAGATGATCCCGCTCAACCTCTATCTGGACAAGGCGGACGAGCAGCAGACCCGGCTCGCACTGGAGGAATACGGCAACGCCATCAAGCAGCTGGCGGCGGCCAACATCTTCCCGGGCGACATGCTGTTCAAGAACTTCGGCGTCACCCGTCACGGCCGGGTGGTCTTCTACGACTACGACGAGATCTGCTACATGACGGAGTGCAACTTCCGCCAGATCCCGCCCCCCCGCTACCCGGAAGATGAATGGAGCGCCGAGCCCTGGTACTCGGTAGCTCCCAACGACATCTTCCCCGAGGAGTTCGCCACCTTCCTGCTGCAAAAGCCCCAGGTGCGGGAGATCATGATGCAGCTGCACAAGGAGATGTTCGACGCCAACTACTGGAAGATGCTGCAAAGCAACATCAAGGTGGGGGTATTCGAGGATGTCTATCCCTATCGGCGCAAGAAGCGCTTCAAGTTTCAGCGAGGGGGATGAAGAGGCGAGCCTCGCCTTGCTGCCAACTTGAGATGCAATGCATATTGCGACGGCAGAACCGGGAGTCTTGCCACAACGCTATGGCGCAGTATTGAAAAAGGGACGCCGCGGCGTCCCTTTTTGATGGCAGCTGCCAGCTCACGCTACGACAACCCCTGACATAAATATCAGTTATTTGGCCGCAGGCATGGCATCGAAAGTGAGCAGTGCAACCTTGTTGGCATCGCTCAGTACCAGCTGCTTGCCGCTGACCTTGAAGGTCGCCACCTTCTCCAGTTGCTGCAGATAGATCATCTCTTTGCCCGCCAGATCACCCGGGCACATCATGCGGGTCGAGCCCATGGCACCCAGCGTCAATACGCCGTCACCCTGCTGGGTGATACCGCCAAAATAGCGGTTGCAGCCGCCCTTGCCCGCCACCTTGTCACCCGCCACTTGCAGGGTGAAGGTATCATCGCTCGCACCTTGCAGTTGCCAGGTGGACGCTTGCAGCGCAGCCAGATTGGAACCAGTGGTCATGGCGCAGCCTCCCAGAGCCAATGCGGCCAGCAGGGTCAGTTTCTTGTTCATGGGTTCACCTCTTGATATAAGCGAAATAGGGGAAGGAACGTGATGATGGTGGCCTGTTTATCACGAGACCGAGGCAGATTAAAACTCTTTTATTGTGATCTCAGTTCCCTTTACTACCAACTGGCATGTGCCATGCTTGTATTCCTGTTCCGGACCCAGGGAGGGGAAAAGAATGGTTAAATCACTCATCGTCACACTGGTTTCATGCTTAAGCCTCAGCGCTCAGGCCGCCGACTGGGATTTCCTCAAGAGCGAGGCTGACAGCCAGCTCTACGTCAAAAGCTACTCAGGCGTGCTGCTCGACAGCCAGACTCATCACAGCGACAGTTTCGACCTCTGGCTCATCAACACCGGCTATCAATATCCGATCATGGATGACGTCAGTCTCTACATGGAAGCAGGCCCGGCCATAGGCCCGCACAGCGAACAGTCCGGCTACAACCTGAGCTCGGGGGTGCGCTACCAGTTCTCCCCCACATTGAACATCGGCAGCCAGCTCAAACAGCTGGAAGTGCACAAGGCCAGCACACTGCTGGAGCTCAACACCAGCCTGCTGCTCACACCGCAGCTTGCCATCACGGCCAACTACGGCGTGAGTGCATTCAGTACTGAGCACTCCCTCAGTCTGGGCGTAGGCTTCAACTTCTGACCGCTCAAATAAGCCGGGCGGCACTGACCAGTACGCCGTTGAGGTCGGCGTAAACATAGTCACCCGGATGTATGGTCACACCGGCAAACGACACCACGGCATCCAGCTCTCCCTGACCCAGCTTCTCTGTTTTGACCGGGCAAGCTGCCAACGCCTTGACTCCCAGCGCCAGGGTTGCCAGTGTCCCCACATCGCGCACAGCGCCAAAGATCACTATTCCCTCCCAACCCTGCTCCGCCGCCTTGATGGCCAGCTGATCGCCGAGCAAAGCACGGCGCAACGAGCCGCCGCCATCAATCACCATCACCCTTCCCTGACCGGGACGGTTGACCAGCTCTCGCACCAGGCTGTTGTCTTCATAACAGGAAAGCGTGACCGCCTGGCCATAAAACAGCGGCTTGCCACCAAAATCGTGAAACAGTGGATCGGCGACTTGCAGGGCATCACCGTGTTGATCGCAGAGGTCGGGCAGTAGATCCAGCATCATAAGCTTCCTTCCATGGACATGAATTCGCTCATTCTTTCATCAAGCTGTTGATCTGACAATCCAGTGGGATTCAATTTTGCCCAAATGGAGTGGTTCGCCTTTCATCAGCACGGGCTGCAACCAGAGCTCGCCCTGCTCCACCCAATAGATGGCGTTCTGGCCGAAACGAGCTGCCAAACCGATGGCCTCAGCACGAGAAGAAGCCAGCGCCAGCGATGATTCACGCCAACTTGCATCAGGAGCACTGCCCCACAATGGCCCCAGCGCCATCATGGTGGGAGACGCGGCGATGGCCCGCCACAGGGCGCGCTGACGGCGGGTATTGCGACGCATTCCTACCTCGCGGCTGGCAGGATTCCAGGCCGTCACAATGGCGTAAACAGGCCATTGAGGTGCCAAAAATGGTGCAATAAAACAAATTTTTTTGTAGTTTTCCCACAAAATCATGTCAACCACATGTTACATTCCATTACATTTTATAAGGGCGAAAATGGGGGTAACCCCAAGTATCATGCTGTGAACTCAGGGTTTGACCTATATCAATCCAGAGTTAAAAAGTTGCTATCTGACGGCAAAGAGTGTTGTTATGCGCCTGTTAACTGATAAAATGCAGCCACTTTTGTAATGGACTACCTTTCCAGGCTTCTCTCGATCAGACTTGTTGAGAGCCCACGTGTGGCACAGGGATGTTTGCCGACGCTGATGCCAAATTCGCGATAATCCGACCTGACATTCATACCCAGGATGACGTAATAAATTTTCAGGACCGGTCGGGTAACGCCAAAGAGTGTTAAAATTTAGATAACTAACTGATAAGAATCTGGGAATACTCATGCAAACACCACACATTCTGATCGTCGAAGACGAACTGGTCACCCGCAATACCCTGAAAAGCATCTTCGAGGCCGAAGGCTACGTTGTACTCGAGGCCAATAATGGCGACGAGATGCATCAAGCCCTCACTGCCCACACCATCAATCTGGTGATCATGGACATCAACCTGCCAGGCAAAAATGGCCTGCTGCTGGCGCGCGAGCTGCGTGAAGATGACAACATCGCCCTGATGTTCCTGACCGGTCGTGACAATGAAGTGGACAAGATCCTGGGTCTGGAAATCGGCGCCGATGATTACATCACCAAGCCGTTCAATCCCCGTGAATTGACCATTCGTGCCCGTAACCTGCTGAGCCGCACCATGAATGTGGCCGCTGGCGGCGAAGAGAAGAAGCTGGTTGAGCGCTACCTGTTCAACGGCTGGGCACTGGACATCAACAGCCGCGCACTGGTCAGCCCGGCTGGCGACATGTTCAAGCTGCCCCGTTCAGAATTCCGTGCCATGCTGCACTTCTGCGAAAACCCGGGCCAGATCCAGACCCGTGCAGAACTGCTCAAAAAGATGACAGGTCGTGAGCTCAAGCCCCATGACCGCACTGTGGATGTCACCATCCGCCGCATTCGCAAGCACTTCGAGAGCGTCAACGACACACCTGAAATCATTGCCACCATCCATGGTGAAGGCTACCGTTTCTGTGGTGAGCTGGAGCAGGAATAAACCCGTTTCGTCATTGCAGAGTGAGTTTACGAGGCGCCCATGGCGCCTTTTCTCTGCCTGATGTTTGCCATCGCCCAGCGCAAACACAAAACAAAAAGCCCACTCGCAGGAGTGGGCTTTTTGCATGAAAGCTGGAGCGGGCAGCGGGAATCGAACCCGCATCATCAGCTTGGAAGGCTGAGGTAATAGCCATTATACGATGCCCGCAGGACATCAAAATCAAGTGCGAAACGGGAGTTCAACCCCTTGCAATCAGCCTGTGGGCTTGTGCAGTTACCGCATTGATGCAGGCTTTGCATCTGAATTTGGAGCGGGTGATGGGAATCGAACCCACGTATGCAGCTTGGGAAGCTACCGTTCTACCATTGAACTACACCCGCGTCAGGGCCTCTACTATATGCATTTTGCCGCTGAGCGCAATCACCGCAATGGTGTTTTTTACCATAAATCAAGCTGTTCGACCAACTAATGAGCAGCAAGCTGTTTTTTCAATCAAACATTTTCAACACCAGAAATTTACAAGGTTGCCAAGCCTGAGGGGCGAGGATAGTCTTGCGCCACTCGACGCGAGGATGGTGGTAATGGATAAAAAAACTCAAAAACGTCTTTATGGCTGGTTGCGCAACCAATCGAGCCACGGCCGACGCTGGATCGGTCTCTCCATCGGCTTTGGCCTTGGCCAGGGCATCTTGATGGTCGCCCAGGCCTGGCTGCTGGCGACCTTGTTGCATGGCTTCATCATCGAGGGGGCAACCCCGGAGCAATCCATTCCTCTCTTTATTACCCTGCTGCTGGTCACCCTGACCAAGGCCGCTTTGGCCTATGGCCGCGAGGTTGCCAGTTTCAAGGCGGGCTGCGCTGTGCGCCAGGCCATTCGCGAGCTGGTGCTCACTCGCCTCAGCCGTCTCGGCCCTGCCTATATACAGCGCCGCCCTGCCGGTAGCTGGGCCAGCCTCTTGCTGGAACAGATTGAAAATATGCAGGATTTCTTCTCCCGCTATCTGCCGCAGATGGCCATTGCCGTCTTTATTCCACTGGTGATCCTGGTGGCCGTGTTCCCGGTCAACTGGGCGGCTGGCCTGATCCTGCTGGGCACAGCCCCCCTCATTCCCTTCTTCATGATCCTGGTGGGTGTGGGCGCCGCCGATGCCAACCGCCGCAACTTCCAGGCACTGGCCCGCCTCTCCGGCCACTTTCTCGATCGCCTCAAGGGCTTGCGTACCCTGCAACTCTTCATGCGCACCCGAGCGGAGGGTGACGCCATTCGCGACGCGTCGGAAGATTTTCGCGAGCGAACCATGGAGGTGCTCCGTCTGGCGTTTCTGAGTACCGCCGTGCTGGAGTTCTTCGCCGCCCTCTCGGTGGCGCTGGTCGCGGTCTATTTTGGCTTTTCCTACATAGATCATCTGAATTTTGGCCACTATGGCACCAAGGTCACCCTGTTTACCGGCCTGTTCGTGCTGTTCCTCGCCCCCGAGTTCTATGCCCCGCTGCGCGAGCTGGGCGCTCACTACCATGCCAAGGCGCAAGCCATAGGCGCGGCCGAACAATTGCTGGAATTCCTCGAAGCCGAGGTCAGCGAGCCCGCCTCCGGCAATGCCTCCTTTCATGCCGACAGCCCCGTCAAGGTAGAAGCCAGTGCCCTGGAGGTGCTGAGCGCCGAAGGCAAGGTGCTGGTCGGCCCCATCGACTTCACGCTGGCAGCCGGTTCACGCACGGCACTGATCGGGATCAGCGGCGCGGGCAAGAGCTCGCTGGTCAATGCCCTGCTCGGCTTTGCCCCCTATCGTGGTGAGCTCAAGGTCAACGGGCAGGAGCTTGCCAGCCTCGACATGAGCCAGTGGCGACTGCAACTGGGCTGGCTCTCCCAGAATCCCCAGTTGTTTCACGCCTCCTTGCGCGACAACCTGCTGCTGGCCAAGCCATCTGCCAGCGACGCCGAGCTGGAAGATGCCCTCAAGCGGGCTCAGGCCTGGGAGTTTGCCATGGAGAAGGGACTCGACTATCCGGTCGGTGATCAGGCCGGCGGTCTCTCGGTCGGTCAGGCACAGCGTCTCGCCCTAGCTCGCACCCTGCTCAAATCGACCCAGCTGATGGTACTGGATGAACCCACCGCCAGCCTGGATCGCCACTCGGAGCGCGCCATCATGACCACGCTGGAACAGGCGACGGCAGGTCAAACTCTGCTGATGATCACCCACCGCCTGGATGAACTCACCAAGATGGATAACATCTTGGTGCTGGCCCGTGGCCAACTGGTGGAGCAAGGCAGCTTCCAGCAACTGAGCCAGACCCGGGGGGCTTTCGCCCATCTGTTGTCCCATCGTTCCGGGAGTTCTCTCGATGACTGATCTATTGCCGTTTCTGCGCCTCTATCGTCAGCACTGGCTGAGTCTCTCGCTGGGCCTGCTGCTGGCACTGGTCACTCTGGTGGCGGGGATGGGGCTCTTGTCCCTCTCCGGCTGGTTCCTTTCCGCCGCGGCAGTGGCGGGAATGGCGGTCGCCAGCCGCGATACCTTCAACTACATGACACCGGCTGGCGGGGTGCGTTTCTTCTCCATCATCCGCACCGCAGGTCGTTGGGGTGAGCGGGTGGTGAGCCATGACGCTACCTTCCGGGTACTGACCCGGCTGCGAGTCTGGTTCTGGCAAAAGCTCTCGCCACTCTCCACCGGCACCCTGGCCGGTTTTCGTCAGGCGGATCTGCTCAACCGGCTGGTGGCCGACATCGATGCGATGGATCACGTCTATCTGCGGCTGGTCACTCCCATAGGCGCAGCCCTGCTCAGTTGCACCGGACTGGTCATATTCCTCTCCTTCTTCGATGGCGGCCTCGCCCTGACTCTGGGCGCCATACTGCTGTTTGGCATGATTGCCCTGCCGCTGGTCTTCTACTACCTCGGTCGCCAGCCCGGTCGTCGGCTTATCGCCGAGAAATCGTCCATGCGCACCCGCATGGTGGACTATCTGGACGGTCAGGCCGAACTGCAGATGTTTGCCGCAGCCCCCAAGGCGCTCAGCGAGCTGCAACAGGCGGAACAGGCCCTGCTGACGGCACAGGCCCGTATGGCCAGGGTGAGCGGACTGGCCAATGCCAGCGTGCAGCTCTTGAGCGGCTGGACACTCACCCTGATGCTCTGGCTGGCCGGTCACGGCGTGGCGGGTGCGGCGCCTGACCCCATTACCGCGCTGATGGTATTTGCCACCCTGGCAAGCTTCGAGGCCCTGCTGCCGCTGGCGGGTGCTTTCCAGCACCTCTCCACCAGCCTCACTTCGGCTCGCCGCCTCAACGAGATCCTGCAGGAGGCCAAGGCCCCCGAGTGGGGGAACGAACAGCAGCATGCCAAAGAGGGCGTCTTGCAGATAAGCGATCTCTATTTCGGCTATCCCGGCAACCCGCATCCCGTGCTGCGTGGCTGTACCCTGCAACTGCAGGCGGGTGAGAAACTGACTCTGCTGGGCCAGACCGGCTGCGGCAAGTCCACCCTGATGGGATTGCTGACCCGTGAATGGAGCCCGCAAGCGGGCAAGATCCTGCTCGATGGCAAGCCGTTGACGGACTACAGCGAAGGGGCGCTGCGCGCCTCTCTTTCTGTGGTGAGCCAGCGGGTTCATCTGTTTGCCGCCACCTTGCGCGACAACCTGAAACTGGCCGCCCCCGGGGCCGGCGATGAGCAGCTGACCGAGGTGCTGAGTCAGGTCGGTCTGGCACATCTGCTGGAGGATGAGGCGGGCCACAGTGATACCGGGTTGAATGCCTGGCTCGGAGATGGCGGTCGCCCCCTCTCGGGTGGCGAACGACGCCGTATCGGTATCGCCCGCGCCCTGTTGCACGATGCACCGCTCTGGCTGCTGGATGAACCGACCGAGGGCCTCGACAGCCAGACCGAGCGGGAGATCATGGATCTGCTGTTCAAGCTGGGGGCGGATCGCACCCTGCTGCTCATCTCCCACCGCTTGCTGGGGCTGGAGCAGATGGACCGTATTGCCCTGATGGAAGAGGGGCAGATCCGGCTGTGTGCGCCTCATCATGATCTGCTGGCTGACGACTACTATCGCAGCCTCTATGAGCGGCTGACACCGGCTTGAGAATGAAAGAGGGAGGATACGCCTGCGGACACCTCCCTCCTTTAAGACAGGCCGGCGAAGCCTGTCTGCTCCCCGTCACACCTCGTCTTCACAGCTAAAATTGGGGCTGGTCGCAGGCAGCGACTGGCCCCTATAATGTCCGCCCTCACAGTTCAAAAAGATGCTGATATGAAACGCCTGATCCTGATGATGCCCCTGATTGCCTCCGGTTGCGCCGACTTCTCCTTCAACAGCAATCTGGACAAGGAAAACTTCGACGAGTACTTCAAGCCGGGCGGCGTTCAGATCTATGAACAGAACCAGCTGGCTGACCTCAACTACCTCTACCTCGGCACCGTCGAGGGGGAATCTTGCCAGAGCGATGCCAAGCAGCCGGTACCCAACGCAGGTGAGGCTCGTACCCTGGCGCGTCGCCGCGTGGCCGACATGGGTGGCAATGGCGTCACCTTCGACAAATGCGCCGAGTTCAGTGACACCCCGGGCTGCCTGAAACAGGTCATCTGCTACGGGCAGGCGCTCAAAGTGGCACAAGAGAAGTAAGGATACCCCATGGCCCTGGCCATAGTCCGGCTCGGCAGTCCTCGTCTTGAAGATGAAGGGTTGCGCATCGGCACAGTGCGGCGCCCGCCCCGTGGTGTGCCCAAGCATGCGTTTGCCAGTCAGGATTGGTATGACGTCTGGTTTCCCAATCTGGCGCCCAGCAGCGACACCATGAAGCTGGGCCAGGCCGCCGATACGCCTGCCCTCTGGGCCGTTTTCTGCAAGCAGTACAAGGCCGAGATGGCCACCCCCTGTGCCCGCCACGATCTGGCGCTGCTGGCTGCCCTCTCCCATACCACCAATCTGTCGGTGGGCTGTTACTGCGAGCAGGCGTCTCGCTGTCATCGCAGCATATTGCAAGAGCTGCTGGTCAATTGCGGCGCCAAGTTACGCTAGAGGGCACCGCTGGATAGTGAAAGAGGGCGTCCCGACGGACGCCCTCTTTCACTTCAATCACCATTCAGACAGGACAAGCCCTACTGCAGGCTGCCAACCAGCAGGCGCCGACGCAGCGCAGCCTCCTGCTCCGCAGTCATACCAGCCACCACGGCTCCCTCGTTGTCCATCAACCATTGCATCAGATCGGCGACCGTCTCCTCCAGCGGTCGAAAGTTGAGCCCCTGCACTATGGCAGCCTCGGCGCTGATGCGGCCATAGCCGGCATACTCAGCCAGCTCGTTTGGCAATAGCGTGGGATAGCTCTGCCAGGGCTCGACGCCGGCCGCCAGCAACTCGGGCCAGGGGCGCCACTGTGCTTGCCATTGTGTGGCGGGCGCCAGCCTGGCGGTGATGCGATCCAGCCAGTCCACCAGCGCAATGCCTGGTTTGAGCAGATTGAAACAGCCACCCAGCTGCTGCTCGGCAGCGCGCAGCACGAATTCGGCGCAGTCGCGCACATCCAGATATTGCAGTCGATCCTGCCCCTCCCCCGGCAGCAACCAGGGCCCCCCTTGCTGTATCCGCTTCACCCACCAGGCCAGACGGCCGGTCGGATCATGGGGGCCGCACAGGACACCGGGGCGCAGTATGCAGAGCCGCTCGCCCCAATGATCCCGATACGCAGCTTCACACAGTACCTTCAGCGGACCGTAATCGGTGGGCAATTCCCCCTCGGCAATCTCGTGCAACGGTGCCGATTCATCCATGCCCCGGCTGGCGAAGTCGCGATAGACGCTGATGGTGGAGATAAAGATCAGCCGCTCGCAGCGCCCGAGCAGGGCTGCCGAGAGGCTCACCGCCTGCTCGGGACGGTAGCAGCAGGTGTCTATGACCAGATCCCAGCGCAACCCTTCGCTTTGCAGGGGGCTCAGATCCTTGTCCCTGTCACCGTTGAGCTGAATCAGGTCACGCCAGTCCGGGTGCTGATGCCGGCCCCGGTTGAATAGCGTCACCTCGTGCCCCCAGTCCAGCGCCAGCGTGGTGAGGTGACGACCCAGAAAGCCGGTGCCACCGATAATCAGCAATTTCATCCATGTATCTCCAATCCGGCGCCATCTGAACGCCTTCGCCACAGAGCAGAGCGCGAATGCCATCCCCTGCTCCATCTGCCCTCACCCTACGCAAGTTGGTGCCGGGGTACAGCTCCCCGAGTGCCGGTATGGGACGGGGATCACGACAGGACGCGGGAAATGAGCGTCGCGAGGCAGAACCTGCGTTTTGAGGCTGCCTGTGCTAAATTGCCGGGGTTTTCAGTCAGGATCCGCCATGAAGTTCGAAATCGACACCCTCGGGATCATCCGCTCTCCCTACAAGGAGAAGTTCGCCATCCCCCGCCAGCCCGGTCTGGTCAAATCGGCCCGCGCCCGCCTCGAACTGCTGCCCCCTTACGATCAGCCGGACGTGCTGCGCGGGATAGAGCAGTTCTCCCATCTGTGGCTCAGCTTTGTGTTTCACCAGACCATGGATCAGGGCTGGCACCCGACGGTACGTCCGCCGCGCCTGGGCGGCAACGAACGGGTCGGAGTCTTTGCCACCCGCTCCACCTTCCGCCCCAACCCGCTGGGTCTGTCAGTGGTCGAGCTGCACGGCGTTGGTCGCGAGCGTGGCAAACTGTGGCTGGAACTCGGCGCCGTGGATCTGTTGGATGGCACTCCTGTCGTCGATATCAAGCCCTATATTCCCTATGCCGACAGTCTGCCGGACGCCCGTGGCGGCTTTGCCCCCGAAGCCCCCACCCCGCCTCTCGTGGTCAGCTTCACCCCCGAAGCGGAGCTGCAACTGCAGCCCTGGCTCAAGGCTCACCCCGAGCTTCGCCTGCTGGTGAGCGAAGTGCTGGCCCAGGACCCTCGCCCCGCCTACAAGAAAGGCAAGCCGGACGAAAAGGAGTACGGCGTCAGGCTGTTTGATCTCAACGTACGCTTTCGCATCACAGAGCCCGACTGCCAGGTGCTCGCCATAGAATTTGCTTGATCTCGGCGCTATTTGAGTAAAAAACACCCTGATGTGTTTTTTGTCACTCTTGATCCCTGTGTTCGGCGGCGATCTGCCTGAAGGCTTCCTCGCAGGCAAGGAAGGCATCGACCATACCAGGATCAAAATGGCTGTCGCGCCCTTGCACTATGATGGCTTTCGCCTCTTCATGGGTGAAGGCGGGCTTGTAGACCCGTTTCGAGATGAGGGCATCGTAGACATCCGCCACCGCCATCAAGCGGCCAGATAGCGGGATAAGCTCTCCGGCCAGGCCGGCCGGGTAACCGCTGCCATCCCACTTCTCGTGGTGGGTGAGGGAAATTTCGCGCGCCAGCCGCAGAAAGGAGTTAGAACCGAGCTGAGCCTCGGCGCTGGCCAGCGCATCCGCCCCTATCTGGGGATGGCGCTTCATGATGGCAAACTCTTCATCGGTCAGCTTGCCCGGCTTGAGCAGGATGGCATCTGGAATGCCCACCTTGCCCACATCGTGCAACGGCGCCGACTTGAATAGCAGGTCTATGGTGGTGTCATCCAGTGGATAACGCTCTCCGTCGTGGCGACTCAGGTACTCGGCCAGCACCTTGACGTAGTGCTGGGTACGGATGATGTGGGCACCCGTCTCGTTGTCACGGGTCTCTGCCAGCGAGGCAAGGCCGAGGATAGCCACGTCCCGGGTCAGGTTGAGCTCATCGCTACGTGCTTTCAGCTCGCCGATCATCTGGTTGGTGCTGGCGGCGATCAGGCCGAATTCATCATCCCGGGTCACCGGCACCCGCGCATCCAGATCGCCGCACTGCACCTGCGCCATGGCGCGCGTCTGGTGCATCAGGGAGAGGGTCAGATTACGGCCATAGCCACGAATAATCAGCCAGAGGTAACCGAAGGTCACCGCCATCACGAAGGCGATTTCCAGCAATATGTAGTGTTGGGCATCGAGCCGCGACATGCCTCTGTCCACCGTCGCCAACCACTCCAGGTCCTTGTTGAACAGTAGGAAAAAGACACCCCCCAACAGTGCGAGCGTGGTGAAAGTAAACAGAGTGAACTTGCGGGAAACCGGCATGGCCAGCGGCCGGGTCAGCACCAGCGAGCCCTGATACTCCCGCAGTTTGGCCAGGTTCCAGTCCCGCACCAGCGACAAGTCCGCCGCCACCAGAAAGCCCAGGGTGGCCATCCCCAACAGGATCTTGAGGTGACTCTCCAGCGGGAAGTCATGCATGAAGCCGTTGTAGCCCGAGAGCAGCAACGCCCCAAGCAGGTAGAAGCCCACTTCCAGCCCGAAGCTGCCAAGCCCGCTGCCAGGCAGGGCCAGCCGGTGCAACACCCGATCGCGCACGGCGAACATGATGGCGAAGACCAGCAAGGCAGGCCCCAGCAGCTGAGGCAGGGTCAGGCTTTCCAGAAACGGACAGACCTGCCACCCATAGAGGCAAAAGAGTGACAGTGTCACCCCGTAATGCAGGGCGCAGCGCCCCGTGATTTTCTGCATGATTTCACCCTGACCGCTGTTTATTGTTATGACGGAGGGGATATGCCCCCGCCCCTCACCGGCGCCGCAGCAGCAGACTCCCTATCGAATAGCCAGCGCCAAACGAGCAGAGTACACCACGGGCCCCCGCAGGAAGGTCGCGATTGTACAGATGAAACGCGATGATGGAACCCGCCGAGCTGGTATTACCATAGCTATCAAGAATGACCGGCGCCTCCTGCTGGCTGGCATCGTGGCCCAACAGCTTGCGGCCGATAAACTGGTTCATGGTGAGGTTGGCCTGATGCAGCCAGAGTCGGCTCAAGGAGTCCGCCGTCCAGCCCTGCTCATCCAGCTGGCTGGCAATCTGATCGCACACAAGCGGCAGCACCTCCTTGAACACCTTGCGCCCCTGCTGGCGAAACAGTTTGTCATCCCCATGACGGGTACGCGGACTGAGCCGGTTCAAAAAGCCGAAGTTGTTGCGGATATTGTTGGAGTACTGGGTCACCAGCTTGCTGGCCAACAGTTGCCAGGGGTTGGCCACCTTGCAATCGGCCTCCCGCTCCAGCAGCACGGCGGTACAGGCATCGCCGAAGATGAAGTGGCTGTCCCTGTCACGAAAGTTGAGGTGCCCGGAGCAGATCTCCGGGTTCACTACCAGCGCCAGTTTGGCGGTGCCTGCCGCCAGCATGTCCGCCGCCGTCTTGATGCCAAAGGTAGCGGATGAGCAGGCCACGTTCATGTCAAAGGCCATGCCGCTCGCCCCCAGATAGTGTTGCAACTCGATGGAGAGCGCCGGATAGGGCCTTGGCATGTTGGAAGCCGCCACTATCACCAGATCAATCTCACCCGGCTCCCGGCCGGCGGCAATCAGCGCCTGCTCGGCGGCAGCAACCGCCATCTCCACCATGATGGAGGGCTGATCGTCGGCCCGCTCGGGGAGCAAGGGCTGCATGATGTCAGGGTCCAGCACCCCCTCCTTGCTCACCAGATAGCGACTCTTGATGCCGGACGCCTTCTCGATGAATTCGCAGCTCGAGTGCTGCTTGGCGGACAGCTGACCCGCATCGATGGCGGAGGCATTTTCCTCGTTGTAGAGGTCCACATACTGGTTGAAGGCGGTCACCAACGCTTCATTGCTGACGGCAAAAGGCGGGGTATAGAGGCCTGATCCACTGATCACGATAGAAGTCATCTTTGCTCCTGGCCGGGTGCAATCCCGGCTTGTTGGTTTATTTGGGTAGAGAGGTCATTACAACTGATCGATCGCCGCGGCGAGACCAGCCAGCGTCAGCGGATGCATACGCCCGCCAACCACGTCATTCATCAACTTGATGGAGGGATGCCAGAGCCACTCGCGCCTGGGGATGGGATTGATCCACACCAGTCTGGGAAAGTGTTGCTGCAGGCGAGCGAGCCATACCTGACCCGCCTCCTCGTTCCAGTACTCAACGGCACCGCCGGGCCAGCTGATCTCGTAGGGACCCATCTTGGCGTCCCCCACAAAAATCACCCTGTAGTCGCTGCCGTAGGTGCGCAACAATCTCAGGGTGTCGAACCGCTCCTCGAAGCGACGGGCGTTGTCTTGCCAGACGAAGTCGTAGAGACAGTTGTGAAAGTAGAAATACTCCATATGCTTGAACTCGTGGCGCAGCGCCGAGAAGAGCCGCTGCACCTCGGCCACGTGAGCATCCATGGAGCCACCCACATCGAAGAAGACCAGCAGTTTGACACCGTTGTGGCGCTCGGGCCTCAGCTTCACATCCAGCCAGCCCTGACGGGCTGTGCTCTTGATGGTGTCGTCGAGATCCAGCTCGTCAGGATTGCCCTTGCGCACCCAGCGTCTGAGTTTGCGCAGGGCCAGCTGGATGGCACGCTGACCCAGGGGCGAGTCGTCGCTGAAGTTGCGATAATGGCGGGCTTCCCACACCTTGACCGCCTTGCCATGCTGGCCCTCTCCCCCCATGCGGATCCCTTCCGGATGAAATCCGCCGTGACCGAACGGACTGCTGCCGCCAGTCCCCACCCACTTGTTGCCACCGGCATGGCGCTCTTTTTGTTCCGCCAATCGCTGGTTGAGGGTTTCAAGCAGCTTGTCGAGTCCACCCAGAGAGTGCAGCAGTGCCTTTTCTTCGGCACTTAACAAGCGTTCGAACTCCTTGCGTAGCCACTCATCAGGTAAGGCGTCGGGCAGCAAGGGGCTGGCCTGCAGACCGTCGTAATACTCGGCAAAGGCGCGGTCGAAGCGATCAAAATGCGCCTCGTCCTTGACCAGCAGGCAGCGGGAGAGCTGATAGAAGTCGTCCATGTCGATACTGACCAGCCGGGCTGCCAGCGCGGCGTGCAAGTCCAGCAATTCGCGCAAACTGCAGGGGATCTTGTGACGACGCAGCTGGCTGAAAAAGTCGATCAGCATGGTGTCAGTTGCCGCGACGGGCCAGGAAGGCCAGCTTCTCGAACAGGTGCAAGTCCTGCTCCGTCTTCAGCAGGGCGCCGTATAGCGCCGGGACCAGCTTGCCCGGTTCGCGGGTGCGCATTGCCTCGGGAGAGATATCATCGGCCAGCAGCAGCCGGATCCAGTCCAGCAGCTCGGAGGTTGAGGGCTTCTTGCGCAGCCCTTCCACTTCCCGCAGTTCGAAGAAAAGCGTCATGGCCTCATCCAGCAACGCCGCTTTCAGGTTCGGATAGTGCAGGTTGACGATGGCCTGCATCTCGGCCTTGTCGGGAAAGCGAATGTAGTGAAAAAAGCAGCGACGCAAGAAGGCATCCGGCAGCTCTTTTTCGTTGTTGGAGGTGATGATGACAACGGGGCGCCGGCGGGCCTTGACTCGCTCGCCGGTCTCGTAGACGTCAAACTCCATCCGATCCAGCTCCAGCAGCAGATCGTTGGGGAATTCGATGTCCGCCTTGTCGATTTCGTCGATAAGCAGCACGGGCCGCTCATCAGCGGTAAAAGCCTGCCACAACTTGCCCTGGCGAATGTAATGACTGATATCCCCCACTCGCGGATCCCCCAGCTGGGAATCACGCAGCCGGGCCACTGCATCATATTCGTAGAGCCCCTGCTGGGCTTTGGTGGTGGATTTAATGTGCCAGGCAATGAGGTGAGTGCCGAGCGAACTGGCCACGGCCTCGGCCAGCTCTGTCTTGCCGGTGCCAGGTTCACCTTTGATAAGTAAAGGTTTTTCCAGCACTATAGCCGCATTGACCGCCATCTTCAGCGCCTCTGAGGCGAGATAGCGATCGCTTCCTGCAAATCCCATAACGTCCATTCCTTTGACGATAAGAGACCTTTTTGAGATCGAGGCCTCAGTAAGAAAGAATAAGCTCTATATCTTGTAATAACATATTGTTATAACAAATCGTCACTTCTCATTCAGAAACCACAGGGTAATCTTGTTTCATCGCCGTAACAAACAGGGATAGCACCATGAGCAAAATTTTTGAGGACAACAGCCAGACCATAGGTCACACCCCGCTGGTTCGACTCAACCGTGTTACCAAGGGCCGCGTACTGGCCAAGATTGAAAGCCGCAACCCGAGCTTCAGCGTCAAGTGCCGAATCGGTGCCAACCTGATCTGGGATGCCGAGAAGCGCGGCGTACTGACCCAGGGCAAGGAGATCATCGAGCCCACCAGTGGTAACACAGGTATTGCTCTGGCATTTGTGGCCGCCGCCCGTGGCTATCCCATCACCCTGACCATGCCGGCCACCATGAGCCTGGAGCGCCGCAAGCTGCTCAAGGCGCTCGGTGCCAATCTGGTGCTGACCGAAGGCCCTCTTGGCATGAAAGGCGCTATCGCCAAGGCCAACGAGATCCTCGAATCCGAGCCGGGCAGATATGTTTTGCTGCAACAGTTTGAAAACCCCGCCAACCCGGAAATCCACGAGAAGACCACTGGCCCCGAGATTTGGGATGCCACCGACGGTCAGGTAGATGTATTCGTGGCTGGTGTAGGTACAGGTGGCACCATTACCGGTGTCTCCCGCTACCTGAAGCAGACCAAAGGCAAGGCCGTGATCTCGGTGGCCGTCGAGCCAAGCGAATCACCGGTGATCAGCCAGCGTCTGGCCGGTCTCGAAATCAAACCGGGTCCCCACAAGATCCAGGGCATTGGTGCCGGCTTCATCCCGGGCAACCTGGACCTGACCCTGCTGGACCGCGTCGAACAGGTGAGCAGCGATGATGCCATCGAGATGGCGCGCCGTCTGATGGAAGAGGAAGGCATTCTGGCCGGTATCAGCTCCGGGGCAGCCGTCGTGGCTGCCGCCCGTCTGGCCGAGCTGCCGGAATTTGCCGACAAGACAATCGTCGTCATACTGCCGAGCGCCGCCGAGCGTTATCTCTCCAGCGCGCTGTTTGCCGGCGTGTTCAGCGAGCAGGAGTTGCAGCAGTAAGTGATCGGATAATTTCAAAACAACGGCGCTCCCAGGAGCGCCGTTTCTTTATGAGCTAAACTGAGCACTTGGCAGCGCCACTCGGCCCCTTATTTTTTGGGGTAAAATAACAAACAAACGAGTGACAAAAAAAGCAGACATCCTGTGATAAATTTCATATCCTGTGCGGCGTCACGAGGTGTTTGCCGACTAGGTATCACAAAGTAACAAAGTGTTATTTTTCGTTATAAAATAATTTCAAGCCAGTATTTCTGCGGCTTGTAGCGCGATAACGGAAAAGAGTAGCGGCAAACACCGAATACTGCACAGAAAATTGACCTGGATTAAACCATTGCAGGTCTGATTTCGTTACTTTACAACATATCCATACTGACACGGTGAGACAAGGAAGCGTCAAAAGCATCCATCTCTCCAAAAAATATCAATAATATGGGGTGAAACCATGTACGAGAAGTCTGTTGTTATCACTGCTGAAAACGGCCTGCACACCCGTCCGGCAGCTCAGTTCGTGAAAGAAGCCAAAGAATTCCAAAGCGAGATCACTGTGGTCTCCGGTGGCAAATCCGCCAGCGCCAAGAGCCTGTTCAAGCTGCAGACCCTGGGCCTGACCAAAGGCACCAACGTGACCATCCAGGCCGACGGCCCGGACGCTCAGAAAGCCGTTGAGAAGCTGGTTGCCCTGATGGACGAGCTGGAGTAATCCAGCTTTATTCCTCCCCCACAGTCGTTTTAATAGGAAGGATTATGATATCTGGCATTCTTGCGTCCCCCGGTATCGCATTCGGTAAGGCGCTTCTTCTTAAAGAAGATGAAATCGTTATCAATCAGGGCAAGATTTCTGCTGACCAGATTGACGCCGAGATCAACCGCTTCCTCGAAGCCCGCACCAAGTCAGCTGCACAGCTGGAAGCCATCAAAGCCATGGCTGGTCGCACCTTCGGTGAGGAAAAAGAGGCCATCTTCGAAGGCCACATCATGCTGCTCGAAGATGAGGAGCTGGAAGGGGATATCAGATCCTTCATCAAAGACAACAAGGCCACCGCTGATAAGGCCGTCTACGAGGTCATCGAGCAATACGCCAAGATGATGGCCGATCTGGACGATCCCTACCTGCGCGAGCGCGCCACCGACTTCCGTGACATCGGCACCCGTCTAGTGAAGAACGTGCTGGGCATCGCCGTTGTCAATCTGAGCACCATCGACGAAGAGGTCATTCTGGTCGCCAAAGACCTGACTCCGTCCGAAACTGCCCAGATCAACCTGAAATATGTGCTGGGTTTCGTTACCGATATCGGTGGCCGTACCTCTCACACCTCCATCATGGCGCGCTCCCTGGAGCTGCCGGCCATAGTGGGCACCAACGACATCACAGAGCGCGTCAAGAACGGTGACATGCTGGTACTGGATGCGATCAACAACCAGATCATCATCAACCCGACCGCTGAACAGCTGAACGAAGCCAAGCAATTCCAGGCCCAGTTCCAGGCTGAGAAAGATGAGCTGACCAAGCTGAAAGACCTGCCTGCCATCACCCTGGATGGTCACCAGGTCGAAGTCTGCGCCAACATAGGTACCGTCAAGGATACCGAAGGTGCCATCCGCAATGGCGCCGAAGGCGTGGGTCTGTACCGTACCGAGTTCCTGTTCATGGATCGCGATGCGCTGCCGACCGAAGACGAGCAGTTCAAGGCCTACAAAGAAGTGGCAGAGGCCATGCCGGATCAGCCGATCATTGTCCGTACCATGGACATTGGTGGCGACAAAGAACTGCCGTACATGAATTTCCCGAAAGAGATGAACCCCTTCCTGGGCTGGCGTGCCGTGCGTATTTTCTTCGATCGCGAAGACATCATGCATGCCCAGCTGCGGGCCATACTGCGTGCGTCTGCCTTCGGCAAACTGCGCATCATGTTCCCGATGATCATCTCAGTCGAAGAGTTCCGTAGCCTGAAGGCCACCGTAGAGAAGCTGAAAGCCGAACTGCGCACCGAAGGCAAAGCCTTTGATGAATCCATCGAAGTGGGTATCATGATCGAGACCCCGGCTGCTGCCGTGATGGCTCATCATTTGGCTAAAGAAGTGGATTTCTTCAGTATCGGTACCAACGATCTGACCCAGTACACCCTGGCCGTCGACCGTGGTAACGAGATGATTTCCGCCATGTACAACCCGCTGTCACCCTCCGTCCTGACTCTGATCAAGATGGTTATCGACGCTTCCCATGACAATGGCAAGTGGACCGGTATGTGTGGTGAGCTGGCTGGTGACGAACGCGCCACACTGCTGCTGCTGGGTATGGGTCTGGATGAGTTCTCCATGAGTGCCATCTCTGTACCGCGTATCAAGAAGCTTATCCGCAACACCAACTTCGAAGATGTGAAGGCAATGGCTGACCAGGCACTGAGCTACGCAACTGCCGCCGAAATCGAAGCCTGTGTAGATAACTTTATTAAGCAGAAGGCAGTCTGCTAAGATCGGCTGCAAACAGCGACAATCATCTCTAGGAGCTTTTACTATGGGTCTGTTCGATAAACTGAAGAAACTGGTTTCCGATGATAGCTCTGATACCGGCGGCATCGAAATTTTTGCCCCGCTGTCAGGTGAAATCGTACCGATCGAAGATGTGCCTGACGTTGTCTTCGCCGAGAAAATCGTCGGCGACGGTATCGCCATCAAGCCAGCTGGCAACAAGATGGTTGCACCGTGCGATGGTACCATCGGCAAGATCTTCGAGACCAACCACGCGTTCTCGCTGGAATCCGACTCTGGTATCGAGCTGTTCGTTCACTTCGGTATCGATACCGTTGAACTGAAAGGCGAAGGCTTCACCCGCATCGCTCAGGAAGGTCAAAAGGTCAAGCGCGGCGACACCATCATCGAGTTCGATCTGGCCATTCTGGAAGCGAAAGCCAAGTCGACCCTGACGCCGGTTGTCATCTCCAACATGGATGAGATCAAAGAGCTGATCAAGATGACAGGCGCCGTGACTGTGGGCGAGACCCCGGTGATCCGCATCAAAAAATAATGCACGGCTGGCTCAAGCCAGTTGCTGCAACGAAAAACCGAAGCCATGTGCTTCGGTTTTTTTATGAAAAAATGGCAGTGAATACCGACTACTCCTTGCCAAACAACACCCGGTTTCGCCCTTGCGCCTTCGCCTGATACAGCGCCCTGTCCGCCACCAGCAACAGGTTGTCGAGGCTTTGCCCCGTCGTCAGCGTGGCGCAGCCAAAACTCATCGTCAGTGAGAAATGGTGATGGTGCCAATTTATCTGACTGGCAGACAACAGCTGTCGCAGTTGCTCGGCCAGGGAGACCGCCCGGGAGGCATCCGCTCCCGGCAGGATCAGCAGGAACTCCTCCCCTCCCCAGCGCGCCAGACACTCCTTTCCCTGCAACTGCTCCTCCATGATGCGGGCAACCCCACACAAGGCCGCGTCCCCGGCGGGATGACCGTATCGATCGTTGACCTGCTTGAAGTGGTCAACATCGCACAGAACCACTGACAAAGGGCGCCCCTGCAGCCAGTGCGCCTGCAGCTGCTGCTCGGCTCCGCGCCGGTTGCTGAGTTCTGTCAGTGGATCGGTACAGGAGAGGCGACTGACCTCCTCTATCATGCAGTGCAGATCGTGAATGTCGCGAAACGTCACTATGTGCCAGCCGGGCATGGCATCGGCCGTCAATTGGGCTGTGATGGTAAACCAGCGATGCTGGCCATTCTTGCAGTAGATCCGGGTAGACATCTCCGCCACGGCAGAGCCGTTGGCCAGACTGGTCATGACAACCTGATTCCAGTCCTGGATGGCTTGAGTTCTGGTCTGCTCATCGTGATAGACAGTCGCGAACCAGGCTGTCATATCCGGCAAATCGGCCAGGGTGTAACCCAGCTGCGCCGAGAAGGCCTGATTCACGAATCTATGGTGCCTGATGGGAATGTTCGACAGGGTTGTTGGTATTGTGCCAAGAGTATCACCACAGACCGCCTCTGAAATGAGGATCGGTATCGGGATCACATCAAAGGATCGAAACAGGATCTGCTGCAGTTCGCTCAATATCGCTGACTCGGATATGTTCAAGGTATTTCCCTTACCAATATTTCGCTCAACAGTAAGTGAGTCCGCAGGCTGGGTAAATCGGCTTATTGAGCCTCTCGGACCACCTTAGTCGCAGTGTTCTCTCCCGGTTGCCACTCCTGATAGGGGCCGTGGATGGCAGAGTAGATCTTGTCCAGCTGACCGGAGGTCTTGAGCTTGCCGATGGACTGTGTCAGGAAACGGTCCACCGCATCCCCCTTCTCTCCTTTCGGGATAATAAACACATCGTCGAACTCGCCGAAATAGACGCGGTGGATATTGGTCAGCCCCATCTTCCTCAATGCAAAATCGGCCTCCTCCTGCGCCCAGAGAAAGGCGTCGATACGGCCCCTGCTCAGTTTGCCAAGGGACTGCTCGATTGAGAGGGAACGCTTGACCGAGAAGGGCCAGAAGTCGCTCACCCCCTCGATGAGCAGATCGCGCTTGGTGTACTCATAACCGAGCACCATAGCGGGTGTAACGGGCGTAGCACTGCTGCTGTAGAGCACATGAGTTACCTTGCCAAAAGTCACAGAACTGAAGCGATAGGGGAGCATGGATTCATCAATATAGGGGTTACGCAGTGCGGGCAGATTGAAGTCCGCTTCCCCCACCACCACGCTGCGGGTCGCCCGGGGCATGGGATATACCTCCACACTCACCTCGACCCCGTCATCCAGATCGGCGATAGCCTTGACCAGATCGACGAAAGGACCGGTCCCATTGGAATCAATAAGACCCGGCAATAGGCCAAGATATGCCGAGAAGCGGGCAGTGTGCTCAGGCTCTGCCGCAGCAAGACGCGTATTGCCGACCCCTGTCATACCCAACAGCGTGGTCCCCAGCATGAACAGGAGTACAGCCCCAAAACCAAGATTTTTCATGAGTTCACCCTTCTCGACACCACCACAATGGCTGCGTTACAAAAAGCATAGCCCCGTGATGAAAGGTGAGACGATAGCTAGAGAAATGAGCATTCATTGTTAAAAGGTTATCTGGATCAATATTTACCCGGACAAGCCTAGTAACATGGAAAGGGATACACCAAGGTCCGGCCATCCCAAGCCCGCCCAACGAGATAAACGTGATGCAATGAGCGCCCCGAGAAGGACACGAGCATGTTGAAAAATACCGAACAGCGTTATGGCAGCCTGAGTATCGGGCTGCACTGGTTAACCCTGCTATTGATGATGGCCGTCTACGCATTGATGGAGTTCAGGGATATTTTCCCCAAGGGCTCGGCCGGTCGTGACCTGATGAAGGAGTGGCACTTCATGGTGGGCTTGTTGATCCTGGCGCTGGTCGTCGTACGGCTGCTGGTGCGCTTTAGCAGCCCGTCACCCCGCATAGTGCCCACCCTGTCACCCCTGATGCGAACACTGGGTCACCTCGCTCATCTGGCACTGTACGGTTTTCTCATCCTTGCTCCGCTGCTGGGTTGGTTGCTCCTCAGCGCAGGCGGCAAGCCCATCCCCTTCTTCGGATTTGAGCTGCCCGCCCTGCTCGCGCCGGATGATGGTCTGAAGGGGACGATCAAGGATCTGCACGAAACGCTGGCCAACATAGGCTATGCGCTGATCGCCCTGCATGCGGCGGCAGCCATCTATCACCATCATGTGCTCAAGGACAACACCTTGACCAATATGTTGCCCGAGCGAAAATAAGCACCCGCCTTGAACACGCCAACAAAAAGGCCCCTTTGACAGGGGCCTTTTGCCATGGCTGAAACGCCACCATCAGGGCAACACCACCCGACTCTCACCACCACCGAGGGCCTCGACCCGAATTTGCACACCGATCCGCTCCACCAGGGTCTGCACATGGGAGATGATGCCTATCTGGCGGCCGGCCGCCTGCAGGGAGTCGAGGCTGGAGAGCGCGAGATCTAGGCTGTCCGGATCCAGGGTGCCGAAGCCCTCATCGATAAACAGCGACTCGACCTGGGTCTGGCGCGACGATAGGCTGGAGAGCGCTAGCGCCAGCGCCAGCGATACCAGGAAGCTCTCGCCGCCGGAGAGGGAGTCCACAGAGCGCACCTCGTCCCCCATGTCGAGATCTACCACCTGCAGCGCCAGATCCGTGCCGGGTACCCGCTCCAGTCGATAGCGCGGCGACAGCTCGCCGAGCTGGGCATTGGCCTCCAACAGCAGACGCTCCAGGGTGAGGCTCTGGGCGAAGGTGCGCAGCTTGGCGCCGCTGGCGGAACCGATAAGCTCGGACAGCTGCTGCCAGTGATCCGTCACCGCCTGCTGGCGACTCAGCTCCTCTTGCAAGGAGCCAGCCTTGAGGGCCGCCGCCTCGGCCTGGGCCAAGGTACTCTTGCACTGGAATAGCTGCTCCTCCAGCTCGCGACAATGGGCCTCGCAAGCGCCAAGACGCTCGGCAAGGGCCTCGGTGGAGAGCGCCGTCAGGTCACCGTGATGCTCACGATAACGCTCCCGTTTCACCTCCTCCAGCGCCAGCGCCCGTTGGCGTTCGGCCAGCCGGGTGCGCGCCTCGGCCAGGGCATCATCCAGCCCCTGCAGGGCTGTGCGGCGGGCCTTGAGCTCCTCCGGATGGATGGCCAGCAATCGGCGCAGATCATATTCGGCAATCCCGAGCCTGGTAGCATGGGCAGCCCAGCGCCCCAGTACCTCGCGGCGGCGGCGACTGCTCACCTGTTTGTCCTGCTCAAGATGGGTCAACCGTGTCTTGAGCTCTGTCTGTCGCTCCCTTGCGGCCCGCAGTGCGCCCACCGCCTCTTCGAGTTGATTGGCTCCCCGTGAAAGTCGCTGCTGCCACTCGCCCTCGACCTCGGCGATGGCACGTCCCCCAAGACACGCCTCGCGGCTGACCAGCAGTCCCTGGCGCTGTTGCTCGGCCTCCTTGTAGTCGCGCTCCAGCTTGTGCAGCTGTTCATTCTGGCTCTGAACCCTTGCCTCCTGCGCACTGAGCGCCGGGGTCAGGCTGGCAAGTTCGCTGCCCAGCTGCTCCCACTCGCGCTGTCCGTGCAGATAGGCCTCACAGGTCTGCTGCCATTCGAGCCACTGCCGACTGCCGAGCCATTGACGCCAGGGTTCGGCCCCCATCTGTTCATCGAGCCGGGTTTCACCCTGAACCAGGCGCTGGCGCAGCGTGACTTCCTGCTCGGCCAGCGCTTTGAGCTCGGCCTCCCACTCTATCTTCTGCCGCTCGGCCTCCTGCCACTGCTGCTCAAACTGCTGATGACGGGTTGTGAGCTGAGTCAGCTGATTGCGCAGCCCCATCAGCATCTGCTGACCTTGCTGGGCCTGTTGCAGCTGTCGCTGTCCGGCCACCAGACCCAGCTCCAGCGCCTCCCCCTGTGCCAAGAGATGCGCCAGCAGATCTGCCCACTCCGCGGGGCTTTGCCGCAAGGGCAGACCGTGGCCCAACAAGGTCTCACCACCCCACTGCAACCAGCGCTGGGTCAGCTGTTCGGCTCTTGCCTCCAGCTCGGGTTGGTGTTGCTGGCGGGCAACCAGCTGACGAGTCAGCTCGACGCGCTCGCTCTCTCCCTGAATATGTTGATGATTGAGCCGCTCCCACTCCAGCTCCAGCTGGCGGGCACGCTCGGCCAGCTGGGCCAGGATACCGGCCACCTGCGGCTGACTCTGGCGATAGGGATGCTCCTCTGCGCCACACAGCGGGCAAGGCATGCCATCGCTGAGCACGTGGCGATACTGCTCGAAGCTGGCGACGGCACGGGCCTGATCCAGCGCATGACGCGCCTCGTCACGCTGAAGCCCGAGTCGCTCCAGCGCAGGTACCAGCTCCTCGTGCTGGATGGCCAATCGGTGCAGATGTTGCTCGAGCAGTGCCATCTCTTGCAACAAGCGCTCCTGTTGCTCGCTGTGATTACGGCCTGCCTCCGCCAGCTCCAGCAATTGGCGCACCCGTGCCAGCTGTTCGGTCTGGGTCTGACGCTGCTCCTGCGCCTTGGCGACCTGACCATCCCACTCCTGCGCCTGCAACTGGTCGTGCTGCTGTTGCAGCCGGGCGCGCTCCTGCTGCCAGTAGTCCCGCTCCTGCTGTCCCTGCTCCAGCCGGCTGTTGAGATCCCGCAGGGCATGGCTCTTGTGCTCACGGCTTTGCAGCAGATGTTGCAGTTGATCCCGACCCTCGGCCCAATCCTGCATGGCCGCCAGCAGGGGTTGCCACTGGCGTGCCAGGGGGGCCAGCGTCTTGCGCTCCTCGAGCCAGAGCGCCCATTGCTGACGCCGCACCTCGAGCGCCTGCACCCGGCTCGCCTGCTGTTGCCACTCCTGTTGCAGAGCGACTTGCAGCGCGCGGGCCTGCGCCCCCTGCTGCTGAACTTCCTGCAACTGGCTGCTCTTCTCCCTGATGCGGGTATCGAGCTCCTGCGCCCGCTTGAGTTCGGGTTGCAGCGCCCCCCATTCGCGCTCGGCGGCTATCTTGTCGGCAAGCAGTTGTTGCTCGCGCAGCGCGGCCTGCTGCTGGGTCTGCTCGACCTGTTCGAGCTCGGGGCCCAGCTGGCCAATGAGCTGCTCTTGCTGCTGCACTTCCAGGGTGAGGCGAGCAAGTTCATCGTGATCGGCGCGGGCCACCTGGGCCTGCTCAGCGCGGCCAAACTCCTCCCGTTCGGGAGCCCCCTGGGCATGAGCCGCTTCTGCAGCGGCCAGTGCCGTCTGCCCCTCCTCGCAGGCCAGCAACTGGGCGGCGATGCGATCGTTGAGGTCCCGCAAGTCCTGCAACAGCTGGCGCTGCTGCTGCTCGTGCTTGAGGCTGGTGGAGAGCGCCAACTGCTGGGCGACCCACTGCTCGCGGGTCGCCTCGTCCATCAGCGCCACGTCGCCGAGCCGTTGCCCGATGGCGGCCAATTTTTGCTGCTCCTCCCGCGCCCGTTCATGGGTCTGGATGGAGATGGCGGAATAAAGCTCGGTGCCCGTCATCCGTTCGAGCAGGGCGGATCGCTCGTCGGCACTCGATTTGAGAAACGCGGCGAACTCCCCCTGGGGCAGTATCACGGCGCGGCGGAACTGCTCCCAGGAGAGCCCCACCAGCTCGTCGATGCGATCCTGCAGCTCCCGCTTGCTGCCGGAGAAGACCTGACCCGACGCCACGTCGGTCAGGCTGCGCTCCTGGGCCTGAAAACGCCCCTCGGAACGGTTGCGCGCCCGGCGCACCGCCCAGCGGGCCAGCCAGATGCGGCCATCGCAGCCGCGAAACCGTACCTCGGCACAGCCGCTGGCGTGGCCGCGACTGAGGATGCCCCGCACGTCGTTGGCCTTGAGCTTCTCTTCGTCATCCGCTCGGCCTACCTCGGCCACGTGCTTGCGATTGGCGATAAAGCGCGGCATCTCGTCGTACAGCGCCAGACAGATGGCATCGAGCAATGTGCTCTTGCCGGCACCCGTGTTGCCCGTGATGGCAAACAGCCCTGCGGCGCCGAGCGCCCCCCTGGTAAAGTCGATGGTGAAGGCACCGGTCAGGCTGGCCAGGTTCTCACCGCTGAGGGACAGGATCTTCATGCGCCGGACTCCTTCACCTGTTGCAATATCTCTTCAAACGAGGCGACCAGTTCGGCCTCGGGTTCACCGTCAAACTGGCGCTGATAGCAGAGCCTGAACACCTCAGTGGGGGAAAGCTCATCCAGCCTGCGCTGGTTCTGGCCATCGGCCAGCCCCTGGCCAGAGCCCAGATAGCGGGTACTGATACGGGCCAGGCGTACCGGCTTGCCCGCTAGCGCCGCCAAGATGCGTTCGCGGATGCGGGCCTCGGGTCTGGGCAGCAGCAGTCGTACTTCGAGGAAGGGTTGTGCCTCGCTGGGCAGCGTTGGCAGGGACAAGGCCTCTATGGCCTTGATCGCCCCTTCCAGTTCGCTCTCGGGCAGGCGGATCATCTCTACCGCGCGGGGCACAGGGATCCGCTCCATGCCCACCAATTTGCCCCCCTCAAACGTCACTTCCAGCACCTGATGGTTGTAGTTGGCCTCGGCCAGCGAGAGCGGCAGTGGCGAGCCGCTGTAGTGAACACCCTCGGCCGGGCTCTGGGCCAGATGGAGGTGACCGAGCGCCGTGTAGTCGGCGCTGGCAAAAATATTGGCAGGCAGGGCATGCTGGTTGCCGCCGAGTACCCGCCGCTCTGAGAGCTCGGAGAGCTGGCCTGCCGCCAGATAGGCGTGGCCCATGGCGATCAGTGCCTGCTCGGGTTCGCAGCGTGCACGACCTTGCGTCAATACCTCTTCATAGACCCGCCGTACCCCTTCAATCAGCCGATCCTGACCCTCTTCAAGCTGTTCAACCCTCAGGTCGCTGCTGCGCAGGAAGGGGACGGCAGCGCACCAGGCGGCCACCTTGCCTTCCCTGTCTTGCAGCGGCACCAGCAGGCGGTCGGTCTCAAGCTTGCCCTCACTGTCACGGCTGATGCTGCCCACCAGATGCAGATCAAAGGCGCGCAGCAGTTCGTGAGGGGCATCCAGCTTGGAGGGAGAGTCGTGGTTGCCGCCGATCAGCACCATGTTGAGGTGGGGCATCTCGGCCCGCAGCCTGGCCAGAAAACGGTAGAGTTGCTGCCAGGCGCTGGCGGGGGGATTGGCGGTATCAAACAGATCGCCCGCCACCAGCAGAGCATCGATCTGCCGCTGCTTGATGGTATCGGTCAACCAGTCGAGGAAGCTGTCGTGTTCGAAGCGGCGTTCATGGCCATGGAGTTGATGACCAAGGTGCCAGTCGGCGGTATGCAGGATTTTCATGAGAAATCGACTCGGATCCAGGAGAGGTGCCAGCGGCACCCGATGGAGACAAGATGAGGATGCCAGCCTCTCTTTTCAAGCAAAACAGGCCGGTGGCGTCAGATTCAGGCGGGCTCGCAACACATCTTGTACTGGGGATGACCGGTGAGGGGATCCGACTCCTCCCCCTGGATCACGAAACCGTGGCGGCGGTAGAAGCGCACCGCCTGCGCATTTTCCACGAACACCCGCGCATGCAATCTGGCCCCCTGCGCCTTGGCCTCCTGCAGCAGGGCATGGCCGACGCCGCGCCCTTGCCGGTCGGGGCGCACGAACAGGGCAGCCAGGTAATCCTCCACCAGTGCCATGAAGCCGAGCAGCTCGCCGCGCTCCTCGAACACCCAGATGCGGGCGTGGTCGAGATAGCGGGTGCGCAGATCCTCCTGGGCCTGCCACCAGCAGGAGGCATCGACGAAATCGTGGGCCTGCAGGGAGGCCAGCAACCAGATTTCGACGATCTCTTCCATGTCCTCGGACCGACTCGGCCTCAACATATTTGCATCCTTGTTAACAATCTGAACACCCGCAGTCTAGGGGACTTTGATGACAGGGTTGGGGACGAACATGACTCCCTGTGAACTCGATCGTCATTTTTTTACGAGAATGATTGGCTGATCACAAAGCGCCTCTCTAGTACAATGCCCGCCGGACAATCTATGAGACCGAGGACGCCATGTGGTTTAAAAACCTGCAGATTTATCGCTTTACCCGCCCCTTTGACCTGACAGTGGATCAGCTGGAAACCCAGCTCGAGGCCTGTGCCTTCACCCCTTGCGGCAGTCAGGACATGTCCCGGTTCGGTTGGGTCAAGCCCCTTGGCAAATTCGGTTCGACCCTGACCCACTCCGCCTCAGGCCACATCCTCATCTGTGCCCGCAAGGAAGAGAAGATGCTGCCGGGTACCGTCATCAAGGAAATGCTGGCGGAGAAGGTAGAAGCGATCGAATTCGAGCAGGGTCGCGCCCTCAAGAAGAAAGAGAAGGAAGCGCTGAAGGAGGAGATACTCCACACCCTGCTGCCCCGCGCCTTCAGCCGCACCAGCCAGACCTTCGCCTGGATCAACCCGGCCGACAATCTGATGGTGGTGGATGCAGGCTCCGCCAAGAAGGCGGACGATCTGCTGGCACTGCTGCGCAAAAGTATCGGCACCCTGCCGGTGGTGCCCGTGGCCCTCAAGAACCCGCCCGAAATCACCATGACAGAGTGGCTGAGCGAGGGTAACCTGCCCGCCACCTTCGCACTGGAAGACGAAGCCGAGCTGCGCAGTGCCATGGAGCACGGCGGCATCATCCGCTGCAAGCAGCAGGATCTGATGACCGACGAGATAAAGAACCACCTGGCCAACGACAAGCTGGTGACCAAGCTGGCTCTGAACTGGGGCGAGACCCTGAGCTTCGTGCTGGGGGACGACCTCTCCATCAAGCGTCTCAAGTTCAGCGAAGAGCTGCGCGAGCAGAACGACGACGTGACCAGCGAAGATCCCGCCGCCCGTCTGGATGCGGACTTCGCGCTGGTCACCTCCGAGCTGGCCCAGTTCATCCCGGCGCTGTTTGCCGCCCTGGGTGGCGAAGAGCAGTCCATCTGATCAACGCCTGCTTGCATTGCACAAACCGCCCGAGTGGCGGTTTTTTTGTGTCTGCGGCACATGACCTTTATTGATAAATGAGTAAGGTATTGATCCAGTTCAACAACTTGAGCAACCAGTGCCAATCGTGACATAGTCGTCCTTCGCGCTCATAAAACAGACAAGGAGAGTGTCATGTTGCTCAAACCCGCAGGGCTGGCCGTTGCCTTCGCCCTCCTGGCCGGTTGTGCCAGTGACAAGGGCTTTCACTATGCCCCGCCCCCCCAGACCCTGATCGCCCCGGAAGCCGCCAGCGGCTGGACAGACAAACAGGGCTGGCAGGGCCATGACTTCATGGTGGCTGCGGCCAACCCGCTGGCAGTGGATGCGGGCTACCAGATCATCCGGGCGGGCGGCAGCGCCGTCGATGCCGCCATCGCCGTGCAACTGGTACTGACCTTGGTGGAGCCGCAATCCTCCGGTATCGGTGGCGGCTCCCTGCTGCTGGTATGGGATGGCAGCAAGGTTGCGGCTGTGGATGGTCGCGAGACGGCCCCTGCCGCCGCCACGGATCAGCTGTTCATGAAGGATGGCAAGCCCATGGCCTTCTATGACGGCGTGGTGGGCGGTCGCTCTGTGGGTGCGCCTGGCACGGTACGGGCGCTGGCGCTGGCCCATCAGCGCTACGGCAAGCTGCCCTGGGCTGCGCTGTTCGAGCCCGCCATCACCCTCGCGCAGCAGGGGTTTGTCATCAGCCCGCGCCTCGCCACCCTGCTGGCAAAAGACCCCTATCTCGCCAAAGACCCGGATGCCCGCGCCTACTTCTATCTGCCCGACGGCACACCAAGGCCCGCCGGCAGCACGCTCACCAACCCGGCACTGGCCCGGGTGCTGAAGACCCTGGCCACACAGGGGGCGGATGCCTTCTATCAGGGGCCGCTGGCAGATGCCATGGTGGCCAAGGTGCGCCAGCATCCCACCAATCCCGGTGTGCTGGCGGCGGCCGATCTGGCCAGCTATCGCGCCAAGCTGCGCGACGGCCTCTGCTTTGACTACCGTCAGAGCCAGATCTGCGGCTTCCCGACCCCCTCCTCCGGCACCATAGCCCTGGGACAGATCTTCGGCATGCTGGAGAACCACAACATGGCGGCCCTCAAACCTGTGACGACGCCAGAAGGTCTACTTGCCGCGTCAAGCGATGCCGTCCACCTCTACAGCGAGGCGGCGCGGCTCGCCTTCGCCGATCGCAACCAGTACGTGGCAGACAGCGATTTTGTCAGCGTGCCGGTGAAGGGGCTGCTGGACAAGGGCTATCTGGCCGAGCGGAGCAAGCTTGTCGGCGAGCGCTCCATGGGGATCGCCCAGCCCGGTACGCCACCGCTGGCAATGGCTCGCGGCAAGGATGCAACCCCCGAGCTCCCCTCCACCAGCCATGTCTCCATCGTCGACAAGGCGGGCATGGCGGTCTCCATGACCAGTTCCATCGAGGATGGCTTCGGTTCGCGGCTGATGGTCAACGGCTACCTGCTCAACAACCAGCTCACCGATTTTTCCTTCACCTCGGTGGATGCCGCCGGTCTGCCGGTGGCGAACCGGGTCGAGCCTGGCAAACGGCCACGCTCCTCCATGTCCCCCCTGCTGGTGTTTGACAAGCCAAGTGGCGAGCTGACCATGACGCTGGGCTCACCGGGGGGCTCCGCCATCATCAACTACGTGGGCAAGACGCTGCTCGGCACCCAGGATTGGGGGCTGAACCTGCAGCAGGCCATCAACCTGCCCAACTTTGGCAGCCGCAACGGCCCCACCGAGCTGGAGCTTGGGCGCACACCGCAGAGCGTGGTCGAGGGATTGAAAGCGAGAGGCCACGAAGTGGTACTGAGCGAGCAGACCTCGGGTCTGCAAGGGGTCGAGCGCAATGCCGGCGGCTGGTTCGGCGCCGCCGATCCGAGACGCGAGGGCATTGCCAAGGGCGAGTGAGTACCAGCGTATCTTCACCAAGGCGACCTCAGGGTCGCCTTGGTGCTTGTGACGTGCTGGCACCCACCTATACAGGGAAAATCATCAATGATGAATTATTCCTGCCAACGAAATGGATAAAGGCGCCCCTTTCCCCCTGCATTTCGACACTTATGCACTTTTAATCGCAAATAAGCGTCAAAATGTGGATAAATATTGCTTTTAAGCAAAATTTGTATTATTTTTCAACAGAAACGACAACTGTTGTCCCCAATATCCAGTGTTCGCTGCGGCCAACATCTGTCTCTTTCGCCCCCTGCTCATTGACAGCTGCCCTCTTCATCCCCTGCGGTGATCTGGTAGCCCCCTGACTGCCATTAGCGAGGTGACGACATGGACCACTCCCTTCCCCTTATCACGACTCTGGTGGGCGGCTTCGTGCTCGCCTACGTACTCGGCATGCTTGCCCATCGTCTCAAGATCTCCCCCATGGTGGGATATCTGGCGGCCGGGGTGATTTCGGGCCCCTTCACACCGGGCTATGTGGCCGACATGGCGCTGGTGCCCGAGCTGGCGGAGCTGGGGGTCATATTGCTGATGTTCGGGGTCGGCCTGCACTTCTCCTTCAGCGACCTGATGTCGGTGAAGAAGATCGCCATCCCGGGGGCCATAGTCCAGATAGCGGTCGCCACCTTGCTCGGCATGGGGCTCTCCTCCCTGCTGGGGTGGGATTTCACCGCCGGCCTGATGTTCGGCCTCGCCCTCTCCACCGCCAGTACAGTGGTACTGCTGCGGGCGCTGGAGAGCCGCCAGAATCTGGAGATCCTGCAGGGGCGCATCGCCATCGGCTGGCTCATCGTCGAGGATCTGGTGATGGTGCTGGCGCTGGTGATGCTGCCCATACTCGCCAATATCCAGCACGGCGATCAGAGCATGAGCTGGCAGAGCATAGCGCTGGATCTGAGCTGGACCCTCGGCAAGGTCGCCCTGTTCGTGGCGCTGATGATGGTGGTGGGCAGCCGCTTCATTCCCTGGTTGCTGGCTCACACCGCCAGCACTGGCTCCCGCGAGCTGTTCACCCTGGCGGTACTGACCGGCTCCCTTGGCATCGCCTTCGGGGCGGTCAAGCTGTTCGGCGTCTCCTTCGCCCTCGGCGCCTTCTTCGCCGGCATCGTCATGAACAGCTCCGAGCTGAGCCATCGCGCCGCCAACAACACGCTGCCGCTGCAGGATGCCTTCGCCGTGCTCTTCTTCGTCTCGGTGGGCATGCTGTTCAACCCGGCTGTGCTGCTGACGGATCCGCTGGCGGTGCTGGCCACCCTGTTCATCATCATGTTCGGCAAGTCGGTGGCGGCCTACGCCATAGTGCGGCTGTTTCGCTACAGCCAGCGCACAGCGCTCACCATCTCCGCCAGCCTGGCCCAGATCGGCGAGTTCTCCTTCATCCTGATTGGGCTCGCCATCGTGCTCAAGCTGGTGCCGGAAGCGGCCCGGGATCTGATCCTGGTGGGCGCCAGCCTCTCCATCATGCTCAACCCCCTGGTATTCAATGCCGTCGAGCGCTACCTGGAGAAGCACCCGGATGCCGACAACACCCAGGCACTGGCCGAGTGCAAGTGTCCGGCCGTCGAGATGAAGGAGCACACTGTGCTGGTGGGCTTTGGCCGGGTCGGCCGCCTGCTGGTGGAAGGGCTGCAAGCCGCAGGGCGGCCGCTGGTGGTGATAGAGCAGGATCCGCACCGGCTGGAGAGCCTGCACCAGGCCGGGATCCCTCATATCAATGGCAACGTGGCGAACGATGAGGTGCTGTGTCGCGCCGCCATCGCCGACGCCCGCTGGCTGCTGGTGGCCATCCCCAACAGCTTCGAGGCCGGCGAGGCCATCGCCCAGGCCAGACTGATCAATCCGGCCATCCGGGTCATAGCCCGTGCCCACAGCGATGACGAGGTTCACTTCCTCACCCGGCAGGGGGCAGACAAGGTGATCATGGGGGAGCGGGAGATAGCGCTCGGTATGCTGGCGGAAACCACTGGCGCCCCTGCATAAGCCCGTCACCACCAGACAAGAAAGGGGCCCATGGCCCCTTTCGTTTATCCCCCAGTCCACCCGTGACTGAATCGTGCTGACGATGGCTGATGAGTCATATCGGCAATCCCGAACGCACCTCAGCGTCATGGCACAGTTTGGCTCCCTTCGTCAGCCCCCCAACCGGGGCACCTCGGGTACCACCTTGCAACCACACTGCCACCCGCCTCCTTGTCAGCACAAAGCTCCGGCCAGCTCGGGACAAGCCCGGTGGTAAACAGCAGATTGTGCAGCGGCCCCCACCGGACGGGGGAGTCCGCATACCAGATGGGCAGATCCGGTGAACGCCCCCTTGGCTAGACTGGGGTGGTCGTCTTATGACACCCACCCATGCTAGTCACCTGTGACAATACCCGGAAGGATCCGACATGAAACTCTTTATGACCGCCCTCTTGCTTCCCCTGCTGCCCCTCGCCGTGCAGGCCGCTGAACCCGTCTGGATCACGGTCGGTGCCGATAGCGGCGTCGAACTCAGGCAGGTCAAGGCCAAGCTGGCCCCCCTGTTCAGCGCCAGCGGCGCCCCCATACAGCTGGCCCAGATAGAGGCGAGCGAGCTGGGTACCCTCTCCCACCTGATGCATGAAGGCCACCAACGCTGTGGCGGCTATGTGGTTCACAGCACGCTGGCAGATGCGCTGCAGAGCATGGCCCAACCCCTCAGCCAGAACCTGTTCAGCCCGCCGCCGCTGACTCAGGGTGCCAGTGTCAACCGGCTGCTGCCCTATCTGGATCAGGGCAACATAGTGGGCACCATCAGCAAGCTCTCCAGCTGGCGCAACCGCTACTACACCACCACAACAGGGGTGCAATCCGCCGACTGGGTCGCCAGCCAGTGGCAGAGCCTCGGCAGTGCCCTGCCCTGGGCCAGCGTCAGCCGGGTCAAACACAGCGGCTATCCGCAGCAATCCGTGGTGCTAACCCTCAAGGGCAGCCGCTATCCTGACGAAGTCGTGGTGCTCGGCGGCCACCTCGACTCCACCGCAGGCTCGGCTCCCAACAGCCGCACCCTGGCCCCGGGCGCCGACGATGATGCCTCCGGCATCGCCACCCTGACTGAAGTACTGAGGGTCATCGCCGAGCAGGGCCGCCAACCGGAGCGCACCCTGCAATTTATCGGTTATGCGGCAGAAGAGGTGGGCTTGCGCGGCTCCAAGGACATAGCGACCCGCTACAAGGCGGCCAACACCAGGGTACTGGCCGCGCTGCAGCTGGACATGACCAACTATCAGGGCTCGGTTGAGGATATCGTCTTCATGACCGATTACACGGACAAGGGACTGACCGGCTATCTCACCCAGCTGCTTGACGCCTACCTGCCGCAAATAAGCTATGGCTATGACAGCTGCGGATACGGTTGCTCGGATCACGCCTCCTGGCACAATCAGGGCTATCCCGCCGCCATGCCGTTTGAGTCACGCTTCAACGACTACAACCCCAAGATCCACACGGCGCAGGATACCCTGCAAAACTCCGATGCCTCGGCCGGCCATGCCCTCAAGTTTGCCCAGCTGGCCACCAGCTTCGCCATCGAGATGGGCAAGATCAACTGAGTGACACCCGGTTGAACAAGCAACAATAAGACAAGAAAGGGAGGCTCGGCCTCCCTTTCTTGCTCATCACACGGTTTTCAGCGGGATTGTGGATGCCAGCCAAGCAGACTGGCCTGACGTAGCGCTTGCCAGGCTGGGCGGGAGAGAAGAGGTTCACTGGCCGCCAGCATCTGGTGCAATTCGGCGAGCTCAAGGGCGATGACGGCCCCCTCCAGAGGCGCTGGATCATCCGGCCAGCAGCTGGCGGGCAGTGCCTGCATCCCGAGCAGGGCGAGGGAGAGTATCAGCAGATAGGGCGCCATATTGCGGCTCTCATGTTCAGTCACAGTGTCTATTCTTGTCGAGACTGATGACGGCTTGATGACAGGGAAGGATCGTCATTTTACAACATCTGACGAGGCTAACCGGCGCCGAGACACATATGGCAACATTTATGCCAGTTCTGCGAAAACCAGTTAATTTATGCCCTAAAAAGTAACCGGGAGGAAAACGTTATCCCTGAAAAGAAAACGTTATCTGGTCAAAACGTTGTTTCTGGATCATAAAAAGTATCCAAAAACTGGTGTATATTGCACGGCGGAAACTCCTTAACCATGAAGACTGACATGAAAAAGACCAAAATCGTCTGCACCATAGGTCCCAAGACCGAATCCAAAGAAATGCTGGCTAAAATGCTGGATGCCGGCATGAACGTCATGCGCCTGAACTTCTCCCACGGCGATTACGCCGAGCACGGTGGTCGTATCAACAACCTGCGCGCTGTCATGGCCGAAACCGGCAAGCACGCGGCCATACTGCTCGACACCAAGGGTCCGGAAATCCGTACCATCAAGCTGGAAGGCGGCAACGACGTTGCCCTGGTCGCTGGCCAGACCTTCACCTTCACCACCGACCAGACCGTCATTGGCAACAAAGACAAAGTGGCCGTGACCTATGCCGGTTTCGCCAACGACCTGCGCGTCGGCAACCGCATCCTGGTGGATGACGGCCTGATCGGCATGGACGTGATCGAAATCACCGAGCGTGAAGTCATCTGTAAAGTGCTGAACAGCGGTGATCTGGGCGAGAACAAGGGCATCAACCTGCCGGGCGTCTCCATCAAGCTGCCGGCCCTGGCCGAGAAAGACAAGCGCGACCTCATCTTCGGTTGTGAGCAAGGCGTTGATTTCGTTGCGGCTTCCTTCATTCGCAAGAAAGAAGACGTGCTGGAAATCCGTGAGCACCTGAGAGCCCACGGTGGCGAGAACATACAGATCATCTCCAAGATCGAAAACCAGGAAGGCCTGGACAACTTCGACGAGATCCTGGCTGTCTCCGACGGCATCATGGTGGCACGTGGCGACATGGGCGTGGAAATTCCGGTTGAAGAAGTGATCTTCGCCCAGAAGATGATCATCACCAAGTGCAACAAGGCACGTAAAGTGGTTATCACCGCCACCCAGATGCTGGATTCCATGATCAAGAACCCGCGTCCGACCCGCGCCGAAGCTGGCGACGTGGCAAACGCCATCCTGGACGGTACCGATGCAGTCATGCTGTCCGGTGAGTCCGCCAAGGGCAAGTACCCGCTGGAAGCCGTGACCATCATGGCCACCATCTGCGAGCGTACCGATGCCGTCATGCCGTCCAACCTGTCTGCTGCCAACGACAGCAACAAGCTGCGCATCACCGAAGCCGTCTGTAAAGGCGCGGTCGAGACCTCCGAGAAGCTGGACGCCCCGCTGATCGTGGTCGCCACCGAAGGCGGCAAATCTGCCAAGGCCATTCGCAAGTACTTCCCGCAAGCCTGGATCCTGGCCATCACCACCAACAAGAAAACCGCAGCCCAACTGGTTCTGACCAAGGGTGTGGTGACTCACGTGGTTGACAGCATTGCCTCTACCGACGATTTCTATCGCATCGGCAAAGAAGCAGCGCTGGAAAGCGGCATGGGTCTGAAGGGTGACGTGGTCGTCATGGTCTCCGGAGCCCTGGTACCGAGCGGTACCACCAACACCGCCTCCGTTCACGTACTCTAATCAGTCCTGAACCGATAAAACGGCGCCTGCGGGCGCCGTTTTTTTTATCTGCCCCCCTGCTTCACGTTCAAGCCCGGTGTTAGAATCCACGCGGATTCAATCCAAGTGGGAAATGTCCCAAATATCGCGTAATAACCCGGAAGTTTTATGCCCTCAACACGTTTCAAAAGAGCCTCGGCAGCCCTGTTGCCGCTGCTCTGCTTACTCATCAGCCTCTGCGCCCCACAAGCCATGGCGCAGGATGTGCCCCAACGGGCCAGCGTACAGCGGGCGCTCGATGCCCTCGGAAAATCAGATACCCTCACCGTCAGCCAGCAGGCCGACCAGAAGTTTCTGACAGACACCCTCAGCCTGCTCGACAGCATCGAGAAGGAGCACGCCAAGGCCAAGAGTCAAACCCAACGTCTCCGCTCTCTGCCGGGTGAGCTCAGGGACATCAGCGCCAAACTCGATGCCCTGACCCAGAACAAGAGCGCCGAGCAGATCAAGAGTGAGTACGCTCGCATGAGTCTGGCCGAGCTGGAGAGTCGCCAGCCCGAAGTCATTGCCAACATGCAGGATGCCCAGGAAACCCTCGGCACCATCGGCAGCCAGCTCACCAGTCTGCAAACCCTGCCGGAGCGGGCTCAGACCAACATGAGCCGTGCCTATCAGCGCAGCCAGGAGATCCGTACCCGCCTCAACGTCGGTGACGGCGTCAGCAGTGCCGAGAAGATGAAGCTGGGCGCAGAGCTGGCCTTGCTGGAGTTGCAACTGGCCAATCTGCAAAAACAGCTGGATAACCGCACCAGCATGCAGGATCTGGCGGTCAAGCAACGGGACTACCAGAATGCCCGCCTCGCCAACGAAGAGCAAAAACTGCAACTGCTGCAAGAGCAGAGCAGTGCCAAACGTCTGGGGGATACCGAAAAAACCGCAGAACAGACCGGTGAACTGGTCGCCATTGCCGACAACCCGCTGGTACAAAAAGAGCAGGAGCTCAACCATCAGCTCAGCCAGCAACTGGTCAGCGCCACCACCAATCTCAACAATCTGGTGCAGAAGAACCTGCAAGCCAAGAGCTGGCTGGAACGCGGCACCCAGACAGAGCGCAACCTGAACGAACAGGTACAGATGCTCAAGGGCAACCTGCTGCTGTCGCGCATCCTCTATCAGCTCTACCAGCAGCTGGAGTCGGCCCCTTCCACTCTGGTCAAGAATCTGGAAGAGCAGATCGCCGACCTGCATCTGGCACAGTTCGAACTGAGCCAGCAACGTGACCAGCTGTTCCAGAAAACCCAGTATCTGGACAACCTGATCGCCAGCAGCAGCGAGCCGGTCAGTGCAGAGGACAGAGCCAACCTCTCCACCCTGCTCGACACCCGCATCAGCCTGCTCGATCAGCTCAACCGTCAGCTCGACAGTCAGCTGACCAACGCCATCAGCCTGCAGCTGACCCAGCAGCAGCTGGCGCGGATCTACGCCTCCATCGAATTTACTCTGCAGCAACACATCTTCTGGGTCAGCAGCAACAAACCCATCGATGTGAAATGGTTCATCAACTGGCCAGCCCAGGCTTACAAGCAAGCCTCAGACTGGGTGCTGAAACCGGACTGGGACGGCTGGGGCGAGATGCTGCTGCCGGTTTCCCTGCTCGCCTTCCCGCTGCTGCTGATCGGCGGCCTGCTGATCTGGAAGCGCCCCTCCCTGCTCAATCGGCTGAAGCGGATCAACAAGGATCTGGGACGTTTTCGCCAGGACAGCCAGTGGCACACACCGCGCGCCCTGCTCTATACGGTGCTGCAACGCCTGCCGGGCAGCCTCTTCATTCTGGCGGCCGGTCTCTGGCTCGCTTACTGTGGCCTGCTCAGTGACAAGTTGATGCTCCAGATCACCCTCAACCTGGCCCTCGGTTATCTGGTGTTCAGCGTCTATCTGGCGGTGATGCGCCCGGGCGGCATTGCCGAATCCCATTTCCGTATTCCGAAGGCCGAGTTGCAGGCCAAGCGCACCAGCATGCGCTATCTCTGGTTGCCGCTGCTGCCCCTCATCATGCTCTCTACCAAGGCTGTGGTAGAGCCCTCGTCGCTGGGCAACGACGTTGTCGGTCAGGCGCTGACCCTGCTGCTGCTGGGCCTCACCACCTATCTGGTGTTCCCCATCTCTCGCGCCCTCATCAAGGGGGAGGGCAGCATGCAACAGTCGATCACTGCGGTCGCCCTGGCGCTGGCGCCGGTGGCACTGATGGTGCTGGTGGGACTGGGCTACTACTACACGGCGCTGAAACTGACCGGCCGTCTGGTGGAATCCTTCTACCTGCTAATCATCTGGAGCCTGGTCTACCGCACCTCACTGCGTGGTCTGGAGCTGGCGGCCCGCCGTCTGGCCTACCGCCGTGCCGTGGCCAAGCGTGAACACAAATCCCAGGAAGACGCGGAAGGTGGCGAGTCCATCGAGGAGCAGCCCATGGATCTGGAGGATGTCAGCCAGCAATCCCTGCGTCTGACCCGCACTGTACTGCTGCTGGTATTCGGCGTCGCCTTCTACTGGCTCTGGTCCGATCTGGTGGCGGTCTTCTCCTACCTCGACAGCATGGTGCTGTGGCACAAGAGCGTGGGCTCTGGCACCAGTGCCGTGCTCTATCCCGTCAGCCTGAGCGATGTGCTGACTGCCATCTTCATGCTGGGCGCAGCCTGGTCACTGGCCCGCAACCTGCCAGGTCTGCTGGAGGTGCTGGTGCTTTCCAAGCTGCGCCTCGCCCAGGGGACGGCCTACGCCATCACCACCATGCTCAACTATGTGCTGATCGGTGTGGGTACCCTGACCGCCCTCTCCCTGATGGGCATGCAGTGGGACAAGCTGCAGTGGCTCGCCGCCGGTCTGACGGTCGGGATCGGCTTTGGTCTGCAGGAGGTGGTCGGCAACTTCGTCTCCGGCATCATCATACTGTTCGAGCGTCCGGTACGGATCGGTGACACTGTCACCATTGGTACCTACTCGGGCACCGTCTCGCGGATCCGCATTCGGGCCACCACCATCACCGACTTCGATCGCAAGGAGGTGATCATCCCGAACAAGGCGCTGATGACGGAGCGGCTGATCAACTGGTCCCTGAGCGATACCGTCACCCGGGTGATCGTGCGGGTGGGAGTGGCTTACGGCTCGGATCTGGAGCTGACCCGCACCCTGCTCAAACAGGCAGCCGATGAGAACAGCCGCGTACTGAAAGACCCGGTACCCATCGTCTACTTCCTCACCTTCGGGGCCAGCACCCTGGATCATGAGCTGCGTTTCTTCGTGAGTGAGCTCGGCGATCGCAACCCGGCCGTAGATGAACTGAACCGCAAGATCGACGCCCTGTTCAAGGCGAACGGCATCGAGATCGCGTTCAACCAGATGGATGTCTACATCAAGAACATGAAGGGCGAAGAGCAGAAAGTGGAGTCCGACTCCACCCAGCCCTCCGCCCTGCCGGGCCCGCAGCCCGGCTGATGCATCAGGTATCAAACGCCAAAGGCCCCGTCATGGGGCCTTTTCATTGCCAGTTCTCCATCAGCCCAGCCAACTGGCTTTGCCGTCATGGCAACCCCCTGTGCCCGACCCGAACAAAAGAACAGGCAAGATCCCGGGGGATGGGGATAAGATTGGCCTGCCGTTGCCCATAATCAGGAGTGAGAAGCACAATGCAGCAAGTCGTTTATGTCGCCAGCCCCGGCAGCCAGCAGATCCATGTGTTTTCCCTGGCCGACTCGGGGGAGATGCAACTCTTGCAAGTGGTAAGCACACCGGGACAGGTACAGCCCCTGGTGATCAGCCCGGACGGAAAATGGCTCCATGCTGCCGTGCGCCCCGATTTTGCGGTGATAAGCTACCGGATCGACGCAGATGGCAAACTCGCAGAACAGGGCTCGGCCCCTCTGGCGGGCAGCGCCTCCCATACCGCTATCGATGCCAGCGGGCGCTTCCTGTTTGCCGCCTCTTATGCCTTCAACCACGTCACCGTCTCCCACATTGATGCCAGCGGCATTGTGCAGGCGCCGCACCAGCAGCTGGCCCCATTGATGACGGCTCACTCTGTTACCTTGCTGACGAACGAACAAGGAGAACAGGAGGCCTTGGTCGCCTGTCTCACCGAAGATGCCATCCGCCGCTTTATTCTGAGTGCAGATGGTCAACTGCTGCCCCACTCCCTGGGGGACTTGCATACCGCCACAGGGGCCGGGCCAAGACACTTGGCGCTGCATCCCGTCAATGGCGACATCTACTGCCTGAACGAGCTCGATTGCACCATCAACCGCTATCGGCGTGACGCGGGTGGCCAGATCAGGCAGCAACAGAGCCTGGATATGCTGCCCGAGGGATATCAGGGAGAGCGCTGGGGGGCGGATCTGCATGTCACGCCGAACGGCCGTTTTCTCTACAGCTGCGAGCGGGCCAGCAGCCTGCTGACCCTGTTTGGCATAGCTGAGCAAGATGGCAGCCTGACCACCCTCGCCCACTTCCCGACCGAGACCATGCCCCGCGGTTTTGCCATCGATCACAGCGGTCGCTATCTGGTGGCGGCCGGGCAGGCCTCTCACCAGGTAGCCATCCACAGTATCGATCCCGAACTCGGCCAGCTCACGCAGCTCGCGCGCCATCCTGTCGGGGAAGGGGCCATGTGGGTGAGGATACTGGCCTTGCCAACACAGTGAGATGCGAACAGTAAAAAGCCATGGCAGTGCCATGGCTTGAAATTGCTGTCTCGCTCTCTACCTCACTATTTATCTCACTCTGGTCGATCTAACCCCTGGTTACTTCCCCCAGGAATTCGGTGAAGCGCTGCCAGGCTTTTGCATCGGCATCGGTGCGGTAATTGTCCGAGCCAAACACACTGAACGCATGGGGGGCACCGCTGTAGCTGGTCGCCTCATGCTTGATGCCCGCACTCTCCAGCTCGGCAATGAGCGCCGCAAAATGACCGAGTGACACTGCCTGATCGGCGCTGCCGTGCTGAATGAGCAAATTCGCCCGGGTCTGCTGGTAATCCTGCCCGGCCGGTGTCTCCAGCCCGCCATGCACACTGACGATCCCCTTGAGACTGGCACCGCTGCGGGCCAGCTCAAGCACAGCGGCACCGCCGAAGCAGTAACCGACGGCCACGGCATTATCCAGCCGCCCCCCCTGCTTCGCAGCCTCGGTCAAGGCCCCTTGCAACAGCTTGCGCATCCTGGGCCTGTCTTGGTACAGAGCACCGGTAAGCCGTTTCTTGTCCTCCATGGCGGTCGGCCTGACTCCTGCACCGAACAGATCGGCGGCAAAGACGTTGTAGCCCAGCGCTACCAGCATCCTGGCTCGCTTGATTTCATACTCCGTCAACCCGTCCCAGTCATGTACCAGCACCACCAGCGGTGCCTGATTGTCAGTGGCTGCCAGGTAGTAACCCTCGAAGGGCTCACCATCGACCTGATAGGGCACAGCCCCGGCCTGAACAGCGCCACCCCATAGCAGCCCAAGTAAAAGCAGCATCCATCTTCTCTTCATCTTTCTCTCCCGGGTCATGAGCAAGCGTTCTGATTGTAGCCGCCGCGCCTGACGCCGCGCCCCCCTTCTGCAGAGCGGATATACAAAGGGGCCATTCGTGAATGGCCCCTGATGATCGACAAACTCATTATTCTGCTGATTTCGCCGCCCGATTGGCTGTGTTATCGGCATCTGTGACGCCTCATCATGAGCATTGGTTCCACCAAAACTCATACCCTGAACTGCTTGAGCAAGCTGTCGAGCTGGGCCGACAACTGGCGCAAGTCGCTGCTTGCCTCCGCTACCTGAGCCACCCGGGCGGCACTGTCATTATTGAGCCCGGCAATGCGATTGACACTGTTGCTGACCTCTTGCGCCACCGAGTGCTGCTCTTCCGACGCCTGAGCGATGTACATGTTCATCTCGCGAATGAGACTGACCTGGGTCTTGATTTTCTCGACAGATACCTGCACATCTGCCGCTTCGACACCTGCCTGCGATGCTTTGTCCTGACTATGCTGCATGCCGGACACCACATTTTGTGTCGCCTGTTGCAGCCGCTTTATGCTGGCACTGATCTCTTCGGTTGATTGCCGGGTACGCCCGGACAGGGTACGAACCTCATCGGCCACCACGGCGAAACCACGGCCCTGCTCTCCGGCTCTGGCCGCTTCAATGGCGGCATTGAGCGCCAGCAGATTGGTCTGCTCGGCAATGCCGTTGATCACTTCTATGATGTTGCCGATGCTGCTGCTCTCCGTCGAGAGCGAGCGGATCAGGTTGGCGACCCGCTCCACCTCTCCCACCAGTTGATGAATGGCCTCATTGGCATGGCCCGCCAGGTTGTAGCCCTGATCGACATAGAGGCTGGCTTCATCGGTCGCACTTGAGGTTTTCACCGCATTGCCTGCGACCTCCTGTACTGCATGACTCATTTCGGTAATGGCGGTCGCCACCTGATCCAGCTCTGATTGCTGTTCATCACTGCCGCGGCGGGTATCGGTCGCCAGGGAGTCGCACAGCTCTGCCGTTTGCAGTACACCGGCAGAGAGGGTGTTGATCTCGGCCACAGTGCCTTGCAGCTTGGCGATGAACTGATTGATGTTGCCAGCCAGAGCCCCCATCTCGTCCTGGCGGCGGATCTTGAGACGCTGCGTCAGGTCGCCATCCCCCCGGGCTAGATCAGAAACGGCTGAGTTCATTTGATGCAAGGGCCGCAGCACGTTGCGATGAATAAGCACCATCAGCAACAATATGATGCAGATATCGAGCACCACTATCTGCCAGACAGTGGTGATGAGCAGTTGGCGAAGCTGTATTTGAATGGTGTCATCGCTGGTCAGCACCAGCAGTTTGGCCACAGTGTTCTGCTGGCCATTGTCGTCATACACCAGATCATGACCGCTATAGGCGGCGGTATCCGCTGGCAGCTGGGCGACCCCCTGAATGTCGCCAGCAGGCGCACGGGCAAACCCCGCCACCAGTTTATCTTTGTTCACTACCAGCAGGGCGCTGAGCGCATCGGCGGCCAGCTCCGATTTCAGCGATGCCTCGATAAACGCTGACTCGTAATTCCATAGCGGGCCGGGCAAAGACAACTGCAGCCGGCTGATGGCCTGCTCGACCAGCGCGGCCTGTCTGTTATAGCTATCCGCTCTGGCGGCGCTGTAGTTGTAGCCGCCAAACAGCACCAGCAGCAGACTCACCGACAGGGAGGTCAGCACGGCAATCCTGAACTTCAGACTATTCCAATCCATGGTTCCCTCCCGACATTGTGATCCTGCCCATTTCGACTCAATGATACTTGGCGTTGATTTTCTCTATGGTCCCATCCGCAGTCATTGCGGCCAGAGTCTCGTTAAGCTTGGTAATGAGATCATCGGGAGTATCCTTGTTAAAAGCCAAGCTCATATGAGCTTCCATAAAGGAAAAGAGGGGTTTGGGTGTTTCCACCTTCTCCTGCGTCGCCAGATAAGGCGCCTGATACTCCCCGGCAACCCAGAGATCGATACGACCCGCCATCAATTTTTTCAGGTTGGTTCTATCGTTGGAGGCTAGCTGAAACTTGGTAAAACCTTGCGCCTTGAGGTATTCAACGGTTGCATCACCGGTATATCCACCTATCGTGTATTGCTTGGCATCATCTAGTGACTTGATCGCTAGATTGGCGCTGGGATTTGAGAAAAAAATCCATTTATCGCTCACCAAAGGGCCCACCCATTTGAACAAGGTCTCCCGCTCGGGCGTGCGGGTAGTCGAATAAAGCGCCGTATTCGGTGTACTCAACGTATCTTCATAGGCACGCTTCCATGGCATCAGGACCAACGTATAGTCAACCCCGGCCCGCTTGAAGAGCTCCTCCACAATCTCGGTAGATAGTCCTACGACTTCCCCCCCCTCTCCCTCCATATTGAAGGGGGGGTAATCCTCAGTCATCACCTTCAAAGGGGCGGCCAAGACCAGGCCGGCAGCCAGGACCAGCGACATCGGTAACAGAATTAGTCTCAATAACCCGTGATAATTCATCATCAATTCCTTTTTGTCCGTTACTCATCCATAAATACCAATGCTATATCTCGCAGTTTCAACTGCCAGAGCGACTCCATTCTGCTCGGCGGTGGAAAATGAACACATTGGCAATTCACGTAGCAAGCTCATGCCAGGAGGTCAGTGTGGTCTATCACCATGTCGGACGATTCGACCCAACCCTCTGGCATCGTTGATGCCTGCCCATTTCGACTCAGTGATACTTGGCATTGATCTTTTCGATGGTGCCATCAGCCTTCATGGCGGCAAGGATCTCGTTGAGCTTGTTGATGAGATCATCCGGTGTCTCTTTGTTGAAGGCCAAACTCATTTGCGTTTCCTTGAACACAAATACCGGCTTGGGATTGGTGGTCTTCTCCTGATTGGCCAGATATGGGGCCAGATATTCGCCGGTCGCCCACAAATCGATGCGGCCAGCCTCCAGCTTTTTCACGTTGGCCGTGTCATTGGCGGCCAGTTGCAGTTTGTCGAACCCCTGCGCCTTGAGGAACTCTGCCGCAGCATCACCGTTATAACCACCGACTGAATACTGCTTGGCATCCTCCAGCGACGCTATCGTGATATTGGAGTCGGGATTGGCAAAAAAGACCCAGTTATTGTTGACCAGAGGACCAACCCATTTGAACAATGCCTCCCGTTCGGGAGTCCGCGTCGTGGAGTAGAGGGCGTTATTGGGAGTACTGAGCGTGTCTTCATAGGCACGCTTCCATGGCATCATGCTCAGCTTGTATTCGACGCCGGCCCGCTTGAGCAACTCTTCCACTACCTCGGTAGAGAGCCCGACGATCTTGCCCCCCTCCCCCTGCATGTTGAAGGGCGGATAATCCTCGGTCATCACATTCAGCGGTGCGGCCTGTACTGCGCTCATGGCCAGTACCGAAGAGACGGAGAACAGGGCACTTTTCCACAACAGTTGATATGTCATTGCAACCTCACTTTGCTCATAACTCATCCCTAAATACCCGCCATTATCGATGACTGGGCTGTCATGACCCTGGCTGGGTCGCGCCGGCTTTCACGGTTCACCGCCTTCACGACACATGTGGCAGCAAGCAGATGGGGGGGGGTGGATCAGCTGTAGTAACGAGATAGTGGCTGACTTGGCTGACCAAAGGGTCAGGATCTGGTGATCAGGATGAGAAGTGGCTGCGCCATGATGGCCAGGGCTTGATGGGAAAATTGGCCAGAGCAATACCATGACAAGTCGTACAACCAGAGAGGCAAGGGACAAAAAAATGATTGAAAACACCCACATCCATTTTTTCATATTGCGCAGCATAACCTCAGAGCCAAACCTGTCCTTTAGCTAAGGTCACGAAAGCAGATACGTCAACACATACGCCAAATAGAGTGTTTAGTGCTGAAGTGGTGCCAAATAACACCACAATGACCATACCTCATTCATTGCCAGACCAAAAACAGGAAGCCACCCTGAGGTGGCTTCCTGTTTTTCACAGTGAGCGATAGCTCCCTTGCTTAATCCTTGGCGGCGTCCATCACGCCCTCTTCGGAATTGGCAGGCAGGATCAGGTTGAGCAGGATGGCGGCAACCGAGGCCAGACCGACGCCAGCCAGGGCGAAGTCACCGATCTTCATCTCCAGCGCGCCGACGCCCACAGTCAGGGTCACGGCCACGATGGCGATATTGCGCGACAGCCCCAGGTCTACCTTGGACTCCACCAGGGTCTTGAGACCGATGGCGGCGATGGACCCGAACAGCAGCAGCATGATACCGCCCATCACCGGCATGGGGATGGAGGTGAGCAGGGCGTTGAACTTGCCGAAGAAGGCCAGAATGATGGCAAACACGGCGGCCCAGGTCATGGTAACCGGGTTGAAGTTGCGGGTGATCATCACGGCGCCGGTCACTTCGGCGTAGGTGGTCACGGGTGGGCCACCGATGAAACCGGCGAAGCAGACACCTATGCCGTCACCGGCCAGGGTGCGGTGCAGGCCCGGGTTCTTGGTGTAGTCCTGCCCGGTCACACCGCCGATGGCGAGTACGCCACCTATGTGCTCGATACAGGGAGCTATGGCCACCGGCAGCATGAACAGCGCCGCAGCCCAGTTGATCTCCGGTGTTTCAAAATGGGGCAGCGCCAGCCAGGGGGCATTGATCATGCCATCAAAACTCACGTGGCCCATCAGCACGGCAGAGACGTAACCGGCAATCACACCGCACAGTATGGGGATGAGCTTGATCCAACCCTTGCAGAACACGGCGGCAATCAGGGTCACCGCCAGCGAGATACCCGCCAGGGTCAAGGCCGTGGTGGGCGGAACTACCTGCTCGGCACCGGCACGTCCCATCGCCATGTTGCAAGCGACCTGGGCCACCGAGAGGCCGATCACCATGATCACGGGGCCAATCACCACAGGGGGCAGCAGCTTGTGCACAAAGCCCATGCCACGCACGCGAATGAGTGCCGCCAGGATGAAATACATGAAACCGGCGGCAAACAGGCCAAACATGGTGGACGGCAGTCCCCAGGTCTGGGTGGCGTAAATGATGGGGGCGATGAAGGCAAAGCTGGAACCGAGGAAAATCGGGACCTGGCGGCGAGTGCAGAGCTGGAACAGCAGGGTTCCCACACCGGCGCCAAGCAGGGCCATGGAGGGGTTCAATCCGGTGAGCAGGGGCACCAGAACCATGGCACCGAAGGCGACAAACAGGATTTGCAGCCCGGCGACACTTTGCTTGACTAAGGAAAACATGGATGTCCTTAATTTTTTGATAACTGACAGGGATATTTGACACTTTTCAGTTATCACAAGACTTTTTCAAGGCATGAAGCGAGCCATAAGGCGTCACTTGTTACCTTTTACTGCTTGGGGAGGGCATGAAACTGGCTTTTTAGGCGGGATTCGTTGCTACAAGCATCGAGTATGCGATTTTACGCACTTTTGTGGCAGACGCCAATCGTTTTTCTGGTGGAATTTATTGACAAGATCTTCAGCTGGGTCATGTATTGAGCACCAACAGGGATCTTCTGTCGCCGCTGACCCCGGGATGACAAGAGCATCAATCTGACGGAACTGTCACATGGCGGGCTCAAACGAAAAAAGGGAGATGACCCAAGCCATCTCCCTCTCATGCTGATCTCTTGGACGGTTATACCCGGCGATAAGGCAGGTAGAGCGGCTCCCACATGTGGCTCAGTATGTGCTGCTGCAGATCCTGCCCGATCAGCGGGTGGGACGGATCCTTGCGCACTATGTCTTTGAGCACGGCGGTCGCCACGTGGACCGAGATATTGCGCAGCTCGCGAATGCGCGGATAGACGGAGCCCTGGGCCAGATCCTCTTCGTTCACGCACTCGGCCAGCGCGAAAGCCGCCGTGGTGAAGATATCCGGGCTGATTTCGCTCAGCTGGCTGACGATGGCCGCCAACCCCACGCCCGGGAAGATGAAGACGTTGTTGCCCTGTCCGATGCGGTAACGCTTACCCTCGTAGTGCACATCATTGAACGGACTGCCGGTGGCAACGATCGCCTTGCCCTGACTCCAGCGGTAGATGTCTTCCGGCAGCGCCTCGCAGTTGGCAGTCGGGTTGGAAAGCGGGAACACCATGGGGTGAGCACAATGTTTTTGCATCAGCTGGATGTGCTCCTCCTTGAAGGCGCCACCGGCACCGCTGGTCCCCAGCAGTACAGTGATGGGCACATGACGCAACACGTCCGTCAGATTGGCCTTGCCGGGGGCTTCGGTATCCCAGCCCGCCAGCAACAGACCCGGCTTGGCGTAACGGCGTTTGTACTCGTCGAGCCCTTCGCGGTTGTCGCACACCAGCCCCTGGGTATCCAGGATGTAGATGCGATCACGGGCCGCCTGGGGATCCAGCCCTTCACGGATCATGCCTGCGCAGATCTGATCTGCCACCCCTACCCCACCGGCGCCCGCGCCGTAGACCAGGTAGTTCTGCTGACCCAGGGTTTCCCCTTTCACCTTGACCGCCCCTATGATGCCGGCCAGCACAACTGCCCCCGTGCCCTGAATGTCATCGTTGAAGGAGGGCAGCGCCTGCTGGTAGCGGGAAAGATTGTTGAAGGCGTTGGACTTGCTGAAGTCTTCCCACTGCAAGACGGCGTTCGGGAAGTGGCGCTTGACCCCGGCCACGAACTTTTCGATGAAGTCGTCGTACTCCTTGCCACGGATCCGTCTGTGAGGCTGACCCAGATACATGGGGTCATCCAGCAGGGCCTGATTGTCAGTGCCCACATCCAACGCGATGGGCAAGCAGCAAGCGGGGTGAATACCGGCCGCCAGGGTATAGAGGGAGAGTTTGCCGATGGGAATGCCCATGCCGCCCACCCCCTGATCACCGATCCCCAGGATCCCCTGGCTGTCGGTCACCACGATAATGCGCACCGACTTGGCGTCCAGATGACGCGCCAGAGAGCCCATGTCCTCGACGTTTTTCGGGGTGATATAGAGGCCGCGCGCCTTCTGGTAACGGTGGCTGAACTCCTGACACGCCTTGCCGACGGTCGGGGTATAGATGATGGGGGTCATCTCCTCCACGTGACGGGACAAGAGGGCATAGAAGAGGGTTTCGTTGCGATCCTGCAAGGCACGCAGGTTCTGGTACTTCTCGATGTCGCTGCAGGCGCTCAGAAATCCCTGATACACCCGCTCCAGCTGGGCTTCAAAGGTTTGCACCTGAGGAGGCAGCAGGCCGTCAAGCTCGAAGTCGGCGCGCTCCTGTTCGGTGAAGGCGGTGCCCTTATTGAGATTGCGATCGTTGAGCAGGTCAGTGCCTGTCAGTGCAACGGGGCGAAAATCCTGTCCCTGTGCATCTTTCCACAGCAGATATTGTCCGGTAGCCATAGTCATTCTCTTTGATTTACGTGAAGTTGCCGTTCGGCAGGAGAGCAAGACTCATAATGAAATCAATCATATGACGTTTAATCTTTCGGTTTTGTGAGCTTGGGCATACCCTGCGGCCAAAATACCAAGCCAAAGTGACACTCAGCCAGTGTTGCGACAAATGGACAAAAGTCATGCTAGGATTGCGGCCATTCTGACCATCCTTCACTGTCCACCAGCCAAGAGTGGTTTCTATATTGTTGATAGCCAAGCTTATTTCTCTGCGTCTAATGCTGCCGGTCTTGCTGTTGCTGACCATGTCGAGTCCCCCCGCCCTGGCCACGCAGCCCAGGGTGCTCAACATCATAGTCGGTGAATGGCCCCCTTTCGTCTCGGAGCAGTCGAAACACTACGGTCCCGTGGCTCACCTCATCAGCGATCTGTTTCAGGAGGCGGGCTATAGCGTCAGATATCACTTTGCCCCCTGGGGCCGGGTCTATTCGCTGGCGGCAGCCAGCCAGCTCTATGACGCCACCGCCGTCTGGATGCACAAACCGGAACGGGAGAAGGACTTTCTGTTCAGCGAGCCAGTATTGCAGGAGCAGTTCGTCTTCTTCTCGCTCACGTCACGACAGTTGAACGCCGAGCGACTGGCACAGATTGCCGGTTTGCGTCTGGGGGGCGACATTGCCTACAGCTACGGGCCCGAGCTTGATGCCATGGTGGCAGAGGGCAAGGTAAGCCAGCAGCGGGTCACCGACATCAAGCTCAATTTCGGCAAATTGCTGCGCGGCCGTATCGACCTCTACCCTCAGGAGCTGCGCATCGGTCTGACCGCACTGCGCAAAGAATTTGATCCGGCCACCGCAGCGACCATCACCCACAGCCAGACACCCTTTTTGCAAAACAACAGCTTCGTGATGTTTCCGCGCAAGATGCCGGACTCGGCCAGATTGCAGGCCCAGTTCAACCAGAAATTGCAGCAAGCCATCACCAGCGGACGCTATCAGGACTATTTCGATCGACTGGAACGGGGTGAATACCGAGATCGGGACCAGCCCCGATCTCGGTGACACGGCTCAACGACCATCCGGCTTGTCGAGCTGCTCCTTGACCTCTTCAAACCAGAGCCTGTGGTGCTGCCTGGCCCAGCTCTCGTCCACATAGCCGCTCTTCATTCCCTCCAGCGCCCCTTCTGTTCCCACAGTCCCTATGTAGATGTGACCGAATGAGGCGGCAATCAGCCCGATGGCGCCGATCCCGTGCAACAGGTTGCTCACCGCCATCACCTCCCGGGTCTGGCCAAACAGGGGGAAGTCGAGCACCAGCCCTGTGATGCAGACCAGCAGGCCCGCACTGCACAGCAGCCAGAACCATACCTTCTCCCCGCCGTTGCAAAACGCCGCATCCGGATGCTTGCCATTGGGCAATATGCCCCCACCCTGGCGGAACCACTCCCAATCCACCCGGGTCGGCAGATTGTGGCGCAACCATTTGAGGATCATCACCAGCAGCCCCAGCACGAACAGAGGCCCCAGGTAGTTGTGCGTCAACTTGGCGCCCTGAATAGCTGCCCCCCACACCCCATCCCCGAATGGGCGGATCACAAACTTGCCGTAGAGCAGGATCAGGCCACTCAGGGCAAGCAGCAGAAAAAGCGCCGCCGTATACCAGTGCAGGGCACGTTCAAACGGGGTCCAGCGCAGCACCTTGCGACCGGTGCGAGGGTGGGCCAGCTTGAGCTGGCCTGCCCACAGGTAGAACAACAGCAAGGCAAGGACGGAACCACCTATGGCCAGAGCACCGAACGGCGAGACCCAGGTATTGCGCAGGGTACGCCACTGTTCACCGGTCACATTGATCAGCACGCCGTGTTCGGCGCCCCCGGAGGTGGTGATGCCCACCTCTCCATCCTTCACCGCCCGCCAGTAGTCGGCGCCGGCAAAGCCGACCGTCTCTTTTTCGGCATCGGCAAAACCGGGCGCACTGAACAGCAGCAAGGCCGTCAGCAGCGCCGTCAGCCAGTGTCTCATTGGCCGCCCTCCTGCTTGCCAAGCTTGAGCCCCTTGCCTCTGCCATCGCGCGGCTGGCTGGCGTCATGGAACAGATCCTGCTCATCCCCACCCCAGGCGGCGTGAGGCGCACCGCGATAGGCGACCCGCTCGCGGAAAATGTCGGAGATCACCTGCGCATCCCCCGCCAGCAGCGCCTTGGTGGAGCAGAGCTCGGCACACATGGGCAGCTTGCCCTCGGCGATGCGGTTGGCGCCGTACTTCTGGCGCTCCGCCTCGCTGTGATCTTCTTCCGGGCCACCGGCACAGAAGGTGCACTTGTCCATCTTGCCCCGCTCCCCAAAGGCGCTGCTCTTGGGAAACTGGGGGGCACCGAACGGGCAGGCAAACAGGCAGTAACCACAACCGATGCAGAGATCCTTGTTGTGCAGCACTATGCCGTCGTCGGTGTGATAGAAGCAGTCGGCCGGGCAGACCGCCATGCAGGGGGCGTCGGTGCAGTGCATGCAGGCGACCGAGATGGAGGTCTCCCCTGGCAGACCGTCGTTGAGGGTCACCACCCGGCGGCGCTGTATGCCCCACTCCAGGGCATCGTCGTTCTCGTTCTTGCACGCCGTCACACAGCCGTTGCACTCGATGCAGCGCTGGGTGTCACACATGAATTTCATTTTGGCCATGGTCTCAGGCTCCTACTTTACGAAAGCGGCACAGGGTGACCTTGGTCTCCTGCATCTGGGTGACAGGGTCATAACCATAGGTAGTGACTATGTTGACCGACTCCCCCAGCACATAAGGGTCAGACCCTTCCGGATATTTGGATCTCAGATCCTTGCCCTCGAAGTGGCCGCCGAAGTGGAACGGCATAAAGGCCAGCCCCGCTTTCACCCGTGGGGTGACCAACGCCTTGACCAGCACCCGGCCCCCTTCTGGCCCCTCCACCCACACATCCTGACCGTCACGCACGCCAACGTCGTTGGCATCCGCCGGGTTCATCTCGACAAACATCTCCTGCTGCAACTCGGCGAGCCAGGGGTTGGAGCGAGTCTCGTCGCCGCCCCCCTCGTACTCCACCAGACGGCCGGAGGTGAGGATGATGGGGAACTCTTTGCTGACGTCCTTCTCCTGAATGGAGGCGTACTGGGTCGGCAAGCGCCACAGGCTCTTCGAATCAGGCCAGGTGGCATAGTCGGCCAGCAGATCCCGACGCGGGGTGTAGAGCGGCTCGCGGTGCTTGGGCACCTGATCCGGGAAGGTCCACACCACGCAGCGCGCCTTGGCGTTACCGTAGGGCACGAAGCCGTGCTGGATGGCCACCCGCTGGATGCCGCCGGAGAGGTCAGTCTTCCAGTTCTTGCCCTCGGCTTCTTTCTTCTCGGCCTCGGTCAGCTCATCCCACCAGCCAAGCTGCTTCATCAGATCGGCGGTGATCTCGGGATAGCCATCCTCCACCTCGCTTCCCTTCGGCCAGGAGTCTTCGGCGAGCAGTGATACCCCCTGATACTCGATGCCAAAACGGGCACGGAAACCGCCGCCCCCTTCCGAGACCGGAATGCTGGTGTCGTAGAGGATGTGGCTGCCGGGGTGTTTCATCTCCGGGGTACCCCAGCAGGGCCAGGGCAGACCATACACTTCGCCGCTGACCGGGCCGCCTTCGGCCTTGAGGTTGGTCTTGTGGAAGGTGTGCCAGTTCTGCTGGTGCGCCTTGAGCCGCTCCGGGCTCTGGCCGGTGTAGCCCACGCTCCACATGCCGCGGTTGTATTCGCGGGTGATGTCTTCCAGGAGTGGTTCGTTGTTCTCCACCTTGATGTGCTTGAACAGCTCGTCGGCAAAGCCGAGCTTCTTGCTCAAGAGATACATGATCTCGTGGTCCACCTTGGATTCGAACAGGGGTTCTATCACCTTGTCGCGCCACTGCATGGAGCGGTTGGTGGCGGTGACGGAACCATAGGTCTCGAACTGGGTGGTGGCTGGCAGCAGGTAGACGCCATCGGTACGATCGTTCATGACGGCGGCGACCGTGGGGTACGGGTCGACAATCACCATCATGTCGAGCTTTTGCATCGCCTTCTTCATCTCCGGGCCGCGGGTCTGGGAGTTGACCGCATGGCCCCAGTAGAACATGGCGCGGATGTTGGCACCCTGCTCGATGAGATCGGCGTTCTCCAGCACCCCATCCACCCAGCGGGAGACCGGAATGCCGTTGTTGTTCATCGGCAGCTTGCCGTTGTAGGCCTTGTTGTCAAAACGGGCCTTGATCCACTCGTAATCGACGTCCCACACCCGGGCCCAGTGCTTCCAGGAGCCCTCTTCCAGCCCGTAGTAACCGGGCAGAGAGTCGGAGGTGACGCCAAAGTCGGTGGCGCCCTGCACGTTGTCGTGACCACGGAAGATGTTGGTGCCCGCCCCGCTCTTGCCCACGTTGCCAAGGGCCAGTTCGAGGATGCAGTAGGCGCGGGTGTTGTTGTTGCCAGTGGTGTGCTGGGTGCCGCCCATGCACCAGACCACGCAGCCGGGGCGGTTGTCGGAAAGTAGCTTGGCGGCGCCATACACCTCTTTTTCATTGAGGCCGGTCACCCGCTCCACTTCGGCTGGAGTCCAGCGCGCCACCTCTTTTTGCACCTCGTCCATGCCAAAGACGCGGGTGCGGATGAACTCCTTGTCTTCCCAGCCGTTCTTGAAGATGTGCCAGAGCATGCCCCAGATAAAGGCAACGTCGGTGCCCGGACGCAGGGATAGGTACATGTCCGCCTTGGCGGCGGTGCGGGTGCGGCGCGGGTCGACCACCAGGATCTTGCAGCCGTTGCGCTCTTTGGCCAGCAGGATGTGCTGCATGGCGACCGGGTGGGCCTCCGCCGGGTTGGAGCCGATAAACATGATCGACTTGCTGTTGTGCATGTCGTTCAGGCTGTTGGTCATGGCGCCGTAGCCCCAGGTGTTGGCGACCCCGGCCACCGTGGTGGAGTGGCAGATCCGCGCCTGATGATCCACGTTGTTGGTGCCCCACAGGGACGCCATCTTGCGAAACAGGTAGGCCTGCTCGTTGGAGTGCTTGGCGGAGCCGAGCCAGTAGACACTGTCGGGGCCGGACTCCTTGCGAAGGCGCAGCACTTCGTTGCCCACCTCCTCGATGGCCTGATCCCAGCTGATGCGCTGCCACTTGCCGCCCACCAGCTTCATCGGGTACTTGAGGCGACGCTCGCCGTGGCCATGCTCGCGCAGGGCCGCCCCCTTGGCGCAGTGACCGCCAAGGTTGAAGGGGTGATCGAAGGCCGGCTCCTGACCGGTCCAGACGCCGTTCTGTACCTCGGCATAGACGCCGCAACCCACCGAGCAGTGGGAACAGATGGTGCGCTTCACCTCGACCGGCACCTCGGCGCCCACGGTTTTGGCCTCGGCCCGCTGCATCATGGCCGGCGCCAGCCAGCCGGCCGCCACGGCGCCGCCAGCCACCAGACCGGAATTGACCATAAAGGCGCGACGGGTCAGCCCCTGACCGCGAGCGGCCCCATTATTTTGCAAGCCGCCTTGCAAGCTGCCCTGCTCGCCCGCCTGGGGCTGCTCGGCACGTTTTGTCAGTTTCATGAATTCTCCTTCACTGAGCCGGCTCAGTCAGTGCCGCGCAGGGTGCGATAAAAGTCGTGAACGTGGGGGGTCTCCCGATAGCCCTTGTCGGGTTCGGTGTCGTGGGTCAGCACCTCTTTGCCCACCACCCGGCCGGTGGCACCGGCCAGCACGCCTATGGTGGCAACCACCCCCACCCCCTTGATCAGATTGCGGCGGGACGGGTCTTTCAGCTGTTCATCGCTCATTCTTGTGACCTCTGTTTTTGTAATGTCCGGCGCCTGCGCGCCAGCATCGCGTCCAATGGGATATCTCGTCTGTTCGTTTTGTTATGCGCAGCTCTTGTTATGCACAGCTCTTGTTGTGCACAGACAGGGGCATTCAGCCCTTCACCACGCAGGCGCCAAACGGCAGGCGCAATTCGTTTTCCAGCGTGAAGAAATCTTCGGCCAGCGCACCGACCGCCCGGTAGAAGCTGCCCCCTTTCGCCTGTTGCTGATCGCTGCAGCAGGCGAGTACCCAGGGGGCCAGATGGCGTTCATAGAAGCGGTTGCGATCCGGGTGCTGCTCGGCAATCAATACCGCCATCACCTCACAGAGGGCGGCCAGATGATCTTCCGGTTCGCACACTCCGCTCTGGCGCTCGAAACCGAGCGACTGCAAGTCGGCGCGCAGCACCGCCAGCGGCAGCTCCATCAGGGAGCCGGTGAGATACCAGGAGGCAAACGGCACGATTTCACCGCGCCCCAGCCCGATAAAGAGATCCTGATACTCCTCGGCAAGCTCGTGCTCGTTGTGGCTGCTGGCCGCCAGCTGCACCAGCCCCAGCCCTCTGGCAAAGGGGCCAGGCATAGCCTGCAACCCTTGCAGCCAGCCAAGCTGTTCGCCACGAGGCGCGACGCGCCAGAGGCTCGCTAGCAGGGCATACATGTCGGCGCTGCTCTGTTCCAGTTCGGTCATGGTCAGTTCGCCTGCATTCAGTGCGGTATGGCTGTTGGGTTGTTCACTCATCACAGGCCCCTCATATCTTGAGCTGGGCGGCAGGATCCGCCGCCAGCGCCGCAAACACATCCTTGACCCGGCACTCCTCGCACATCAGCAGCCGCTGGGCGGCCTCGTTCTGAAAATGGGAGTGACCGGCCAGCTTTTGCTGGATGCGGCGGATCATCGAAGCTGGGGCAAACGGCTTGCCACAACGAATGCAGCAAGCGGCCTCTTCGGCTTTCAGGCTCTGCACGGCGCGGCGCGCCTCAGGCACGGGTTGCAGGCGGGGCGTGAGCACTATGGCCTGCTCGGGGCACGCCTTTTCGCACATGCCGCACTGGATGCAGTCCTGCTCGATAAAGTTGAGGCCGGGGGCATGACCCACCGCATGCAGGGCGCGGCTGGGGCAGACCGCCACGCAGCCCATGCAGAGGGTGCAGTCAGACTCTTTCAGTTCCACGCTGCCGTAAGGGGCGCCACGGGGCACAGCCAACATCTCGCGGCTGCCCTGATTGGCCTGCCAGAGGGCATCGAAGGCGGCAAACAGGTTCTCCCGTTTGTCCCCTTTGAGCGGCTTATCCAGCAGGGCAGCGGCTGGCTCACAGGAGATCGGCTTATCTTGTTCGGCATCCGGGTTAAACAGGGCGATGCGATCGGCAGAGAGACCCGCGCCCGCCAAGAGCACAGCGGCGCTCGCCAGTTCCCGCTCAACCAGTGCCCGCACGCTTGCAGGGGCATCCTCGCCCAGCGCAATGCGCACCGCGCTGGCGCCATAGGCGAGGGCGGCGAACCAGCTCTCGATGCCTAAACTCGCGCTCTCCTCCGCCCAGACTGGCAACCAGTTGGCGGGCAGACGGGTGAGTTCGGCTTCCACCCATTCGCGCTCGTTTTCACCGGCGATCAGCAACTGCGGCGCTTCGCCTCCCGCCTCCCGATAATGCTTGAGCAATCGGAACAGGTAGTCGCCGCTGGTGTTGGCATCGGGCTGGTGATAGGCGATGGCGCCGGTCGGACAGGCAGTCGCACAGCTGCCAAAGCCCTGACAGAGATGGGGATCGATCTGGATGCAGCCATTGATGGGCTTGAGGGCATCGGTCGGGCAGACATCGAGACAGCGGCTGCAACCGGGTACGCCGCGAGCGGTAAAGGCGCAGGCCTCGGGGTCGAGGCGAAAATAGCGCGGCTTGTCGAAAATACCGGTCAGCGCGCAAAGCTCGGCAAGCCGTTCGGCCAGCCCTTGGTCATCGGCCAGATGCAGATAACCGACCGGCGGTCGCTCCAGCGCAAACAGCGGGGCGCGGCCCAGATCGGCCACCAGATCAAAGCGCGGTTCGCGTAGCTGTTCACTGACAGCAGCCGCTTGTTGTGGAAAGCAGAGCGCCGCCAGCTCAACCCGCTCCCCCTGCCCGTTAAGACCGGTGAGCTGGAACTGCCCCAGATACCCTGTCAGGCTCGGTTCGCGCAGGGTCAGGGCAGCGAGGGAGGCGGTGGCGTCGAAGATGGTTTCGAGATCCGCCGCCTCGGCATTGTGGACGGATTCGGTCACCAGCAGAGTCGGCTTCACCCCGGCGGGCAGCAGGCTGGCGGTGCGGCGAATGCGATCTTCCGGGCCGACCAGCAGCAGGCGCCCCTGACTCTGGTAAGAAACAGTGGCCGGGATCAGGTTATCGGTCTTGACCGTATGCTGCAGGGCATAGGCACGGGCACGGCTGTTGCGATCGCCATGCTGCTCACTGCGCACCGCGCGACCCTCATAAAGGGGCGAGGTTGAAATTGGTAGTTCGATGCTCACATGCACTCCTGGGCGCGCCACCTCATGGGATGGGCGCTTGTTGGTAAGCCGAGAAAGCAAGAGGCGAGCCAACTCCCCCGGAAAAAAAGTAACTGACAGGGAGTCAGGATCCTGAGGGCTCCATTCCCCCATCCTTGGTTGGGACATTTTGTCCATCACGGGAAGCCAAAATGTCCCGATCGTCGGTGGGGGTTTGAGAATGGTTATCAGCCAGCCCGTTCGGCTCGTCGGCAGCAGCGATGCTGGCAACCGCCACCGGTTCAGCGGATCCGCTGGCCGGATTGGCCGATTCGCTGTCAGGGGCTGTCACCTGCTCCACCAGCCAGTTGCGCAGCCCGGCGCTCAGGGCTGCTGGCAGCCATTCGGGCTGGCTGAAATCCTGGGTGTAGTCGTCGAGCCCATCCGGCTTGTGAGTGCGAAATATGGCGCGCAGCGCCTCCTTGTCGGGGAGTTTGGCCTTGCCCGGCTGGGTCGTTTTTAGCTGAGGATCACCACTCTCGGCCCCCTCAACGGCAAGGGGTTCGTCACTCCCCCTGTCAGTGCTGACTACGGGGCTATCCAGCGAATTATCTGGGATTTCACCTTCTCCACTGCCTTCAATAGAGTTAACAGCCGCCTCGGGAATGACCTCTTCCCTCGGCTGCAATGCCTGATGCTTGCGCGCCTCACTTTTGCGAGACGACCAGCGCTTGAGGAACTCACTCATGGGCACTGTTTCCGGCGTTGTTTCCGGCATTGCAGCCACGCTCGCGACCATCGGGGCCGGTGGCTTTAACGGCGCCGCAATTGGCGGGTTCTGCGGCGTCTCTTGATGTCGCTACAGCCGTATCGAGGCCCAGCAGATCCTGCGCCCGCCCCTTCCCCTTCTTGCCCTTGCGGCGGGCCTCCAGCAGCTCGCCGTGGCGACCGATAAAGGCCTCCACCCAGGCTTGCAGCGCCTCGGGCAGCGGGCAGGAGAGCACCTGCCGCTCGCCATCCATATAGGCGGCGGCCACGGTCTGGCTCAGGGTCAGGCCATCGGCCACAAAGCCATTGTCCACGCGACTTCCGGTCACAAAGAGGCGGGGCGAGCCGGAGCTCAGGTTAAAGCGATAATCCCCCCGCTCGTCGCGAAACAGGGTGAGGGGCAGCGCACCGGCAGCCTCAGGTTCGGCGGGATGGAGCGCCGCTATCTCGAAACGGCGGCTCTGCCAGCGGCCAACCTGGCTGTCGATGGCCTTTAACTCCAGTTGCAGCCAGCGCTGCGGGGAGAGGGGTTTGGTTGTGTCTTGCACTGTCACGGCTCCCATCAGAAGGTCTCTGCCGGGCCGCCCTCCCCCTTGTTCCACCCCGTTCGGGACGATTCACAGCAGGGAATTCAGGGCGGCCACGGCCATCAATGGGATAAGACTTAGCAAGAGTGGGGCCAAGGCAGGTTTGGTAGTTGATGGAGGCATTGCTGCGGGTTGGCGCGTTGTGCGGGATATGGATCGGCGCGGGCGTAGGTTGGTGCAGAGCGCAGCGAAGCCCAACATGCGGCGTAAGACCAATCCGCCAGCGTCTAATCGAGGGGATGGCAATAATCAAATAAGACCAAATTATCCGATTATTGCCTTTGGATATTGCTCGCGGTAAACGTTGGGCTTCACTTCGCTCTGCACCAACCTACGCTTTGGCTCAACATACGAGATTTATATTTTCTCCCCAACCTATCAATAAGTTCTCCTGCCAAGTATATTGGCTATAAAACAAGGGTATGTTATATTTATTCTGCAAAAATGAAAGATAAATTTCACTTTCCTTCGTCAAAGGAGCATCACCCATAACGACTAACTCATAGCTTTTATCTTTGCCGTAATAATGTGCATACTCTAATAACTGCCCAATTGCTTCTCTAATGCAGCGTTTCGCTGTTGATGCCGTCTTTATTTCGATTAAAATAAATTTGTTAGACATGTCAACTGAAAGATCAACATAATCCCTCTCATAAAAAACATTTTCATCTCCGAAATGGGAAGTTAAAATATCATAAACTCTATTTTGGAGACGGACATGTGTTGGATCATACTGGGCTCCTGCTTGAGCTGAACGCATTCTAGATTGTTCTGAACGTTTGCTACCATTATTTAAATTACTTTCTATAAGATCCACTACAGACGATATTTCCCCATCCCAATTAAAAGGATGGTATCGATAATTTCGAGAAATAGTATGTTCTGAATCAACGGTTAACATAGGATCAAAAAACTCTACATCTTCAGGCTTAAACCTTATATTTATAACACCACCTTCGTTTATACCATCCGAATTAAAAGGCCCAACATTTAAGACTTCGCAGTCTTCTCTCATCTGTTTAATCCAACCGCGACGCTCAAACTCATTATATATTTCTTGTGTTTCATAAAGTGTAGGGATATAGGCTTTATGTATCACACCCACTATCAACCTGGTTCTATCTGGAGTAATTGTATAAAGACAAAGAGATGTTGTTTCACCTGCATATCTGGCATGAAACTTCCCTATTGGCTGAACAAATCCATACCTAAATCCATCTATCATCCACTCATAATTAAATAGCCATTCTTCATGCCCATATCCATGCTGGGCGACATAACTATCCCCAGTTTCTAACTCTGCTGCCTCCCCTGTTGGTCGCCTCCAACCTGCTGTATTCCAACAAATTCGACATAACTTCATTTCCATATTTATCTCCATAAAATATAAAGCCCAGGAAATCGTTATACCACTTAGTTGGTATTAAACAAGTAATAAATCAACCCATTACGAACAGTTCTTTTATTAAATACATCCATATTCACTTCGTATATCCTGCACAATCTGGAACAAAAATTGCTGTATCCCTCACCTTAGATCCCGGCAACCGGTCGCGAGGGGCCCATGACACCGACCTTTATCAAAAGCAATGCTGCCGCCCAGCTCACCATGGCCGTCGAGGTGATGGATGAGCAAGGCACGATGCAAACCCGCCAAATCGCCTGTGAGCGGCCACTGACGGTCTACCTCAACTGGAAGGAGATAGTAACCCTGATGACGCTGGGGGCCCGCCCCGAGGCGCTGGTGCTGGGTTATCTGAAAAATCAGGGCTTTATCGAGGATATTGCGGCCATCGAGTCGGTCATCGTCGACTGGGAGAGCGAGGCCGCCGCCGTGGTGAGCAGCCAGCAGGCCGCCGATCTCGACGAGTCTCTGGAGAAGAAGACGGTCACCTCAGGCTGCGGTCAGGGCACCATGTATGGCAGCGTGATGAAGAAGCTCGAAGGGGTGGTATTGGCAGCGCCCGAGCTTAAACAGAGCACCCTCTACGCCCTGCTCAAGGCGCTGTCGGCCCATAACGAAACCTACAAGATGGCGGGGGCCGTCCATGGCTGCGCCATCTGTCGCGGCGCGGAGATCCTCTCCTTTGTCGAGGACGTGGGGCGCCACAATGCGGTGGATACCCTGGCCGGTGAGCTCTGGATGAGTGGTGAGAGCGGTGCCGACAAGATCTTCTACACCACAGGGCGGCTCACCTCGGAGATGGTGATCAAGGTGGCGCAGATGGGCATTCCGGTGCTGCTGTCGCGCTCCGGTGTCACCCAGATGGGACTGGATCTCGCCCGCCAGCTCGGCATCACCATGATTGCCCGCGCCAAGGGGCGCCACTTCGAGGTCTTTAGCGGCCACGACCAGCTGGAGCTGGACGAGAAGCCGCCAGTGCTGGCGCCCAGTCCAGCTGGTCGCGGGATGCGGGATGCGGGATTAAGCCATGAATGAGTTTATGAGTGCCAAGCAGATCGCTCTGTATCTCGACCACGCCACCAAAGGGTCAAGCGCAAGCCATGAATGAATTTATGAGTGCCGAACAGATCGCTCTGTATCTCGAACACGCCACCACAGAGGTCAGGAACAAGCCATGAACGAGTTTATGAATGTGAAGCAGGTGGCCGAGTACCTCGATCTCAACGAGAAGAAGGTCTACCAGCTCGCCAACGAGGCGCGCATCCCCGCCACCAAGGCGACCGGCAAGTGGCTGTTTCCCCGCTCCCTGCTCGATCGCTGGCTGCTCGGCAGCTGCCACGAGGGGGTGATGAACGACCGGCTGCTGCTGGCGGGCTCTGACGATGTGCTGCTCCACTACGCCAGCAGCCGTTTGGCCCAGCAGCTCGGCACCCAGGCACTGGTGGGCTACACCCCGTGCGGCACCCGTCAGGGGCTGGCGATGCTGGCGCGCGGCCATGTGGATCTGTGCGCCATCCACTGGGGGCAGGCCGAGGAGGCGCACCTGCGCCACCCGGCGCTGGTGCAGCAGTATCAGGGCCACCGGCAATGGGTGATCGTTCATGGATTTAGGCGGGTGCAGGGGCTGGTGCTGCGCCAGGGGCTGCAACCCAAGGAGGCGAAAGAGGCACTCGACTGGCGCTGGGCCATGCGTCAGGAAGGCGCTGGCAGCCAGCGCGCCCTGCAGGAGTGGCTGCAAACCCAGGGGGAGTCGCTGACCCGGCTGGAGCGCACCCTCGAGGTCAACAGCGAGCGGGAGCTGGCCGCTGCCATCAGCCGTGGCGATGCGGATGTCGGGCCCGGCGCCCAGAGCACCGCCACCGAGTTTGGCCTCGGCTTTATGCCCTTGTCGCAGGAGTGTTTCGATCTGGTGATGCCGCAGGGGGTCTTCTTTCGCACCCTGCTACAACAGCTGATCGGCTGGCTGCAATCCCCCGAGGGGCGCGAGCTGGCGGCCCGCCTCGGCGGCTATGACCTGACCCAGAGCGGCAAGCTGGTGTGGAGCCCCCAGTAGCGAAAGCGGCTAGCCCTCTCTTTGTGCCGACAGCCCTGACAAGCACGGGCCTGCCACCCTGGCAGGCCCGTCTGTTTTATTACCACCGGCTCTAATGATTGGGCCGATGCTTACCCTTGCCGTGACTCATGCGCTGCCGAGTCAGGCTCATGCACCGCCGTGCCAGACTCACGCCCCTCGGCCCCCAGCGCAATACGCCACCCCTCCAGCTGACGGGGCTCGCTGCCAGCGGGCAGGCGGGCGCGGCTGAGCAGCCGTATGGTAAAGCAGCTTCCTTTCCCCAGGGTGGAGGCCACCACCAGCTCCCCGCCCCAGCGGCTGATGATGCGATGACTGAGGGCCAGCCCCAGCCCCGTGCCTGTGGCGCGGGTGGTGAAGAAGGGGTCGAAGATTTTGTCCATGATGGCGGCGTCTATGCCGCTGCCATTGTCGATGACCCGCACCTCTGCCCCTTGCAGTCCTCCCGCCTCGTCGAACCAGTCGCGACTCTCGACCCGGATCTCTCCCTGCTCCCCCAGCGCGTGACTGGCGTTGACCAAGAGGTTTATCAGCACCTGCAGCAACTGCTGGCGATCCGCCTCTATGGGTTGCTGGGCCTGCAGATCGGCTACCAGGTTCACCTGTTGCTGGCGCAGGGCGGAGCGCACCAGGGTCAGGCTCTCTTCGATGATGGGGGTGAGGTGCTGCCAGACGGGCGCCGTCTCGTAGTCGCCGGGGCGCGAATATTGCAACAGGCTGCGGGTGATGGCGCGAATGCGCTCGATCTGTGCCAGCACCAGCGCCAGCTCCTCGCTGACGGGGGTGGCGGCCTCCCCCAGCTCCAGTTTCATCAGCTCCACATTCCCGAGGATCACCGCCAGCGGGTTATTGATCTCGTGGGCCACACCGGCGCACAGCTCGCCGAGGGCCGCCAGTTTCTCGCTGATAAGCAGTTGCTGGCGCGCCTGGGTCAGCATATGGATGTGGTGTTCAAGCTCGGCCGTCTTCTGCTTGAGGCTCAAGGTGCGCTCGGCCACCTTTTGCTCCAGCTCGTCGGCGCTGCGGGCCATCTGCTGGCGATGGGCATCCTGCCGGTCCAGCATGGCGTCAAACTGGCGACCCAACTGGGCCAGCTCGTGGTCGGGATCCAAAGCCAACTGCCCTACCCTGGCCGATTTGCCATATTGCACCTGACGCACCACCTTGTGCATCCGCTCTATGGGGGTGAAGAGATCCCGCGCGCCGCGATAGACCAGTAGGCCCGAGAGCAGCAAGAGCAGCACCACGCCTGAGCCCAGCTCCAGCAGATTGGTGAGGTAGGTGCGAATGATGGGCCACTCCAGAAAGCCGACGTAGAGCATACCGATGCGCTCGCCGCCAGCCCCGAGCAGGGGCTCGTAACCGGAGACATACCAGGCATCGTGGACGAAGGCGCGATCGATCCAGAGCTCCCCCCTCCCCAGCACCTGTTCCCGCACCGGCGCCGAGACACGGGTGCCCACGGCTCGGCCCACCTGACGGCTGCTGCTGACCGGCACATTGGTGCTCACCCGCAGATCATCGAGAAACAGGGTGACGGTCCCTAAGCTCCCCTCTGGCAGGGTGTTTTTGGCAAACACCTGGCGCTTGAGCTCATCCACCAGTCGGGTGCTGCCGTTGATAAGCTCACCCCCTTCCAGCACGGCCCAGAGCGATCCATCCCGCCCCATGACAGGGGTCAGGGAGAGGCTGACAAGCCCCCGTGTCTCATGAACCGTGGCGGCTGTCTGTTCCCTGTCCAACACGGCGCGGCTGGCAAGGGCGGGCGAGAGGGCCTGCAACTCCTCACGAGACCAGACCACGAAATGGCTGATGCTGCGCCCGGCGCCGAGGGTGGCGCGCTCCCGGGCCGTCAACTGATCCAGTTCGGCGCCACTGCGCAAGCGCAGAAAGTCGAGGTCATAGTTGGCCGCCAGTGGCTTCACCCACTGCTGCAACTCATCGGGCGTCTCGCGCAGTCTCAGCTGAAAAGCCCAGGCATCGCGCAGGTGTTCCAGATGCTCCGCCTGACGCTGCTGCTGCACGCTCACCGCATGGTGGGCCACCCCGAGGTCGCCGCGCACATTGGTGAGCAGGTTCTGCCAGCTGTAGGTGAGGGTCCAGTAAAGCGTCAGCCCCATCATGCCCACCAGGGTCAGCATGATGGGCACCGAGGTGAGCAGCAGCAGACGCCAGCGTACCTTGGTCTTGAGCCAGCGCGGCAGCAGGGTCATAGCGGTGCCATCCGGTTGCGGGTTGTCATTCGATGGCCCACTCCTTGAACTTGCGCTCCAGGGTCTTGCGCGCCACCCCCAGCACCCGGGAGGCGGCGGATTTGTTGCCATCATGGCTCGCCACCACCTGCAGGATATGGGCCTTCTCCACCTCGGCCAGCGGCCATGCCAGCGGATAGCCCTCCTCGCTCGCCCCCTTATCTTCCGCCTTGCTGCTCTGCCAGTAGTCGGCGGGGGGCTTACCCAGCAGCAGGCAGCGCTCGATCAGGTTGCGCAGCTCGCGCACGTTGCCGGGCCAGGGATAGGCCTGCATGGCCACCACGTCCTCGTGGGTCCAGCTAAGCGAGCCCATCCCCATCTCGGCGGTGAGCTGGCGGGTGAAGTGGTGCACCAAGGCCGGGATGTCGTCGACGCGATCCCGCAGGGGCGCCACCGGCAGCGCCACCACGTTGAGCCGGTAGAAGAGATCTTCCCGAAAGCGGCCCGCCTCCACCTCGGCTTTGAGGTTGCGGTTGGTGGCGGCGACGATGCGCACATCCACCGACAATTCTCGTTCAGCGCCGACCGGGCGGATGGCTTTTTGCTCCAGCACCCGCAGCAGGGACGATTGCATGGCGAGCGGCATCTCGCCTATCTCGTCCAGAAAGAGGGTGCCCTGGTGGGCGACCCGGAACAGGCCGTCACGCCCCTTGCGGGCACCGGTGAAGGCCCCCTGCACGTGGCCGAACAGTTCGCTTTCCAGCAGCTCGGGGGCGATGGAGGCACAGTTGAGCGGCACAAAGGCCCCCATACGGCCGGAGAGTTGATGCAGGGCGCGGGCCACCAGCTCCTTGCCGGTGCCGGACTCCCCCTCCACCAGTACGGCGGCGTTGGAGGGCGCCACTCTGGCGATGAGCGTCTTGAGCTCGCGGGTCTTGGCGCTGTCGCCTATCAGGGTGGGCGGGAACAGCTTGCTCACCTCCCGGCGCAGCAGCAGGTTCTCCCGCTCCATCTGGCGGCGCTCTATCACTCGGTCCACCGCCTGCACCATCTGATCCAGGTTGAAGGGCTTGAGGATAAAGTCGCTGGCACCGAGCCGCAGCGCCTTGAGGGCGGTATCCATGTCGCCAAAACCGGTCATGAAGATGATGTCGCTGCGCCGGGTAGAGGGGTCGATAGCCTCGTGCCACTCGATGCCGGAGCGCCCCGGCAGGCGGATATCGGCGATGATGAGATCGAAATGCAGGCGGCAGCGCAGGGCTTCCGCCTCCTCCACGCTGGCGGCTGTCTCTATCTGGGCGAAGCGCCTGGCCAGCGCCTTGGCCAGAAAGCTGCGCATGCCGGGCTCGTCATCGACGATGAGCAGAGAGAGGGCAGACCAACGGCTGGCGGGTGCAGTCATGAAAAAAGTACCTCAGATTCGACAAGGTTCCGGGATTGTCCCACCGACCTTATAAACTGTGGGACATTTTGTCGCTAACCGGCCCAGAGTGCCAACCTCCTTTATTAAAAGCGACGAGGCCATCACGCAATTAACCCCGTTAACCGACTGTTTTAACATTAAAAACCGCGCTGCTGGCAGTGTGCGGCCAGCTTGGCACCCTGCTTGCTTAGTCCTGCCCTCTCCCCATCACCCGGATACGATGAACATCATGATCACAGGAACCGTGCACCAACGTCTTGCCCTTGCCCTCTCGACCGCCCTGCTGCTGAGCCTCCCCTTGCTGAGTACCGCCAGCCACGCCGAGAGCGCCAAGGCGCCCATTCGCCTCGCCACCACCACCAGCACGGAGCAGTCCGGCCTGCTGGGCTGGCTGCTGCCCCAGTTCACCAAGGAGACAGGTTATCCGGTACAGGTGATGGCGGCCGGTACTGGCCAGAGCCTGAAGATGGGTGAGAACGGCGACGCGGATCTGGTGATGACCCACGCTCCGTCTGCCGAAAAAGCCTTTGTTGACGCAGGCTTTGGCATAGAGCCGGTGCACCTGATGTACAACGACTTCGTCATCGTCGGCCCGAGCCAGGATCCCGCTGGCCTAGGCAAGCTGCATGACGCCGCCAAGGCGCTGCAGGCAATTAAGGATAAGAAGCAGACCTTTATCTCCCGCGGGGACGAGTCCGGCACCCACATCAAGGAGAAGACACTGTGGCAGGCGGCCGACGTCAAACCCGAGTTTGCCGGCTACAAGTCCATCGGCCAGGGCATGGGCCCGACCCTGACCATGGCCTCCGAGCTTGGCGCCTATACCCTGACCGACCGCGGCACCTGGCTCGCCTATCAGAGCAAGCTGGATCTCGCCGTGCTGCTGGAAGGCGACAAACGTCTGTTCAACCCCTATCAGGTGATTCTGGTCAACCCCAAGCGCTACCCGGATCTCAACACCGAAGGGGCGCGCACCCTGAAGAACTGGCTGGTCTCCGAGCACGGCCAGACGCTTATCGGTGACTTCAAGGTGGCAGGCCAGGCGCTGTTTGTGGCCGATGCCAACGGGAAATAATGCAGCCTTTATTCCATACGATCACATGGATGGCTCTCGCCCCGCACTATAGGGGAAGCGCCTGATGCCGACTCTGCTGGATACAACGCTGGCGGCGCTTGCCTTGCTGTTCGGGGGCGATACCGAACTGTGGCAGGTGGTGGGGGTCTCCTTCTCCGTCTCTTGCATCGCGCTGCTGCTGGTACTGCTGCCGGCACTGCTGCTCGGCTTTGCGCTGGCCTATCTGCCGATCCCGGCGCGCTGGCTCTGGCTCTCCTGCATCAATACCCTGCAATCGGTGCCAACCGTGGTGATCGGCCTGCTGCTCTACATGTTGTTGTCGCGGGCCGGCCCCTTCGGCGACTGGAAGATGCTCTTTACCCAACAAGCTATGGTGGTGGGCCAGATGCTGATCGCCTTTCCTGTCATCGCCACCATGGCCCACGCCGCTTTTATCCAGAGCGACAGACGCGCCTGGGAGACGGCGCTCACCCTGGGACTCTCCTGGCCGAGGGCGCTGCTCGGGCTGATGCGCGAGTGCCGCTTCGGCCTGTTGGCGGCCGTGATCGGCGCCTTCAGCCGCATCGTCACCGAGGTGGGCTGCTCCATGATGGTGGGGGGCAATATCCTGCATTTTACCCGCAACATCCCCACCGCCATCGCGCTGGAAACCCAGAAGGGTGCCTTTGCCCAGGGGGTTGCCCTTGGCATAGTGCTGCTGAGCCTGGCGCTGTTGCTCAACCTGCTGCTGACCGCGTGTCGCGGCCACAGTTATTTGAAAAACTGACCATGACGCTGCGCACTTTTATCCCTGACCGGATGCTGCTGACCCCATCTCTGTCGCGGCCACAGCTATCTGAAGAACTGACCATGCCCCCACTGTTTATCAACTGGAGTACCACATGGCCCTGACCGCCCACCAGCTGATGATGCGCTTTGGCGAGCGCAACCTGTTCCAGATAGAGCAGCTCTCCATCGCGGCGGGCGACGCCATCTGGCTGCGCGGGGCCAACGGGGTGGGCAAGACGACCCTGCTCAAGATACTGGCCGGCCTGCTGACACCGACCCGGGGCCACACCAACCTCGCCTGCGGCTGGCGCGCCAGACTCGCGCAGTGGATCAAACGGGATCCCGGCCCGGGTCTGGTCACCTATCTGCACCAGACTCCTTATCTGTTCGATCGCAGCGTGCACGACAACGTGGCCTGGGCCCTCGGCCATCAGGCCGCCGACGAGGTGCGGGTGTTCGAGGCGCTGCGCCGGGTCGAGCTGGAGGGTCTGGCGCGGGAGCACATCAGCATACTGTCTGGTGGCGAACGCCAGCGTCTGGCCATGGCCCGCGCCTGGGCGCTGCAACCCGCCTTTCTGCTGATGGATGAACCTACCGCCAATCTGGATGCACATTCGGTTGCCCTGATGGCCGCCTTGGCGCAAGATCTGCGGGAACAGGGCAGCGGCCTGGTCATCATCAGCCACCAGAGCAACGATCTGACCGACCTGTGCGAGCGGCAATGGACCCTCGCCCGTGGCCGGCTGCACGAACCCACTCCTTTGAAAATCATCGAGCGACATGACCTCAAACAGCGAACCCAGAACTGATGCCTTCCCCGTCTCTGCCGTGATCCTGGCCGGTGGCCGCGCCACCCGCATGGGGGGCGAAGACAAGGGCTGGGTAGCACTGGCGGGACGCCCCCTTATCGACCACGTTTTGGAGCGGCTGCGCCCTCAGGTGGATGAGGTGCTGATCAACGCCAACCGCAGTCAGACTCGCTATCAGGCGCTGGCCCCCGTCATCAGCGACGACAACCCGGACTATCTGGGCCCGCTGGCGGGCATGCAGGCCGGCCTTGCCGCCGCCCACCACGACTGGGTGCTGTTCGTCCCCTGCGATGGTCCCGCCCTGCCCCATGATCTGATGAGCCGCTTTCGCACCGCCCTCACCCCGGATACCGAACTGGTGGTGGCCCACGATGGTGACTGGCTGCAACCCGTGGTGACCCTGCTGCACAAATCCCTGCTGCCGTCGCTCACCCATGCCCTGGCCGAGGGTGAGCGCAAGATAGATATCTGGTTCGCCCGCCACCGGATGGCGGTAGTGAGCTTTGCCGACCAGCCGGATGCCTTCATCAACCTCAACAGCCCGGCCGAGCTGGCCGCCTACGAGGCGCGCCTGCTGAACTCGTCTACCGACCCCCGACAAGGAGCCACAGCATCATGACACCGGCCCCCACCCTTCCCCTGCTCGGCTTTGCCGCCTGGAGCGGTACTGGCAAGACCACACTGCTGGAACAGCTCATCCCCATTCTGGTAAGCCGCGGTCTGCGCCTGGGTGTGCTCAAGCACGCCCATCACGACTTTGACACCGACCAGCCGGGCAAGGACAGCTACCGCCTGCGCAAGGCGGGGGCGGATCAGGTGATGGCGGCTTCGCGCCGTCGTCACGCCCGCATCGTCGAGACGCCCGACGCCGGGCCCCCGTTTCACGCCTTGCTGGCCAGCTTCGACCAGACCCGGCTCGACCTGCTGCTGGTGGAAGGGTTCAAACACGAGCACTTCCCCAAGATAGAGCTGCATCGCACCGAGCTCGGCAAGCCTCTGTTGTTCCCGGACGACGGCGACATAATGGCGCTGGCGGCAGATCTGCCCCAGCAGACCGACTTGCCCCAGCTCAATATCAATGATCTGGCGGCCATCGCCGACTTCGTCTGCGGCTACGTGAGCAAGGCAAGGCATGCCGAACAGGTGCCGGGAACGGGATTTCTGTCGGTGGAGGCGGCCCGCAGCGCCATTCTGGCTGCCCTCACCCCCAGCACAGCCTGCTGCGACAAGCCGCTGGCCCAGTGCCACGGCGCCGTGCTGGCGGCCGATCTGGTCAGCCCCATCAATGTGCCCCCCCACGCCAATTCGGCGATGGACGGAATTGGCCTGCGCGGCGACGATCTCGCCGCCGGTCGCTGGCAACTGGTGGGTGAAGTGCTGGCGGGCCAGCAACACCATGAGCCTGTGCTGGCCGGTCAGGCGGTGCAGATCATGACGGGCGCGCCTCTGCCCCCCGGCGTCGATACGGTCGTGATGCGGGAGGAGACAAAGATAGAGGGAGAGTGGGTCACGGTGAGCGTCCCCATCAAGGCGGGGCAGAACGTGCGCCAGGCCGGGGAGGATCTCGCCAGGGGCGCGGTCGCCATTGTGGCCGGTACTCGCCTTGGCGCCCCCCAGCTGGGACTGGCGGCCTCCTTGGGTCAGGCCAGCCTGTCGGTACGCACCCCGCTCAAGGTGGCGCTGTTCAGCACTGGGGATGAGGTGCAGGCGCCGGGCGAGGCACTGGCCCCGGGCCATATCTTCGACAGCAACCGCTTCACCCTGATGGCGCTTATCGCCGCCGCCGGCTGCGAGGTGATGGATCTGGGCATCATCCCGGATGATCCCGCCATACTGCGCCAGCAATTGGAGCAGGCATCGACCAGCGCCGATCTGGTGCTGAGCTCGGGTGGGGTGTCAGTAGGTAATGCCGACTTCATCAAGCAGGTGCTGGCGGAGCTTGGCCAGATCGACTTCTGGCGCATTCAGATGCGGCCGGGTCGCCCGCTGGCGTTTGGCAAGCTGGGGACTACCCCTTTCTTCGGCCTGCCGGGCAATCCGGTGGCGGCCATGGTCTGCTTCCTGCAATTTGTCGAGCCCGCCATCGCTCGCCTGCAGGGCCGGGTCTGGCAGCCGCTGCGCCTCTCGGCGCAGGCCGAGCAGCAGATGAAAAGCCGCCCTGGCCGCACCGAGTTTCTACGCGGTGTCTTCCATCAGGATGCCAGCGGCGTACTGCGAGTGCGTACCACTGGGCCGCAGGGCTCCGGCATTCTCAGCTCCATGGCCGATGCCAACTGCCTGATTGAAATTGTCCCCGCCCAGCCGGCCATCGCGGTCGGCGAGCGGGTCTGGATCCACCCACTCCAGGGACGAGTGGCCTGATACATCGCAAGCACCCCGCCGGGCGTGGCGGGGTGTTTGCGCCCATGACCCGAGGCTAGTCCCTTGCGCCTGAATACCCCGCTCTCCCGGCTCGATCTGCTGATCTATGGCCGCTATCGCATCGTCCACGGCCTGCGCATCGCGCTCGCCTTCATGCTCACCTTTCTGCTGACCCGCGAACTCAAGCTGCCGGAAAGCACCTGGCCGCTGATCACGCTGGTGGTGGTGATGGGCCCCATCTCGTTCTGGGGAAACGTGCTGTCACGGGCCCTGCAACGGGTGGTTGGCACCATCTTCGGCGCCGGTTGCGGTGTGGTGGCCCTCTATCTGGAGCTCTACTCCCTGCCGCTGACCCTGGTGTGGTGCGGCTGCATCATGTTCCTGTGCGGCTATCTGGCGCTCGGCAAGCGCCCCTACGTGGGGCTGCTCATCGGCATCACCCTGGGGGTCACCATGGGGGCCATGCCGGGGGACATAGAGACGGCGCTGTGGCGCAGTGCCGACGTGATCCTGGGCTCCCTGCTGGCGCTGCTGTTTTGCAGCATCTACCCACAGCGCGCCTACAGCCACTGGCGGTTGCAGATGCACGACACCCTGCTGCAGGCGCACCGGCTCTACCATACCCACCTCTCCCCCAATATTCTGGAGCGACCCAGGCTGGCCCAGAGCCACTCTCGCCTGCTCTCCAAGATGGTGAGCCTGCGCCCCCTGCTGACCCCGGCGGTCAAGGAGACCCGCCTTGGCAGCGCCCTGTTCGAGGCCATCCAGACCACGATGCGCAACACCCTCTGCACCCTGGAGATGCTGGCCAACACCTACTGGAGCGATCGCCAGAGCCACTTTCTGATGCAGAGCACCCCCGAGCTGCGCGCCTGCCAGCAGGCGACCGAGGCCGTGATGATCCAGTTGGCGCTCATGCTCAAGAGCGGCGAATTGAAAGGGGCTGAGCAGGCCATCAGCGAGTTGCAGGAGGCCGCGACCCGGGTGCGACTCGATGCCAGGGGCGAGGCCGCCATCAGCGGCTATCTCTGGTTGAGTCTGCAGCTCACAGAACAGCTCACCCACTTGCGCCGCCTGCTGGGGCTGGTGATGTACCCGCCCCGCAGCCAGAGCCACATATAGCAAAACGCCCCGCAATGCGGGGCATTATCATATCGCGCTGACCACTCAGGCCATGTACGCAACCAGCGTTAACTGGCATCCGCCAGCGGCTGCTCGGCCGTGAGGTAGATGGAGAAATCCTTGATCCCCGCCTCCAGCGCAGCAAAACAGTCGGGGTCTATGGCAGATCCCAGTTGCTCGGCCATCATCTCCAGCGCCTGGGGCACGGGAATGGCACCACGGTAGGGACGCTTGGCGGTGATGGCATCGAAGATGTCGGCCGTGGTGATGATGCGGGTCTCAAGGGCAATCTCCTCTGCCTTTAGCCCCTTGGGATAGCCCTTGCCGTCGAGCCGCTCATGATGAGCCCCCGCCACCTGGGCCAGCTCCTTGAAGGCACCGATCCGGCTCAGGATCTCCTCGGTATAGGCTGCATGCATCTGCACCGCCGCCCACTCCTGCGCATCAAGCTTGCCCGGTTTGTCGAGGATGGCGTTGCTCACCCCAAGCTTGCCCACATCGTGCAGCAGGGCACCCCGCTTGAGCCAGCGCCGCCGTGGCTCAGGGATCCCCATCTGGGTGGCGAGGATGTCGGTATAGAGTGCCACCCGGCCGCTGTGACCGGCGGTGTAGGGACTCTTGGAGTCGACCACCTGACCGAAGGCGGCGGCAATCTCGTCCAGATAATCTTCATCGAGCGCCACTTCCCCCTGCCCGGCCGGATGGATAAATACCCACTCAGCCAGCTGGGGATCCGCCAGCCCTTGCCAGAAGGGCTCATCGGCCATGGCTTCAAACTGCCTGACCAGCTCGGGATCAAACCAGCTGCCGCTGCGCTCGCGCACCTCTTTGAGCGCCGCTTCCGGCCCTGCTGCGGCATGAAACACATCCACCACCTGACAGAGCAGGGCGATGCGGGAGAAAAGCGGGATCGCCTCACCGGCCAGCTGCAGCGGCCGGCCCTTGCCATTCCAGTGCTCGTCGAGAGAGAGAATGCCACCGGCCACCTCGTCACTGAAGCGCAGCTGGCGAGCGATATCGGCGCCACGGTGGCAGCGGGTCTGGATCAGCTCGTTGGCAATCTGATCGCCGTTGCGAAAGATGTGAAACAGGCTGCGAAAACGCCCCAGCAGATCCGCCTGCAAGCCGGTGTGGCCCAGCACGAAGTTGACCACCTCGGAGAGGGAGCCATTCACCAGCTTGAAGTCGCGTTTGAAGTGCAGATCGTCGGTGAGATAGAGCTCGCAGATGCGGGCCGCATTGCTGCTGCAACCGAGATCCTTGAGCAGCAGGGTGTAATAGAGGTCGTGGCGCTGCCCGGCATTGAGGCCGAGCTGATCCCCCAGCCGGGAACCTATCCAGCAGCAACGGATACAGTGCCCTCTGGGTTGCCCCTCAGTCATGTCGAGGGCATGGCTGAGGGAACCTATCAGTTCAGATAATCGTAGACCGCTGAAGGTCATGAGCTGCTCCATTAGCTGTAACGGCGATCTTGCCTGCAGGAAATACTATACCCATTCAGTCCAGAACGAATCCCGATGTCAGATGGACAGACTGGATACGGTCGCCGAGACATTGTTGGCTTCCTGCCGGATCTCGACCATCACCTCATTGACCTTGTCGACCTGTTGCTTGCCCAGCTCGGCGCTGCTGGCCACTCTGGCCATATCGTCCGTCACCCTGGCCGTCAGCTCACGGTTCTTCTGCACCACCTTGGCGATCTCGTCGGTGGAGAGGGAAGTGCGAGCGGCGAGCTGGCGCACTTCATCGGCCACCACGGCAAACCCGCGCCCCTGATCGCCGGCGCGAGCCGCTTCGATGGCCGCATTGAGTGCCAGCAGGTTGGTCTGGTCGGCGATGCTGCTGATGGTGGAGACGATGGCTTCGATGCTCTTGGATTGCTCGTTGAGCTGATTGACCAGCTGTATGGTCTTGTCTACCTGCTCACTGACAAGGGAGGAGGTCTCCACCACGGAACGCAGCAGATCGGCGCCCTGCTCAGCACTGCGCAATGTCTCCTGCGCCGTGGCATGAGCCACCTGGGCGGCATCACGGATGGCATGACTCTTGATCACCCGCTCGGTAATGTCAGTGGCCAGCTTGATCACCTTGGTCACCTTGCCGCTCTCGTCCCTGACCGGGTTGTAAGTGGCTTCCAGCCAGATGTCATCACCGTGGCTGTTGCGACGCAGAAAAAGCCCTGACTTGAACTGCCCCTGGGCCAACTCTTCCCAGAAACGGGGCTGTTCGCGATAGAAGGCATCATCACAGAACATCCTGTGGTTGTGCCCCTTGATCTGGGACAGGCTGTACCCCATGCAACTCAGGAAATTGGCATTGGCGGTCACTATCTCCCCCGTCGGGGTGAACTCTATCATGGCGAGGGAGCGATCAAGCGCCTTGGAGACGGCTTCCTGACTCAGCAGGCGCTGGTGATGCTCGGTCACATCGCTGGCAATCTTGATCACCTGGGTCACCCGCCCCTGTTGCTTCACCGGGAAGTAGCTCGCCTCCAGCCAGAGCGCCTCGCCCCGCTTGTTGATGCGCGGAACAATGCCGGATTGGACCCTGCCTTGTTGTAGCTGGGCCCAGAGTTGCTGGTAATCAGACGACTGAGCCAGTGCCTTGCTGCAAAACATCCTGTGATGCTGACCCTGGAGTTCAGCTGCGCTGTATCCCATCAGGTTCAAGAAAGGCTCATTGGCCTCCAGGATACCGCCATCCGGAGTGAAGGTGATGGTCGCCACCCCGCCTTTGACGGCATCGACAAAACCCTGCAGCTCACCGAGTTGCGTCTGGCAGGCCAGCAGTTGTGCCTTCAGCTTGTTATTGAACATGGATGTCATACCCCTTTACCGACGATGTGGGAACTCGCAAACGACAACCGCCGTCAATGTGGGCGAGTACGAGCCTGATGAGGCTGATCATAGTTGAGCGAAATCGCCGGATCAGACTTTGACCGACGTTTTACTGCCGGCGCTCGCCCGGTTATCTTCTTGCCATCCATGAAAAGAAACACAACGTAGAGAGCAGGCGCGCTGGACGATTGGTACGAATATCTGCCCGTGTTGGATCAGTTTCGCATCGCTCGGAGTCACACCGCTGGTTGCCACTCCAGACAGGCTGGATTGGCCATAAAACCAATGCGTTCATACAGGGGACGCCCCTGCTCACTGGCATGCAGCCACACCCGACCCAGTTGCTCGGCGCTGGCATGGGCCACCATGGCATCGAGCAGGGCGCTGGCCATGCCCTGCTTGCGATGGGCTGGCAGTGTATACATATTGAGCAGATAGGCCTCCTTCCCCGACACATTGCCAGGATAGGGTGGTCGCACAAACAGGGCCAGGGTGCCACTCGCCACCACCTCTCCCCCGACCTCCGCCACCCAGGAGCGCGCACTGCCATCAGCCTGCCCCGCACTGAAATAGGCGGTGGTCGCCTGCCAGAGATCCAGATCGGCCAGCGGCTCGGCCAACTCCCCCACCTCGCAAAACAGCCCCATGCGCAAACTCACCAAGGCGGGAATATCGGCCATATCTGCCTGACGAATAATCATTGCTCTCTCCATTGAGGACAAGGCCAATAGCCCTGACTGTTCATCATCATGACAAATAGCAGCATCAGACACCCTTTGTCATCGGAAGATATCTGAGACTCATCACCGGCGGCGGCCTGTCAGCCAATGATCAAGGCTCAGCACACCGCCGCCCCAGATGGTCAGGATCAGCAGCATCCCGCCCCACAGCTGATGATCGTAAAAGCCGCCCGCCCAGAGGGTTGGATAGGAGATCACCGCCATGATATTGAAGCCAAACAGCAGCAGAGCGGCCGGACGGGTAAAGAGGCCTGCCAGCAGAAACAGGGGAAGCAGCAACTCGGTCGCCGTCCCCAGATAGGCGGCCCACAACCAGGGCAGCAGGGGCACCTGATACTCGAATTCAAATAGATAGAGGGTTGAATCCCACGCCGTCAGCTTGAGCCAGCCTGAAGTGATAAAGACCGAGGCGACCCAGAGCCTCGCCAGCAGCAAGACGGCACCGCTCATCCAGCGCGGCAGATCGCTACTCGAGCTGGCCAGCGCCAGCCATTTGTTTCCCATCATGGCATCACCTCCACATCGACCAAGAGACCAAGCATTACCAAGCGGGTGAGATGATCACTCGCCCCGGGATCGGTTGCCAGCAGGGTGGCCAAGGGTCTGCCTTCCAGGCAGCCTTGCAGCAGCGCCCACTCACCTGCTTCTAAAGGCAACGGCGTGACCCGATAATCCGGCTGCTTCTTCAGTACCAGCCAGACAGGGGCACAGAGATCCCCCACCGCCTCCCCACCGTGCAGCGCCATCTGCCACAGGGCCAGCACCGGATAGTCGCTGGCAACCAGCAGCAGATCCGTGGCAGGCAACAGCCGCAGTCGCTCCCATTGTGGCGGCGATAATCCGGTCAGACGTTCGGCTGGCCAGCAGCGGGACTCCAGCGGCAGCAGACTGGCACGCTCAAGCTGCCACTCGAACTGCGCCAGCGCCTCCAGCCAGGGTAACTCGGCCGTAGTTGGCAAGCGGGCCAGCCACTGACCAAAACCGGCGCCATAGTGCATGACGCTCCCTTCCTGTAGCGGCTCGTCCAGCACGAAACCACGGGCCGCTGCCACGAAAAATTCGTCTCCCACCATGGCCTTGACGGCGGGATAGCTGCTCGCCAGCACCTCGCCAAGACTCAGGATGAAGTGGTTGCGATAGACCTGCAGCACCGATTCGGCAGGAAAGAGCCGGGAGCTGATGTGGGGGGCAATCGCGGCAGACTCTCCCAGCAGACCATCGGCAAAGTGCCGTTGCAGCTGTGCCAGTTCAACCATGGGCTAGCTCCCGAACCATGTTTGCAGCTTGCGCCTCATCCAGAATGGCGCTGGCCTGCTCAGCTTCGGCCAGCAAGACCGGCAGCGGGGGGATCTCGAGATCCCACTCAATCAGGGTGGGGATGGCCTGCTTGCGGCAGATCTGGCGATAGAGTTCCCAGACCGGCTCCACCACAGGGGCGCTGTGGGTGTCGATATAGAGGGCACCTTCGGGCAGCTGTTTCTCCGTATAACCAGCCAGATGGATTTCCCCGACGGTGGCGAGATCGATCGTCGCCAGATAGTCATCGCAAGAGAAACCGTGGTTGAAGGCACTGACGTAGAGATTGTTGAGGTCGAGCAAGATGCCGCAACCGCTGCGTTGCTGCAGCTCGGCCAAAAATTCCCATTCGCTCATCTCCCCTGCCAGTTGCAGATAGGAGGAGGGATTTTCCATCAGCAACCGGCAGCCCAGGGTCTGTTGTACCTGCTGGATCTTGTCACTCATGTTGCGAAGGGATTGACGGGTATAGGGTACAGGCAGCAGGTCGTTGAAGTAGCGTCCGCCAATGCTGCCCCAGCTCAGATGTTCGGAGATCCGTACCGGCTTGATCGCCGCTGCCAATGATGACAACTGTTGCAGGTGGCGCTGATCGAGCGGGTCGGCCGAGCCGAGGGACATGCCAACGCCGTGCAGACTGACGGGGTAGTGTTGCGCCAACTCACTCAGCACCTGAAAGCCCTGGCTGTGCGGCTCGAAGTAATTTTCACTGTGCACCTCCAGCCAACCGACTGCCGGCAGGGTTTGCCGGATCCCGTCGTAATGGGGAGTGCGTAATCCGATACCAATCAAAGGGTTCATCGCAAGACTCGCTTTCGCCAATCAGAGAGGATACAGGGGGCGGCCCCTTGGCCATCCCCTGCCCGATGTCTCTTACTTGGGTTGCAGCGAACCGCCCACCAGCTTCTCGCACAGCCCTTTGGGCATCACCACAAAAGCATCGCCCTGGGCATTTTCCTTGGCGGTCCCGGCGCAGGAATTGCTCTTGGTCGCACAGTCATTCTTGCTGGCCTTGACCACACCGTAGCACTTCTCCTTTTCCTCGGCAGCCATGGCTGGCGCCGCGATGAACTGGGCACCCAGTGCCAGCAGACCTGTCATGGCGGAGGCGATCGCTGTGCTTTTTTTAACGTTCATGTTCGTGATCCTTGTGCTGTTGAGTGTGATGACCCCGCTCAGTGTCGTGGCGGGGTACCTGCAATAGAACCGGAACAGCAGAGAATTAATTTCATGAAAAGAGAAAAACAAGGGGGTGACTCAGGAGTTTTCATCTAACAAATTGTTTAATAAAACATATTTTTTAAGCTGGCCAGTCACAAGAAAAGCACTTTCGCCCGCTAGGTCCCGGCAGTCCAAAGATCAGCTCCCGCTTGTGGCACCGGTCAGTCCATCAGAAAGGAGCAATAGGAGATGTTCGGCAGGAGGGGAACCACTACTATTTCTGGAGCACAATAAAAAAGAGAGCCGAAGCTCTCTTTTTTAAGATGAATGGGGTCTAGTAGAAGATCCGCTCACCACGCTCGCTCATCTTGAGCCATACCGGCTTGGTGCTGGTTTTGCTCCAGATACGATGCAAGTAGCTGTAGAAGCGGGCACGATCGCTGCGAAACAGCATAACGGGGAAGGCCAGAATACCCACCAGCAGCGCATAGATACGACGAAGAATTATCTGAGTCAGAGAAAAGGGATGAAACATGATAGCACTCCTTACTGGTAAGACCACTGAGCAAAGATTACTCCACAAACTGTAGGATTACTACACCAATAACGCCATTTTTTCGCAAAAAAATCCACAAAAAGCCATATAATGAAATCCAATTACATTAATTAACTTACAGGTAACAAAAACTGGCAAAGGGATGTGCGTCGACCAGATTTAATGGGTTGGCAGTCAGGAGGGAGTTTATGCGATGAAACCTGCGGAAATGGCGGTCTTGGGGGTACTGGGCCTCTTGCTCTGGTCGGAATGGCAGGATTGGCAACTCAATCAAGGCGACAGCATCACCCTGGCCTATCAGGGCGTGCCCACCGTCAGCCTGTGGCAGTGCGGCCTGCTGAAACAGAAGATGGCGGATCTGACCGAACATTCGGCCGCAGTGCAATTTCAATTCCGGGGGCAGGATCTGGTGGAGGTCAATCGCTATCTGGAACGGGAGTGGCAACAGCAGGGCTGTGAACAGTTACTGACTCAGCAGGGATATTGAGAAACAGAAAAGCACACCTGTGGTGTGTGATATTTATCGCTGGAATGATATTGAACTGGAAGGATATGGAGGCACGTTCCGGAGTCGAACCGGACTAAACGGATTTGCAATCCGCTGCATAACCGCTTTGCTAACGCGCCATGCTGACAAGGCTGTTGCCTTGAAAGTGATACCCATAGTTGGTGCTATGAGAAATTGGAGCGGGAAACGAGACTCGAACTCGCGACCCCGACCTTGGCAAGGTCGTGCTCTACCAACTGAGCTATTCCCGCCTTACTGCCGTGTGCCAGTTACCTGACAACGAGGCGCATTATACGTACCCCGAGCGCGGGCACAACCCTTTTTTCGCACTTTTAGCCCTTGCCCGTACTGTTTGCTCAGGGTTTAGACGGCTTGACCAAAAAAACCACATCAGGCTGTGACCCCACAGGCGAATTTAAGATAAAGTCATTGAAATGATTAGTCTTTAGTCAGAGACTTGTGCCGCTTAGTAACTGGATTCTCAATTGAAAATCACACGATGAAATGGATCTTCAAGCCTCGTGGGCTCAGGCCGCAGCTAATGCTGGCTTTTTTCATGTTGGGTCTGGTGCCCTTCCTGGTCGTTACCCTGTTCTTCCTCTACAGCCATGGCAAAGATCTCACCACCCAGACTTCCAACCACCTGGTTTCCGTTCGCAACATCAAGAAGAGCCAGCTGGAGGATTACTTCGGCAACCTCAAAGAACAGATCATCAACTTCTCCCAGCAGGATTTTGCCGGCAACAGTATAGGTCGCTTCTACGGCTTTACCGGTGCGTTCGAGAAGCTCGGCACCACGCCGCAGGAGGCACGCGCACGCGCCCAGGCACGCTACGTTCCCGGCTCCTGGGACAAGCTGCAAAAACCCGAGCCCAAAGTCGAGATCGAACCGGCCATCAGTGCCCTGATCCTGGCAGACGAGATGTATGGCCGGGTGCACCAGCGCTTTCATCGCGGCTATGCCGACATGGTGCGCAAATCCAATTACAGCGACATCTTCCTCATCGATCTCAACGGCGACGTTGTCTATTCAGTCACCAAGCGCCCCAACTTTGCCACCAACCTGCTCTCCGGCCCCTATCAGGCCAGCGGCCTTGGCAGCACCTTCGCCAAGATCAAGCGCCGCCTCGACGGCGGTCAGAAACCACAGCAGATCTTCGAATTCACCGACTTTGGCCGCAACGAGCTGACCGGCCAGGTGGTCGCCTACATGGCCGCCCCCGTCATGCAGTACGACTATGTGCGCGGCGTGGTGATCTTCGAACTGCTGCCGGACAAGCTCAACCAGATCATGGCAGAGCGGGAGGGGCTGGGAGAAACTGGCGAGACCATCCTCATAGGGCCGGACAAGCGGATGCGTGCCAATGCCTGGCTGGCGCCGGAATTCAGTGTCGAGAACAGCTTCAGCCCCAATTTCAGGCCCTTGCAGACCCCATTGGTGGTCAAGGCCCTATCCGGTGAACAGGGAGTCGGGCTGTTTCGTTCCTATCACGATGACGATGTGCTGGCCGCCTATACCCAGGTGAAGGTGTTCGACACCGAGTGGGCCTTCATCGCCGAGATCTCCACCAGCGAGGCCTATCGCCCCATCCGTCAGCTGGAGACGCTGGTGATCCTGCTGGGAGCCGGATCCTTGCTGCTGCTGATCCTGTTTTCCCGCTGGCTCTCCCACTCCATCACGGCCCCGTTGCGATCCCTCACCGCCGCCGCCGAGCAGGTGGCCGATGGCGCCCTGGATCACCCCATCACTATCCCTCGTACCGACGATGACATAGACAGGCTGGCTCAGGCGTTTCGCCACATGCAGCGCTCGGTGAAAGACAAGATAGAGCTTATCGAGCGCCAGACCCAGGAGCTGCAACAGCAGGTCAAACTGACCCACAAGCAGAACCTCAGTCTGCAACAGGCGGACAAGCTCAAAGATGAGCTGCTGGCCAACACCTCCCACGAGCTGCGCACTCCCATCCATGGCATCAAGGGGATGGCGGAGTCCATGCTCGCCAGCCAGCAGGACTTGACCGAGGGGCAGCAAAATCAGCTCGGCCTCATCATCAAGAGCGCCGACGGTCTGGCCCGGCTGGTGGACGACCTGCTCGACTACCATCAGATGCGCTACGGCCAGCTGGAGATCCATTCCCAGCCCGTCGCCTCCAAGGGGGTCATACGGCTGGTGCTGGATCTCTGTCAGCACCTGGTGCAGGCAAAGCCCCTCACTCTGGTGGACATAAGCCCGGCCGAACTGCCGCCGGTACTGGCCGACGAGCAGCGCCTCGAACAGGTGCTCTACAACCTGGTGGGCAACGCCATCAAGTACACGCCCCAGGGCAAGGTGGTACTCAGCGCCCTGGTGGAGGGCAACTTCCTGCGCATCAAGGTGACCGACACCGGCATCGGGATTGCCAAAGACCATCTGGAGCACATCTTCGAGCCACTGGTGCAGATGAGCCCCGAGGTGAGCAAGCAGGGTGCCGGTCTCGGCCTCTCCATTACCCGCCAGCTGGTACACCTGATGGGAGGCGAGCTCTTCGTGGAGAGCGAGCCGAGCGTCGGCTCCACCTTCGCCTTCACCCTGCCGCTGGCCAGCGGCAAGGCGGGCAACCTGACCCTGGACAGCCGCCAGATTGAACATCAGCTGGTGCGCCAGCAGCCGCTTATCTTGCCGGACTGGGAGAGCGATGATCTGCCGCCTCCGCCCCATGATGCGCCTCTCATACTGGTGGTGGATGACGAGCCCATCAATCTGCATATCCTGCGCCATCTGCTGCAACCCTGCGGTTATCGCATACTGCCCAGCAGCGATGGCCACGACGCCCTGGCCAAGCTGGCCCAGGAGCCGGTCGATCTCATACTGCTGGATGTCATGATGCCGACCCTCTCGGGTTTTGACGTCTGCCGCCGCCTGCGCGAGCAGCACCCGAAAGACAAGCTGCCGGTGCTGCTGCTCACCGCCCTCAACCAGCCAAAGGATATAGAAGAGGGATTCAACGCCGGGGCCAACGATTACCTGGTCAAACCTTTCTGCAAGGAGGAGCTGTTTGCCCGGGTCAGGGCCCTGCTGGAAGCGAGTGCGGGCCGCGCCTCCCTGGTGGAGAACCGCCTGCTCAAGCAGGAGATAGAACATCGCCTCACCCTGCAGGAGCAACTGCATCAGGATCAGGAGCGGCTGCTGGCGCTGCTCGGGGAAGGAGCCGATCCCATTGTCTTCATCGATGAGCAGGGCACTGTGCTGTTTGCCTCCCGGGTGCTGGCCCGCTTGCTGGGTCAGGAGCCGGAAGCCATGGAGGGGCAACCGCTGGACGACTGGCTGGCCCTCCCGCTGGCAACCCAGTGGCCCGACCTGAAGGCGCAGCAGGAGCAGCGACTGGCGTTTCTGGTGGCAGGCCAGCAGGACGAGCTCAATGCCCGCGCCCTCTCCATCAGCCTGGGGGGGCAGGCCGCCTTCGCCCTCACCCTCAGCACTGAACTGCGCCAGGACGAGAACCGGGTGATGGCTCTGGAAAACGCCCTCAAGAGCCTGTCGCGTCAAGCCATCATAGAGGACGGTCAGCTGCTGGGTGAACTGAGCCGGCTGGGGGGAGAATTCCGTTCACTGGCCGACGATCTCATTCGCCAACAGGATGACGAACCCCTGCGCCGAGCTCTGGTGGATACCATGCGCCTCACCCTGGATGCCTGGCAGCAGAGCACCGGCAAGGGCAAGATAGTGCTGGCGGAGAAGAGCAAGCTGTGGCGCGTCTACATGGACAGATCCAGCCCCCAGACCCGTACCCTCGATAAATACCTGAGCCTGGATACTCTGCCCAAGGCACCGCGCTGGAAGACGGTCGTCGCCACCGCCGAGTATGTGCTCGCCCACAGTCCGCTGAGCGATCCCCTGCGCCAGCAGTTGCACCACAGCGCCCAGACCCTACGTCAACTCGCCAACCGCAAATCCTGATCCCCCCGAACTGCGCCCTGGCTCACACTTGCCAGGGCGGTTTTTTTTTGTGCAGAATTAAGCGGGTAAAACGCGTCAAAACAAGAGCCGATCCAATTCACACAATTGTCATGAATGGCCTGCAGACAGGGACTTATTACGTCAAAGCAAATAACATAACTTCATGATTTAAAATGGGTTAAAAACCATTTCGACGATATTGACGTCGGGGCTGTGATTTTTACGATATCGACGAACGGAACAGTTGTTGTTTTCCTGTTAACTCTGCTTTGCTAGGGACGTTGGAAAACAGAACGACAAAGGTTAGACACCTGACCAACACAGAGGGCCGACCTCCCCAGCATGCGAAGTCGGTGCTCACACAAAACAAGGCGAACCCTCGGGAATGCCAAAAAATAAGAAAGGACATAATATGCTTGCCAAAGTATCCAAAATCTCTACTGCTGTAATGCTGGGAACCATGATGCTTGCCGGGGCCGCCGGTAATGTCATGGCTGCTGAAAACAAGACTGTGCTGACTCTGGTCGCACAACAGGAGACCGCCTGGGTCAAAAACTTCAACCCCTTCCTGCAAGCGGGTTTGCTCCATACCACTCGTCACTTCATCTATGAACCTCTGGTGATCTTCAACGATATGCAGGGTGGCAAACCCGTCTATCGTCTGGCCACTCACTATGCGTTCAGCGATGACTTGAAATCCGTCACCTTCGATCTGCGTGAAGGGGTCAAGTGGTCCGACGGGGAAGGTTTTGATGCGGATGACATCCTCTTCTCCTTCAATCTGGTGAAAGCCAACAAGGCGCTGGATGAGCGCTCTATCTGGACCCAGATCAAGAACATAGAGAAACTAGGTCCCTACAAGATCAAGTTCGACCTGACCGACGTCAACACCAACGTGGTGAATGACCTGGTGCTGGTGCCCATAGTCCCCGAGCACCAGTGGAAGTCAGTGAAGGATCCGGTCGCCTTTACCAACGACAAGCCGGTCGGTACCGGTCCCTTCACCGAGGTGGACAACTTCTCCGCCCAGCTCTACACCCAGTGCCGCAACCCGCACTACTGGGACAACGCCAACCTCGCCATCGACTGCCTGCGCATGCCGCAGATGGCCACCAACGACCAGGTGCTGGCCGCCGTGATGAAGGGTGACGTTGACTGGTTCGGCTCCTTCGTACCGGACATAGAGCGCCTCTACGTTGGCAACGATCCGAAAAACAACAAGTACTGGTTCCCGGCCTCCGGCACAGTCGCGTTCAACGTCAACTTCCAGACCAAGAACCCGGGCAACCACGAAGCCTTCAACGACATCACTTTCCGCCGCGCCTTCTCCATGGCGATGGACCGTCAGGCCATGGTGGATATCGCCGGTTACGGCTACCCGACCGTCAACGAGTACCCCTCAGGGCTCGGTAAAGCCTTCGACTCCTGGAACAACCCGGAAGTCGACAAGAAGTACGGCAAATTCAACAAGTTCGACTTGGAAGGCGCCAAGGCCATGCTGAAAGAGGCGGGCTACAAGGACTGTGACGGCGACAAGTTCCTCGACACCCCGAGCTGCAAGAAGATCGAGTTCAAGGTGCTGGTACCGAACGGCTGGACCGACTGGGTCAATACCGCCCAGATCGGGGTCGAAGGCTTGCAGGCCCTGGGTCTGAACGCCAAGACCGCCACCCCGGAAGCCACCGTCTGGACCGAAAACCTGATCACAGGTGACTTCGACGTCGCCCTGCAGGGTTACTTTGCCGGTGCCAACCCGCACAAGTACTTCGAGACCGCCTTCCACTCCCGCAACATGGGTGAGCGTGGCAACCGCTTTGCGGCGCCCCGTTACAAGGACCCGGCCCTCGACCAGCTGATCGATGACTTCACCCAGACAGACGATGCGGCCAAGCAGAAGGCCATCATGTTCGAGATCCAGGACAAGGTCGGTGCCAACCAGACCATAATCCCGGTATTCAACAACCCGACCTGGTACGAATACAGCACCAAGCGCTTCAATGGCTGGTTCAGTGCCGACAACCCGGTCGCCAAGCCGCAGGTTCACCCGGACACCCCGGAACGTCTGCTGCACGTGTTGTCACTCAAGCCAAACAGCTAACCACCCCGGCCCCCTGCGGGGGGCCATTCTCCCCGCCATGTCTTCCATCCCCCTGATTGTTCGGGGTTGGGGGAGCTTTGCCCGGCGCGGGGCAGGCTTGCAGTAAAAGGGTTCACCATGGGATTTATACTGAGACGTTTCTCCTTCTATCTGGTCGCCTTTCTGGTGGCCGCCACCATCAACTTCCTGCTACCCAGAGCCATGCCGGGGGATCCTGTCTCCGTCATGTTTGCCCGGGCCGGCGCCATGATGGAACCCGCCGCGCTGGAGGCCCTCAAGGCCACCTTCGGTTTCGTGGACGGCCCCATCAGCACCCAATTTCTCACCTATGTGAAGAGTGTCTTCACCTGGGATCTCGGCACCTCGGTGCGCTACTACCCCCAACCCGTGGCCGACGTACTCGGACGCGCCATCGGCTGGACCCTGTTCCTGGTGGGTACCTCCACCATACTGAGCTTCTCCGTCGGATCCATAGTCGGTATCTTCGCCGCCTGGTATCGGGGAGGCGCCATGGACAGCATCCTCTCCCCGCTCACCCTGGTGATGCAGGCCATTCCGCCCGTGGTCATCTCCCTGCTCGCCCTCTTCCTGTTCGGGGTCAGTCTGGAGTGGTTGCCCATCGGCTATGCCTACAGCCCGGAGATAAAAGCCGACTTTGGCTGGGAGCACATCAAGAGCATCATGACCCACGCCATCATGCCGGTCGCCACCCTGGCCATGGTGCAGGTGGGGGGCTTCCTCATCACAATGCGCAACAACATGATCAACCTGCTGGGGGAGGATTACATCACCATGGCCAAGGCCAAGGGGCTCTCCCGCAACCGGGTCATTTTCAACTACGGTGCCCGCAACGCCATACTGCCGAGCGTCACCGCGCTCTCCATGGCGCTCGGTTTCGTCATCGGCGGCTCCCTCATCACTGAGGTGATCTTCAACTACCCTGGGCTGGGTCTGACCCTCTATCAAGGCATTCTGGCCCGCGACTACCCCCTCATTCAGGGGCAGCTGCTCATCATGACCATCACAATGCTCAGCTTCAACTTCCTGGCCGACGTGCTCTACGTCTTCCTGGATCCCCGTCTGCGTACAGGAGGCAAATAAGATGCGTATGCCGACTATTTTGAAAATCCTGCTGGGCAACAAGAAAGCAGCCTTCGGCCTCTTCATCGTGGTCAGCTTCGTGCTGATGGCATTGTTCGCCCCTCTGCTGGCCAGCAATGAACCGACCAAGCGAGTCTCCCGTCCGCACCAGCCCCCCAGCGCCGAATACGTGATGGGCACCACCCGCATGGGCCACGATATCTGGTCCCAGTTTGCCAACGGTGCCCGCATCTCCCTGATGGTGGGCTTCGGAGCCGGCATACTGGTGTGCGCCCTCGCCATCACGGTCGGCATCACGGCTGGCTACTTTGGCGGCGTGATCGACGAGTGCCTTACCTTCCTGATGAACGTGGTGCTGGTGATCCCCAACCTCCCCCTTCTGCTGGTGCTCGCGAGCTTCATCGGGGAGGCGTCACCGACGGTGATCGCGCTCATCATAGGCTTTACCTCCTGGGCCTACGGCGCGCGCGTCATACGGGCCCAGACCCTGGCCCTGCGGGAAAAAGAGTTCGTCATCGCCGCCGAAGTGCTGGGGGAGCCGGCCTGGCGCATCATTCTGGTGGAGATACTGCCCAACCTCATCTCCATCATAGGGGTGAGCTTCATCGGCTCCATCATCTACGCCATCGTCACCGAGGCGACCCTGGAGTTCCTGGGGCTCGGCGATCCGACCGTGGTCAGCTGGGGCATCATGCTCTACAACGCCCAGACCTCCAGTGCCATCCTGGTGGGTGCCTGGTGGGAGATCCTGGCCCCCTGCTTCGCCATCGCCACCCTGGGCGCGGGCCTGGCCCTGCTCAACTTCGCCATCGACGAGATAGCCAACCCTCAGCTGCGCTCCCACAAGGGATTGCATCGCTGGAAAAAACTTGCCGCGCCCGTCTCAGCACCACAGGAGAGGACAGCATGAACAAGCAACCCCTGCTGTCGGTACGCAACCTCTGCGTCGACTACATCACGGAGAGCGGCGACGTGCGCGCCGTCAACTCGGTCAGTTTTGACATAGCCCCGGGGGAGGTGTTCGGCCTCGCCGGCGAGTCGGGCTGCGGCAAGTCCACGGTCGCCTTCTCGGTGGCCCGACTGCACAAGCCGCCCGCCTACATCAGCGGCGGCGAGATCCTGTTCAAGGGGGAGAGCATTCTCCACTACAACGAGGAGCGGCTGCGCTCCTACCGCTGGCAACAGGTATCAGTGGTGTTCCAGTCCGCCATGAACGCCCTCAACCCTGTGCTGCGCATGGAGGAGCAGTTCTGCGACGTGCTGCTGGCCCACAATCCCGGCATGACCCGTTATGAGGCGATCAAGCGCGCCCAGGTGCTGCTGGAGATAGTCGACATCCATCCGAGCCGGCTCAAGGATTATCCGCACCAGTTCTCCGGCGGCATGCGCCAGCGGCTGGTGATCGCCATCGCCATGGCGCTCAACCCCGAGCTTTTGATCATGGATGAGCCGACCACGGCGCTCGATGTGGTGGTACAGCGGGAGATACTGCAGAAGGTCTATGCCCTGAAAGAGCAGTTCAACTTCTCCATTCTGTTTATCACCCACGACCTGTCGCTCATGGTCGAGTTCTGCGATCGCATCGGCATCATGTACGCCGGCGAGCTGATCGAGGTGGCGCCTTCCAAGGCGATCCTGACCTCGCCCCTGCACCCCTACACCAAGGGGCTCGGCAACTCCTTCCCGCCCCTGCACGGCCCAAAAACCGTGCTGGAAGGGATCCCCGGCACACCGCTCAATCTGCTGGAGGTGCCGGTCGGCTGCCGCTTCCAGGCCCGCTGTGGCAAGGTGCACGATCGCTGCCGCCAGGAGTACACCCGCCTGGTCGAGATCCGGCCGGGGCAACAAACCGCCTGCCACCTTTATGAGGCGCAGGATGAGCAACCGGATCCCGTTTTCTATCTGGACAAGGCCGCTGGCTGTTAAGGATGTCTGTCATGCAAATCGCCCAAACCGACGCGCCCATCATCGAAGTCCAGCACCTCTACAAGGACTTCCCCGTCAACTCCAATGCCATCAAGAGCGGCAAGATGCGGGCCCTCTCCGACATCACCTTCAACCTGCACCGGGGCCGCGCCCTGGCGGTGGTGGGGGAGTCGGGCTCCGGCAAGAGCACCATCGCCAAGATCATCGCCAAGATGTACAAGCTCTCCAGCGGCCGCATCCTCTATCGCGGCCGGGATCTGGAGGAGTTCAACAAGGGCACGGCCCTGCTCGACTATCGCCAGAGCGTGCAGATGGTGTGGCAAGACCCCTTCGGTTCGCTCAACCCGACCCACACCATCTACCACCACATAGCCCGCCCCCTGCTGCTGCACAGCAAGGTGATCGACAAGAAAGATCTGCCCGAGATGGTCTATACCCTGCTGGAAAAAGTGGGACTGACCCCGGCCAAGGCCACGGCGGCCAAGTACCCCCACCAGCTCTCCGGCGGCCAGCGCCAGCGGGTCAACATAGCCCGCAACCTAGCGGTGGAGGCGGAAGTGGTGCTGGCGGACGAACCCACCTCCATGCTCGACGTCTCCATTCGCATCGGCATCCTCAACCTGATGGAGCAGATGAAAAACGAGCTGGGGGTCTCCATGCTCTACATCACCCACGACATCGCCACCGCACGCTATGTGGCGGAAGACTTGGCGGTGATGTACGTGGGTCACATGGTGGAGTGGGGCGAGGTGGACGAGATACTGCACCACCCGCAGCACCCCTACACCCAGCTGCTCATCTCGGCAGTGCCCGACCCCGAGAAGAGCATCCACGCCGCGCTGGAGGGGGGCCGCAAGGGGGAGATACCGCTCTGGACACCGGACTCCTGTGGCTGCCCCTTCGCCGGGCGCTGCAACCAGGCGATGGCCCGCTGCAAGGATGAGCTGCCCCCCATCACCAAACTCGCCGACAACCACTTCGTGCGCTGCTATCTCTACGAGTGATACTCGCCACTAAAACGGCCGGACAAGCCAGTCCGGCAATGCCTCGGTGCGGGACCACCACGGCCCCGCTATGTGCCTCACCGCAATGGGGTGAACCACAGGAGCAATACCTTGATGGAACTCTTGATCAATCAGGTGGGTTACGAGTGCGACGGGCACAAGGTCGCCCTGCTACAAACCTACCCTGCCCATGATCTCGGCGGCTATGTCAGGCTGCAACGCTTAAGCGATGGCCAGACGCTGTTTGAAACCCAACTGCAAGCGGCCGGTGAGGTCCCTGGCTGGCAGGGCCGCGCTTACCTAAGCGCCGACTTCTCCGCATTCAAGGAGCCCGGCCACTACCGGCTGGAGGCGATCACCGCCCAAGGCATAGTCCGCTCGACCCGTTTTGCCATCGGCCAGGATCTGCTGGCCAGCCGCTGCCTCTCCGACGTCATTCACTACTTCAAGGGCCAGCGCGCCAGCGGCGCCTTCGATAGAGCCGATCGCAGCGCCCGTCTGTTTGGCACCGATCAGCACAAAGATGTGCACGGCGGCTGGTTCGATGCCAGCGGCGACATGAGCAAGTACCTGAGCCACCTCTCCTACGCCAATTACCTCAACCCCCAGCAGACCCCCATGGTGGTGTGGGCCCTGCTCAAGTGCCGGGAACTGCTGGCCCCGCGCCACGATATCGACGGGGTGAACCTGTGCAAGCGGCTCAATGACGAAGCCCTGCACGGGGCTGATTTTCTCTGCCGGATGCAGGATGAGTCGGGTTTTTTCTTCATGACGCTGTTCGACAAGTGGAGCAAGGACCCGGAGCAGCGCGAACTGTGCACCTACGCCACCCAGCAGGGGATCAAATCAGCAAACTGGCAGGCGGGTTTCAGGCAAGGGGGCGGCATGGCCATCGCAGCGCTGGCCCGCGCCGCCCGCGAGAGCGTCAGCGGCGACTTCGATGCCAGCCGCTACGCCGAAGCGGCCAGACGCGGCTACCAGCACCTGTGCGAGTACAACCTCGCCTATCTCGATGACGGGGTCGAAAACATCATAGATGACTACTGCGCCCTGCTGGCGGCGGTGGAGCTGACCCGCACGTTCGGCTCCGAGTGGCTGTCCGAGGCAAGAGCCCGAGCCGGCAAACTCTGCGCCCGCCAGCGCATCCATCCGGAGCTGGGTCACTACTGGTCAGCCAACGAGGATGGCTCGCGCCCCTACTACCACGCCGCCGAGGCAGGGTTGCCGGTGCTGGCGCTGCTGGAATATTTAGGCGTAGAGCCGGATCTGGGGCACAAGGCCCAGGTGCAAACCGTGGTGCAACAGGCGCTGGCCGCCGAGCTGGCACTTTGCGCCCAAGCAGGCAACCCCTTCTCCCTCGCCCGCCAGTTTGTAAAAGGGGTAGATGAAGCGCCTCGCGTCAGCTTCTTTATGCCCCATAACAACGAATCCGGTTACTGGTGGCAGGGGGAGAATGCCCGGCTGGCCTCCCTGGCCGCCATGGCCTTTGCCGCCGCCGAGCAGCTCCCGCAGCAATCCGGGCCACTGCTCGGCTTCGGCCAGCGTCAGCTCGACTGGATCCTGGGGCAGAATCCGTTCAACGCCTGCATGCTGGCAGGCCACGGCATCAACAACCCGGGCTACACAGCCGGTTATCCCAATGCCCTCGGCGGCATCTGCAACGGCATCACAGCAGGGTTCGATGACGAGGCGGATATCGCATTTATTCCTGAGCAGTACAAGGATCGGCTGGATCAGAACTGGCGCTGGGGGGAGCAGTGGATCCCGCACGCCGCCTGGTTTGCCCTCGCCATCACTTGGCAGAGCGCGCAGGGAGGTCGCCATGATTGAGAGCGGCTCGGACATCATTAGCACTGGAGGAGAGCAGTGGATCCTCCATACATTCCGCCTGGTTTTCCCTCGCCATCACTTGGCAGAGCGCGCAGGGAGGTCGCCATGATTGAGAGCGGCTCGGACATCATTAGCACTGGGGGAGAGCAGTGGATCCTCCATACATTCCGCCTGGTTTGCCCTGGCCATCAGCTGGCAGAGCGCACAGGGAGGACAGCATGATTGAGTACTGGGTCGGTGTGGATGGCGGCGGAACTCACACCCGCGCCCGCATTCGGGACAAGGCGGGCAAGCTCTTGGGCGAGGGGCGCGCCGCCGGATCCAACCTGGAGCTCGGCATAGAGGTAGCCCACACCAACGTGCTGGCCGCCATCGATCTGGCCAGGGTTGAAGCCGGATTAGGTAACGATTCACAGCAACGGATGGGGGTCGGTCTGGCACTGGCCTCCGCCGAGCTGGCGGAGTGCTATCACGCCATGCTCGAGATGCCCTTTCCCTTTGCCAGCGTCAGGCTCACCTCCGATGCCTTCGGTGCCTGCCTCGGTGCCTTTGGCGGCCAGGAGGGGGCCATCCTCATCGCCGGCACCGGCTCGGCCGGGCTCATCTATCGCCACGGTCAGCTGCACACCTGTTCCGGTCGCGGTTTTCCCATTTCGGATCTGGGCAGCGGTGCCTGGCTGGGGCTGCGTGCCATCCAGCAATCCCTGCTCTGCCATGACGGCATCCTGCCCCCCAGTACGCTCGCCATCCGCTTGCTCGATCACTTCAAACGGGATCAGGCCGAAGTGGTGCGCTGGGCCGCCCGCGCCATTCCCGCCGACTACGGCCGCTTCGCCCCCTGGGTGTTCGATGCCGCCAGCGACGGCGACGAGCTTGCCTGCCAGCTGCTTGACGAGACCTGCGCCCAGCTGAATACCCTGCTGGAGGGGATGCAGCAGCTGGGAGCCAGCCAGATTGCCCTGCTCGGCGGCATCGGCATGCGCCTCGCCCCCCGGCTGGCGCACCTCAACCTGGTCAACCCCAAGGCCGATGCACTGGAGGGGGCCATACTGTTTGCCCAGTCGGAGTCGTTCCCATGTCTGCACTGCTGAGCCTTGTCCAATTTGATCCGCCCGCCGGCGGGGACAGGATCCCCCTCTGCCCGCTCCGGGGAATACCCATGCCTGCACTTTGGATCCCTCCCCGGGTTGACCAGTACCACAAGGAGATGATCGCCCTGTTTGTTCCCTTAACTCCATCAGAGGAATTTTCATGTCTGCACCCCTGATCCACACCCAGGTTGACCGACGCGATGGCGAGGACGTCTGGTTCCGATTCAACCTGAGCCAGTTGCCGGCAGCCCCCTGGAAACTTCACTTCTGCCTGGCACGCCACATAGATCCCGCCTCCCTCGAAGGTGCCAGACTGGAGCGCCAGAGCGGCAGCTACAAGGTGCTGATCCCGGCCGAGGGGCAAAGCGAGCTGCGTTTTTGCTGTCGAAACACCCCCATCAAGCGATTGTCTGACATGCCGCAGGGCTTCTTCCTGAGCCTGCCCGAGGCGAGCACGGGCCCCCAGCTGATGCCGGTCACCTTGGTGGAACAAGATCTGGGCCTGCCGCCAAGCGGGCCCGGCGCCCCGGATCTGCCAGAGGTCGAGCCCCTCGCCGGCATAGTGCCCCAGCCAGATCAGCTGGTGCTGCTGGAGGGCAACTTCCGGCTGGCGGAGCGGGCTCATGTCAGCGGGCCCGGGTCGCTGACCGGCCTGCTGGCCCATTTCAACGAGCTGACAGGGCTTGCGCTGGCGCAGGATCACGACGCCGAGATCCGGCTGATCGAGGCCCCCCTGGCTGTCGAAGCCTATCACCTCACCATCACGCCTGAGGGGGTGACCATAGCCGCGGCTGGCGAGGCAGGTTGGCGCCATGGCCTCGTCAGCCTGGCCCAGTGGTATCTGCAGCACGGCGAGAGCCTGTCCTGCATCGAGCTCAGCGACGCGCCGCGCTTTGGCTTTCGCGGCATCTTCCTCGACTGCGCCCGCCACTTTCACCCCGTCGCTAGCCTCAAGCGCCTGCTCAAGCTGATGAGCCTCTACAAGTTCAACCGCTTCCACTGGCATCTGACCGATGACGAGGGGTGGCGGCTCGAGATCAAGGCTTTCCCGCAGCTGACAGAGATCGCCGCCTGGCGCGGCCACGATCTGCCAGTGGGGCCCCAGCTCAGTGGCGGCCCCGAGCCCTATGGCGGCTACTACACCCAAAGCGAGGTACGCGAGCTGGTGGCTTATGCCAGCGGGCTCGGCATTACCGTCATTCCCGAGATCGATATCCCGGGCCACTGCCATGCAGCCATCAAGGCGCTGCCCGGGCTACTGATCGAGGACGCTGATCGCTCCCGCTACCTGTCGGTGCAATATTTCGACGACAACGTGCTCAACCCGGCCCTGCCCGGCACCTATGCGTTTCTGGAAGCGGTAATCGACGAGGTGTGCGAGCTGTTCTCGGGCCCCCTGGTACACATGGGTGGGGACGAGGTACCGACCGGGGTCTGGACCCACAGCCCGGCCTGCCAGCAGTTGATGCAACAAGAGGGGTATCAGGATTGCCGCGAGCTGCAGGGCCACCTGCTGCGCCACTGCCAACAGTATCTGGCCAGCAAGGGCAAGCAGATGCTGGGTTGGGAGGAAATATTGCACGGCGACAAGGTCAGCCGGGATGCCACCATCTTCGCCTGGACCAGCTTCCAGGCAGGGCTGGATGCCGCGGCTGCGGGCTATCCCGTTGTGATGGCACCGGCCCAGCACCTCTATCTGGATCTGGCCTGGAGCCAGGATCCCCACGAACCCGGCCTCTACTGGGCGGGCACCCTCAATCTGGAGCAGGTCTATCGATGTGATCCTGCCCCGGCCGATTTCCATGCCAACGATAACATCCTGGGGGTGCTGAGCCCCTTATGGTCGGAACTGGTGACCTCTCGTGACCGTCTCGACTATATGTTGTTCCCGCGCATGCTGGCCACCGCCGAGGTGGCCTGGAGCTACGCCACCCGCAAGGCGTGGGATCACTTCGCCGCCCGCCTGCCGGGCCAGTTGCAGATCCTCGACCAGCTACAGGTGCGTTATCGGGTGCCACAGAGGTAGTGTTATCTTTCTGTCTGGCGACCTTTGGGTCGCCTTTTTTTACCATCCACCAACAAAAAACCAACTTTCCCCTACCATTCATCCGCCATTGTTGGCAAAATTCAGCCCCCTATGAAGCCGACTCGGTGCGCCCTGGCAATCACCTGCAACCACGCCCGGATCTGCCACAATAACAACGACAAAACTATCAACAAGAACATCGGAGCGTATTCCTATGGCTCGCAGAGACGTCCATACCCTGGACAGCGAAGTGGAGTTTCCTGCCGACGAACAACTGGTTTCCACCACCGACCTGCGCGGGGTGATCACCTACGCCAACCCCGCCTTCTGCCGCATCGCCGGCTACCCCGTTGAAGAGCTGGTCGGTCACAACCACAACCTGGTGCGCCACCCCGACATGCCCAAGGCCGCCTTTGCCGATCTGTGGGCCCGCCTCAAGGAGGGCAAGCCCTGGCGCGGCATGGTGAAGAACCGCTGCAAGGATGGCCGTTACTACTGGGTCGACGCCTATGTGACCCCCATCTACGAGGGGGGCAGGATCAGCGGCTACCAGTCAGTGCGCTGCAAACCGGAACCCCAGCTCAAGCGCGTCGCCAGCCAGACCTATCAGGCCCTGCTGAAGGCTGAGCGGGGCTCGGCCAGCAGCCTTCCCTCCCTCAGCCGCATGCGCCTGCCGGTGCTGGGCTTGCTGTTGCTCGGCCTGCTCGGCTGGGCCTTTCTCAGCCAGGGCGCCATGACAGCCCTGCTGATGCTGCTGCCCCTGCTGCTCATCGGTGGCGCCTACTGGCGGGAAATATTCTCCCTGCCCCTCTACCTGCAGCAGCTCGGCCGCGAATATGACAGCCTGACCCGGCTGGTTTATTCGGGTGACGGCCCGGGCGCCATCGCCGATTTTCACATCAAGATGCTGCAGGCCCGCATCCGTACCGTGCTGGGCCGGATCAACGATGCGACCCATCCCCTGCAGACCCTGGCCACCAACCTGAAACAGGCGTCCCATGAGGCCTGTCTCGATATCAACGAGCAGGATGCACAGACCCAGCAGATGGCTGCCGCCATGACCCAGATGGCCAGCACGGCTCATGAGATTGCCCACAACATTCAGGACTCCAACGGTCAGGTCAACGAGGCACGCAGCCGCTGCGAGCACACCAACAAACAGCTGAGCCAGACCGAACAGCGCATCGAGCAGCTCGCCAAACAGGCTGAACTGGCGTTCAACTCTGCGGTAGAACTTGCCAGCGAGTCGGAGCGGATCGGCAGCGTGATGGGCGAGATCCAGGGCATAGCCGATCAGACCAACCTGCTGGCCCTCAACGCCGCCATAGAGGCGGCACGGGCCGGTGAGCAGGGCCGCGGCTTTGCGGTGGTGGCCGACGAGGTGCGTACCCTGTCGACCCGCACCCACAAGGCGACCGAACAGATCCAGGGCAGCATACAGCAGATCCAGCACACACTGGGACGCTGGAAGGGGATGATGCAGGAGAACCTGCAACAGACCCGCGAATGCGCCGAGATGACCCGCCAGGGCGCCAGCAGCCTGCATTCCGTACTGGAAGAGATAGAGCTGGTCACTGAGCACTCCACCCAGATCGCCGCCGCCGCCGAGCAGCAACAGGCGGTGGTGGAGGAGATCAGCCGCAGCATCAACCAGATATCCCAGTACTCCCAGGCCAATAGCCAGAAGATGCAGGAGGTCGACGACTCGAGTCAGGAGCTGCTGGAGCGCGCCAGGCAGCTCAAGGGGCTCAGTCAGACCTTTGGTTGACACAGGTTGCCACCCCCACGACAGAAGCGCCACAATGGCGCTTCTGTCGTTTCTGGAGAGTCATGACCCATGAGAATGGAGCCAGCCCCTGCAACCCTGAACAAGGTCGCCCGCATCGAGGCGATCCTCGCCCTGATCCCGGTCGGCAAGGTGGTCAGCTATGGTCAGGTGGCGGATCTGGCTGGGCTGCCCGGTCGAGCCCGACTGGTGGGCAAGGTGCTACGGGAAACGGACAAGGTGCTGCCCTGGCATCGCGTGCTGGGCGCAGGCGGCACCATTTCACTGCCAAAAGGGTCGACAAGCTTCATGGAACAGACGGGGCGATTGCAGCAGGAGGGGGTGCCTGTGGTAGGCGGAAGGGTAAAGATGCGGGAGTGGCAATGGCAGCCCGACCTCGCCGAGCTGCTATTCCTCATTCCTTTTTAAAGCGCTGCTATTTTTTGTTAAACCAGAGCGCTGCGGTTTCTCATGATGTTCTGTTGAGCCACAGCGCGGCTATCTGTCTTGGTTTCCTTTCGAATCAAAGAGCTGTCATGCCTCCTTGTTCCCTTTCAAGTCACAGTGTGAGGGGAGCCAGGATCTCGTCGCTGCGCACCTGCACGGGTATGGTTTCATACTCCCGTTGCAGCAACACCAGCAGACTCTGCCTGTCCACTTCCAGCACATAGGCAGTCCCTTCCCGGGTCAAGCAGGTCATTCCCGGCCGGATCTCGTTAATCTCCATCACAACCTCCGTGTACAGCGCTGCCATCCTTGCAGCCGTTTCAGTATACCGTCATCTCCCAACAAAAAGGCCCCAGCAAGGGGCCTCTTTCATCATAGTGTGAACTGCGCGCCATCACGCCTTCTTCGACTTGGCCAGGCTCTCCTGCCACTTGCCGTTGTCGTAGTGCGCCGTCCAGCCCGTCGCCTTGCCGTTGACCTCCGTCATCACGTACTGCTCCTTGGTCTTGCGACTGAAGCGAACGATGGAGGCGTTACCGTCAGGATCTGACGCCGGGGCGTCAGCCAGGTACTGATGCTTGGGCGACAGGCGATCCTTGAAGCGCTTGAGCTCTTCCACTAGGGGTGCACGAGTCTCGCGGGATTTCGGGAAGTTGCTGGCGGCCAGGAACAGGCCCGCCGCCCCGTCACGCAGTACGAAGTATGCATCGGACTGGGTGCACTTGAGCTCGGGCAGTGGTACAGGATCTTCCTTCGGCGGCGCTATGTCGCCGTTTTTCAGGATCTTGCGGGTGTTCTTGCAAGTCTCATTGGTACAGCCCATGTACTTGCCGAAACGGCCGTTCTTGAGCTGCATCTCGCTACCGCAGCGATCGCACTCTATGCTGGGGCCTTCATAACCCTTGAGCTTGAACTGGCCCTTCTCGATTTCGTAACCGTCGCAATCCGGGTTGCGACCACAGACATGCAGCTTGCGGCTGTCGTCGATGATGTAGGCGTCCATGGCTGTGCCACAGATGCCGCAGCGGTGCTTGGCACGCAGCGCCTCGGTTTCGGCCTCATCACCGTCAGTGGCAGAGACAAATTCGTCGGCTGAGACCAGGTTGATGGTCTTCTTGCAGCGCTCTTTCGGCGGCAGGGCATAACCGGAGCAACCGAGGAAGACGCCGGTGGTGGCGGTACGAATGCCCATCTTGCGGCCGCAATCCGGGCAGTCGATGTCGGTCAGCACCATCTGATTGGCACGCATGCCACCCTCTTCCGCATCCCGATCCGCTTTTGCCAGCTCCTGGGTAAACTCTTCGTAGAAGGCGTCCAGCACCTTCTTCCACTCCAGGCTGCCTTCGGCGATGCCATCGAGCTTGTCTTCCATCTTGGCGGTGAACTCGTAGTTCATCAGCTCGACGAAGTTCTCCACCAGACGGTCGGTGACGATTTCACCCATCTTTTCGGCGAAGAAACGGCGGCTCTCGACCCGCACATAACCGCGATCCACGATAGTGGAGATGATGGAGGCGTAGGTGGAAGGACGGCCAATGCCGCGCTTTTCCAGCTCGCGCACCAGGGCAGCTTCGGTGAAGCGCGCGGGCGGCTTGGTGAAGTGCTGGCGCGGATCCAGCTTGATCAGTTTGAGCACCTCACCCACTGTCACCGCAGGCAGCTGGCTGTCTTCGCCCTTGCGCCCCATGGGCGGCAATGCCTTGGTCCAACCGGCGAAACGCAGGGTACGACCACGGGCCTTGAGCTCGAACTCACCGGCCTTGACGGTCAGGGTGGAGGAGTCGTACTGGGCTGGCGTCATCTGGCAGGCCACGAACTGGCGCCAGATAAGATCATAGAGACGCATCGCATCCGGCTCCATGCCTTCCAGCATTTCGGCCGTGACCAGCACGCTGGATGGACGGATCGCCTCGTGAGCCTCCTGGGCACCGGCCTTGGAACCATAGAGGTTCGGCTCGGCCGGCAGATAGGCTGCGCCATACTGCTCACCGATATATTCACGCAGCGCCTCGACCGCCTCTTTGCTGAGGTTGGTGGAGTCGGTACGCATATAGGTGATGTAACCCGCTTCATACAGACGCTGGGCCATCATCATGGTCTTCTTCACCCCGAAGCTCAGACGGGTCGATGCCGCCTGTTGCAGGGTGGAAGTAATGAAGGGAGCGGACGGCTTGGAGCCGGTCGGCTTGTCTTCCCGGTTCACCACCTTGTAGTCGACCCCTTCCAAGGCGGCCACGGCGGCAAAGGTCTCGGCCTGGGTGACTGGCTTGAAGTCGGCGCCGTTGCGGCTGACCACTTCCATGCGCAAGTCGGCCTTGTCAGCGGTCAGCAGATCGGCGTTGAGATCCCAGAACTCGACCGGTACGAACGCCTTGATCTCGCGCTCTTTATCGACGATGAGACGCACGGCAACGGACTGCACCCGGCCGGCAGAGAGGCCACGGGCCAGTTTCTTCCAGAGCAGGGGGGAAACCATGTAGCCCACCACGCGGTCGAGGAAACGACGGGCCTGCTGGGCATTGACGCGGTGGATGTTCAGCTCGGATGGCTGGGCAAATGCTTCCTGAATCGCAGTCTTGGTGATCTCGTTGAACACCACCCGCTTGTAGCGGCTGTCGTCACCACCGATGATCTCGCGCAAGTGCCAGGCGATGGCTTCTCCCTCTCTATCCAAGTCGGTTGCGAGATAGATGGTGTCGGCCTTGGCGGCCAGACTTTGCAACTCACTGACCACTTTCTCTTTGCCGGGCAAAATCTGGTAGTTGGCCTGCCAGCCTGCGGTCGGATTTATCCCCATCCGTGAGAACAGGGCATTGCGATCCTTGGCAGCCTTCTCTGATTCGCTCAGCTTTATACCGCGAATGACAGGTTTTTTGGGCTCGTTGCTGGCGCTGCCACTGGTGGGCAGATCGCGAACATGACCGACGCTGGATTTCACCACGTAGTCCTTGCCCAAATATTTATTGATGGTCTTGGCCTTGGCCGGAGACTCCACTATGACCAGTGATTTGCCCATGCTGTAACTATTATCCTCATTGCACCCGACGGGGTTGGTGTGCGGTTTTGTGGGGCTGTATAAGAGATTTGACGCGAAAAAGCAATCTTGTGAGCAAATTAGCTCACCAGCCCGAACCACCTGACCTCTTTATTTATTAATGCGAAGCCGAGCCTTGGGAAGCAACCGCTTTTTTATTTTTATGCCATATCCACCCCTTTTTTATATTTGAAACGACATAACAAACCGCTCTTGCAACATAACAAACCACTTTAGTTATCAGCTTGTTACAAAAGACAAAATCTCTTTATAATGGCTGCATCCCGCAGCTTTGTGCGCGGAAGGAACCGCTACCCATATAAAAATCGAAAGGATGTACTCAATGAAGCACTTCGAGGTCAATTTCGACGGCCTGGTCGGCCCGACCCACAACTATGCGGGCTTGTCCTACGGCAACGTTGCCTCCCAGAGCAATGCCAAGGAAGCGTCCAATCCCAAGGAGGCAGCCAAGCAGGGGCTGCGCAAGATGAAGGCGCTAACCGAGCTTGGCATGACCCAGGGGGTGCTGGCCCCGCAGGAGCGGCCGGATCTGGCTACCCTGCGCCGTCTCGGCTTCACCGGCAATGATGCAAGCGTGCTGGCCCAGGCCGCGAAACAGGCACCCGCCGTGCTGGCCGCCTGTTATTCAGCTTCCAGCATGTGGACCGCCAACGCCGCCACCGTCTCCCCGAGTGCCGATACCCAGGATGGCCGCATTCACTTCACCCCCGCCAACCTGACCAACAAGTTCCACCGCTCCCTCGAACCCGAGGTGACGGGCCGCATACTGCGCGCCGTGTTCAACAACGACCGTCACTTCTATCACCACCAGCACCTGCCGGAAAATGATCACTTTGGTGATGAAGGCGCCGCCAACCACACCCGGCTGTGTCGTGCCTACGGCGAATCCGGGGTCGAGCTGTTCGTCTATGGCCGCAGCGCGTTTGATGTCTCCCAGCCCGCCCCCAAGCGCTATCCGGCCCGCCAGACCCTGGAAGCCAGCCAGGCCATCGCCCGTCTGCACGGGTTGAGTGAAGAGAGTGCCGTCTTCATCCAGCAGAATCCGGACGTGATCGATCAAGGGGTGTTTCACAACGACGTGATAGCGGTAGGCAACCAGAACCTGTTCTTCTTCCACCAGCAGGCGTTTCTCAATACCGAGTCGGCGCTGGTCGAGGTGCGCAACAAGTTCGGCGAAGGCGAGCTGCACTTTATCGAGGTACCGACTGCCGAGGTGTCGGTACAAGATGCGGTGAAATCCTATCTGTTCAATACCCAGATCCTGACCCTGCCGTCCGGCGAGATGGCGATCATCGCTCCCACAGAGTGTCGTGACAATCCGGCGGTATCGGCCTACCTCGGCAAGCTCATCGCCCGGGGCACCCCCATCAAGCAGATACACTACATGGACGTGAAGCAGAGCATGCGCAACGGCGGCGGCCCCGCCTGTCTGCGGCTGCGGGTCGCCATGAACGATCAGGAGCTGGCGGCGGTCAATCCGGCCTGCCTCATCAACGACAGCCAGTTTGCCCGGCTGGATCAGTGGGTGGATCGCCACTACCGCGACAGTCTGGCGCTGGACGATCTGCGCGACCCGGCACTGGTACAGGAGTCCCGTACCGCACTGGACGAGCTGACCCAGATCCTCAAACTCGGCTCCGTCTACCCCTTCCAGCGCTGAGTCGCTGGATAGCAAAAGCCGGGCAAGTGCCCGGCTTTTTATTGCCCTTTGAACGGCTTCCTAGAACCTGTTTTCGAACTGTCGCGAGAGGTCGTCAGCAAGGTGAAGAGCAGCGCAGGAACCGGAGCGTATAAACATACGTGAGGATTCCGAGCAGCACATGAGCCTTGATCACGACCTCGCAGTAAGATCGGAACAGGTTCTCAGCGCCAGGGGCTCTGCTGCCACAGGCGACCCAAGCTCGACTCCAGCGCCATGGCCGCCTGCTGGCCCAGCTTCTGGGTCAGGCTCTTTGGCTTGCGATAGCTGATGCCGACCACCTTGTGGTGGCTGGCCTGGGCCAGCAGGTAGTCGTCGCTGGTGCAGAGGGTATCCACCAGCCCCAGCCCCTTGGCCTGGCTCGCCAGCCAGTGTTCCCCCGTGGTGACACTGTCTATGTCGAGGTGGGGTCTGTGCTCGGCCACGAACGCCTTGAACCGCTCGTGGATGGCGCCCAGCTCCTCACGAAACTTTTCCCGCCCCAGATCGTCGTTCTCACCGAACATGGTGATGGTGCGCTTGTACTGGCCAGCGGTGTGCATCTCGAATTCGATGTCGTGCTTTTTCAAGAGCTTGTTGAAGTTCGGCAACTGGGCAATCACACCGATGGAGCCGACGATGGCAAAGGGCGCCGCCAGTATCTGATCTGCCACGCAGGCCATCATGTAGCCGCCGCTCGCCGCCACCTTGTCGATGGCCACTGTGAGTTTGATGCCCTTGTCCCGTAGTCGCTGCAACTGGGAAGCCGCCAGGCCATAGCCATGGACCACACCGCCGCCGGACTCAAGACGCAGCAGCACCTCGTCACCGGACTGGGCGACCCCTATCACGGCGCTCACCTCTTCTCGCAGGGACGCCACCTCTTTGGCATCCATGCTGCCGTTGAAATCGAGCACAAACAGGCGGCTGCGTTCGTCTTCCGTCTTGGCGCGCGCCTTGTGTTCGGCCTTGCGCGTTTTCTCCAGCAGCTTGCGCTCGGTCTTGCCGGCCAGCGCCGCCTGCAACTGATAACGCCCCTGCTCCAGCTCGCTGGAGAGATCAGTCACCACCAGCTCACCCTTGCGGGATTTCGGCTGACGGCTGCTGATCACCATCAGGATGACGGCAGCTATGGCCAGCAGTAAGGTGAGGGTCTTGGCCAGGAACAGGCCATACTCGGTCAAAAATGCCACTTGATACTCCATAGTGAGTCAGTTTTTTCACATTCTAGGGAGTTTGCAGGGCTCGCGCAAAAACTCTGCGACAGTGGCTCAAAAAACAGACTCGCCAATCACAACCCCTCTATTTTCTTCACATTTTTGCCGTCTCATACTGGTCAAATGCCGTGCGGGATCAGTACACTTGCCCCTCTATTGCCGCGCGCATCTGCCACGAATTTGTTAACAGGAGTTGTCATGCTCGATTATCAGGCACCCCGGGATCTGCTCAAGGACAAGGTCATTCTGGTCACAGGTGCCGGTGACGGCATAGGCCGCGAAGCGGCGATCACCTATGCAGCCCACGGCGCGACCGTGATCCTGCTCGGCCGCACCAGTGCCAAACTCGAGGCTGTTTATGACCAGATTGAGACCGCCGGTTATCCCCTTCCCGCCATAGTGCCGGTGGACCTGAAAGGAGCAACCGCCGCCCACTACCGCGGCATGGCCGAGACCTTCGCCCAGCAGTTTGGTCGCCTCGACGGCGTGCTGTTCAACGCGGGCCTGCTCGGCACCCTTTCTCCCTTCGAACATATTCAGGAGAAAGAGTGGGACGAGGTGATGCAGGTCAACGTGAAATCCGAATTCCTGCTGACCCAGGCGCTGCTGCCGCTGATCCGCCAGACCGCCAGGGAGCATGGTGAGGCCTCCATTGTCTACACCTCCTCCAGCGTGGGGCGCAAAGGCCGCGCCTACTGGGGCACCTACGCCATCTCCAAGTTCGCCATCGAAGGCATGATGGAAGTGCTGGCCGACGAACTGGAAAACACGGCTGTGCGAGTCAACACCCTCAACCCGGGCGGTACCCGCACCAAGATGCGCGCCAGCGCCTTCCCGGCGGAAGATCCCCAGCAGCTCAAGACGCCGGCCGACCTGATGCCGCTCTATCTCTACCTGATGGGACAGGACAGCCGTGGCAAAACCGGTCAGACCTTTGTGGCCCAGCCCAAATAAATCAACAAAATAACCGGAACCCTGCACCGCATGGGGTTAAATTCAATAGGGTGTCGTCGGCACCCTGTCGAAGGCCTTTATCAGATCCGATCCCTTATCAGGTTGAGATATGTTTCGTCCCAAGAGCACGTTTGAGCAATGGCGGATCTTTCAGGCCGTGGTGGACTGCGGCGGTTATGCCCAGGCCGCCGAGGCGCTGAACAAGAGCCAATCCTCTCTCAATCATGCGGTGGCCAAGCTGCAGCAGAGTCTGGGAGTCCCCCTGCTGGAAGTGAGGGGGCGCAAGGCGGTATTGACGCCGGCAGGGGAGATCTTCCTCAAGCGGGCCCGTCAGCTCAGCCAGCAGGTGGAAGAGCTGGAAAACCTGGCCAACAACCTGGAACGGCAGTGGGAGCCGCAGATCAATCTCTATGTTTCCGTGCTGCAACCGCGGGAGCGTCTCTATCGGGCACTGGCCAACTTCTATCCCCGCAGCCGGGGCTGCCGCGTCAATCTACACGAACGTATTCACTGCCACTTCAATGCATTGCAGGTGGGGGATCTCATGCTGTCCGAACACCTGCCCCAGGATCGCACCGGCCTGCCGCTGGACGAAGTATGCCTGCTGCCGCTCTGCTCGGCCGAACATCCCCTCGCCGCCCTGACGGGGGCCGTCTCCACTGAGGAGCTCGCCAGCCACAACCAGATAAGCTTGCATCCCCCCATCCACCGCTCGGTGGACTGGAACGATGCGGACGACACCGGCTGGAAGGCGACCCACTATCACGAAGCCATCGCCATGCTCAAACTCGGCCTTGGCTATGCCTGGTTGCCCCGCCATCTGGTGCAGGAGGAGCTGGGCAGCGGCGCCCTGGTACCACTGGATCTGGAGAGCGGCAACGAGCGCCACCTCTATACCTATCTGCTCACCCCGTCAGCCGATACCCTGGGTCCGGCCACCGAACTGCTGCTGCGCTGTCTTCGCAACGAATATCAGACCGATAACGACAAGTAACCTCGGTCAGCGACAGCGATACTGATATCTCAGCTCACGCCATCAACGGCCGATACCCTGGGTCCGGCCACCGAGCTGCTGCTGCGCAGTCTTCGCAACGAATATCAGACCGATAACGACAAATAAGCCCAAGCCGTCAGGCTGCCTGCGTCACCCATCGCCAACCGGTCACAGACCCGCCTCACACATTGGGTACCCGCCAGCAGGCGGCCAGTGCTGCCATCGCCAGTGCGGTCGCCACCATGAAGACACCGTGAAAGCTCCAGATCTCTGCCACGGTTCCCGCTATGGCCCCCGCCATGATGGAACCGGTGCGGATGCTGTTGGCAAACAGGGTAGTCGCCACCCCGGCGCGCCCCGGCATCAGATCCTGGAAGTAGGACATGCCGATCCCCGCGACTATACCGATGAAGATGGCGTTAAGCAGTTGCAGCGCTATGAGGGCTGGCTGGCTCGACAGGGTGACCAGCCCCACGTAGAAAAACACTCCGGCCAGCACAGCTACCAGCATCATGGGGCGCTTGCCAAAGCGCTGGGTGTAGTAGCCTGCCAGCAACATGAAGGGAATTTCCAGGGCCGCAGCCGTGCCCATCAACACACCCGCCAGTTTCTCCTCCAGCCCCAGCTCGCGGGTAATGTAAAGCGGCATGTTGATGAGATACATGCTGTTGCAAGTCCACATCAGGGTGGAGGCGATAAACAGTGCCCGCACCGACGGGTCCCGCCAGCTGCTGACCCGTTCCACCTCGTTATTTGGCGTGGGCAACGGCAGGGAGGGCAGCCAGCGCCACACCACCAGCGCGCAGACAAGGTAGGCAAAGGCGGAGGCGAGATACATCACCTCGAAGCCATAGCCGATGGCCAGCGCGAAGGCGATGGGGGGACCAATCACCCAGGCCAGGGAAAACTGGGCCCGCAGCACTGAGCTGAACATGTCCGCTCGCTTGTTGCGGCTGTCGGCATATTCACGGGCCAGGGCAAACAGCTGTGGGCTGGCAGTGGCCGCCAGACTGGCCAGCACGACCCCCAGGCTCACCAGCAGCCAGTAGTTGCGATTCCAGGCGAACAGCAGGGAGAGCACCACACCCGCGAAACAGCAGCGCAGTATCAGCTGCTTGCGATCCCCCTTGCTGTCGGAGCGGTGGCCGAGCCACTGGCTGATGAGGATGCCGACCACAGCGTTGACGGTGTAAAAGAGCCCGACCAGCAAGGGGCGCACCTGCACCTCTTCGGCCAGAAACAGGCTCAAGGTCGGTACCTGGAGCGCTACTGCAACCCCGGTCATAAAGGTCACGGCCAGAAAAGAGAGGGAGACGGGATCACGCCTCTGCAGGGCTGTGGTCAGCAAGCTCATAGGATTACCACTGGATTGGGGGATAAAAACTGGCCAAAATTCGGCAAGTGCATGAAATGGCGCCGCTTATTTTATGTCATTATCAAGAGTTACCTCAAGGCTTGCGACCCCGCGCCCGACCCCGTACATTGAAAGCCCACTGGCCAGTATAAGGATTTCACATGTTTGATTTTGACCGGGAAATAGATCGTCGCGACACCATGAGCCTGAAATGGGACAAGTACAAAGGCGAGGACGTGCTGCCCATGTGGGTTGCCGACACCGACTTTGTCTCGCCGCCCGCCGTCGTCGAGGCCCTCACCAAACGGGTCGCCCACGGTATCTTCGGTTACTCGCGCCCCTCTGCCCGGCTGATCGAACTCATCATGGCGCGTCTGGCCAGCCGCTACGGCTGGACCATACAGCCAGAGTGGCTCATCTTCCTGCCCGGCGTGGTACCGGGTCTGAACCTGGCGTGCAAGGCCTGGAGCCAGCAAGGCCGCGGCATCATCACCCCCAAGCCGGTTTACTACCCCTTCCTGCAAGCCCCCGGTTTCAACGACCGTCCCCTGCTCACAGTCCCCATGGTGGAAGAGGAGGGTCGCTGGGTGCTGGATCTGGAAGCGCTGGAACGTCAGGCCCCGTTTGGTGATCTGCTGCTGCTGTGCAACCCGCACAACCCGGGTGGGACAGTGTTTACCCGCGAGGAGCTCGAAGCCATCGATGCCATCGCCGAGCGCCACAATCTGGTGGTCTGCTCGGACGAGATCCATTGCGATCTGCTGCTGGACAAAAATGCCCGTCACATACCCTATGGCGCCGTCAGCCCGGAAGCCGCCGATCGCTGCGCCGTCATGATGGCACCGAGCAAGACCTTCAATATTGCGGGTCTGTGCTGCGCCTTCGCCGTGGTGCCCAACCCCCGCCTGCGCCTCAAGCTGCAACAGGCAATGCGCGGCATCAGCGCCGACGTCAACCTGCTGGGCTTTGTCGCGGCCGAAGCGGCCTACGAAGGGGGCGACCCCTGGCTTGCCGAACAGCTCGACTATCTGGCCGCCAATCTGGCGCTGATCGAGCAGGCGGTCGCCCGCTGGCCTGGCGTCACGCTGGCTCTCCATCAGGCGACCTACCTCGCCTGGATCGATGTCAGTGCGCTCGGGCTCGAGGATCCCATCGCCTTCTTCGAACAGGCGGGAGTGGGACTCTCCCCCGGCGCCCAGTTCGGCAATGGTCAGTTCGTGCGGCTCAACTTCGGTTGCACCAGGGCACGGCTGACCGAGGCACTGGCTCGGATGGAGAAAGCGATCCAGACTCGCATCTGACGGCAATAGCGTATATTTTTGCAGCTGCATGTCGGCGGCAACCAACTACGCTTGAGCGCAGTCGTTGCGGGCCACAATGGTTGACTCCATTGTGGCCCGCCGCTGAATAGACAACATGAGACGTCATACGGGATGGGCCAGGCCCATCCCTTTTATCAGCCATTGATCCGGTTCACTATGTACCCAAGCCCCTTGCACCACCTGCCTGCCCTGCTACGAATCACCCTGCCCTGGCTGGCTGCTGCCCTGGCACTGCCCCTGCACGCCACCACGCCCACCAATCTCACCATTGGCACAGGGGCGCTCAACGGCGTCTACTATCCGACCGGAGGCGCCATCTGCCGCTTGCTGAACGAAGAGAGTGCCAGCAAGGGGCTGCACTGTTCGGTGCAGAGCACGTCAGGTTCGCTGGCCAACTTGAAGGCGCTGGGCCAGGGCAAAATCCAGCTGGCACTGGTGCAATCGGATGTGGTTCATCATGCCGCCAAGGGCACAGGCCCCTTCGTGGGCCAGCCGCCCAACGACCGGCTTCGCAGCCTGTTCAGGCTCCATCAGGAGTCGCTGACCCTGCTTGCCAGCGCCACCAGCAGCATCACTACCCTGGCTGACATCGAAGGCAAGCGGGTCGATCTGGGCAACCCGGGCTCGGGGGAGCGCGTCACCAGCCAGGCTCTGCTCGATGCCATGGGTTGGCAGGCAAGCAGCTTTGCCCCCGTCATCCCGGCCGCAGTCAACAGTCGGCTGGAAGGGCTCTGCGATGGCACTCTGGACGCCGCTTTCGTGGTGGCGGGCCACCCCAATCAGGGCATAGGGGACCTGACCGGTCGCTGCAAGGCGCGTATCATCCCTATCGAAGGGGAGCAGATCGACCGCCTGCTCAAGCATCACCCTTACTATCAACACAGCCGGATCGGCGCCAACCTCTATCCCGGACAGCCCACCAGCGTCAGTACCTTCGCCGTTACCGCCGAGTTGATCGCACTGGACAACCTGCCCGAAGCCGAGGTGCGCACAGTGCGGGACGTGCTGACCGCGCGGCTCAAACAATTTACCCGATTGCACCCGGCACTGACGCCCCTCACCCAGGACTCCATGCTGGCCGCGGCAGACGTACCGCGCCATCCGGGCATGGAAGACGCCGCCCTGCCACTGCCGTCACTGACACCTGAATCCCTCACTGCCTCTGCGACAGAAGTGTCGGCGGCAACCCCCGCAATGGAAGCCGCCTCGGCTGCGCACGCCAGCAGCGAGGTGACAGCCCCCCCGGTAGGCACATCCGCCCCGGTGGCAACCCAGCCCGTCGCGGTACCGCCCACCTCGGCCGCCATGGCGACTCAACCCGGAGTGGCAGCTCCCCCGTCGGCGGCAACGACAACGCAAGCAACCGTGACTATGCCCGCCTCGGCGGCAGTCTCTCCTGCAGCGGTTGCCACTGGGGCGACAAGCGACACAAAAGGGGGCTCGCCAAGCGCGACCGGTGCAACGAACGACGCGAGCCAGCCCTTGCCCGCCGCGCCCTCGGCGAGCATCCCCAGCCAGTGATCCCGGGGATGCCCAAGGCAAAGAGGCCACCCATACGGGTGGCCTCTTTTTTGTATCGTTTTATATCCCTTGGCCCGGCACACACCGCGAGAATAAAGACGATAGATATACCGGTTATTTCAGCCCTTTAACCTTGCCTGTTATCGGTTGTGATCGCGGCCGGACAAGCGACAACTCCCCCGGCCTATCCGAAACCGGCTCAGCGCTCAGCCGTGGGCTGCGGGGGATGGTAGGCATCCGGCCTCTGTATCTCCTCCTCCACCCAGTGCAGCAGCTGCTTGATGGCCCGTGACAACACCTGATTCTGACGCACCACGTATCCTAAGCTGGTGCCGGGAAAGTCGGTCAATCTGGTCACGGGGGCGGTGAGCTTGAGGCGCGGATGGAGCGAGAAGTCCGGCACTATGGCCACTCCGAATCCCGCCTCGGCCCAGTCGAGCTGGGCATCCACGCTGCCCACTTCCATGATGCGACAAGTAGGCAAACCGAGCAGAGGCAAGGAAGGGTCTATCAGCGCCCGGGTACGGGTGTCGTGACCAAGCAGGATCAGGGTCGGCTCATCGAGGGGATCGCTCTCTCCCGCCTTCGCCCGCGCTTGCCAGCGGGCCAAGCCGTGTCCCAGCGCGCACCAGGTCACTTGCTGCAACTCTGTGTAGAACAGGGGTTCGCTGCGCTTTTGCGCCATCACGAAGCCAAGGTCCGCCTTGCCAGCCTTGACCAGCTCGGCCGCCTGATCCGACGTGGTATTGAACAAGGTGAGGTCGATGCCGGGAAACTCCTGCTTGAAACGCTGGAACGGCTGGATCAGCAGCAAGCGGGAAATGATGTCGCTGGCAGCGATGGCGAGCGTGCCCTGACTCAGCTGATTGAGGGCATTGAGGTCGGATTGACACAACAGCAACTCATTGATGGCGCGCTCGGCGCTTTGCAACAGGCGCTCCCCCGCCTGGGTCAGCCGGAACGGGCTGCGTTCAATCAGCTTGACCCGGGTAGCCTGCTCCAGATTCTTGAGGTGCAGGCTGACATTGGGCTGGGTCATGTGCAGTTCGGTGGCGGTGTGGCCGAAGTGCTGCAACCGTGCCAGGGTGACGAAGGTTTGTAGCCAGTGAATATCCAGCATGGGGATCCTTTTGTTTTCCACCTATGCGCACCTTATGCCGGCCAGTGCAGCAGCACAGGTGTCTTGCCGATAACGCTGTTGTAATTATATGGTTCTCTTATCGGAATTATAAAGATAATTAATTTTTCTAATCCGCCTTAGCCTCCTAGGATGAACGCCTAACGTCTTAGGAGAAAGAGTCATGTCGTCTATCGTAGTCGTAGGTGCTAACTGGGGTGATGAAGGCAAAGGCCGCATCGTCGATTATCTGGCAGGTCAATCCGCCGCCAGCATCCGTTTTCAGGGCGGCAACAACGCCGGCCACACCGTCGTCAACGACCTGGGCACCTTCAAGCTGCACCAGTTGCCGAGCGGCGTATTCAACCCGGAGTGCCTGGTTGTCCTCGGCCCTGGCATGGTCATCAGCCCGGAGCCGTTGACCAAAGAGCTGGCTGAAGTGAAAGCCGCCGGCGTGACCCCTAAACTGGCTATCTCTGATCGCGCTACCTTCTGCCTGCCGATCCATGCGCTGGAAGATACCCTGGAAGAAGTCCGTCTGGGTGATGGTGCCTATGGCTCCACCCGTCAGGGCATTGCACCGGCTTACGGTGATCGGGTCATGAAAAAAGCGATCCTGGTCGGCTGGCTGAAACAGCCTGAAGTGCTGGTCGAGCGCATCCAGTTCTTCCTCGACTGGAAACTGCCGCAGCTCAAGGCCCTCTACCCGAGCTTCGAGTTCAGCCAGACCGCCCAGGAAATGGCCGACTGGCTGCTGGAAGTGTCCGCTCCCTGGATCGACGCAGTCTGCAACGTCAGCGAGCCGCTCAAGGCCATCCAGGCCCAGAATGGCACCCTGCTGTTTGAAGCCCAGCTGGGCGCCGGCCGTGACCTCATCTACGGCGAATACCCCTGGGTAACGTCTTCCCACGTTTCCGGCGCTTACGCCGGCATCGGTGGCGGCCTGCCGGCCCTGCGCCCCGAGCGCGTGATTGCCGTGGCCAAGGCGTTCAGTACCTCTGTCGGTACCGGCACCCTGATCACCGCCATGGAGAACCAGGAAGAGTTCCGCAAGTTCGCCAACGAGTTCGGTGCCACCACTGGCCGTCCCCGTGACATCGGCTACTTCGACGCCGTTGCCACCAAGCAGGGTCTGGAGATCCAGGCCGCCAACGAGATCGCCCTGACCAAGCTGGACTGCCTCTCCGGCATGCCGGATCTGAAGATCTGCGTGGCCTACGAAGGTGCCAACACCGAGAACCCGATCTGGCCACAAACTGCCGGTCTGAAGCCGGTGTACGAGTCCATGGAAGCCTGGAGCGAAGACATCTCCCACATCCGCAAGTTTGAAGACTTGCCCAAGGCTGCCCAGCACTACGTGCTGCGTATCGAAGCCCTGCTGGGTGTGCCGGTCCCCATGGTCTCCGTCGGCCCAGGCCGCGAGCAGATGATACTGCGCTAAGCCGCCTGCTCTCCTGTCAGCACAATGTCAAAACCGGCCTCCATGAGGCCGGTTTTTTATGACCGCCACACCACCAGCCGCCCACTCCCTTGCCACCTCACCGTACCAATTTTCTTCCTTAAAGATGCAGTTCAGCTCAAATTAGCCACCTGAAATCTGATATTGAGCCTTGATGTTGCACCAGGCTGACCCTCTTTCGCTAGACTGATCCCCTCATCCATAAAGGAGCACCACAATGAAATTACCCCTGCGTTCCGCCCTGCTCTCCCTGCTGTGCGTGGCGGCCCTGCCCGCCTCTGCCATGACCTTGAAGAGCACGGACATCCAGGAAGGTCAGCTGATGGACAAGGCGTTCAGCTTCAACGGCTTCGGCTGCAAGGGGGAGAACCGATCTCCCCAGCTGAGCTGGCAGGACCTGCCGGCCGGCACCAGGAGCGTCGCCATCACGGCCTATGATCCCGATGCCCCCACCGGCAGCGGCTGGTGGCACTGGCTGGTGGTGAACCTGCCCGCCAATCAGATCGAGCTGGCCAGCAACGCCTCCGGCAAACTCAAACAAGGGCTGGAGCTCGGAACCGACTTCGGCAGCCAGGGCTACGGCGGCCCCTGCCCGCCCGCCGGGCATGGCATGCACCGCTACCAGTTCACCGCCTGGGCTTTGCCTCAGGCTCTCGAGGTCAAGGCAGATACTCCGCCTGCCATGGTAGGCTACATGCTCAATGCCATGGCGCTGGGCAAAGCCACCCTGACCGCCACCTTCGTCACCCCCTAGGAGCCCGCCGGATGAGCCCCCCCTTGCTGCAACTGCATCACTATTTCGGGATCCGCGAGCAGCCCCTGCACAGGGTGCTCATCTATGCGCCGACCCTCATCTGGGTACAGCAGGGCCACAAGCTGCTGTGGTGGCAAGACAGGCGCCTGTCGTTTGACAAGGGGAGCTGGCTGCTGATCCCGGCAGGCCACCAGCTCACCTTCGTCAATCAGCCCGAACAGGGCAAGTTCAGCTCCCATGCCCTGACCCTGCTGGCCCCGCCCCCCGCCGAATGGCTGAGCAGCGCCCCGCCCACCCCGCAGAGGGAGCCGCGCCTTGAGGTGAACCCGGCGCTGGCGTTCTGCTTCGAGCTGGTCTGCTCCATGGCCAGCCGCACGCTGAGCCAGGCCACCCAGATCCAGCTGCTGCACGGCTTCTATGCCGAGCTGCACGCCGCCCATGCACTCGACCTGCTGTTTCCCGCCAGCACAATGACACTCGGGGAGCGGCTGGCCCGCTACCTCGGCGTGGAGCCAGGCGCCGACCATACACTCGAGACCCTGGCCCCACACTTTGCCATGAGCCGCGCCTCCCTGGTGCGCAAGCTGGCCGCCGAGGGGCGCAGCTTTCGCCAGTTGCTGACCCAGGTGCGCATGAGCCACGCTCTCAACCTGTTGCAACAGGGCCTCACTCCGCTGGAGGTGGCCCTCGCCTGCGGTTATGACTCTCCCAGCCGTTTCGCCGCCCGCTTCAAGCAAGAATTCGGCCTGACCCCATATCAATATCTGCGCACCTGTCCCTCTGTTAACGCACAGCGCATGGTGAATAGTGACTAAGACAGCCTCTGGCATATCGCGCAAAGTGGTCACATCCGCCAACTGTGACTGACCCGTACTGTAATACCCGCTGACCGATACAGTTAGCGGGGTCCGCCGCGTCGGGTTAGAGCCGTGCCATTTTTCCGGGAAAAGAAGCGGGCCCAGTACAAGCACCGAAGCTATGCCTTGGGGTTGCTCAGTCGTGAGCAAATGCCCTGTGAATGTCGCGACTCGGGCGGCGGCCTCTTAACGTCAGGGCGGCCTTCTCTGGACAAGCGCGATCGGATGCTTGCCGTCATCACACTTTACCTGGCTTGAAAACGTAACCATTTGAACTGAGCTCACAGATCGGCGTTTTGCCTGTCCAAGCCCGCCACTATGCCACCTAGAATGAGCCCCATTGACGGAATCTGGTCCGGTTACCCTTGCTCAAGGAATGGCTTATGCGTCGCTCTCCTCGCTTCTCTCCCCTCTGGCTCGCCCTGCTGGCCGGCCCCCTGTGTTCAGGCCTGGTGCTGGCCTCCCCCGAGGTACATCTCTATGTGGATGGCAAACCTGTGGCCGAGGCGCTGACGCTGGACAAGGGCACCGTCAGCCTGACCCACAAGCTGGACAAGGGCAGCCACCAGATCCGCATCGGCGATGCCGGCAACAGTTGCGGCACCAGCTTCGGTCCGACCGAGGCCAAGCCGCTCCCCTTCGGCACCGCCCAACCCATGGACAAATGCGCCAAGGGGACAAGTTTCACCCTGCGGGTGATGCTGGCCGGGGACTACGAGTTTACCTTCAATCCCGATACCCCCAGCCTCAAGGTGCTGCGGGCCACCAGGAAGAGCGAGTTCAAGCGCCAGCCCCCGGCAGAGCCCTGTATCGCCTGGGATGGCGGCCCTGTGACGGTGTCGCTGAAGGGAGTCTGGCCTGACGGCACCCGGCTGCGGGATGCCTACTCAAAGCAGGAGGCCGTGATCAAACAGGGCAAGCTGACCCTGACCCCGAGCAAGGAGAGCGGCAGCCTGCTGCTGCTCGAACCGGTCAAGGCAGCCAAGCAAGCACCTTTCAGCTGGGATCAGGCGAGCGTCTATTTCTTGCTGACCGATCGCTTCCACAATGGCGACCCGGCCAACGATCACAGCTTCGGCCGCCAGAAGGATGGTCAGGACGAGGTCGCCACCTGGCACGGCGGCGATTTCAAGGGGCTGACCGAGAAGCTCGACTACATCAAGAGCCTCGGCATGAACGCCATCTGGATCACTCCCATGGTGGAGCAGGTACACGGCTTCATCGGTGGCGGCGAGCAGGGCAACTTCCCCTTCTACGCCTACCACGGCTACTGGGCACTGGATTTCACCAAGATCGATCCCAACTATGGCGACGAGGAGAGCCTGAAGACCCTGGTGGACGAGGCCCACAAGCGCGGCATGCGGATCATCCTCGATGTGGTGATGAACCACGCCGGTTACGCCACCCTGGCGGACCTGCAGGATCTGGGGCTCACCGATCTGACCCAGAACACTGGCAAACTGCCGGCCACCTGGAACCAGTGGCGCCCGAGTGGCGGCCTCAACTGGCATGGCTACAACCAGTTTATCGACTACCAATCACCAGACTGGAACAAGTGGTGGAGCGGTGACTGGGTGCGGGCTGGCCTGCCCGGCTACCCGCAACCGGGCACAGACGACGTCACCGGTTCGGTGGCGGGGCTGCCGGACTTCCTCACCGAGTCCACCAAGCCGGTGGGCTTGCCACCGCTGCTGGCAGTGAAGAAAAACACCAGAGCCAAGGCGCTCCCCAATGCAAGCGTCAGCGACTACCTGATCGCCTGGCACACCGACTGGGTGCGCCGCTTCGGCATCGACGGCTTTCGCGCCGACACCGTCAAGCACTTGGAACCCGCCGTGTGGGCCAAGCTCAAGCAGGCGGGCACGGCGGCACTCAAGGAGTGGAAGGCAACCAACCCGGACAAGGCGCTCGATGATCTCCCCTTCTACATGGTTGGCGAGGTGTGGGATCACGGGGTAGCCAAGGATTTCTGGTACCAGAATGGCTTCGATTCCCTGATCAACTTCGACTATCAGCGGGAGTTCGCCCTGCCCCAGGCCCAGTGCATGGCGGGCGCCGAGCCCACCTATGCCAGCTACGCCAGCCGCATCAATCAGGATCCCGAGTTCAACGTGCTGAGCTACATCAGCTCCCACGACACCAAGCTGTTCTTTGGCGACTATCAGGACGTGCCGCTACAACGCAGAGTTGCCAACAGCTTCATGCTGTTGCCGGGGGGCATCCAGCTCTACTACGGGGACGAGTCCGGCCGGGGTCTGGCCAAGGATGGCGGCGTGTTCGATCAGAGTGTTCGCTCGGACATGAACTGGCAGGAGATCGGGAGCGGTGAGAAGGCCGAGCTGGTCAAGCACTGGCAGCGACTCGGCCAGTTCCGCGCCGCCCATCCGGCCATAGCCGCTGGCAGCCACAAGAAGCTGTCGGATGCTCCCTACAGCTTCGTGCGGGAGAAGGGGGAGGACAAGGTGGTGGTGGTGTTTGCCGGTCGGCAGCCATAGACAGTACCACGCATCAGCAGAGAGGGGAGCCAATGGCTCCCCTCTTCAATGTCAGTCGCCGACCCGTTCAACAGGGCCGTCTTACGCCGGCTGACGGGCAGCCACAGGCCACTGCAACCGTACCTTGACCAGCAGAGCCTGCCACAAAGGCCAGGCCAGCAAGGCCTGCTGATAGACACCGGCCTGACCGGGCAACTGGATGCCATAGCTGGCAAGCCGATAGGCCATCACCCCATAGAAGGCATCTATGATGCCCTCTTCACCGAAATAGAATGGCCCCCTCGCCTGGGACCAGATGGTCTGCAGGCGAGCCAGCTCGCCGATGGCCTCCACCGGCGGCTCGCTGCGGGTCGGCGCCCCCAGAAAGAAGGGCAGCTGACTGCGGATCTGGCCAAAGCCCGAGTGCATTTCCGCGCACAGACTGCGGGCCAGCGCCCGCTCGGCCCGGGAAGCGGGATAGAGCTGGCGGTCTGGGCAGAGCTCGTACAGGTATTCGGCAATGGCCAGCGAGTCGTGTACCCGCACGCCATCGTGATCCAGCCAGGGCACCAGGCCGGCAGGCGCCAACCGCTTGAGCCGCGCCAACGCCTTGGCATCTTCCAGATCAAACACCTGCTCCTGCCACTCCAGCCCGCTCATGGCGAGCACCAGTGCCGCCCGCATTGCCCAGGTGGAGCCCGTGCCCACCGTCAATACCAAGGATCCCATCTCTTGCCTCCTGCATGGGTTGCTCGTGACCATCCCATCTGCCCCAATGGCACGACATCCGACGGTCGCTTCACATTTGCACGCCTGCGGGTTTGACCCCCCAGGAGAGCGATGCTAGTTTGATTTTCCAAAACAATCAGTTAGCAACAATGTGAGCAATGGACAGCCAATTTACCATCGTCATCGCAGATGACCACCCCCTGTTTCGGGGCGCACTCTATCAAGCTGTGCACATGGCCATCAAGGATGCCCAGCTGCTGGAGGCCGACTCCATCAACAGCCTGACCAGCCTGCTGGGGGAACACCCTGAGGTAGACCTGTTGCTGCTCGATCTCAAGATGCCCGGTGCCAACGGCTTCTCCGGCCTCGCCCACCTGCGCGGCCAGTACCCCGACCTGCCCATTGTCGTGGTCTCCGCCTCGGAAGATGCCGCCATCATCCAGCAGGTACTGCGGCTCGGCGCGCTGGGTTTCATCCCCAAGTCGGTCCCCATGAAGGAGCTGGTCAACGCCCTCAATACAGTGATCGGGGGAGATAACTGGGTACCAGCCGGCATATCCCTGCATCCCGAATCCGAAGACGGTCCCGATTTCGCCAGCAAGCTCGCCAGCCTCACCCCCCAGCAGTACAAGGTGCTGGTGATGTTGCGCGATGGCAGCCTGAACAAGCAGATCGCCTGGGAGCTCAATGTCTCCGAAGCCACCATCAAGGCCCATATCACGGCTGTTTTTCGCAAACTCGGCGTCAAGAACCGCACCCAGGCGGTCATCGCCTTGCAGCAGATGGATATCAAGGAGGATTGAGTCTGATCTGTGGCCTCTCCTGCCAGTTTCTCCCTCGACAATTAGCACGATCGTACTTTATGCTGCAGGGCCAACGAGGAGAGTGTGATGAGCAAGGGCCGTCTGACCCGCGACAACATTTTGCAGACTGCGTTTGAGCAGGCGAGCCAGCAAGGGCTGGAGAGCCTGACCATAGGCTCGCTGGCCTGTGCGTGCGAGATGTCCAAGAGCGGTCTCTTTGCCCACTTTCAATCCCGCGACAACCTGCAGATCGCCGTACTGGAACACGCTGCCGAAGTGTTCCGGGAGCGGGTGATCCAGCCCGTGCGCCAGCAGCAACACCAGAGCCAGCGCGAAAAACTTGTCGCCCTGCTCCAGGCCTGGCTGGCCTGGAATCAGTGTTTCGCCGGTCGCTGCATGTTCCTCGATGCCTGGACCTCGGCTCAGGAGGGTGACGTGCAACAGGCGGCGCGCCAGCTGGTGCGTTTCTGGCTCGACTACCTGGCCCGCCAGGTGGTGCAGGGTCAGGCGCAGGGGGAGTGGCGCCAGGATCTGGAACCCTGGCGCGCCGTCTATCGGCTGTACGGCCTCTATCTGGCAGATCAGGTGTTCAATGCGCTGGACTTGTGTCAGGATCCCGCACGCCACTTCTGGCCCGAAGTGGATGATCTGCTGACCAGCTGGCAATGATTTCTCGAATGACTTTTTAAAAACCCACAAAAAAGCACGACCGTTCGCATACAAAACAGACAGGACCATCATGAGCAGCAAGATCTACTTCAACACCCGCCGCTTCAGCCCGAGCAAATGGCTGCTGGGGCTTGGCACCCGGTTGCACCACAGACTCGCCCCGGCCCACGCCAGACGCACCGCCAGCAAGCTGTTGCTCACCCCCCAGCGCAACCATCGGGACGCGGCGGCGCCTGCGGGCCTGGTGAAGCAAGCAGTGCACACCAGCGAGGGGATATTGATGAGCTATCGGCTCGGCCAAGGGCCGGTCTGGCTGTTGATGCACGGCTGGTCCGGCAGTGCCAGCCAGTTTTATCCGCTGATGAGCCATATTGCCGCCCAGGGCTTCACCGCCATCGCCTATGACCATCCGGCCCATGGCCATAGCGCCGGTCATACCGGTCACCTGCCCCGCTTCGTGCGCGCCTTTGACGAGCTGGTGGCCGAACAGGTCGCCAAATTCGGTCCCCTCAGTGGCGTCATCGCCCACAGTATGGGAGGTGCCGTCACCCTCTCCAGTCGCCAACAAGCCCTCGACCAGTTGCCGCTGCTGCTTGTGTCGCCCGTGCTCGACTATGTGCCCCAGCTCTACGGCATGGTGGCCCGCTCCGGCTATTCCATCCGCCTGTTCGATGCGGTAGTGGAAGAGATTGAGCGGGAGTACCAGCACCCCCTCAGCACGGTCGACCCTCTGGGGCGTCTCGCCAGCCGCAGCGGCGCCGCCATCATAGTGCACGACGAGGAAGACAGGTTTGCCCCCTACGGCGACTCCCAACGAGCAACCCTGGATGGCCGTACCCGACTGGTCAGCACCCGTGGGTTGGGTCACGGCCGAATCCTTGCCAGTGCCCCCCTCTTTGCCGCCTTCGATAACCTGGCAGGCTCCCATTCACCGGTATAGCCGCAGTTGAAACCAGCCTGCTGAAAAAATGGTACACAGACCTGTTTTTATATTCGATACAGCGCCTTATAGTTAAATTGCTCGGTGGCAACACCTTCAGTGGCAACCATAAGGCGCAGTATCATGGCCAGACCCAACACAGCTCTTCTCTTGACCGGTGGCGGTGCTCGCGCGGCCTATCAGGTCGGTGCCCTCAAGGCCATCGCCGAGTTTTATCCTCGCAATCTCGGCATTCCGTTTCCCATACTGTGTGGCACCTCGGCCGGTGCCATCAATGTCACGGCGCTGGCCTGCTATGCCTCCTGTTTTCACCTGGGGGTACGCAAGCTGGAGTGGGTCTGGCGCCGCTTCGAAACCCACCATATCTTCGACTTTCACCCCGGCAGATTGCTGTGGCGGCTGTTGTATGAAGGCTCTGCCGGGCTTATCAATCCTCACACCAATCACGCCTTTCACCTGTTTGACAACGCCCCCCTGCGCCGCCTGCTGGATCAGCTCATCGACTATCACCGCATCGACGACAACATCCTCTATGGCAGCCTGGAGGCGCTGGCCATCACAGCGTCGGACTATGATGACGGTCTCTCAACCACCTTTTTTCAGGGACGGGCCGACCATCTGCCGTGGGAGCGAGCCAGACGGCGCGGGGTGCGCACCCTGCTCACCTCGGATCACCTGCTGGCCTCCTCGGCGTTGCCGTTTGTCTTTCCGGCGACCCATATTGGCGACAAGTTTTACGGCGATGGTTCCATTCACCAGTTGAGCCCATTAAGCCCAGCCATCCATCTGGGGGCGGAGCGGATCCTGCTGATTGCGCTGGATCCACCTGCCCACTCGGCCCCCACCTTTCGCCATGGCCACCTGACCAGCTCCAACATCGCGAGCCACCTGCTCGATACCGTCTTTACCGATACCCTGAATTCGGATCTGGAGCGGCTATGGCGTATCAATCAGACCCTGGATCTCATACCCGAGCGGGAGCGCAGACGCCTGAAACTCAAACGGGTGGAGACCTGCGTGCTGAAACCGAGCCAGGATCTCGACACCATAGCGCTGGCCTATCTGCGCAAACTGCCTGTACACCTGCGCCGCCTGTTGCGGGTGCTGGGAGTGTCGGGGGACGAGACCAGCAGCCTGGCCAGCTTTCTGATGTTCTATCCCGGCTACTGCCAGCAACTGATCAAGCTGGGTTACCGGGACACCCTCAACGAGCGGGCGCGGGTCGAACAGTTTCTGGGGATTGAAGACGTGATGCGGGGGGAGGCGTAAATCAGCTGGTCGGCCTTGTGCAGCGCAAGGCCTAACGCCCCTCCAGCAACTTTTGTTCCGCCTGCTCCATCGCTACCGCATTGCCAAACAGCACCAGCCTGTCCCCTGCCGCCAGCCGCAATTCGGGCCTGGGCTCCAGGCTCTGTTCACCGCGTTGCACCTCTTTTATTCGCACAGCGTCAAGCGCCAGCGCCTGGACCGTCTGCCCCACGGCCCAGGCCTGATCGTGCAGCAGCACGGGATGCAGACGCTCGAGCAACTGATCCGTCTCCAGATTGCTGGCACTCTGGTCCCCCCAGTAGAAGCCGTGCAAAAAGCGATACTGGCTGCTGCGTTCCAGCTCCATGCGCCGGATCACCCGGCCGATAGGGATGTCGCAATTGAGCAATAGATGAGAAACCAGCATCAGGGCCCCTTCCTGGGATTCCGGGATCACCTCATGCGCCCCTGCCTGCTTGAAGGCCTCCAGAAAGCTGTCGTCCCGGGTCCGTACCAGTACCCTGACCTGCCCCGCCAGCTCCTTTATCAGCGCCAGCATGGCCTCGACCCGCTTGCGATCGTCGAAGGTGATGATCACCAGGCGAGCCCGCAGCAGACCGGCGGCCAGCAGGATATCGCGCCGGCTGGCATCGCCAAATGCCACCTGCTCCCCAGCCGTCTTGGCTTCGCCCACCCGCTCGGGATCGAGATCCAGCGCGAGGAAGGGAATGTCTTCCAGCTTGAGAAAACGGGCGCATGTCTGCCCGGCACGGCCAAAACCGGCGATGATGACGTGTTGATGTTTGCTCAGCCCCGACTGCGCCACCTCGGAGCGGGTAAGCAGGGCCGAGTCGGTGAGCGAGCGCGCCAGACCGTGCGCCTTTTGCACCAGCCAGGGGGTCATGGCGATGGAGATCACCCCTATGCCGATGAGCAGGGAGACCAGCTGATGGTCGAGCAGCGCATGGTGGTTGGCCAGCGCCAGCAAGACGAAGCCAAATTCGCCGACCTGGCTCAGCATGATCCCCGCCGCCATGGCATCCCGCTTGCGCTCTCCCATCAGGCGGCCCGCCAGCAGTACCAGCAGGGATTTGATCAAGATGAGGCCAAATACGCAGAGGATCACCTGCCACCAGGCCAGCGCCACCAGTTGCCAATCCATGGTCATGCCGATGGTGATGAAGAAGAGTCCCATCAACACATCCCGAAACGGCCTTATGTCCACCTCCAGCTGATGGCGATAGTGGGACTCGCCCAGCATCATGCCCGCCAGGAAAGCCCCAAGCGCCATCGACAACCCCAGCGAATGGGTCATGAACGCCGCCAGCAAGGCCACCAGCAGGGCACTGAGTACGAAAAGTTCATCGGAGCGGGCCCGTGCCACCTCGTGAAACAGCAGGGGCAGCAGCCACTTGCCGACGGCAAGCAGGCTGAACAGGGCAAACAGGCCTTTGAGGGTGGCCCAGGCGATCTCCGCCAGCAGGGCACTGCCCTGGATCTCGGGTCTGGCCAGTATGGGTATCATCACCAGCAGCGGCACCACCGCCAGATCCTGAAACAGCAGCACGCTGACCCCGAGTTGAGCACGGCGGGTATGCAGCTGTTTTTGCTCTCCCAACTGCTTGATCACCACGGCGGTGGAAGAGAGCGCCAGGGTGCCCGACACCACCAGCGCCTGGGGCAGGCTCAGCCCCCACCACCAGCCAAGCCAGAAGAACAGCAGGGAGGTGAACAGCACTTGCAGACCACCGACCCCCACGACCAGCATCCGCATGGCGATCAGACGCGGCAACGAGAACTCCAGCCCCAGTGAGAACATCAGAAAGACGATGCCAAGCTCGGCGATGGTCTGCATGTTCGCCTGCTCGGAGAGAACGGCGGCGCCATGGGGGCCCAGCAGAACCCCGGCGACCAGGTAAGCGAGGATCACCGGCTGGCCGAGGCGCCGGAAAATCGCCACCAGCAAGACGGCGGCAAACAGCAGGATCAACACATCTGCGTACAAATTTTCCCTCCCTTTTTATCCACTTAAGCCTAGTCAGCCGCCCTTGCTCACATTGAACATATTTTAGGCACAGGGATTGCAGGGAAGTGGCAGGTAGTAGGATGTATGAGGGCTGTACCGTGGAAAACACATCGTCATTGAATGGTTTGGGGCATGGCATCGAGTTGTGGGTTCGGCAGATGGAGCGGCTCACGCCGCTGGCAAGTCAGGATCGCAACCAGTTGCTCGAGCTGTTGCTGGCACAGTCGGATCTCGACAGCCTGCTGGCAACCTTTGCCGATCGTGCGGCAAGAGTTGTCCGTATACATAGCCTCTATTTTGACAACCCCCAGCCACAGAGGCTGATCCAGCAGCCGCCCCAGGCCAGCCTGACGCTCCACAGCTACCCGTTTGAACTACGCGGCCAGCACGGTCAGCTGTTCGGCCAGTTGCACTACACCCTGGAACACATACTGAGCGGCAGCCAGCAGCGGATCCTGCAGCAGTACCATCAGCTGCTCTGCCAGCCGCTGCCACTCTACCTGCGGCTGGCGCAGCTGGAGCAGCAAGTACGGCTCGATCACCTGACTGGGCTTGGCAACCGCTCCTATTTCGACGAGGCCATAGGTCGCGCCGTGGAGCAGCACAGCCGGGAATCCCACGGTCTGGTGCTGGTGCTGCTGGATCTCGATCACTTCAAGCAGATCAACGACACTTGGGGGCACCCGGTCGGCGATCTGGTGTTGAGCCGCTTTGCCCATCTGCTCCAGAGCTGTATCCGCAGCACGGATCAGGCCTTTCGCCTCGGTGGCGACGAGTTTGCCCTCTTGCTGCAACCCGCCGAGCCCGAGGCCTGGCGCCCTGTCTGGCTGCGGCTGCAACACATGCTGCTGACCCACAAGGAACTCAGCACCTTCTCGGTCGGTTGCAGTCTGGGGGCGGCCAGCTGGCAATCTGGGGTCGCAGTCCAGAGCCTGTATGAGGCGGCCGATGCTCACCTCTATGCCCGCAAGAAAGCCGGTAAAGCGGGTCTGCTGGACTGAGTACCACAGCGCCAGGATCGTAAAAAGGCCCGCCAGGCTAGCTGCATGGCGGGCCTGAGCTCACTGCGGGATGCCGCTGTCGGCCGCTGGCAGCCACTGCCATCCTATCCCCGCTTCTTGCGTCATAAATCCGTCACAGATAAAGAGTCCGGCTACTGCCGCCACCTGCTCGCCATAGTAGAGAATGGGAATACGGCCCCGCAGCCAGGAAGGTACCCCATACTCTTGCAGCAGCTTCTTGAAACGGCGGCTGCCGCTGCGCCCCACAGGTTTGAGCATGACACCGGGCGTCACCTGAAAACGCACTGACAAAGGCTCCCCCATCCCTGGCAACCTCAGCCCCTCCCCGTCCGGCGTGGCCGACACTTGCACCCGCCCCAGCCCATCGGGCAGGACCACTGACTCGCCGATAGTGACGGCCAGTTGTTCGTGACGGGGCGTCAACCCGGGCCGAACCAGATGCAGCCGCCCCTGAAAACGGCGGCAATCGAGGTTTTTCAGGCTGAACTGAGGGTTGGCATCCTCCCGCGCCAGCGCCACCTCCTGCCACAGCAGAGCGAGCTGATCCCGGGAGGGCATCTCGCCCCCTAGGCGGCGGATCCAGTAACGCAGCAAGTTGTTGCGCCGGGTGGGCGACAGGGTGAGCAGGGGCACAATCTGCAGCGATGAAGCCGGTAACGATGAAACGTGCAGCGCCTCCCCTCCACAGGCCAGCTGCCAGTCTTCTTCGGCCAGCTCCTCCAATAACGCCTCCTGCTCGGCGCACAGTGCCATGCTGCGGGCGGCGGTACGAGCCATGGCTGGCCAGCGCGCCTTGAGCTGGGGGATCAACTGCTGACGCAGAAAATTGCGGTCATAGCTCACGTCCTGATTGCTCTCATCCTCCACCCAGCCGAAGGGGAGGGTCGCCGCCGCCTCGGCCAATTCGGCGCGACTGAACTCAAGCAGGGGGCGCAACAAGAGGCCACCGGCAAAGGGCTGGCTCGGCAAGATCCCCGCCAGACCGCGCAGACCGGCACCTCGCTTGAGGGCCAGCAGCAAGGTCTCCAGCTGATCGTCCTGATGATGGGCGGTGAGCAGCCACTCCCCTTTTTCCTGTCTGGCGGCCAGCCGCTGATAACGGGCATCCCGCGCCTGTGCCTCCAGACTCTCGCCATTGCCACGCACCAGCTGCACCCGCTCCACCATGAGCGGCACCGCCAGTTGCTGACACACGGCTTCGCAGTGGGCGACCCACTCATCGGCGTGGGGGCTGAGGCCGTGGTGGACGTGCAGGGCGCGCAGCGCAAGCCCATGCTCGCGGGCAAACTGCGCCGCCAACGCCAGCAACACTGTGGAATCGAGCCCGCCACTGAAGGCTACCAACAAGCCCCGGGAACCTTCCGGCTCTGGCAGGGTCTGACAAAAACGAGAATAAATACGAGAAATCATAGGCTTCCCCAAAACGACCTGGCCGATCTTAGCAGAGTCGGGCTTATCAAGCTGTAACCCGACTGCTAGAGTGATGTGCGCCCTGCGTGGGCAAGGAAGCTGAATAACCCGAATTGGAATCCAACAGAATGAACAACAAGAAAAGCATACTGGCCGGCCTCATTGGGTTGGCCCTGTTAGCCGGTTGCAGTCAGGCGCCGGACACGGCAGACAAGCACTCGGGCCTGGCACTGGCCAACATGGATACCCGGGTCAAACCCGGTGATGATTTCTTCCGCTACGTGAACGGTCACTGGCTGGCCACCGCCAAGATCCCGGATGACAGGCCCGCCGATGGTGCCTTCTATATGCTCAGGGACAAATCCCTGGCGGATGTGCGAGTGCTGGTGGAAGGGCTTGATGCCAAGGCCTCCGCCGATACCCAGGCCCGGCAGATCCGCGATCTCTACACCAGCTATCTGGATCAGGCTGGTCGGGATGCCAAGGGCACCACACCGCTGCTGCCCCTGCTCGGCGAAATCGATCAGATCCGCGATCAGAACGGACTGGCTCGCGCCTTCGCCCGCTCGGGCCAGCTGGGGGGCGGCGCCCCGTTCGGCTTCTGGATCGGTGCCGATGCCAAGGCACCGGACAGCCATGCCGTCTATCTCTATCAGTCCGGGCTCAGCCTGCCGGACAGAGATTACTACCTCAAAACCGACGCCAACAGCCAGGCCCTGCGCCAGAAATACGAGCAGCACATCGCCGGTATGCTGACACGCTTTGGCGAAGCGGATGCGAACGCAAAGGCCAAGCGTATCCTGGCCCTTGAGACCCAACTCGCCCAGATCCAGTGGGACAACGTGACCCTGCGGGACAGGGAGAAGAACTACAACAAGGGCTCCCTCGACGAGCTCAAGCGCCTCGCCCCCCATATCGACTGGAACGGCTACCTTGGCCAGGCCGGTCTCGCCGGTCAGCAAAGCCTGATCATCGGCCAGCCCAGCTATCTCGCTGCCCTCGACGGCCTGATGCAGCAGACTCCCATCGGTGATTGGCAGGCTTACCTCAAGTGGCAGCTCATCACGGATTATGCCCCCTATCTCGACAGCAAGACCGACGCCCAGAATTTCACCTTCTTCGGCACCACCTTGAGCGGCACCCCCAAGCAACGCGCCCCTTGGGAACGCGCCCTCGGCATACTGGACGATCACCTTGGGGAAGCAGTGGGCAAACTCTATGTGGAGCGCTACTTCCCGCCCCAGGCCAAGGCCCGCATGGAGCAATTGGTGGAAAACCTGCGCACTGCCTACGGCCAGAGCATTCAGGAGCTGGACTGGATGTCACCGGCCACCAAGACCCAGGCACTGGAAAAGCTTGCCAAGTTCAGGCCCAAAATAGGCTATCCGGACAAATGGAAGGATTACAGCGCCATCGAGATCCGCGCCGATGACCTGGTAGGCAACCTGCAACGGGCTCGCGCCTTTGAATATGCCGACAGCCTGGCACGCCTGGGCAAGCCGGTGGACAGGGACGAGTGGCACATGTCGCCGCAGACGGTGAATGCCTACTACAACCCGAGCAACAACGAGATCGTCTTCCCGGCCGCCATATTGCAGCCCCCCTTCTTCGACATGCAGGCGGACGATGCCGTCAACTACGGTGCCATCGGTGGCGTCATTGGCCATGAAATGGGCCACGGTTTCGATGATCAGGGTGCCAAATACGACGGCGACGGCGTGATGCGCGACTGGTGGACGCCGGCCGACCTCAAGGAGTTTCGCTTTCGTACCAGCCGCCTGGTTGCCCAGTACAACCGCTTCGAGCCCATCAATGGCCAGTTCGTCAACGGCCAGTTCACCCTGGGGGAGAACATAGGCGATCTGGGCGGTCTCACCATAGCCCACAAGGCCTATCTGCTGTCGCTCAAGGGCGAGGAAGCCCCCGTGCTGGACGGCTTCACCGGCGAACAGCGCTTCTTCCTCGGCTGGGCCCAGGTGTGGAAAGGCATGTACCGCCCCGAGCTGATGCAGATGCTGCTCTCCTCGGATCCGCACTCCCCGCCGGAGTACAGGGTCAACGGCGTGGTGCCGAACATCCCCGCCTTCTACGAGGCATTCAACATCAAGCCGGGGGACAAGCTCTATCTGGACCCTGCCAAACGGGTCAAGATCTGGTAACTGACGCCCTGTGCCAAAGAGCCGGGGACAGGCATCACCTGACCCCGGCTCACACATCAACATCCGTGACGGGCAGGAGATACCCGCCCGTCACCACAGTCACAAGGATCACATCCATGAAAGCCTTGCTCATGACACTCGGCCTGCTCACCCTGCCACTGACTGGTCAGGCGGCAGAAGGGTTCTTCAAACAGCTGACACTGCCCACAGGTCAGGTGCTTGCCATCAGCGAGGGGCGCGGTGAGCCCGCCTCCATCGGCAGCTACGACGTGCGTCTCTATTCCGGCGCCAACCCCCAGTTTCCCCTCGATCAGTTCATCGATGGCAAGGTACTGGCGCGAGATGGCAGCATCAAGGAGCTGAAGTTGCAGGATCTCAACGGCGACAAGCAGCCCGAGCTCATCGTCATCATCGAAAGCGCCGGCAGCGGCAGCTATCGCAGTGCCGACGCTTTTACCATCAATCCACAGGAGGGGCTGGAGATCTTCAACCACGTAGAAGGGCTGGCCCCCGACGAGGATGTGATCCAGGCGCTCAAGACCCCCCGCGATTGACCCACCATTCTCATACAGCCAAGGCCCCGCAATGCGGGGCTTTGACTTTGCTGGCGCAGCCGATAAGGCCACTGTCTCCGTGTACCCGGACCCGCCTCACCACGGGGGCAAGAGACAGAGGCCCCCGATGGACGACTATTTTTTCTGTGCTTATAATCGGCGCACCTTGTCATCACAAAAAATAAGGAGGTAAAAAATGGTTATCCAAGCGTGTCCGATGTTCTCGGCTCGCCTGTTCGGCACATTCCAGTGCTCTTGCCTGCATACCATCGCGCTGCGATAGCGGGTTCGAGCAAAGCCGACTCCCTTCCAAACCGAGACCTTTCTCGACTCTGCCGTTGTCGCCAGCGCTCCTGATGACAGGGATTTCCGATCCCGTGATTTTAGAGAGCAAGAGCATGACAACCCTGATGAGTACCCATTCCCTGCACATGACGGCAGGACACCTTCCCCTGTTTGACAGCGTCGACCTCAGCATCCGCAGCGGTGATCGCATCGGCCTTATCGGTGCCAATGGCAGCGGCAAGAGCACACTCCTCGCCCTGCTGGCCGGTCAGCTCGATCCCCATGACGGACGCGTGCATCACGCAGCGGCTTGCCGTTGTGAATTCGTGGCGCAACATCTGCCCGCACGCCTGCAGGCGCTCACCGCCCGCGCCGTACTGCTCGATGCAGTGGACGGGGATCCCGCGCTCGACTGGCAGGTGGACAAGATGCTGACCGAGCTGCAGCTTGAAGCACAGGGCGCGTTACCGGTCAGCGCCCTGAGCGGCGGCCAGCACACCCGATTGCAGATAGGCCGCGCCCTGCTGCGCCAGCCCAATCTGTTGCTGCTCGATGAGCCCAGCAACCACCTGGACTTGCCCGCTCTGCTCTGGCTGGAGCGCTTCCTGCTGGGCTGGCGCGGCGCTTTCGTGCTGGTGTCCCACGATGGCCGCCTGCTCGACCGGGTCACCCGCGAGACTCTGATCCTGCGGGATCGACGCCTCTATCGCTTCGCCCTGCCTTGCAGCCAGGCCAGGGCGGCCCAGGCCGAAGAGGACGAGCAAGCCCGTTTGCGCCGGGCCGACGAGCAGAAGGAGATAGACCGCCTGAGCGCCAGCAGCAAACGCCTCGCCATCTGGGGGCGGGAGCATGACAACGAGAAGCTGGTGCGTCAGGCCAAATCCATGGAGAAACGGATTGCCAGGATGCAGGAGGAGCAGAGCGTTGTCGGTGCCGGCGCCCCCTGGCGCCTCGAACTGCACGGGCAGGCACTGCCCGCCGATGCCCTGCTGCGGCTGGACGCCCTCGACGTGCGCCCCGCTCCCGGCTTGCCTCCCCTGCTGCGGGCCGAGGATCTCGGGCTGCGAGCCGGAGACAGGGTTGCCCTGCTCGGTGCCAATGGCACCGGCAAGTCCTCCCTGCTGCGTCAGTGCTGGCACGATCTGCGCGCTCAACTACCGGGTGAAGGCTGGCACCGCCACCCCGGCGCCAGCATCGCCTACTACGATCAGTCCCTGCAGCAGCTCGATGACGCTGCAACGCTGACCGATGCCCTCTATCCTCTGGCCCCCCTGCCCGAGGTGACGCTGCGCCAGGCCTTGATCCGTGCAGGTTTCCCCTACTCCCGTCACGGGCAACGCGTGCATAGCCTGAGCGGTGGTGAGCGGGCCAGGCTGCTGTTTCTCGCCCTGTCGCTGGCGAGCCACCATCTGCTCTGGCTGGATGAACCCACCAACCATCTGGATCTGGAAGGAAAAGAAGATCTGGCCGAGGCGCTGTCGCGTTTTGCCGGTGGCGTGCTGCTGATCTCCCACGACCGGGATCTGATCGAGCGCAGTTGCAACCGGTTCTGGGTGATCAGGGAAGGCCGGATTGTCGAAGCCCACAGTGCCGAGCGGGCCTATGCCGAGTTGCTCTGTGATGAACCCATGGACCTTTCAATCAGCCCCGCCACCACTGGCAGTTCGCAGGAGCAAGCCACTGTGGAGGATGACGAAGAGGCGTTGCTGGCACGCTGGTACGAGCTGGATGCCCTGCTCGCCGCCGACCTCGCCCGCAAGCCCAGGCATCAGACACCCAGGCTGCAACAACAGTGGCGCGACGAGTTGCGGCAGCTGGCCGGTTTGCTTGGCCTCCCAGCGAACTGACGCCAGCAGTCACACCTTCACACAACTGTCTTTCCCAATCAGGCGGCCTGCCAACACAGGCCGCACAGGAGAAGAGCATGAATTCACGACAAGGGGGCGAACTGCGGCTCGACCCTATCACGACTGCCGATCTGCCCCACATCTATCGCGGCCTGTCGGATCCAGAGGTTATTGCCCACTACGGCATCAGTTACGATAGCCTGACAGCCTGTGAGGCCCAGATGGCCTGGTACGCCGACCTGGTGCGTCAGGGCACTGGCGGCTGGTTTCTGATCCGCAGTCAGCCCACCGACCTCCCCATGGGGGCCATCGGCTACAACGATGCCGATCCGCAGCACAGGAAGGCCGAGCTAGGTTATTGGCTCTATCCCGAGTACTGGGGAAAAGGGGTAATGGGCAGGGCCCTGCCCCTTTTTCTGACCCACTTCTATGGCACCACTACGCTGCACCGGCTGCAGGCCCTGGTGGAGGAGCCCAATGTCGCCTCCGCCCGCGTCCTGCTCGGCGCCGGATTTCGCTACGAGGGGACGGCGCGGGAGTGCGAATGGAAGGGGGATCAGTTTATCTCCCTGCAACACTACGCTCTGCTACGCAGCGACCAGCCAAGCGCCCGGTAACCAACACCCCTGATAGACAAAGAACCCCGCACTGCGGGGCCCTTTGTCGGGCTGGTTACTTGATGGCGCAGATATTCTCCGTGGCCCGGGTGCGGCGCAGATAGCGGCGCCACAGGGAGAAGAGACCGTAACCTGCACTCAGCAATACGGCATAAAACACCTGGGAGGCGAGCGCCACCAGCACGGCAAGGCAGAGCAAGACACTCAATCCCGCCAGCCCCTTGCCCATGCCGCCGAGCAGACGCCAGCCTGCCGCCATGCAGAGCAGGTAGACCAGCACGAAGTTGCCGTTGGCGTAGCGGATAAGCTCATCCAGCGGCAGCCGCAGCCAGAGGATCAAGGTGATGGAGACAAGGCAGATGGCGAGCACCCAGCACAGGGCATTGAGCGGCGCACCCCGGGCCGAGAGACGAGCCAGCGAGGTGGGCAGCTTGCCCTCCCGCGCCATGCTCCAGATAAGGCGCGCAAACCCCTGTAGATAGATGTTGATGCTGGCAAAACAAGAGAGATAACCCAGGATAGCCACCAGCCACTTGGCGGTAGGGCCGAACAGCAGCGAGAGCAGGGCCGGAATGGCGGTGGCATTTTTTGCCTCGTCGCCATAGAGCCCATATTTGAGCACCACCAGCGAGTGAACCCAGTAGATAAGCCCCGCCAGCAGCACGCCGCCAAGCAGTGCCAGCGGGTAGTCCCGCTCAGGTCGCTTGAACTCCTCCCCCATGTGGGCGAAGGCTTCCAGCCCCACGAAGCACCAGAACATCACCGCCAGCGCCGTGCCCATGGCGGGCCATTCGCTTGCTGTCGGCAACGGCTGGGCCCCGTCGCGCCAGCTGAGATCCCCCTTGAACCAGATAAGCAGGGTCAGCCCCAATATGGCCAGAGCGATCAGCAGTTGCAGGTTGCCGGAGGATCGTGCCCCGCGCAAACCCAGCAGAAACACCCCGAGCAGTGTCAGCAGCTGTATGCCCCACAGGGTCCACTCCCCCAGATCAAACAGGGCATGCCAGAAGCCGGCGGCAATGGTGAGTGCGGCAGGCAATCCCACCGGCAGCACAGCCAGAAACAGGAAGGCGGAGAAGCGCTCGGCGCCAATGCCAAAGGCAAGCCCGATGAGATGCGGCGCCCCACCTGCGTGAGGATAACGACGGCCAAGCCGGGCGAAGGTAAAGGCGATGGGCAGCACCAGCACTATCAGCAGCACCCAGGCCCAGAGCGAGGCCCCACCCGCCAGCGACGCCGCGGTCGCCGGCACCACGAAGATACCGGTACCCAGCAGTGAGGTGGCGAGCAGCCCCATCCCCTGCCAGAGCCCGAGATCCTTTTTCAAAGCAGACATATTCCTTTGTCCCGATTAATAAACACACATCGAGCCATGTTAGGCCGCAACCCCTTGCTTGTTAAGGACTATACCTTGCTCAAATAAAAAAGCCGCCTCTTGCGAGGCGGCTTCTTCATTCAACAGTGTAACCGGAATTATCAGGCAATCAGCTTGTAGATGATACCGGACATGGCGATCAAGCCAATCAGGGTCACGAAGCCGTTGCTGATGTTGCCAGCGTATTTGCGCATGGCAGGTACCTTGGTGATGGCGTACATCGGCATCAGGAACAGCAGCATGGCGATGATGGGGCCGCCCAAGTCTTCGATCATGCCGAGGATGCTGGGGTTGACGGTAGCCACAGCCCAGGTGGTCAGGATCATGAAGACCGCAGTCACCTTGTCCAGTTGCTTGATGTCGACCTGCTTGCCTTTCTCGCGCAGCGCCTTGGCCATCAGACCGTTCATGCCCTCTTTGGCTCCCAGATAGTGGCCGAGGAAAGACTTGCTGATGGCAACCATGGCAATCAGCGGAGCCGCTGTGGCAATGAAGGCATTATCGAAATGGTTGGCCAGGTAGGACAGAATGGTGATGTTCTGTTCCTTGGCGGCAGCCAGATCAGCCGGGGAGAGGCTCAGTACGCAGCTGAACACGAAGAACATGACGGTCATGACCATCATGACGTGGGCACCCAGCAGTATGTTGCCACACTTCTTCTCGGCACCGGCGCCGTAACGACCCTTGTTGTCCACTGCGAAGGAGGAGATGATCGGGGAGTGGTTGAAGGAGAACACCATCACCGGAATGGCCAGCCACAGGGTCTTGATGAAGTCGCCGTTGAAGGCATCGGACAGGGCCGGTGCTTCTGTGATGATGGCGCCGTTCCAGTGTGGAACCAGATAGAAGGCCAGGCCCATCAGGGTCAGCACGAACGGGAATACCAGCACGCTCATCGCCTTGACGATGAACTGGCCACCGAGGCGTACCACCGCCATCAGACCCAGGATCAGTGCCAGCGACAGGACGGCACGGGGTGGTGCTGTCATACCCAGTTGGTGAACCAGCAGGCTTTCAACCGTGTTGGTGATGGCGACCGAGTACATCAGTACTATGGGATAGATGGCAAAGAAGTAGAGCAGGGTGATGAACTTGCCTGCGGTCTTGCCAAAGTGCTCTTCCACCACTTCGGTGATGTCGCCATCACGGGTGGAGCCGGACAGTACGAAGCGAGTCAGACCACGGTGTGCAAAGAAGGTCAGCGGCAACGCCAGAAGCGCCATGGCCACCAGCGGCCACAAACCACCTACACCGGCGTTGATCGGCAGGAAGAGTACACCGGCACCGATGGCGGTACCGTACAAACCCAGCATCCAGACCAGATCGGCCTTGGTGTTGCCACGGGAAGACGCATTACTGGCTACGCTGCCTTCTACTGCAATATTCATGTCAGACATAGTGGTGTTCCTGTCATCAAGGAAAATAGAAAAATCGAGTCAACCGGGCGCAATGCCCTGTCCCATTTCCCTGGAACTCCTGCCGTCCATCCCTGTTTTTTTCTTCCCCCCAAACCCGGCAAGGTGGTCATTACTCCATGCAACAACCAAATTGCAACAAACAGGTCAGTGGGTCATCAGCCTGGGGCTGTCAGCGCGTCAGCTGTTACAAGTCGTTAACGCGCCTTTGTTCTGATGGGCTGACTCTAATTAAATCCCCTTAACGATCACAGTGTTTTTTTGAATTAATCAACCAAAGTTTGACTAGAATCGCCTTTCTGGCGTCATGGATCACGTTATCAGCTCAACCTTGTGAACAACCGTTAACAAGTACAGGTAGTTTCACCAGTATCTATATCCTTATAGGTATAACAAACCGCTTACACTCGGTCGTTTATTGGTCAGGTTGTGCCTCGCCTTGCCCTGACGTACCCTGTTGTTCACCCTTTTTTCCCCTGAGTTGTCATGGTCATCACCCGTACCGATCTCGCCGAACTGGCGGTTTTTGCCGCCGTGGCCCGCCATCAGAGTTTCAGCAAGGCCGCCCTCGAACTCGGCGTCTCGGCCTCCGCCCTGAGCCACAGCCTGAAAGGGCTGGAGACCCGGCTCGGTGTCAGACTGCTCAATCGCAGCACACGCGCCGTGGTGCCGACCGATGCGGGTCAACGTCTGCTCGAGCAGTTGCTGCCGACCCTCAATACCCTGGAAGAGGCCCTCGACGAGCTGGCCCATCACAGCAATGAGCCTGTGGGGCGACTGAAAATAAGCGCACCAAGGGAGGCCATCAACGACTTGCTGGCCCCTGTGCTTATCGATTACATGGTGCGCTACCCGCGCATGCAGGTAGAGGTGGTGGAGCAGGAGCTGATGCCACGGCTTATCGAAGATGGCTATGACGCCGCCATCTTCTACGGCGATCTGCTGCCCAAGGAAATGATCGGTGTGCCACTGGGACCACACCAGCGTTATCTGGTGGTGGGCTCACCGGCCTATCTGAGCAAACACGGCACACCGCAACATCCCCGCGAGCTGTCGCGTCACGCCTGCATAGGTTATCGGTTGACACCCTCCCACCATTATCGCTGGGCGTTTACCGAGGGAAAGGGGAGCATGCTGGAAATCGAGGTGACAGGGCCGCTCACCACCAGTACGCCAGCCCTCTATCTTGGCGCTGCCGAGGCAGGGCTGGGATTGGCTTACTGTCCGGAAGAGGAGGTCAGCAAGCAGCTGGCAGAAGGGAAACTGTTGCGAGTGCTGGAGCCCTGGTGCCCAACCTTCGTGGGATTTTCACTCTTCTATCCAAGCCGTCATCAACTGGGTAAAGGTCTGCGCGCCCTGATCGACATGCTCAAGGCACACTACCAAACCCGGTAATTACTGAATTTTACTCATCAATTCATCAATCTTAAGGCGGATTATCAACAAAAATGTATTAATTTAGACTGTCGGCTCGATAATCGAACTCCCCAAGAGAACAGATATGTCTGCCTACTTCACATTGCGCCAGCGGGCGATGACCCGCCGTTTCTGGGGCTATGCCCTCCCCTCCATCATGGCCATGCTGGTTTCCGGTGCCTACTACCTGGTCGATGGCATCTTCGTCGGTCACTACGTGGGCGCCGCCGGCCTCGCCGGCATCAACCTGGTCTACCCGGTCATCATGGTGTTGATCGGTCTCGCCGCCATGATCAGCATGGGCGCGGCCACCGCCATCTCCTTCCAGCAAGGGGCCAAGAACCTCAAGCTGGCCCGCCAGGCGCTGGTCAATGCGCTCTGGCTGCTGGCCTTGCTAGGCACTCTGGCCCCCCTGCTGCTGCACCACTGGCACATCGATATCCTGCTGGCATTGGGAATCGAGCAAGGCACAGAGACCTGGAAACAGGCCAGTGACTACCTCTACTGGATTGGTGGCGGTACCCTGCTGCTGGCCAGCAACCTGGCGGTGCCCTATCTGCTGCGCAACGACGGCAAACCCAGGCTGGCCATGATCCTGGTCAGCGGGGGCGCAGTGCTGAACATCATTCTCAACTACATCATGGTCGGTCGACTGGGGTTGGGACTGGTGGGCTCTGCCCAAGCGACACTCATGTCCGAGGGGGTCGTCAGCCTGCTGGGCCTGGGTTACTTCTTTACTTCCCATGCCAAACTGAATTTGTCATGGCGCCATATGGTGCCCAATTTTCCGGCCATGCCCAACCTGCTCTTTACCGGCCTGCCGAGCCTGATCGCCCAGTTCAACCTGGGACTGCTGCTACTGCTGCACAACAGCCAGCTGATGGCGTATGGCGCCATCAAGGATCTGGCCGGTTACACGGTAGCAGGCTACACGGAGGCAATATTCATCGTCATCCTGCAGGGACTGGCATTTGGCATCCAGCCTCTCGTCAGTCAGGCAGCGGGGGCCAAGCGCTACCGTGATCTGAAATTCCTGATGGAGATGGGGCTCAAGATCACGCTGGTCTATGGCATGGCAGTCTGGTTGCTGATCCAGCTGTTGCCGCGCCAGGTGGCCATGCTCTACACCGGCGGTCAGGATGCCGAACTGCTTGCCGCTGCCGTCAGCAGCCTGACTCTCAACCTCAGCGCCATTCCGCTGGAAGGGATCATCATCTTTGGCATAGTGCTGCTGCAATCCATGGCTCGCACCAAGCAGGCACTGATCATCTCGGCGGCCAAGACACTACTGCTGCTGCCACTGATCTTCTTGCTGCCGATGCAGTGGGGACGCGAAGGTGTACTGCTCGCCCAGCCCACGACTGTGCTGCTGTTGACCCTGCCGCTGTGCTGGCTGCTGTGGCGAGAGTGGCGTCGCCTCAAGCTGGCGTGCGCTCCTCAGGGCCTGCACCAGGCCACAGGGCTAACCGCTCGTCAGGCTCTGCGACTGGCACATCGCCCTAGCTAGACACAAGTAGCACGAATGCGTCGGCTAAAGCCGGGTAGCCTGCTCACGCACCTGTGGCAGCACCATCGCCTGCTGGGCTGCCACCAGTTGCAGCTCATAGGCTCCGGCGAGCCAGGTCTGGGCCACGACTGCATCGACGCTGGCATTGGTACGCTCGAACGCCGCCACAGACGTGAAACCTGCCAGCAGATTGGCCAGCATGGTGGCGCTCAGCAGATCACCTACCCCAATGGGATCGCGAGCAAAGGGATAGAGGGGGCGTGAGATATGAAACGCCCCCTCTTCGCATACCAGCAGCATTTCGAACCTGTCCATGGCAAAACCCGCCTGCCCGAGATACTTGACCATCACCAGCTTGACCCCCTGATCCCGCAGTTGCTGGCATGCTGCCAGTGCCTGGGGCACATTGCGGATCTCCCGATCGGTCAGCTGTTCCAGCTCCAGCAGATTGGGGGCCAGCATATCGGCACAGGCCAGCGCCCGGTTTTTGAGAAAATCGGCGACACCGGGTGCCACTATGCATCCCTTGTCGGGGTGACCCATGACGGGATCACAGAAATAGAGGGCGTTCGGATTGAGCGCCTTGAGTCTGGCCACCGCCGCCAGTATCTCTTCCCCCTGCTCGGCCGAGCCGAGGTAACCGCTTAGCAGCGCATCGCACTGCCCCAGCACGCCTATGTCGGCCAGACCGGTTATCAGCTGGCGGATATGGCCATCCGGCATCACCATCCCCTGCCACCCCTGACGGTATTGGGTGTGGTTGGAAAACTGCACTGTGTTGACGGGCCACACTTCCATGCCCATGCGGCGCATGGGAAATACGGCGGCACTGTTGCCGGCACAGCCAAAGACGACGTGGGATTGAATGGAGAGAATGCGCTTCATGACGACTCACAAAATGGATAAAAAACGCAGGGAAAAACGGGCCTTGCGGCCCGTTGTTGTCACTTTGATTAGCGCAGCACCTTGACGGTGTAGCTGCCATCGGCCTGACGATAGAGGCCGTGGATGTCGGTCTCGAAGCCCGGGTAGTGGGCGCCGATCTCGCACAGCATCTCGAGGAACTCGAGCACCGGCAGGGAATCAGCCGTTACCATCTCGCCCGGCAGAACCAGCGGCACTCCCGGCGGGTACGGCAGTATCATGTTGGCGCTGATGCGATTCACCATGTCACGCAGCGGCACCTCTTCCAGATTGCCCGCCAGCTCCTGTTGCCAGGCGAGGTGCGGGGTCATCTTCATCTCCGGCAGCACGTCGAACGCCTTGAACATCAGCTCCGGCAGACGGTACTTGCAGGTCAGATCGTGGATGCTCTGGGCCAGCTCCTGGATCCTCATGCCTTCGTAGAAGCTCGGGTCTTCACGATAGAGACTCGGCAATATGCTCTTGATGGTCAGGTTCAGGTCATAGCCACGCTTGAACTCGGTCAGGGCGCGCAGCAGCTGCATCGCATTGGACTGATCGATCCCGATGGAGAAGAGGAACAGCAGGTTATAGGGACCTGTCTTCTCCACCACTATGCCGCGCTCGTCAAGGAACTTGGAGACCAGAGAGGCAGGCAGGCCACGCTCAAGCAGCTCGCCCTGACGGTTCATCCCCGGGGTCAGCAGCGTGACCTTGATGGGATCCAGGTACATGTGGTCATCGTCGATGCCGTTGAAACCGTGCCAGTCATCTTTAGGATCCAGCTTCCAGCACTCGACTGTGTCTATGTTGTCCGGCTGCCATACATCGAAGAACCAGCCTTCGCTCTGATCACGCAGCCGCTTGATCTCCTTGCGGAAGGAGACGGCGCGATCGATGGAGTCCTTGATCAGACGCTTGCCGCTGTTGCCTCGCATCATGGCGGCGGAGATCTCGGTGGACGCCACTATGCCGTATTGCGGCGATGTGGAGGTGTGCATCATGAAGGCTTCGTTGAAGGTCTCTTCCTCTACGTCACCCTTGATGTGGATCATCGAGGCCTGGGAGAAGGCCGCCAGCAGCTTGTGGGTGGACTGGGTTTCGTAGAACACCTTGCCCGGCATGGCGTCGCCACTCATGCCGCATTTGCCCTCATAGATGGGGCTGAAGTTGGTGTAAGGCACCCAGGCACTGTCGAAGTGGATGTAAGGGGTATCCAGACTCTCCTTGATGAAGCCGGTGTTGTAGAGCAGGCCGTCGTAGGTGGAGTTGGTGATCACTGCGTAACGGGGTGCCTGGGCACCCGGGGTGGCAGCAACCTTGGCCGTTATGGTCTCGCGGCTGAATTCGCTCTGCGGAATCCCCCCCAGAATGCCATAGGCATTGCGGGTCGGACGAAAATAGATAGGGGTCACGTCACTCATCATCATCAGGTGAGTGAGGGACTTGTGACAGTTGCGATCCACCAGCACAGTGCTGCCCGCCGGGGCGGAGAACATGCCGACAATCTTGTTGGCGGTGGATGTGCCGTTGGTGACTATGTAGGAGCGGTCGGCATTGAAGGTACGGGCGATGTACTCCTCGGCCTCCTTGTGCGGGCCTGAGTGATCCAGCAGGGAACCCAGCTCCGGCATGGAGATGGAGACATCCGCCTTGAAGGCGTTGGGGCCGTAGAAGTCATAGAAAATGCTGCCGGCCGGGCTCATCTGGAAGGCAGTACCGCCCATATGCCCCGGGGTACAGAAGGTGTACTTGCCCTCTTCCACATACTTGAACAGCGCCTTGGTGAAGGGCGGCAATATGGCGTCCTGATACGCCTGAGTGGCCTGACCCATCTTGAGGGCGATGTCATCGGCCATGCCGAGACGGTACTCGAAAAAGTGGACGTTCAGACGCAGATCGGTCAGGTGAATATCCAGGGTGGACTGATCGTTGGCGAAGGCGAAGATCGGCAGCTTCTCGTTGCGATCGTGGATCTCCTTGCACAGACCCAGTGAATATTTGTCCCAGTCGAAGATGGCGCCGCAGACACGGGGGTTCTTCTCGATAAGCTTCAGCAAGTCGGCCACATCGACCGGATACACAACCTGAAAGCCTTTGCGCTCCAGGGAAGCTTGCAGCTGGCGAATGGGTTCTTCTTTGAAGAAAACGCCCAGGTGGTTGAGGATGGCAATGATATTCATCTTGATGCTCCACACATGAAGGGGCGCTCTCCATCAGGGATGGTGAGTGAAGAGCGCTCGGAAGAAGAAAAGGGAATTAGTGGCTGGCTTGCTCTTTGAGCAGGGCGTCGTGTTGACGCAGCCCCTGTTTTTTGGCGTAGAACATCAGAATGATGAGCGACACCACGAAGGTGGCAGTGAGGTTTGACCCCTTGGCGCCCATCAGGGCCACCAGACAGAAGACACAGGCGACGCCGGAGAAAATCATGGTGCCTATGCTGCGGGAGGTCATGCCCTCGAAGCGAATGAGGTTAATGCTGGAGTAGAAGTAGGGCAGCATGGTCAGCAGCACAGCATCCGTGGTCAGCACGTTGAACAGATCGGCGGCGTGAGCGGACCGGGATGTGAAGGCGGTCAGGCCAATCATCAGCGCAGTCATCTTGAGGGAGCCGAGGATCAGGCCCTTCTTGGCAACACCGTTCTTGTCCAGCTCACCGTAGATTTTCGGGAAGTTGCCGTCGTTGGCGGCACGCTTGCCCGCCTCGCCCACCAGCATCATCCAGGAACCCAGCGAGGTGAAACAGGCCAAAGCGGTAAAGGCAGACACGAAGGGAGCAGACCAGTTGCCAAAGATGGCGGAGGAGGCCATGGCAAACGGGGCGCCGGAGGCTGCCACTTCACCGGCCGGGAACATACCGCTGATCACCTGGGTAGAGAGGATGTAGATAACACCCGCAATACCCGTGCCCAGCATGGTGGCGAGGGGGACGGTGCGCTTGGGGTTCTTCACCATGCCGGAAGAGACGGCGGCGGATTCCACGCCGACGAAAGACCAGAGGCAGATGAGCACGGCACTGATGACCGCATGCAGGTCGCTGCCGCTGGTGGTGTTCCAGTTCTGGCTGTAGACGCTGGTATCAAAATGCCCCCACCCCATCACGGCAGTACCCACCACAGGCAACAGGATCAGCACCAGACCCAGGGTACAGAGTCGGCTCACCCAGCTGCCGCCGAGCAGGTTGACGAAAGTGAAGATCCAGACTGCCGCTATGGTGGCGATGGCCGCCGGGATAGGGTTGTTGAGGATGGGGAAGAAGACCGACAGGTAAGAGACGCCGGTAATGGCGATGGCCAGGTTACCGATCCAGTTGGCATGGTAATAGAGCACACCGGTCTGGAAACCGAACACCGGAGAGATCTCGCCAGCATAAGCAATGGGGCCACCCTCTTGCGGGTTCTTGGTCGCAAGGCGGGCGAAGACGAAGGCGAGGCCCATGGCACCCACCAGACAGATGGCCCAGCTGAAAATGGAAATGGAACCTATGGTAGCCAGTGCCGAAGGCAGCAGCGCTATGCCGCTCCCCATCATGTTGCCGGCCACCACACCAGTACAGGCGATAAGGCCAATCTTCTTGCTCGTATCTAGGGACATAAGATCTCCGGTTCTATAAAAGGTCGGGTCGTCACATACACATTTGGCGGAACGCCCCGCCAACGAATGGGCACAGACTAGGCCTCTCCTCCCCGGAAAACATAAGGACCCGCTAACGGATAAAAATATGAGCCAACTTTTTTCGCCGCCTCGGCACATTTTCAAAAAACCATTTAAAAACAGCAAATTGAAATCAAGCCACACCGCCATATTGATAAAACCTTGATATCCGGCCACCCCGCTTTTGCTCCTTGATAACGCCCTTATCTCGCCGTCTTGATATTTTTCCGGGGATAAACCCGGGATAACGGGGCTCGCATAGCGCCCCCTCCCCTTGCGGCCATCCGAAAGTCCATCGGACCATCACTCCAAGTGGCCGCTCCCCCCTGTTCGACCCTCCACATCTCTCATCACCACCCCGGCTCAGAGGCAAACCTCAGCGGCAATACCCGGTTCCCGGTGACCGGCAGGCCATACCCGCACTCACAGTGGAATAGCGGCAGCGAGCAGTGCTCATGACGCAAAGCCGGACAAGCGCAAATGCGGCGAGCAAGTCAAACGCGGGCGACAATGAGCAGCGGGAGATAAATCCGGCTGAGCCAGACTGGCTATTCCCTTGGGCAGACAGACGGATTGACGCAGACAGAAACGACACAGGCCGCCCGAAGGCAGCCTGTGGATACGGCCGGCAACAGTGCCGACCGAGGGAAAACAAGCGCTTCGGCGCTAGAAGAGCTTCACCTTGCTCTGGCCCAGCGCATTGAACAGTGCTGGGGTGAGGGTCTCCATATTGCTGTAGAAACCGAGCTGCTGGCAGAGCAGATAGGTCTGCTCGGTCGCCTCCATCAGGAAGGCCTGACTGTAGGCATCTCCCGCCGCCTCGGGGCGGCCATCCAGCTCCGCCAGCTTGCCCTGCAGTATGTAGTAGAGTACGGAGCGGCCACGGCTGGCGGCCTGCGCCAGCAGCTGACTCGCCTGCTGAGGCTGGTTGTTGAGGATGGCTTGCAGGGTCAAGGCCTCCCACACCCGAGTAGGCACGACGCCATCGCTTTGCACCACGCTGGCGAGATGAGTACCTATCCCCATCAGATGCTCACTCTCGGACTTGCCCGCCAGGGTTGCCAGCGCCTCCCCCGCCAGATAGCGCTCTGCCAGCAACAACGGCTGATCCGGCTGGACGAAAAGAGAGTTGTCGAGCAGCGCTATGCCACGCTTGAGGGCCACGGGATCCTGGCTGTTGATGTAATACTGCGCCTCCATCATGGCCATCAGGGAGGCATCATCGGTGGGCCATCCCATGCCGGGCAAGACGTCCGGCTGATCGAGGGCCCGCAGCAGATCCTGACTGCTCGCCTGCAGCACAGCGTGTACCTTGTGACGGCTGAGCTGGTACTGGTGGCTGAACAGCACCCGATTGGTATTGATGTTGCGATACTCCAGATCCAGATAGGTGCCCCGCGGCTGGCGGGAGACCCGCACGCTCAGCTCCTTGCCGGGCAGGATGCCCCCCATCAGATTGGTGGCGCCGTACTGAACACGCAGAGGGGTAACCGCAGCCACCTCCCCCATCAGGGCACGAGTGATGCCATCGGCCAGACGCACGTTCTCGTTGTTGTCATCCATGCCGGAGTGAAAGCGAAACACCAGCAAATTGGGATCCAGCATGGTGTGAACCTGGGGGCTGGCGTGCTGATAGCTGAGCATGCTGACGATGGCAACCAGGATGACGGCCACGAAGATATCGAAGCTCACCATCTTCCAGCGGCTGCGGGCATCCTTGGCGTGAGTCGAGATGGCGCGGGTCAGAGGCCCGGCGGGAAAAGGGGCTGCATTGGGCAGGGCATCGTCATCGTCGGCCGTGGCGGGCGGGCTCAGATCGGAGAGAGTGGTATTGACCGCTGGCACGGGCTGCTCGTCAGCCATCAGCAACGAAACCACCTGCAGCGGCCGCACCGATGCCACCAGCTTGTAGCCGCGCTTGGGCACGGTAACGATATAGTCGGCCGCATCAAAGCGACCATCTTTGAGGATCTTGCGCAACTCGAAGATGGACTGGGTGACCACCTGATCGGTCACCTCGGCGCCGTCCCACACCTCCTTGATCAGGGCATCGCGGCCAAACACTGTGCCCGTATGGCAGGCCAGAAACCGCAACAGATTGACCAGTCTGGGTTCAAGGTAGACCTCGCGGTCGGGGCGACACAGCATGTTATCGTCAACCCTCAGGGTCCAGTCGTGGATCTCAAAAACCGATTCGCTCATGATTCACTCGCTGCAGATGGAGACAATGCACAATGAGAGTGACGCAAACCTGGACTGACTGAACGGAACAAGGCGCTGCCAGCGCGAGGTGGCAGAAAAAGGGAACCGGAGCAGTAAACATCGCTGTGAGTCAGTCTGGCCAGGCCATCCTGCGTACGTCTGAAGAGCATCCTTGCGGGCATTCCAATCGGGTCGATCGGAAGGGGGCCACTTTAAGCAAAACGGGAGCGGGATCCCACTTTTATTGGCCATTAACCACAGCTGAATTGATCCAACACAGGGGTTTTCGGCAAACGGGGTGCCGACTGATATCCATATGAACAGCACTTTCCCCGCGCCCAAAAAAGAAGGCCCCCGCATATGCAGGGGCCTTTTGACGCCATTTAGAGAAGCATGCAGGGCTTAGCAGTAGCCGTAGCCCATCAGGCGCTGGTAGCGCTGCTCCAGCAGCTGATCGGTCTCGAGCGGACGCAGGGCATCCAGGTCCTGCTTGAGGCGCTCCTTCAGGCGCTGGGCCATCAGGGGCACATCGCGGTGGGCACCACCGAGCGGCTCTTCGACTATGGTGTCGATGAGCTTGAGCTCTTTCAGGCGCTGGGCCGTGATACCCATGGCATCGGCGGCCACGGGCGCCTTATCGGCGCTCTTCCACAGTATGGAGGCGCAGCCTTCCGGCGAGATGACGGAGTAGGTGGAGTACTGCAGCATGTTGACGCGATCGCCCACGCCAATGGCCAGGGCGCCACCCGAGCCGCCTTCACCGATCACGGTGCAGACCACGGGCACGGTCAGACCAGCCATCACTTTCAGGTTGCGGGCGATGGCTTCAGACTGACCACGCTCCTCGGCACCCACGCCAGGGTAAGCACCCGGGGTGTCGATGAAGGTGATGATCGGCATCTTGAAGCGCTCGGCCATCTCCATCAGACGCAGGGCCTTGCGGTACCCTTCCGGGCGCGGCATGCCAAAGTTGCGCTTGATCTTCTCTTTGGTCTCACGCCCCTTCTGCTGGCCAATCACCATCACGGGCTCGCCGTCGAGACGGGCGATACCGCCGACGATGGCCTTGTCATCGGCATAGGCGCGATCGCCAGCCAGCTCGTCGAAGTCGGTGAAGATGTGCTCGATATAATCGAGGGTGTAAGGACGCTGAGGATGACGCGCCATCTGGGATACCTGCCAGGCACCCAGATCGCCGAAGATCTTCTTGGTCAGCTCTTCGTTTTTCTTCTCCAGCCGGCGAATGTCTTCATTGAGATCGACAGCACTGTTGTGCTCACTCACATGACGGAGTTCATCAATCTGCGCCTGCAGCTCGGCAATCGGCTGTTCAAAATCCAGAAAAAGACTCATAGGGCCTATAGATCCTCTAATCAAAAACCAATTCAACCCGCTCTCGTCCCAGCAGGACACGCAAGTCATCTATCAGTTGATCGGTGGGCGTCACCCGCCACTCGGTACCGAGCGTCAATCGCACCCGTGAGCCGGGGCGACGATAGTTTACCTGAACCGGACAGACTCCGGCACGGGCGGGTTCCAAAATCTCGCACAAACGCGGGAAAAAGCGATCATCAATCCGCTGTTCATCGAGGGAGATGCGGATTGCCCTGGCAAAACGCTCCCTCGCATCGTTGATATCCAGTAATTCACGGGCCGACATTTTAAGGCCACCGGAGAAGTCATCAAAGCTGACCTGTCCAGAAACCACCAAAATACGGTCTTTTTGCATCAATTCTTCATATTTTTCCAGCGCTTCACTGAACAGGGTCACATCCAGACGGCCGGATCTGTCGTCCAGGGTGAAGATCCCCATCTTGTTGCCACGCTTGGTCACCATGCTGCGGGCCGCGATCACCAGCCCCGCCGCCGTGGTAACCGTATCCCGGGAGGTGGGATGCAGATCGCACAGACGGCCGGACGTGTAGCGACGCAATTCGCCGCTGTACTGGTTGATGGGGTGGCCGGTCAGGTAAAGGCCGAGCGTCTCCCGCTCCCCTTCCAGCCACACCTTGTCAGGCCAGTGCGGCACGTTGGCGAACGCCTTCTTGACGTCGTCAATCTCCTGGGTCAAGACCCCGAACATGTCGACCTGACCCACGGCCTGTGCCTTGGCGTGCTGCTCGGCGGCGCGCATCGCCTCTTCCAGGGTCGCCATCAGGGCGGCGCGGTGAGGACCGAGCCTGTCCATGGCGCCGGAGAGGATGAGTTTTTCCATCACCCGCTTGTTGATCTTCTTGATGTCGACCCGGTTGCAGAAGTCGAACAGATCGCGAAACGGCCCGTCCTGATCCCGGGCGCTGAGAATGGCGTCGATAGGGCCTTCCCCCACCCCCTTCACAGCCCCTATGCCGTAGACGATGTGGCCATCTTCGTTGACGCTGAACCGGTAGCGACCGCTATTCACATCCGGCGGTATCACGGTGAGCCCCATGCGCTGACATTCGTCCACCAGAGTCACTATCTTGTCGGTGTTGTCCATATCGGCGGTCATGACCGCCGCCATGAACTCGGCCGGGAAGTGGGTCTTGAGCCAGAGGGTCTGGTAGGAGACCAGCGCATAGGCGGCGGAGTGGGATTTGTTGAAGCCGTAGCCCGCAAACTTCTCCACCAGATCGAAGATCTTTACCGCCAGTTCGCCGTCGATGCCGTTCTTGACCGCCCCTTCCTCAAACCCGGATCGCTGCTTGGCCATCTCGGCCGGGTTTTTCTTGCCCATGGCCCGGCGCAGCATGTCCGCACCACCCAGCGTATAGCCCGCCAGCACCTGGGCTATCTGCATCACCTGCTCCTGATAGAGGATGATGCCGTAGGTGGGTTCAAGGATCGGTTTGAGACTCTCGTGTTGCCACTTCTCGTCCGGGTAGGAGATCGCCTCCTTGCCGTGCTTGCGCTCGATGAAGTTGTCCACCATGCCCGACTGGAGCGGACCCGGACGGAACAGGGCCACCAGGGCTATCATGTCTTCGAAACAGTCAGGCTGCAGCCGTTTGATGAGATCCTTCATGCCGCGGGATTCGAGCTGGAATACCGCCGTGGTCTCGAACCGCTGCAACAGATCGAACGACTTCTTGTCGTGGATGGGGATGGCGGCGATGTCGACCGGCGGCTTGCCCTCTTTGGCAAGGCGCGGGTTTATCATGCCAAGCGCCCAGTCGATGATGGTCAGGGTACGCAGCCCCAGGAAGTCGAACTTCACCAGCCCGGCATATTCCACATCGTTCTTGTCGAACTGGGTGACAGGGTGATTGCCGGAGTCGTCGCAGTAGAGCGGCGCAAAGTCGGTGATCTTGGTGGGCGCTATTACCACGCCACCTGCGTGTTTGCCGGCGTTGCGCACCACGCCTTCGAGACGGCGTGCCATGTCGATGAGGTCTTTGACCTCCTCGTCCTGCTCATAAAGCTCGGGCAGCTTGGGCTCGGCCTCGAATGCCTTGGCCAGGGTCATGCCCGGATCAGGCGGGATCAGTTTGGAGATGCGATCGACGAAACCATAGGCATGGCCCAGCACCCGGCCCACGTCCCGTACCACCGCCTTGGCCGCCATGCTGCCGAAGGTGATGATCTGGGACACCGCATCCCGGCCATACATGTCGGAGACGTGCTCGATCACCTCGTCCCGTCTGTCCATGCAGAAGTCGACGTCAAAGTCGGGCATGGAGACCCGCTCGGGGTTGAGGAAGCGTTCGAACAGCAGGTCAAATTCCAGCGGGTCGAGGTCGGTGATCTTGAGCGCGTAAGCCACCAGTGAACCCGCCCCCGAGCCCCGGCCCGGGCCAACGGGGATGCCGTTGTCCTTGGACCACTGGATAAACTCCATCACGATGAGGAAGTAACCCGGGAAGCCCATCTGGTTGATGACTTTCAGCTCGATCTCGAGGCGCTCGTCATACTCGCCGCGCTTGACGGCGCGCACGGCCGGATCCGGAAACAGGAAGGCGAGACGCTCTTCCAGGCCCTCTTTGGATTTGGCCACCAGAAAGTCTTCGGTGGTCATGTCACCGGTCGGGAAATTGGGCAGGAAGTATTCACCCAGACGCACTGTCACGTTGCAGCGCTTGGCGATCTCCACCGTGTTTTCCAGCGCTTCGGGGATGTCGGCAAACAACTCGGCCATCTCCTCCTGGCTGCGCAGGTACTGCTGCGGGCTGTAACGGCGTGGGCGACGCTTGTCCATCAGGGTATAGCCATCGTGGATGGCAACCCGGATCTCGTGGGCGTCGAAGTCCTCGGCGTTGAGGAACACCACCTCGTTGGTGGCCACCACCGGCAGCTCGAACTCGGTGGCAATGGCCACCGCCATGTGCAGGTAGACCTCTTCATCGGGTCGACCGGTACGCAGCAGCTCCAGGTAGTAGGCGTCGGGAAAGTGGGTCTGGTAGAAGGCGAGACACGACTCCGTCATCTGCCGGTTGCCCTTGAGCAGGAACTTGCCCACGTCCCCCTCTCGTCCGCCCGAGAGCACTATGACCCCCTTGGCGTGATCGGTGAGCCACTCCTTGTCGATGACGGGACGTCCCTGCACATGCCCGCGCTGATAACCGCGGGAAATGAGCAGGGTAATGTTCTGGTAGCCGTCGTTGTCCATGGCCAGCAGGGTGAGGCGGAACTGCTCGTCCCCCAGCTCATCGCTTTGCACCCAGAAGTCGGCCCCGACGAGGGGCTTGATGCCCTTGCCGTGGGCGGAGCCATAGAAACGCACCAGACCGCACATGTTCATCTGGTCGGTCAGGGCCAGCGCCGGCATGTTGTTGGCCGCAGCGGCTCCGACGATGGGATTGATCTTCTGCAGACCATCGACCATGGAGAAATCGGAGTGGACGCGCAGGTGGATAAAACGGGGTTCAGCCATCGTCATACCCTCTCGTTGCTCAAACAGAAATGCATTGGCTATTCGATCCCAAGTGCATGGCGCACCGGCTTGAAACTCTTGCGATAGGCGGGCAAGGGCCCGCGCTCGGCCAGAATGGCGAGGTGCTCAGGGGTCGGATAGCCCTTGTGACGGGCGAAACCATATTCGGGATGACGGCTGTCCAGCTCGGTCATCTCCGCATCGCGAGTCACCTTGGCCAGAATCGAGGCGGCGCTGATGGCAGCCACCAGACTGTCGCCCTTGACCACGGCGCGCGCTTCCATCGGCAAGCTTGGACAACGGTTGCCGTCGATAAAGACCAGCTCAGGGGTGATGGACAAGCCCGCCACGGCGCGCTGCATCGCCAGCATGGTGGCGTGCAGTATGTTGAGCTCGTCTATCTCTTCGGGACTGGCGCGGCCGATGGCCCAGGCCAGCGCCTTCTGCTTGATCTCGTCAAACAGCGCCAGACGCTTCTTCTCGGAGAGCTTCTTGGAATCGGCGAGCCCGGTGATCGGGTTGGCCGGATCCAGGATCACGGCGGCGGTGACCACGTCACCCACCAGGGGGCCACGACCCACCTCGTCCACCCCGGCAACCAGCTTGTCTTCGGGAATATCGATCATCATCTTGCAGCCTTGAATCAAAACAGGCCCCGCAGGGCCTGACATGGGGTAGATGAGCGCAGCGCTATCGGCCACCCTGCCTGTTATCTGCCGAGCAGTTCGGCCACCGCATCCGCGGCCTGCACGTCGGCGTTGCAGCGAATGCTCTGGTGCAGCCGGGTGAAGGTGGCTATGAGCTCACGGTTGTCGTGTTCCAGCAGCTTGCTGACTTCATCCACCAGATTGTCCGGGGTGCACTCGTGCTGAATAAGTTCGGGCACCAGCATCTGATCGGCCAGCAGATTGGGTAGCGACACATAGGCGGTCTTCACCAGCCGCTGAGCCAGCCAATAGCTGAACGGTTTGAGCTTGTAGCCCACCACCATGGGCTTTTTCACCAGCATGGCTTCCAGTGCTGCGGTACCTGAGGCAAGCAGCACGGCATCGGCAGCTATCATGGCTTCGCGACCCTGACCTTCCAGCAACACCATGTCGAGATCCGGCGCCAGCTCGGCCTTGATGGCCATGAACTGCGCCCGTCGCGCCTCGTTGACCAGCGGCACGATAAAGCCGAGATCCGGATAACGTACCGTCAGCCGCTTGCAGGCCTCGAGAAATACCGGTGACATGAAGCCCACCTCGGCGGTGCGACTGCCGGGTAACACGGCCAGCCAGCGTCGACCCGGGTCAATGCCCAGCGCCTGGCGCACGGCAGCCTGGTCCGGTTCGAGCGGGATCGCATCGGCCATGGTGTGACCCACAAATCGGCAAGGGGCAGCAAAGCGATCGTAGAAGGCTTTCTCGAACGGCAGGAAGGCGAGCACCATATCGGTGGCGGCCTTGATCTTGTGAATGCGGTTCTGACGCCAGGCCCAGACAGAGGGACTGACATAGTGAACCGTTTTGATACCGGCGCGGCGCAGCTTCAGCTCCACCCCGATATTGAAATCCGGTGCATCCACCCCGACGAAGATGTCAGGTGGATTGGCAATGAAATGGCGCAGCAGTTCACGGCGAACCTTGAGGATGCGCGGCAGACGGCCCAGCACCTCTGTGATCCCCATGACGGAGAGCTCTTCCATCTCGAACAGGGCCTTGACGCCGAGGGCCTGCATGCGCGGCCCGGCGATCCCTTCAAACTGCGCGTCCGGATAACGGCGCTGCAGCTCGCGCACCAGGCCGGCGGCCAGGATGTCGCCGGAGGTCTCTCCGGCGACGATACCGATGCGAACGGGATCAGGCACGGATGATCCCGCGCTCATTGTCCTTGAGGAAATCCACGTAGAGCTGGACGGCCGGTTCGGTGGCCGCCATCTCGGTCAGCACGGGCAACACCTCTTCGACTGTCTTGCCGGAGCGGAAGATCTCTTTGTAGGCACGCTTGACGGCGGAGATGGCTTCAGCGCTGAAACCGCGGCGACGCAGGCCTTCGGAGTTGACCCCGAACGGCTTGGCATAGTTGCCAGCGGCCATCACGTAGGGCGGCACATCCTTGTTCAGGGCGGCGCAGCCACCGATGAAGGCGTGGGAGCCAACGCGACCGAACTGGTGGATCGCGGAGAGACCGCCGAAGATCACGAAGTCACCTATCACCACGTGGCCCGCCAGGGTCGCGTTGTTGGCGAAGATGCAGTTGTCACCGATGATGCAATCATGGGCAACGTGCACGTTGACCATAAAGAGGTTGCCGCTGCCCACCCTGGTCAGGGATTGATCCTGGATGGTGCCGCGGTGCACAGTGCAGTTCTCGCGAAAGACGTTGTTGTCGCCAATCTCGAGGAAGGTGCGCTCGCCGGCGTACTTCTTGTCCTGGCAATCCTCACCGATGGAGGTGTGCTGGAAGATCTTGTTGCCACGGCCCAGTTTGGCCGGCCCCTTGATCACCACATGGGAACCTACCCAGGTGTTGTCGCCGATTTCCACCTCGGCACCGATGACGGAAAAGGGGCCGATTTCAACCCCTTTACCAATCACCGCAGACTCATGGACGATGGCAGTATCGTGAATGATGGCAGTCTGGTCGATCACGTGTATTAAACCTCGCGTTTGGCGCACATCAGCTCGGCGGTACAAACCACTTCACCGTTGACCGTGGCCACACCGGTGAACTTGGCAATACCGCGACGCTCTTTCAGGAACTCCACGTCCAGCACCAGCTGATCGCCAGGGCCAACCGGACGCTTGAAACGAGCGTTGTCGATGGAGGCAAAGTAATAGAGTTCGTTGGGAGACGGCTTGCCCACCATGGTAAAGGCCAGGATACCGGTGGCCTGCGCCATGGCTTCCAGGATCAGTACGCCGGGAAACACCGGCTTGGCCGGGAAATGTCCCTGGAAGATCGGCTCGTTGAACGAGACATTCTTGATGGCACGCAAGGTTTTGCGCTCATCGCTGATCTCGTAATCGTCGACCCGATCCACCATCAGGAACGGATAACGGTGGGGCAGCAGATCCATGATTTCCTGGATGCCCAGGCTCTTCTTTTCAGTAGTCAAAACAGTACCCTATACCAATCGTGATTATTCTTGATCCAGCTTCTTCTCAAGCTTGCTCAACCGCTTGTGCATCTCTTCGATACGCATCACCCGGGCGGCGGTCTTGCGCCACTCTTTATTGGTTTGCAGAGGGATGCCGGAAGAGTAGACACCGGGCTCGGTAATGGGTCGCATCACCATGGCCATGCCGGTGACGGTGGCCTGGTCGCAGATCTCCATGTGCCCGTTAAAGACGGAGGCGCCGCCAATGATACAGTATTTGCCGACCTTGAGACTACCCGCCATCACGGTGGAGCCTGCCACGGCGGTGCCGTAGCCGATCTCGACGTTGTGGGCGATCTGGCACTGGTTGTCGATGATGACGTTATCCGCGATGCGGGTATCTTCCAGCGCGCCGCGGTCTATGGTGGTGCAGGCACCAATCTCGACCCGGTTGCCGATAGTCACGCCACCGAGCTGGGGGATCTTGATCCACTCGCCACGCTCATTGGCATAACCGAACCCATCGGCCCCGATCACTGTGCCGGATTGAACCAGACAGTCGGAACCCATGGTGATGTTGTGATACAGGGTGACGTTGGCCCACAACCGGGAGCGCGCTCCCAGTCGGGTATTCTTGCCAACAAAACAGCCAGGGCCTATGCGTACGTCATCACCCAGCACGACGCCGGATTCGATCACTGCATTGGCCCCGATGGCCACTCTCTCGCCCAGTTGCACGTCAGCCGCAATGACGGCGCTCGGATGGATATCCGTGGCCGGCTGCGGTGTGGTGTCCAGCAGTTGGGCTACCCGGGCAAACCCCACATAGGGGTCTTTGAGTACCAGGGCATTGGTGGGACAAAATGGCAGATCCGCTTCTGTAATGAGCACGGCCGAAGCCTTGCTCTGCTCCAGATAATGCCGGTACTTTTTATTGGACAGGAAGGTGATATCCCCCTCCCCGGCCTTTTCCAGTGTCGCTACCTTGCGGATTTCCAGGGTTCCGTCGCCATGGATCTCGGCCCCCAGTTGCTGGGCCAGCTGTGCGAGAGTGAATGCCATCAATTAGTTGCTCTTGCTTACCTGAGAAATAACCTGGGCAGAGATGTCCAGCTTGCTGGCGGCATAGGGCGCAGCATTGCGCTCAAGCACCAGATCGTAGCCATTGCTCTTGGCGATGGAATCGATGGCAGCCTGTACCTTGGTCAGGATCTTGTTGCGCTCTTCGGACTGACGACGACCGTTGTCCTGCTCAAACGCTTGACGCTTCTGGTTGAACTCCATCTGCAGCTTGGCCAGTTTTTCCTGGTTCTGCTTCTTCTGATCGGCGCTCATGAAGGCTTCATCCTTCTTGAACTTCTCGACCAGTTTCTGACCGTCGGATTCCAGCTTCTGCAGTTCACGCATGCGCGGCTCGAATTCACCTTTCAGCTTCTTGGAAACAGCTTCACGCTGGGGCAGCTTCTGGAAGATTTCGCCCATGTCGACCACGGCGATCTTGGTGTCAGCCAAGGCGGAGCCCATGCCGGCAGCCATCAGTGCAAAACTCAAACCAGCTACTTTCAACGCTTTATTCACACTAACTCCTTGTTCCCTCATGTGAGGGCAACCTGATTTACCTGATTATGCAAGTGGTACCCGGACCGACTTGTTACCTGGTGAGGCACGCAAGCTGCGCGTCCCATCATTGAATACCCCCACCGGCTGGGTGGGGGCGCGTCCGTCCTTAGAAGGTACGGCCGATATTGAACGAGAAGAACTCTGTCCTGTCCCCTTCGTACTCCTTGAGCGGACGGGCAATCGCGAACACCAGGGGTCCCATGGGGGAGAGCCACTGCAGCGACAGACCGGCCGAGGCACGGTAGTTGGTCGGGTCCGAATAGTCGGTCAGATAGTTGCAACCACTGAAACAGCGGTTCTGGTACTGGGCATAGTCAAAAGTGGTATCCCACACTGAACCGGCGTCGATGAAGAAGCTGGTACGCAACTGAGGCTGATAGGTTTCAGACGCAAACGGCGTCGGTACTATCATCTCGAGGGACGCCACCGCCAGGGCATTGCCCCCCACCGAGCTGTCGGTGCCCTGAATGACGTCGTTACCGCTCAGGTTGTAGTAGTAGAGCGCCTTCGGACCTACCGTGTTGCTCTTGAAGCCACGCAGCGTGTCGAAACCACCGGCGAAGTAGTTCTCGAAGAACGGCAGGACGTGATCATAGCTGCCGTTGCTGCCATAACCGTTGCCGTAAGAGGCGCGGGCCTTGGCCATCAACACCCATTTGTGGTCCGCATCGAACGGGAAGTAGTGAGCATCTTCGGCGTTCAGCTTGAAGTACTGCAGATCCATGCCGGGCACTGTCACCTTGGCGTTAACACGCTGACGGTCACCGGCGGTCGGGAACATTCCCTTGTTGAGAGTTGAACGGGTCCATCCGGCGGTGACGTCAACGGTGTTGAACACCATGCGGTTGTCGCCATCCTTGTTCTTGCTGTACACCTTCCAAAACTCGTCCACCTGCAGATAGGGGTTGGGCTGGGACAGTTTGTTGTTCTCGACCCCGAGGCTGAAGTCGAGGCGGTTGTTCTCGTTGACCGGGAAACCACTGGAGAGGCGGAAACCAATCGTGGTGTTTTCATAGTCGACGATGTTGGCATCGGCCGCACTGAACTGGTTGTAGTAGAGGCGGCCACCCAGGCTGACACCGTCCACGGTGAAGTAGGGATCGTTGTAGCTGAGGTCGACGCTCTTGGAGTACTTGTTGGTACTGGCGGAGATACCGATCTTCTTGCCGGTACCCATGAAGTTGTCCTGCTGCAGGCCTGCCTGCAGGCTCAGGCCCGATTCGGTACCATAACCCACACCGGCGTTGATGGAGCCAGCTGGCTGCTCCTTGACCTTGAAGTCGAGATCGACCTGATCATCGCTGCCCGGCACCCGCTTGGTGTCCACTTCCGCGGTTTCAAAGAAGCCGAGACGGTTGAGACGGGTCTTGGACTGCTCGACGCTATCGGAGGAGAGCCAGGTGCCTTCCATCTGACGCATTTCGCGGCGCAGCACTTCATCCTGGGTGGTGACGTTGCCGCTGAAGTTGATGTTGCGCACATAGACACGGGGACCCGGCTCTATGTTGACGATCAGCTCCACTTCCTTGGTTTCGTCGTTGACCTGGGGGAAGGTGACCACTTTCGGGTAGGCATAGCCGTAACGACCGAGGAACTTGGAGAGCACCTCTTCAGTGTGGGTTACCTGACTGGCGGAGTAGGTGCTGCCTGCCCCTATGGGGATCAGGCCCTTCATCTCGCCACCACGGTCGATCAAATCGCCCTTGAGCTGAACGCCGGAGACCTTGTACTGATCCCCTTCCTTGACGTTCAGGGTCACGTAGACCCCCTTCTTGTCAGGGGTCATGGAGACCTGGGTCGACTCCTGGGCGAAGCGGATATAACCGCGATCCATGTAGTAGGAGCGCAGGGTTTCGATGTCGCCGGCCAGTTTCTGTTTCTGGTAACGCTGGTCACCGGTGAAGTTCCACCAGGGCACATCGTCCTTGAGGGAGAGCTGGGCCAGCAGTTTCTCTTCCGGGAACACATTGTTGCCAACTATGTTGATCTGCTGGATCTTGGCCGCTTCCCCTTCCACGAAGGTGAACTTGAGGTCGACCCGGTTGCGCGGCAGCGGGGTGACGATGGCCTTGACCTTGGCGGAGTATTTGCCCACGCCGTAGTAGAAATCTTCCAGACCCTTTTCGAGGGAGCTCAGCACGGTACGATCCAGCGGATCACCCACCCGGATGCCGGAGGACTCCAGGCTCTGGGTCAGCTGCTCTTCCTTGATATCCTTGTTGCCTGAAAATTCGATGCTGGAGATGGTCGGCCGCTCCTTGACCGCCACTTGCAACACCTGGCCGTCACGGTAAACCTTCACATCCTCGAAGTTACCGGAGGAGTAGAGCTTTTTGATGGCGTTGGCCAGGGTCACGGAATCGACGGTGTCGCCAACCCGGATCGGCAGGTTCAACAGGGCGGCCCCCAGCGTTACACGCTGCAAGCCGTCGACCTGGATATCTTGCACCACAAAAGAGGCAGGGGCCGCCTGGGCCAGGAAACTGGCACCCAGCAGGCAACTCAACACCAATGCTTTTTTAACAGCCATTTTGTTCTTGTGTGTCCTTGTTGATGCTCTGGCCTCAGAGGCGAGCGAAATCATTAAATAGCGCAATGCCCATCAGTAACATCAGAATGGCGGCGCCGATCCTGAAACCCACTTCCTGAATTTTGTCTGATACCGGCTTGCCGGTGACTGCCTCGATGAGGAAGTAGACCAGATGGCCTCCGTCCAGCACCGGCAGGGGAAACAGGTTGATGATCCCCAGGTTGACGCTGATCAGCGCCAGAAAGCCGAGGAAATAGACCAGACCGTAATCGGCACTGCTGCCTGCCCCTTTGGCAATGGAGATGGGACCGCTCAGGTTATCCAGAGATACGATGCCACCAATCAGCTTGCCAATCATGTCAAAGGTCAGCGTGGTCAGGCTCCAGGTCTTCTGGGCTCCCTGCCACAGGGCCTGCAAAGGCCCATACTGTAACAGAATTCGATACTCATCCGGTAATGGAACCAATTGCGGTGACAAGCCGACAAAACCGACCAGCTGGCCACGCACTTTTTTCACATCCGGAGTCAGGGTCAGGGTCAGTTCACTGCCTGCCCGCTCCACCACGACCTGCAATGGCTGCTCGGGGGATTGCTGGACCTGGTGCACGAACTGGGCCCACTCGGTGACCTCCTGCTCGCCCACCCGCTTGATGCGATCGCCCACCTGCAGGCCGGCTTTTTCACTGGCGCTCGCAGGCACTATGGCCTCGACCACGGGCAGTACCTTGCCGCCGAGGGGCACTATCCCCAGGCTGCCGACGGGGGACTCTTTGTCCGGATCGAACGTCCAATCCTCCAGCACGAGGGTCTTGTCCACCGCATAACTGGTGTTGGCCGCTTTCAGCTTGAGCTGGACGGCATCATCACCCAGGTGGCTGATGAGGGCATAGGTCACGCTCTCCCAGTCACCGGTCGCCTTGTCGCCGACACCGACGATCTCCATGCCGGGTTCGACCCCGGCCGCCGCCACAATGGAGGCGGGACGCACCTCCCCCACCACGGGTTTGACGGCAGGGACACCGATCATGAACATCAGCCAGAGGGCAAACAGGGCAAACACGAAGTTCGCCATGGGGCCCGCTGCCACTATGGCCATCCGCGCCCAGACACTCTTGTGATTGAAAGCAAATTGCTCATCGCCGGGTTTGAGCTCATCTACCCGACCATCCAGCATCTTGACGTAACCGCCGAGCGGGATCAGTGCCAGCACATATTCGGTGCCATCCTTGCCCATCCGGCGCCAGATAGCCTTGCCAAACCCGATGGAGAAGCGCTCGACCTTGACGCCGCAACGGCGGGCCACCCAGAAGTGGCCAAACTCATGCACCGCAACCAGCAATCCGAGGGCGATGATAAAGGCACCAATGTTCCACAGCACGCCGCCCATCAGCCTATCACCTCGAGATCACACCCATTCGAATCACCGAAGGAGGCAGTAACAAAGGCAGGTTTGTCATTCCACAGCACAGCACTCATCAGCCAGTTACCTCGATTTCATGCATGGTCCGGTACCCAAAGGCAACGATAAAGGCAGCACAATGCCACGAAATACCACTCATTAGCTAAGCTCCTCAATCAAATTGTGAGCACGGGCACGGGCCGCACCATCCAGCGCAATCAAATCCTCCAGTGAACCCACAGCGGAACTCCCCAGCGCCACCATGGTGGCCTCATTGACTCTGGCAATATCCATAAAACCGATCCGCTCTGCAAGGAAAGCCGCAACGGCCTCTTCATTGGCGGCATTGAGCGCCGTGGTCGCCGCCTGCCCTTGCTGACAGGCACTCATGGCCAGTGCCAGACAGGGATAACGCTCATAATCGGGCCGGATAAAGCTGAACTCTCCGACACTGAAGAAATCCAAAGGTTCCACTCCGGACTCAACTCGAGCCGGATAAGCCAGGGCATGCGCTATGGGGGTACACATGTCCGGATTGCCAAGCTGGGCCATCACTGAGCCATCCTTGTACTGCACCATGGAGTGGATCACTGACTGGGGATGGATCACCACCTGGATCTGCTCGGGCGCGGCGTTGAACAGCCAGCGCGCCTCTATGTACTCCAGCCCCTTGTTGATCATGGTGGCGGAGTCGACCGAGATCTTGGCTCCCATGGACCAGTTCGGGTGGGCGATGGCCTGGGCCGGCGTGACCTGTGCCAGCGCATTGATATCGGTATAACGAAACGGACCGCCTGAGCCGGTCAGCAGTATCCTGCTGATGCCCGCCCCTGCCAGATCGCAGTAGCCGGGCTGGCGCTGAATGGCTTCGGGCAGGCACTGAAAAATCGCATTGTGTTCGCTGTCGATGGGCAGCAGCTCGGCGCCATGCTCGCGCACCGCCTCCATGAAGAAGGCCCCGGACATCACCAGCGCCTCCTTGTTGGCCAGCAGGATCCGTTTGCCGGCACGCACTGCGGCCATGGTCGGTGCCAGACCCGCCGCACCGACGATGGCCGCCATCACGCTGTCGGCATCGGGGTGAGCGGCCACGTCACACAGAGCGGCAGGACCGGACAGCACCCGCGTCGCGCTACCGTGGGTCTTGAGCTGGCCCGCCAGTGCGGTCGCGGCAGCCTCATCCACCATGACGGCAAAACGGGGGGAAAACTCGAGACAGTCCCGCACCATGGCATCCACGCTGCGAGCGGCGGTGAGCGCCAGTACTTGCCAGCGCCCGGGATTGCGGCGCAGTACCTTGAGCGTACTCTGACCGATGGAGCCGGAGGCTCCCAGAATCACCAGGTTATGCATCAGAACTCCTGCTTGAGTAACAAACCAATGGAGCCGGAAGCGCTCAAAACCATCAGCAAGATGTGCATCAGAACTCCTGACTGAGTAACAGATAACTGAGCAGGAAGACTGGCAGGGCCGCGGTCAGGCTGTCGATCCGGTCGAGGATACCACCATGACCGGGCAATAGAGTGCCAGAATCCTTGATGCCTGCCTCCCGCTTGAACATGCTCTCGGTGAGATCGCCGAGCACGGAAGCCAGCACGGCCAGCAAGGAGCAGAACAGCACTATCGCCATCTTGGCGGGTACAAAGCCCATGAACCAGGTCACACCGACCGCCAGCAGGCTGGCGGTAAAGAGACCACCGCACATGCCTTCGATGGTTTTACCCGGGCTGACGGCCGGCGCCAGCTTGTGTTTGCCAAAGGCCTTGCCGAAAAAATACGCGCCAGAATCTGCCGCCCAGACCAGCCCCATGACGAACAACAAGATCCAGGACCCCATCATGGGGTCGTGATAGAAGTTGTAACCACGAATGGCCACCAGGGACCAGAAGAAGGGCACTAGGGTCACCAGACCAAACAGGGATTTGAGCCAGATGGACTCTTTCCACAACCTGGCGCTCCGGGGATAGCGCAATACCAGCAGCAGCCCGAACAGCCACCAGCTGACGGCGGTCCAGAGCACGCCCATCACCAGCGGATGCAGATGGGGGGTCCAGAGCTGATCGACCGGCAGCCAGAACAGGCTGGCACCGAGCAACAGACAGAACACCAGCGGCAACCATTGCTGCGGCTGGGCAGAGACGAAGCCACTCCACTCGCGGCTGGCCAACAGAAACACCAGAGCTGCCAACAGGGCAAAGAATTTCAACGGCAGGAAAAATAGCGCTCCCAATACCAGGGGAACAAGCAGTAATGCGGTAATAATTCGTTGTTTTAGCAAAAGAAACCTCTCTCTTGGGAGGGGATTTAGCCGGTCTGATGCTCGGCGATCAATTCCCGTATCTGTTCACCCGTACACCCGAAGCGACGCTCGCGGGCAACGAAAGAGGCAACGGCCTCACTGAACTCGGCCTCGTTGAAATCGGGCCACAATACCGGGGTAAAATAGAGCTCGGCATAGGCGAGCTGCCATAACACAAAATTGCTGATGCGATGATCGCCGCCGGTCCGGATCAGCAGATCGACAGGTGGTAAATCCGCCATGCAGACCTGCTCGGCCAGCAGGGACTCATCGATGGCATCGGCATCCAGCTCGCCTGCCGCCACGGCTCGGGCCAGTTTACGGGCCGCCTGGGCGATATCCCACTGACCACCGTAATTGGCAGCAATGTTGAGGGTCAGCCCCTTGTTGTCTGCAGTCAAAGCCTCGGCCTTGGCGATCCTGGCCTGCAAGCGCTCGCTGAAACGGGCGGTATCTCCGATCACCTTGAGCCGGATCCCGTTGCTGTGCAGTTGCTTGACCTCGCGGCCCAGCACTGTCATGAAGAGTTCCATCAGGGCACTGACCTCCCCTTCCGGACGCCGCCAGTTCTCGCTGGAGAACGCAAACAGGGTCAACGCCTCTATCTTGGCGCGCGCGGCAAACGTCACCGCCTCACGAACAGACTTCACGCCCGCCTTGTGGCCATAAACTCGCATCTTGCCACGACTCTGAGCCCAGCGCCCGTTGCCATCCATGATGATGGCCACATGACGAGGCAAGGACGAATTGGCACAATCACCTAACGCTGCCAAAAGCGACATTCATTTCTCCCACAAAGACAAAAGCGCCGTGCAGGGGCACTACACGGCGCTCGTAATATACCTGTCAGAGGCTTAGATTTCCATTAGCTCCTTTTCCTTCGCGGCCAGGGCGTCATCCACCAGCTTGATGAAGGAATCGGTGAGTTTCTGGATCTCTTCCTGGGCACGACGGTCATCGTCTTCGGAGATTTCTTTGTCTTTGAGCAGTGCTTTCAGATCGGCGTTGGCATCACGACGGATGTTGCGCACAGCCACACGGGCACCTTCCGCTTCGGCACGGACGATCTTGGTCAGATCGCGGCGACGCTCTTCGGTCAGCGGCGGCAGGGGCACACGCAGGGTCTGACCGTTGCTGGACGGATTCAGGCCCAGATCGGAGGTCAGGATGGCCTTTTCTACCGCCTGGATCATGGAACGGTCAAAAATGGAGATGGACAGGGTGCGGGCATCTTCTGCCACCACGTTGGCCAACTGTTTCAGAGGAGTGGCAGCACCGTAATACTCAACCTGGATACCGTCGAGCAGGCTCGGGTGAGCACGGCCGGTACGGATCTTGGACATCTGGGTCTTGAGCGACTCTACGCTCTTGGCCATACGGTCCTTGGCGTCGTTTTTAATCTCGTTGATCACAGTGGTTTTCCTTTTGGCGAACGAGCCATCACGCGGCTCGTGTCTATCATATTTATCTTATTTGCCGATGTGGTGGATCAGCGTGCCTTCCGGCTCACCCATGATAACCCGACGCAATGCACCCGGTTTGTTCATGTTGAACACGCGGATCGGCAGATCGTGGTCACGGGCCAGAGTAAAGGCTGCAAGATCCATCACCTTGAGCTCTTTTTCAAGCACTTCGTTGTAGCTGAGCTCATGATACAGCACGGCGTCCGGATTCTTAACCGGATCCTCGTTGAATACGCCATCGACCTTGGTCGCCTTGAGCACAACATCGGCTTCGATCTCGATGCCACGCAGGCAGGCTGCAGAATCGGTGGTAAAGAAGGGGTTGCCGGTACCGGCAGAGAAAATCACCACTTTGCCGGCGCGCAGCTGGCTGATGGCCTCGGCCCAGCTATAGGAATCGCAGACACCCTGCAGGGAGATGGCAGACATCAGACGGGCATTCACATAAGCACGATGCAGGGCATCACGCATGGCCAGACCGTTCATCACGGTAGCCAACATACCCATGTGGTCGCCCACCACGCGGTTCATGCCCGCTTTGGCAAGACCGGCACCACGGAACAAGTTGCCGCCACCGATGACCAGACCGACCTGAACACCCAACTCAACCAGTTCCTTGATCTCTTGGGCCATCCGCTCCAGCACAGCGGGATCAATGCCAAAACCCTCGGATCCTTGCAGGGCTTCACCACTCAACTTCAGAAGAACACGTCTGTATGCAGGCTTGGGATTGGTACTCATGTCACTGATTCCTGGTCATATAAAGACCGCGACATAAGTCGCGGTCTGGGGAAACGGAAAAACCGGTTCGATTAGGCCTTCTGAGCGGCCGCGATTTGGGCTGCTACTTCAGCAGCGAAATCGGTCTCTTGCTTCTCGATGCCTTCGCCCACTTCGAAACGGGTGAAAGAGACAACGTCAGCGCCTTCTTTCTTCAGCAGCTCGGCAACGGTCATGGAAGGATCCTTCACGAACGGCTGACCAGTCAGGGAAACCTCACCGGTGAACTTCTTCATGCGGCCTTCAACCATCTTCTCGGCGATCTCTTTCGGCTTGCCGGAGTTGATGGCGATGTCGATCTGAATTTCGCGCTCTTTGGCAACGACTTCAGCAGACACGTCTTCAGGCTTGACGAACTGCGGGCTGTTGGCAGCAACGTGCATGGCCAGATCTTTGGCCAGCTCGGCAGTACCACCGGTCAGCTTGGTGATAACACCAATGCGGGAACCGTGAACGTAGGTGCCCAGGTTGTCACCTTCAACCAGCATCACGCGACGCAGGTTCATGTTCTCACCGATCTTGGCGATCAGGTTGGTGATGGTCAGTTCGACGGACTCACCGTTACCGAAGTCAGCCGCTTTCAGTGCGTCAACGTCAGCAATTTTCTGGGTCGCAGCGATATCGGCGATCTTCTGGCCCATTGCCATGAAGCTGGCATCTTTGGCGACGAAGTCGGTTTCGCTGTTCAGCTCGATCATGACGGCAACGTTGCCTTCGGTACGAGCAAAGATCACGCCTTCAGCAGCGATACGGCCTGCTTTCTTGGCGGCCTTGGCCTGACCGGATTTACGCATGTTCTCGATTGCCAGCTCGATATCACCAGCGGCTTCTTCCAGCGCTTTTTTGCAATCCATCATGCCAGCGGCAGTGCGCTCGCGCAGTTCTTTTACCAGGGCGGCAGTAACGTTAGCCATGTCCAGTATCCTCGGTCTTGAATTGACAAGAAACAGGGGCCACAAGGGCCCCTGCTAACCAATTACATCAGCTTGGTTAATAAGGGCTTTACAGTCCTTATCAATTACTCAGCTTCAACGAAGCCATCTTGTTCAGCTTGAACAACGATGTCCTGAGCGCGAGCTTCCAGTACGGTGTCAGCAGCAGCATTCAGGTACAGCTGTACGGCACGGATAGCATCGTCGTTACCCGGGATGACGTAATCAACGCCGTCCGGGTTGGAGTTGGTATCAACGATGGAAACTACCGGGATACCCAGGTTGTTGGCTTCTTTGATAGCAATGTGCTCGTGGTCGGCATCGACAACGAACAGCACGTCAGGCAGGCCGCCCATGTTCTTGATACCACCCAGGCTCTTCTCGAGCTTGTCCATTTCGCGAGTACGCATCAGCGCCTCTTTCTTGGTCAGCTTTTCGAAGGTACCGTCCTGGCTCTGGGTTTCCAGATCTTTCAGACGCTTGATGGACTGACGAACGGTTTTCCAGTTGGTCAGCATGCCACCCAACCAGCGGTGGTTGACATAGAACTGGTCACAACGACCGGCGGCATCTTTTACGGCTTCAGACGCGGCACGCTTGGTACCTACGAACAGTACCTTGCCTTTCTTGGCAGCTACGGAGCTGATGAAGTTCATGGCATCGTCAAACATCGGAACGGTTTTTTCCAAGTTGATAATGTGAACCTTGCTGCGGGCACCAAAGATGTAGGACTTCATTTTCGGGTTCCAGTAACGAGTCTGGTGACCGAAGTGAACGCCGGCTTGCAGCATGTCGCGCATAGAAACTTTAGCCATTATATACCTCTGTATTGGGGTTAGGCCTCCACACATCCCATGTAACCGACCCCAAAGGGGCACCCCGGTACAGGTGTCGATGTGTGTGTGTTATTGATTAAGGGTGATGAAATGGTGGACGCAAGTTCCCCATTCCGGCGCGCTTTATACCATACCTTTGCTCAGGACACCACCGACCACAGTGCTAAAAATGGATCCCTGCGCGCAATGCTGACCAGAGGATTTGACGTTGTGATGACAATCACACTGGAAGTAAACGGGGGTTGGGGATAAAATTTTGGCCTGATTGCAAACGCATCTATTTTTCATTACCTGATTGTTGGGCATCGACAGGATGCGCAGTCAGGCCCCAAGAGAGATCCCATGTCCATTAAAATCAAGACACCGGAAGAGATTGAAAAGATGCGCGTTGCCGGCCAGCTGGCCGCCGATGTGCTGATCATGATAGCCCCCCACGTCAAGGCAGGCGTCACCACCGATGAGCTGAACACCCTGTGCCACGACTATATTGTCGACGTGCAGCAGGCTATTCCGGCTCCGCTCAACTACCACGGCTTCCCCAAGTCCATCTGCACCTCGGTGAACGACGTGATTTGCCATGGCATCCCAAACCACAAGAAATTGCGCGAAGGGGACATCATCAACCTGGACATCACAGTCATCAAGGATGGCTACCACGGCGATACCTCCGCCATGTTCATCGTGGGTGAGACCACACCGCTGCGTCGCCAGCTGTGCAAAGTCGCCCAGGAGAGCCTCTACGCGGCCATCAAGCAGGTGCGTCCCGGCATGTGCATCACAGAGATAGGTGCCCTGATCCAGCCCATCGTCGAGAAGGCCGGTTTCTCCGTGGTGCGTGACTACTGTGGTCACGGCATCGGCAGCGAATTCCACGAGGAGCCGCAAATCCTGCACTACCGCAATGGCGGCAAGCTGGAGCTCAAAGCGGGCATGTGCTTCACCATAGAGCCCATGGTCAACAGCAAGAAGTATCACTGCCGCATCAACCCGAAAGATGGCTGGACAGTGACCACCAAGGATGGCGGCGATTCCGCCCAGTGGGAACACACACTGCTGGTGACTGACGATGGCTGCGAGGTGCTTACCCTGCGCCCCGATGACACTATCGACCGCTATATCAAACACGGTTAACATCAAAAACCCCGGCGCCGAAGCGAGAAGGCACCGGGGTTTGTTTTTATCAGCCGCTGCGTATGCGTGCGACAAGAGCGTGAGATGCCATGGATGCCAGCCTGCTTTCCCCCCATCTGTTACCCGACGATCAGCTCACCCGTGACAACTGCAAAGAATATCTGGGCCGCTTTCTCGGCTGGTTGCACGCCCGTTTCGATGCCGGCGACAACATCATAGAGCTGGTTGCGACCCGCTCCGAATACATGGATGCGCTGCTGACCCGACTGTGGCAGAAGTTTGGCTTCGACAAGACAGATCTCAGCCTGATAGCCGTCGGCGGCTATGGCCGCGGCGAGTTGCATCCCCACTCCGACATCGACCTGCTCATCCTCTATGAAGGGGAGGAGCTGGACGAGGTGCTGGGACTGCGCATCGGTGAATTCATTACCCTGCTGTGGGATCTCAAGCTGGAGGTGGGTCAGGCGGTACGCAACGTGGCCGAGTGCATCGAGCAGGGCCGCGCCGACATCACGGTCGCCACCAACCTCATAGAGGCCCGTTTCATCACAGGCAGCAAAGCCGGTTTCGATCAGCTCACCCTGGCCACGCGTCCCGAGCGCTTCTGGCCGAGCGAGCAGTTCTTTCAGGCCAAGCGCGAAGAGCAGGCCCTGCGCCACCAGCAATTTCTTGGCACTGCCTACAAGCTGGAGCCCGACCTCAAGAGCAATCCTGGCGGACTGAGAGATATTCAGACCCTGGCCTGGGTCGCCCGCCGCCACTTCGGCGCCACCACATTGTTCGAGATGACCAGCCACGGCTTTCTCAACCGGGCGGAGTACCGTGAACTGCTCGATTGTCAGAACTTCCTGTGGAAGGTGCGCTTCGCCCTGCACATGGCCATCAACAAGGGTGACAACCGGCTGCTGTTCGACCGCCAGCGTACCGTGGCCCAGATGTTGGGGTTCGAGGGGGAAGGCAACAGCCCGGTCGAGCAGATGATGAAGCGCTTCTACCAGACGGTGCGGCGAGTCTCCGAGCTCAACGAGATGCTGCTGCAGTTGTTTGACGAGGCGATCCTCGGCAACACCGCCATGGACGTGCGCCGCCTCTGCGACGAATTCCAGCTGCGTGGCCGCCTCATCGATGCGGTGGACTCAGAGCTGTTTGGCCGTGAGCCCGCGGCCATACTGCGGCTCTTCTACCAGATAGCCCAGCATCCCGAGATTGCCGGCATTCACTCCGCCACCTTGCGCCAGCTGCGCGAGGCGAGGCGCAAACTCAATTGCTGGCTGCAGGATTTGCCCGATTGCCGCCGCCTCTTCATGGCGCTGCTGCGCCACCCCAACGGCATCGGCCAGCCCCTCACCCTGATGCACAAGTACGGCATACTGGCGGCCTACCTGCCCCAGTGGAACCTCATCGTCGGCCAGATGCAGTTCGACATGTTCCACGCCTATACGGTCGATGAGCACACCCACAGGCTGCTCAAGAACATTCACCAGTTTCCCAATCCGGCCAGCCGCCAGACCCACCCGCTCTGCCACGAGGTGTTTACCCGGCTGCGCAAGCCGGAACTGCTCAGCATAGCGGCCCTGTTCCACGACATCGCCAAGGGGCGGCGCGGGGATCACTCAGAGCTAGGCGCCGTGGACGCGCTGGAGTTCTGTCAGCTGCATGGCCTGGATCGCTACGAGAGCCGACTGGTGGCCTGGCTGGTGCGCCACCATCTGCTGATGTCGGTCACCGCCCAGCGCCGCGACATCTACGACCCTGACGTGGTCACCGACTTCGCCCAGAAGGTGCGCGACGAGCAGCACCTCGACCTTATCTATTGCCTGACGGTGGCCGATATCTGCGCCACCAACGACACCCTCTGGAACGACTGGAAAGGCACCCTGCTGCGCGAACTCTATTTCGCCACCCAGAAAGCCCTGCGTCAGGGGCTGGAAAACCCGCCCGACATGCGACTGCGCATTCGTGAGAACCAGCGCCAGGCCAAGCAAATTCTGGCACAGCGGGACGTGCCGGAAGAGGCCATCAACCAGCTGTGGAGCGATTTCAAGGCCGACTACTTCCTGCGCCACACTCCTGAGCAGATCGCCTGGCATTGCCGCAAGATCATCGAGCACGGCGACAATCCGGCACCGCTGGTGATCATCGGCAAGCACCCGACCCGGGGTGGCAGCGAGGTCTTTATCTACTGCCGCGACACACCAAATCTGTTTGCCACCGTGGCCTCGGCACTGGATCAGAAAAACCTCAACATTCATGATGCCCAGATCATGAATTCCCGCAGCGACTATGTGCTGGATACCTTCGTGGTGCTGGAGCCCAGCGGCGAGCCCATCAGCCCCAACCGCACCGCCACCATCAGAAAGGCGCTGGAGAAGGCCCTGCAGGAACCGGGCAAGCTGGTGCTGCGCAACAAGCCGCTGTCCCGGCGCCACCGTCAGTTCAGCGTACCGACCCGGGTGGTGTTTCTGCCCCACAAGGGCGAAACCCGTCACACCCTGCTGGAACTAACGGCACTGGATACCCCTGGCCTGCTGGCTCGTATCGGCGCCGTGTTCCAGCAGTGTGGCCTCTCCCTGCATGCGGCCAAGATCACCACCATAGGCGAGCGAGTGGAGGACTTTTTCAGCCTCACCACACTGGCGGGGGAGCCGCTGAACCAGGCCGAACAGCTGGCGCTGGAGGATCGACTGGTAAGCCAGCTCAACCCGCAGGAATCGGCGGATGAAGCTCCTGACGGCGAGCCGTTGACCGGCCTCACAAGGCGCCTTTCCTCATCCTGATTCTTCAAATAGAACAAGTGGTTGGGCCACATGAGTATAATAAATCGCCATTCTCCTGAAGAAATCGGCTTGAGCCCTTAAAAACAATTGGAAAAGTGTGATACAACAAACCGAATTTTTTAAAGGAAACCTGTCATGACCGAGTTGCAACAGATCATCGAAGCGGCCTTCGAGCGCCGTGATTCCATCACTCCCGGCTCCGTCGACGCCGCCACCAAGTCCGCCATCCTGCAGACCATAGACCTGCTGGACGCCGGCAAAGCCCGTGTCGCCGAGAAGATTGCCGGCGAGTGGGTGGTACACCAGTGGTTGAAGAAGGCGGTGCTGCTCTACTTCCGCATCAATGACAACGGCATCATCAAGGGCGACGATGCCCAGTACTACGACAAGGTTCCTCTCAAGTTCTCCGACTACACCGCCGAGCAGTTCAAGGAAGCGGGTGTGCGTGTGGTGCCGCCTGCGACGGCTCGCAAAGGCTCCTTCATCGCGCCCAATACAGTGCTGATGCCTTCCTACGTCAACATAGGCGCCTTCGTTGATGAAGGCACCATGGTCGATACCTGGGCTACTGTGGGCTCCTGCGCCCAGATCGGCAAGAACGTGCACCTCTCAGGCGGCGTCGGCATCGGCGGCGTGCTGGAGCCGTTGCAGGCCAACCCGACCATCATCGAAGACAACTGCTTCATCGGTGCCCGCTCCGAAGTGGTTGAAGGGGTTATCGTCGAGGAAGGTTCCGTCATCTCCATGGGCGTCTTCATCGGCCAGTCCACCCGCATCTATGATCGCGAAACCGGCGAAATTCACTACGGCCGCGTGCCGGCGGGTTCAGTGGTCGTTTCTGGCTCCCTGCCCTCCAAGTGTGGCAAGTACAGTCTCTACGCCGCCGTCATCGTCAAGAAGGTAGATGCCAAGACCCGTGCAAAGGTCGGCATCAATGCCCTGCTGCGTTCCATTGACGAGTAATGCCTCTCACCATTGAGAGCAAGGGCGCCTGATGGCGCCCTTTTGATTTTGGCGCCCCTGTCACAGGCAAGCCACATCGACTCGGTTAAGATAGATTGGTCAGGATCGTTTCAAACCGAGGAAGCCCGATGTACGAGAATCTGAAGAGCCTGGGGATCCAGGAACCCACCTCAGTGGACAGCTATACCCTGCGCCAGGAAGCCAATCACGACATCCTCAAGATCTACTTCAAGAAGCAGAAGGGCGAGTTCTTCGCCAAGAGTGTCAAATTCAAATACCCTCGCCAGCGCAAGACCATGCTGGTCGACTCGGGTACTCATGAGTACAAGGATGTCACCGAGATCAACGCCAATCTCAAGTACGTGGTGGATGAGCTGGACAACCTGACTCAGGGCGTACATATCCAGGCAGACCCGGATATCAAAAAGAAGATACTGCGTGACCTGCGCCATCTGGAAAAAGTGGTGCAGAACAAGATCAGCGAAATAGAGCGGGATCTGGAAAAACTGTAAGCCAGTACCAACAACAAGGGCGCCCATCAGGCGCCTTTTTTTGAGCTTGAATACGTGTCACACCACTGGCTCATGACGCTGGTATCAGGTGTTGGCACCTCACGCCTGCGCACTGCTCCCTTGAAGCACTTTTCGATACAGCAAGCCAAGATATCTGAATATGCCTTATCCAGGCTCTTTACCAGATCAAAGAGCGGCCAGCAAAAAGGGAGGCTTGCGCCTCCCTCTTCGGAACTCCGAAATCCAGGCAACAGGATTAGTTGCTCTTCATCCAGATATCCATGTCGGTTTTCAGGTTGTCGGACTTGGTACCGAAGATGGCTTGAACGCCGGAGCCAGAGACTACCACACCGGCAGCACCCAGTTTCTTCAGACCAGCCTGGTCAACCTTGGCCACATCCTTCACGCCAACACGCAGGCGGGTGATGCAGGCATCCAGAGAGGCAATGTTCTCTTTACCACCGAAGGCAGTAACCAGAGCTTCAGACATGCCGTCCTTGCTTTGGCTGACAGTCTCTTCAGCAGTCTCGTCTTCACGACCCGGGGTTTTCAGGTTCATGGCACGGATCACCACTGTGAAGACCACGTAGTAGATGACGGCGTAGACCAGACCCAGACCAACCAACAGCAGCATGTTGTCGGCACGGGGTGATTGCACCACGAAGTCGATGAAGCCGTTGGAGAAGGTATGGCCATGTACAACGCCCAGCATGTTGGTCAGCACGTAAGCCAGACCGGCCAGCAGAGCGTGAATCGCATACAGTACAGGTGCCACGAACAGGAAGGAGAATTCGATAGGCTCGGTGATACCGGTCAGGAAGGAGGTCAGGGCAGCGGAGGCCATGATACCAACAATCTTGGCGCGGTTTTCCGGCTTGGCAGAGTGAGCGATGGCAAACGCAGCGGCAGGCAGACCGAACATCTTGAACAGGTAACCACCGGCCAGTTGACCGAAGCCGTTACCGGCAGCACGGGAAGCGTCATCAGCAGTCAGGAAGCAGGTCATGATACCGTGAACAGTCTCACCGGCTGCGTTGACACAGGTACCCGCCTGATAGAAGAAAGGCACGTTCCAGATATGGTGCAGACCGAACGGGATCAGGGAGCGCTCAACCACGCCGTAGATACCGAAGGCCAGTACCGGGTTCTGGTTGGCAGCCCAGTCGGAGAAGGCACCGATGGCACCACCGATCGGCGGCCAGATGAAGGAGAGCACAACACCCAGGCCGATGGAAACAAAGCCGGTGATGATGGGCACGGCACGCTTACCGGCGAAGAAGCCAAGGTACTCGGGCAGCTGGATCTTGTAGAAACGGTTGAACGCCCAGGCAGCGACACCACCGGCGAGGATACCCCCCAGCACACCGGTATCTATGCTCTCTACGCCCATCACAGGTGCCATGACCTTCAGGGTCGCGACCATGATGCCGTAGCCGACGATGGCAGACAGACCGGATACACCGTCGTTATTGGTAAAGCCGAGGGCCACACCCACTGCGAACAGCAGGGCCATCTGGCCAAATACGGAACCACCAGCTTGCTCCATCAATTGGGAGACAATTTCTGGCAACCAGCTGAAGTGAGCGGCGCCCACCCCCAGCAGAATACCTGCAACTGGCAAGACCGATACTGGCAGCATCAGCGCCTTACCGACCTTTTGCAGATTAGAGAAAGCATTTTTAAACATGTGTGCGCTCCTGAATGAATTGTCTTCCCGTAAACGGTTCAGTCCAATTGATAGACGATCACGAGCATCATCTTTCATTGTCGTGAATTCGATTGGGGTTGTTTATTTTGACCAGCTGAATATAACCCAGCAGATCGGAAATTTCTTCCATCAGGCACAAGGGAATAAAAATTTTGGAGGGGAGATCACAAGATAATTTTGGGGGGAATTGCAGATTAATCAGGGATATATTTAGGCATTTTCATTGTATGCCATAAATATGAAAAGTGCTGTTTCGCATTGTATTTTAACCAATCAAACCAATACACAAGGAAACGCATTGTAACCAAACGTAACAGTTTGCTGTTTTTTCTATTTTAGTCTACCGATTAAAAAGGCCTCCAACAAGGGAGGCCTCAAATAAATATTATATTTTAAAGACCGGACAATATTCAGCCTTTCTGGGAACGCTTGACCGCATCAACAAAGACCGATTTCGCCTTGGTCGAACCGGCCCGCTCCGCCTCGCTGACCAATCTCATCGCCTTGTCGATGTCGCCGGCTTTCACCGCTTTCTCGATCTGGGATTGATAGAAGGCTTCGGTTTCGCTCAGCATGGGGGCCGCGCTCTTGACTGCGCCGGCTGTCGCCAGGGGCACGACAAGCTTGTTCGGTGCCGTGTTGACTACTGGGGTGTTGGCATCAATCACATCCTGATAGACAGGTTTGTAATAGTTGCTCTCGGTTTTAACGCCACTCAAATCCTCTACAGAGAGGCTGACCACGCCCCAGGGGGAGTGCGGAATGACAGGATCTTTTTCACCATAATCAACCACCCCCAGCGACTTGGTCATCAGCTTGGAAGGGCTCAAGATGGTGGTTGTTTTGTCCAGACCGCTCTGGTCTGTGTAGATCACCATGTAACTTTCGTTATTGGGGTTACCGACATAGGAGCGATCCACGGTAAACACGGCTTCCATACGATCCCCCTGCAGCATGCGTGCAGGCTCGTACTTGAACACGTCGCTGCCCAACTTGCGGGTCACATTGAATTTGGAATCAAGCATCAAGACGGTCGGGTTGAACAGCGATTTGTCGATCAACCCATCAACCGTGATGCGCAGGTCACCGGAGTTGACCGGCAACCGGAAGGCGGCAAAGTGGCTTTTCCCTTCGCTGAAAGTGTAAACGGGGGAGCTGCCATCAATGGGGATAAGCTTGGTTGCGCCCGGTTGTATGTCCTGAAACGGCAGACTGGCTACATCGCGGCAGCAGCTGCTAACCGTAGCCAATTGGCTCATCGCAACGTCGCGATTTCCCATGATGGACTTGAACTCCTGGGTCGGCGCTACCGTCGTTTCCAACGTGGCGCACCCACTCAGCACAACAGAACAGAACACAGTCAAGGCTAATCTTGAATATCTCATCGCGTGACCCTAAGAAATGTGTTGTAAAAAAAGCGCCCCCGTCATGCGGGGGCACTTGTAGTCATGACATTAGCAGCTTACCACCAAGCTTCAGCTTGAACACCGAAGTTCCAAGAATCATCCTGTTTCACGCCGTTCTCATCCGGACGGAATTGGCCATCAGAATCCAGATAGGAGGCATAAACGCGGATCTCCGGACGAGCCCAGAAGCTGGAGCCTGCGGACCATGCTTGTGCCAGGGTGTACTTCTTGCCGGTAGTGCTGGTGTCGGTACCATTGTTTGGCTTGTAGCTGTCATGGTGATAGCCAAGTTCGGCAATGGTCTTCATGGTGTCATTCCACTTGTACATCGGGCGAACGACTACGGAGAAAGTATCCTTGTCGGCGGTATCGTTCTCCAGATCACTGGCAGTACCGTAAACCAGTTGGTGACCAAATTCGACCTTGTCGCCAACCGGCAGTACACCCCAGTTGATGAAGCGCCAGCCATCGCCTTTTGATGCAGACTGGCTCATGCCACTACCAGAACCACTACCATAATCAACAGCTTGAGAAGCATAGCCATCAGCAAAATACTGAACGACAGTTTTGTTGAAGCCACCCAGCATGGACTGAGTCAGCTCTGCGGTCAGCATATGACCATTTTTCTCGTAATCCTTGCTACCCAGAGCGGCTTTCTGCTCATCGGTCAGATTGCCACGGGCGTAGTCATAACCCAGTTCAAGCGAACCGTCTTTCCACAGCGGAATGCCTGCGTAACGCAGATCCAGCACGTCAGTATCAACACGCTTGTCTACGCCAACCCCGCCAACAAACGCATCATAATCTTCCCACGGGTCATTACGCAGCCATGCAAAGGAGAGTTTGCCCGGGCCTGCCTGGATGTTTTCTACACCAGCGCCGGCACCAGACACATCCCAGTAGTAGAAGTCGGAGATGTGGATGTCGTGACGTTGATAGTAACGCTTACCGGCCCACAGGGTAGCTTCCGGCGCGAAGCCCAGCACGCCCTTGGCCTGGACGTTGAATTGGCGCAGAGCAAAGTCGGCATCGCTGCCGTTGGTGCTTTCCCAGTCACGACCCTGCTGACCGGAAACCATTGCAAACATGGAGTCTACGTAGAAGGACTTGCCATCCTTGTTGTAAGCCTCTTGACCCAGCTGAACTTCGCCGTAGGTCTCGGCTTCGTTGCCCAGACGACCGACTTTCTGTTTGGTGTAAGTTTGCAGGCTGCCGTTATCGGAAGTACCGACACCGGAACGCATGTAGCCGTGGAAATCAACGGCGAAGGCGGCTTGGGAAGCCAGGGCTGCGGTTACTGCTGCAGCGATCGGGAGCCACTTTGCTTTCATTTTCATTTTCCTTATTCCCGCTGAGAGGAGTGTGATCCTGATATTCAAGTTCTTATCACCTAGAAAAACGTTTCGGTGATAACCGGGATGGATTATAGGTAGCCAATTTCGAGACAAACATGAGCTGATTCACAAAATGGCGACAAATCGCCCACCACCACAACCAAGGGGGTTCAATGAAGATTAAAGACCAATAACTAGCAATAAATCACCCTTAAAACATAAAAAAACAGCTCAAAAAAATCTTGAAAACGCTATCAACAATTAATTTGCTTCGAGCATTAAGGTGAAAAATATCAATTCAATGACAAAAACATGACTGAAATCGCTTTCAATGCGGAACTTTTAATTTCCCTGCATGTCGGTCAGGACTGGAATAAAAGCCCAAATACATGATTGGGTGACAGGGAAATAATCGGCGAAATGATGGGAAATAGACTCAACTGACAGGTCTGAAACGCAGAAATAAACACCCCCGTGGACGAACCCATCGGGGATGAATAAAAAATGACGAGGAAATGGCCTTAGAGTTTATTTTCCCAGCCGGTGAGCCAGGCCAATGCCACCTTTTCCGGCTCATCATCGACGGCGGCATCTATCTCGAGGCGGGGTAATAGTGCACTCGCCCCCAGCTCCTGCAACAAACCGTCGAGCTGACGACCGGCACCGCAAAAGTGTTCGTAGCTGCTGTCCCCCATGGCGATAAGGGCATAACGCCAGCCTTTCATATAAGGAGCCCGATCCGCCAGGGCGGCGGCCAAGGGTTGCAAGTTGGGCGGAATATCGCCCTGCCCCGTGGTGGCGGTGATCAGCAGCAGGAAGCGGGAGGCATCTATGTCTTCCAGCACGGCCTCATCGAAAATCTGACATACATGTCCGGCTTGCTGCAGATGTTCAGCCAGCGTCTCGGCCACCAGCATGGCTGAGCCATAGACGGTTCCCACTACAAGATCTATCTGAGCCATAACGGATTCCTTTGACGAGTATGGCTTTACAGCATGCCACAACGCCGTCAAAGGCAACACCCTGTCAGGATGCGGGAATAGAGGGGATGATCAGTAGTCACTTTCACTGCCAGGCCAGCCCAGCTCGGCGAACAGCTGCAATAGATCAAGGCCCAGCGGCGCCTGGATCCGCATCGGGACCTTGAGGATCGGGTGCTCGAAACTGAGAGTACGAGCTACCAGCAACAGGCGTTCGCAGCCGAAGTGCTCACGAAAGAAGCGATTGTGGCGACCATCACCATGAGTGGTATCGCCCACTATCGGGTGGAAAAGATGTTCCATATGGCGGCGCAACTGATGCTTGCGACCGGTTTTCGGGAACAACTTGACCAGACTATAGCGACTGGTGGGGTGCTTCTTGGAAACCGCATGAGGCAGTTCGACCTGATGCAAGCAACGAAATGCTGTTACCGCCTCCTGGGCCGGGCGATCAGGATTGCTCATGGCATCGGCGATCTTGTCCAGCTGCTCCTTGAGGGGGTAGTCGATCACCCCCTGCTCCGGGGCCCAGCCCCGCACAAGCGCCAGATACTCCTTGTGTACCTGCCGGGCGGCAAAGGCCTCTGTCAGGATACGGGCAACGGCAGGATCCAGAGCAAACAGCAGCACGCCCGAGGTGGGGCGATCGAGGCGATGCACAGGGTAGACATGGCGGCCTCCGATCAGATCCCGGGTCATCTGCATGGCGAACCGGGTCTCGGCCTTGTCGAGCCAGCTGCGGTGCACCAGCAGACCGGAGGGTTTGTTGACCGCTACCAACCAATCATCCTGATAGAGCAGAGTCAGTTTCATTGCATCACCACATCGTCACTCGGCTGCGTCTCTCTCTGAAAGCGCAAGGTCAGACTCATTTTTCCACCACTTTACCGGTCAGCAACAGATCGAAGCGACCGATGAGACGCAGCAGGCTCGCCATCTCGGCCAGCTCGTTCTTGTAGACCTCGCTCGCCATGGGATAGAGGGAGACGCTGGTAGGCAAGGGGGCTTGCAGCATGACAAGCTGCTCCATGCGCGGGATCAGCACGAATTGCAGCCACTGATCGAAGCTCAGGGTATCGACACAGAACGGCAGCTCGCTCGCCAGAGCCTCTTTGCCTGGATACTCGTCTTGCCAGCGCCCCAGGCGCTGCAACTCGGCAGTGAGTTCACCCAGCAGGCCGGCTACCAGCAGATATTGATTCATCTCGTTCTCTTCCTCATTACTGCGATACCGGCCTGACGCTCCTCTGCATGGCAGATAAAGGCTGGCCGGGTTCCTCAAAAAAGGGCGCTACTATACACCGTCCCCCTCCCCCTCTGCCATGTTCCATTGGCAAGCAAGACTCAGCGTCCCCCACTGGCTATCTGATACAACCGCTTGATACAGATTGACCCGCAAGTGGGCTAATGCGTCTTTTTCAGCTCGTAACAGGGTGGCCTTGGTGCCCCCACTGGCTATCTGATATAAGCGCTTTATAATCGGCCCGCATCACTCTTAGCCGGATCACATCATGTCTACCATCAATACGCTGACCGAGTTTCTGACCCAGGCCGATACCCAGTTTCAACTGTTTGACATGGGTCGCCAGGTGCGACCGCTGGCAAGCGACGCCTTCAAACGCATAGAGCAGCAACAAGAGCCCTATCCCTGGCCACTGCAGCAGCATGCCTGGCTCGGCGTTCATTTCTTCCAGCCGGCAGAATCCCGACACTATCTCTGGTTCCTCAAGTTTGCACTCGATGAGCGTGGCCTGCTCATCGGCAGCGGCCCCAAGCTCTTTATGGATCAAGTGGTCGAGACCCTCGGCTACAAGCTGACCGGCGATCTGGATGAAGAGAAGGCCCAGCGACTGGCCGACAATCCCTATACTTTCCGTCCTGCCGAAGCCAAGATGGCCAGCCTGCATGCCAAGCTGGCTCGCCAGCTGGAACAGGCTCCTTCCGCCTACTATGAGGGCCTGTGCCACTATCTGGCTGCGCCGGGTGACGAGGGCTGGCAGGCGTTGGGACTGCAAGGTTTTGCCGACATGGCGGAGCGACTGCAGGACGAACGCAACCTGGCGCTGGTGTGCAAGGCCCTGCCAAAGCTGCCCCAAGCCCCGCTCTACGCCCTGTGTCAGAGCCTGGAAAATGTCCCGCTGCCGCCGGCCGTGCAAGGTGCCCTGTTCGAGCGGATCGGCAAGGAACAGGAAACTGCCGAGCCCAATGCCGAAACCCTGGCCTACCTGTGTCGGGCGCTGGCTTCCTGCAACGGCAATGCGATGCGCACCAACAAGCTGCTGACCCTGCTGCAAACCCAGCCAAGCCCGGCCTTGTTGCTCGCCATCGCAGGGCGCCTCTGGCCCGACCTCAAAGAGCCAAGCCTGCTCAACCTGTTCCTGGAACAGTTGGCGCTGCAGCCGACCCAGTTCTTCAATCAGGTGTTTGCCGAACTGGTGACCTTGCCGGCCCTGCGCAATGATATGCTGGCAAGACTGCGTGATCCTGAGCGCAGCAATGCACTCGGTCAGGCTATCGGACGTCTGTTTGCCTCGGCGTAACGGTTAATGGAATAACGGCCAGGTGGGCTGCCGCCTGGCAAAGACAACTCCAGATCACACAAGGAGCCCTTGATGGGTGAAATGCTCGGTATCTTGCTGCTTATCCTCGTCGGGGGCGCCTTCTGGCATCAGCGCCGCCAAGCGGAGCTCGCCTGGCAATACATGCGCCGCTACTGCCAGCATCACGATCTGCAACTGCTGTCTCTGGCACGCAGCCACCGCGCGCTGGCACACAGGCCGCTGCGACTCTTGACCTATTACGAGTTTGAATTTTCCAGCGATGGCGAGAGCCATTATCAGGGACAGTTGCGTATGCAGGGACTGCATATAGTCGGTGTCGACCTGCCGCCCCATCGCATCCCCGCCCAATAAGGCCCCCGGTAGCCAGATACGAGGCCAGAGCGGCCCTATCCCCCGGACGCATGCCATCCCAGTAAACAAGACGCGGCGGATCACAACCTATAATGTTCAGGGATGTCCCCTGGGAGAGATCAAGATGGAACTGTTGACCCACGACCTGCCTGCCCTGTTCGCCCAGCTGGGCCTGCCCAATGACGAGCTGAGCCTGCACCGCTTCATCCACGAACACAAACTGGACAATCAGACCCTGCTGCCCGAAGCCAGCTTCTGGACCCCATCCCAGGCTGGCTTCCTGCGCGATGCCCTCTGGAATGACTCGGACTGGTCGGAAACCATAGACCAGCTGGATGTGCTGCTGCGCCAGACCGACTGATCCCTTCTTTTACCACCCGCTTTCCAGAGGAGAGCGGTTTGGTTAAGCTCTGTGCCCCGTCAAGCCCGTATTACAGCACTACTGCGCAGGAGCCCCCATGTCCGCCCAAGAGATCATCCGCATCGCCAACGAACTGGCCGCCAAGGGGATCACCCCCTCCACTGCCATGGTCAAGGCCCGCCTCAGTCAGCCCGTTCCCATGGCCGAACTGCTCAAGGTGCTGAGCCAGTGGAAGCAGCAGCCCCACCCCACAGAACCGGCCCCGGCGAGCACGCCAGCCGCTGCCAATACCGGCACGCAGGCCGATGCCGTCAACCTGCAACAGTTGAGCGAGCAGCTCAACCGGCTCGAGCAGAAAGTCGATCGCCTGACCACCCTGCTGCTCCAACGCCAACCAGACTGAGCCCCATGTATATTCTCGAACTTTGCTTTGAGTGCTATCGCGATACCTCCCTCGGTGAGGCCGAACGGGCCATCGTCAACTACCTGGACATGCTGCGCTATCAGGGCCAGATCCTGGGACGGGAGTGTCCCACCAGCATGCATGAAGGGCAGTTCGTCAGCCGGGTGGTCTGCCCCGAACAGGACAGTCTGCATCCGGACAACCAGAGCGAACAGGTCAAGCTGGCTGAACAGCAGCTCAATCAGGCGGGTCTGCTCGCACCCAAGCTCCAGCTGCAAGGGATGGATTTGCTCTCCGACAGCACTGACCCTTGCGGTCACACCGACGAGCGGCCGAGCTGGATGCTGCTCTACACCAGCTTCCTGCACACCTGCTCGCCACTGCGCTGCGGTGACCACTTCGCTCCCATACCGCTCTACCGGCTGCCTGCCGTCGCCAACGGCGATCACAAGCAAATTATCAAGTGGCAGGAGGATTGGGAGGCGTGCGATCAGCTGCAGATGAACGGCTCCATCGCCGAACATGCGGCACTGCACGAGATAGGCGAAGTGGGCAGCCGCCTCCATCGGCGCGGCAGCGATCTGGTCAAGCAGCTGGAGGCCCTGAGCGGCATTCCCACTTACTACTACCTCTACCGGGTCGGCGGGCTGAGCGTATCCGAAGAGAGAAACCGCCCCTGTCCAGGCTGCGGCGGTGAGTGGGCACTGACAGCGCCGCTGCACGATATCTTCGACTTCAAGTGCGATCCCTGCCGGCTGATCTCCAACCTCTCCTGGGATTTCAAGGATTGAGCCTCCTCCCTTGAGATGGCACTACCTTGTGTCCAGATAGCAGAAGGGCCTTGCCGGATGGCAAGGCCCTTCTCGTCTCACAGAGACAGGATCAATAGGGCAGGGTTTCCAGCCGCTCGAGGAAGGCTGGCAGCGAGGGGGCCAAGGTGAGACGGCGACCGGAATCGAGCCACTCCAGCCATACCTGACCGCTATCGTTGTCCAGCGACACCAGGGTCATCTCGTTGCGGGTGGTGGCTATGAACAGCGATGGCGTGCGCTTTAACTTGCGCAGCATCAACAGATGACCGATGAGGTTTTCCCTGAGCAGGTCCAGATCCGCCTCGTTCCACGGCAAGATGAGCTCAAGGCGCAGCCCCTTATAGGAACAGGGGATGGGGCGACTGAACCAGTGACCAAACAGCGCCTGAGCCGCGGGATGCAGCACCAGCTCCAGCGCATTGGCCATGGCCGAAAAATCGGCCGCTTGCTGGCGCTGGTGAGGGCGCCAGGCGACCCGCCCCTCTCTGGGCTCATCCAGCTCGCAAGGGGAGCGCCAGTCAGCTTCCCACTCACACAGGGGCAATCCCCGCCTTGCCTCGCCATCACGCTGCCAGCGCAAAAAAAAGTGTTCCAGGGCAGACAAGACTTGATCCGACATCGAAATTCCCCACAATTGCTGCCAAAGTTCGCTATTGCACCATCAAACCCACGAGCAGACAAGGTGAAGCATGAGACGTCGCCATCCGGTGGCGATCCCCTGCAATATCCAGGTAGGGGCAAGCGCCCCTGACGCTGCCGGCGCAATGGCCCATTCAACGTCCGGATCCATAAACACAATGAGCAAACAAGAGAAATACGCCGGTGCCAGCGCCTTGCAAGGGCTGAGCCTGGGTCAGCAATCTGCCTACATCAGTCAGTACAGCCCTGCCCTGCTGCAACCTGTGCCGCGCAGCCTCAATCGCGACGACCTCGGCTTGACCGGCGAGTTGCCTTTCCAGGGTTGCGACATCTGGACTCTGTACGAGCTCTCCTGGCTCAATGCCAGGGGTAAACCCATGGTGGCTGTGGGTGAGGTGTCCGTGCCCGCAGTGAGTGCCAACCTCATCGAGTCCAAGTCGTTCAAGCTTTATCTCAACTCCTTCAACCAGACCCGTTGCGACTCGCTGGAAGCGGTACAAGCCATGCTGGTCAAGGATCTGAGTGCCTGCGCCGGCAGCGAAGTGAGCGTGACGCTGTTCCCCCTGGCACAGGCTCCGCACCACATTGCCGCCTTGCCGGGTGAGTGCATCGATGAGCAGGATATAGAGGTTGATTGCTATGAATTCGATGCCAATCTGCTGCAAGGGGCCGCGGGCGACGAAGAGGTGGAACAGACGCTGCACAGTCACCTGCTCAAATCCAACTGCCTGGTCACCAGCCAGCCCGACTGGGGCTCAGTGGTGATCCACTATCGCGGCCCACGGCTGGATCGGGAAAAACTGCTGCGCTACCTCATCTCGTTTCGCCAGCACAACGAATTTCATGAACAGTGCATCGAGCGCATCTTTACCGATCTCAAGCTCCTCTGCCGCCCGAGCCAGCTGACAGTGTATGCCCGCTACACTCGCCGTGGCGGGCTGGATATCAACCCGTTTCGCAGCGACTGGGAGCTTCCACCCGCCAACCTGCGGCTGATCCGGCAGTAAAGTTGGAGTCCTGGCTGACAGAGAAGGACCTTGGCTATCGTATCTGTCAGTAAACTCTGGACGTGCAGGGGGGGGCTTGGATAACATGCCCACACCCCTGTGCTGTCCTTAATACAATGAATCAACTGTTTTTTCTGGCAATGATGATGTCCTCCCTGTCGGCTCCTGATCTGGATCTGGCCAAGGAGCAATTGTCTATCGATCTGCAGCAGGCCCAAACCCTGGTACTGACCGATCCTGCCAGATGTGTCCAGATCACCTCTGCCTTCCTGACACGCACAGCCAATAATCCCAAGCAAATCATCAGCAATCGCCAGGAATATGGCTATCGCGAGCCATTGCTGAGCTATGGCACGGCAGCCCAGGCCACGGGCGCCCACCTGCTCAAGGGGGAATGCCTGCTGCAACTGGGCCAGTTCCAGGCGGCCCAGAAGGCGCTTGATCAAGGCATTGCCATGGCCACCAAGGAGCAGCAGCTGGAGTTGCAGGCCCACGGCCTCTATCTGAAGATCCGCAGCCAGAATCTGCAGGAGCACTCCCATGGCGCCAGCGCCACTCTGCTCGGCCAACTCGAGACCCTGCTCAGCACCCCCAGCCTCAAAGAGAGTCAGTTGCAGGTATACAGCCGCTTGCTGCGCACCAACGCCAGCATAGAGGCGCACCAGTTTGACGAGGCCAAACGCCAGCTGGCAGAGGCACGGCGCTGGGCCGATCAGGCCAAGAACCCGCTGGCCAGCGCCTGGGTCAGCGCTGTGAGCGGCGATCTCTACCATGCCCTCCAGCAGCCCCAACTCTCTCTTGGTGACTACATAGATGCCCAGCAACAGGCGAGAGGACTGCAGGATCCCCTCTTCCTCGGCCTGCTGTCGAACCAGATAGTGAACCTCTATCAGGCGGAGCAGGAGCCACAGAAGGCACTGCAATATGCCAATGAGGCCGCCAACTACTTCCACGCCCTCGGCAATCCCTCCCTGCTCAGCGATGCACTGATCGTGCTGGCCCGCCTCAACCGGGATCAGGGCGAGATGAACATGGCGCTGGTCTACTTCTTCAATGCGCTGGATCTGCTGGACGAGGGCAATAACCGCACCCGCATCGCCAATCTCAAGTACGAGATAGGCAAAACCTATCTGCAGACCGGCAATCTGACTCTGGCCCGCAACTACCTCACGGCGGCCCGTCAATCCCACGAACTGGGGGACGACAAGGAGCCGCTGATCGACACCCTGCTGTTGCTGGGTGAGCTGCACCTCAAGCAGAAGGAGGCGGGCATCGCCATCCTTCAGCTGGAAAATGCGCTGGCGCTGGCCAACCAGATTGGCGACGCCCAGCGCCAGTTCGAGATCTTCCGTCTGCTCTCGGTGGCCTACGAGCAGAAGGGCTACCTCAAGCAGGCGCTGGACAGCTACAAGAATTTCCACCAGCGCAGCGAGCAGGTTCGCCAGCAGCAGGTCGATCTGGAGCAGGAGGCGATCCGCGACAACTATGTCCAGGTGGAGCGGGAACAGCAGATCAAGGAGCTGGAGCAACAACTGGATACCAGCCAGCATCAGCAGGATCGCTACCTCTGGTCGAGCGTGATCACTGGCCTGCTGCTGACCCTGTTCATCTATCTGTTCTTCACCCTCTGGCTCAAGCTCAGGGTCGCACGCCTGCAGGGCAAACAACTGGGTGAGGCCATCTTGATCGAGCCACGCACCGGCCTTGCCAACTGGCAGCGGCTGATGAGCCGCTGGCCGCGGGAGATGGCAAGACGCCAGCAAAAATCAGAACGCTGGTATCTGAGCGAACGGCCCACCAGCGAATTCGACGACAAGTTGCATTACCTGCTGTTTCGGGTGCCCTTCCTGGTGAACAGCCTGGAGCAGCACGGCTATCAGGTGAGCCGAGAGATAGAGCAGGCTTTCGGCGCTTATATCAAGGGGCTGACACCGCAGGATGGCCGCATCTATGATTTGCGCGAAGGCCATCTGCTCTACGTGGTGCCCCAGCGCCACGTGGAGGACCTGCACAAGCTGGCTCAGGATCTGCTCGCGGCCTTTGCCGCTTTCCCCTGCCAGCACTCGCTGGATCGCCACATCAGCCTCGGTATCGTCAGCCACCCCTTCCTGCCCAAGGCGGCGACCGCCCTCGATCACCACGGCCTGTTCGACCTCTGCTATCTGGCACTGGCCGGAGCCATTCAGCTCAGCGAAAAATATCAGCAAAACGTCTGGCTGGAGCTTGCCGCCATCGATTGCCAACAGGCCGCATTTTTTAATGGGGATGTGTGGCAATGCTGCTTGATGGCAATTGACAAGGGACTGGTAAAAGTAAATTCTTCTCATGAAAAGCAATGGGTTAATTGGCTTCGACTTTCACGGACGAAAGCACCGGATAACCAATAACCCTATAGATAATCAACTGGGTCTGGAACTGGGTTCGACCGCCGTTGCTATCCAACACAAAAACGATAATGACAACAGGGCGACCTGAATAATGAATGATATCGCTGCCGTAGCAGGACAATTGGCCAGACTCAGGGAATCCCTTCAGCAAAAGCAGCTGGAGCTAGACGGCATAGTCACTTTTTCCGATGCAGAGCGAGCCCGCAGCATCCAGTTCATCGGTAAATTGATGCAGGCCTGTCGTGGCCATGACAGGGAGCTGGACAACAAGCTCGCCAAGCTCAAGCAAAAACTCGACGGCAATCCGCCGCTCTCCTCGCTGGATGCCGACCTCGCCGTCATCGAAAAGCTGTTGCAGCAACATGGCAATGCGCTGGAAGAGTCCATCAGCCTGACCAAGTCCGCCATCGACCTTGGCACCAAACAACTCAAATCCATCAAGGGCTTCCCGGAGGATACCCGCAAGTCCCTCAAGGAGTTTCTGGCAAGCCCGGATGGCTATGGCATCGGCGACCATCAAAAGAAAGTGATCCGCCTGCTGGAGTTTTACCAGCAGGCCATCAAGATCCAGCTGCTGCCGACCCAGCCCCTGCTAGCCCCGATGCCCGCCGCCAGCGTGCAGACCATGGCCATCACAGAGCTCTCGTCCCCTGAGCCTGCGATCCCGTTTGACGCCAGGGCTCACGCCCATATCGCCGACGAGTTGCAGCGGCTCATCACAGAGCTGGATTTTGCCGGCGCCGTTGGCGAGAGTCTGGCGGATATCCGCCGCCAGTTGCTCAATGGCATCACGCCGCCGCTGCTGGCGGAGATCTGCCTGCAGGTAATAGAGCTCATCATTGAGGGCACCCGCGAGGAGCGAAAATCCTCCCAGGCTTTCCTGAGTACCCTCAACGAGAGCCTCTCTGCGGTGCATTTCAGCTTCACCGAGTCCCTCGACGAGGGGCGCGCCCTGCAAAGCGCCACTCAGGATACCCGTCAGGCCATCGACAAGGAGCTGCGAGCCCTCGACCATACCCTGTCCAGCCACGACGCCTTCGGCGAGCTCAAGGATGCCATCTCGGGCCATATGGGTGCCATCAACATGCTGCTGCAGGACAGGGAAGCCATGGCTACCCGTGAGCGCCACCTGCTCACCCGCCTCTCCACCATGGAGGCCAAGCTGCGCCTGATGAAGGAGGAGACAGCCGAGTACAAGAAGCGGCTCACCATCCAGAAACACAAATTGTTCCTCGACAGCCTGACCCAGGTACATAACCGGGCGGCGCTGGACGAGCGGCTCGAACTCGAATACAAGCGCTGGCTGCGCTACAACACCCCGCTCTGTCTGGCCATCATCGACATTGATCACTTCAAGAACATCAATGACAACTATGGCCACATGGCCGGCGACAAGGCGTTGAAGGTGGTGGCCAAGGCATTGCAGGGCGCCCTGCGCGATACCGACTTCATCGCCCGCTTTGGCGGTGAGGAGTTCGTGGTGCTGCTGCCGAACATCAACCCGGACAAATACCAGAAGCCGCTGGAGACACTGCGCCAAACCATCAAGAGCATTCCGTTCCGCTTTCGGGATGCCAGGGTCGAGATCACCATCTCCATCGGTGCCACCCTGTTTCGGGAAGGGGATCACACCACGGATGCGTTCGAGCGAGCCGACAAGGCGCTCTACAGCTCCAAGCACTCGGGTCGGGATCAGGTCAACCTGGCCTGAATGCGGGCTGAGTTGCGGCTAAAAAAGCAGCAAACGCACTTCTCCCCTATTCCCCTGCCCTACCGCTTACATCTACTATCAAATTCAAGGGATGCCACATGGCATCCCGTTTTCTCCCCAGGGAAAAGCACAACGATAACAAGCGAGTGAAAGGGGAACTTATGATTACGCACATCAATCCTGTGGGCAGCATGGACTTGCTGTCACAACTCGAGGTGGATCGCCTCAAACAGACTGCTTCCAGCGATATCTATCAACTGTTTCGCAACTGCTCGCTGGCGGTGCTCAACTCAGGTAGCCATACCGACAGCTCCAAAGAGATACTGGAGCGTTTCAAATCCTTTGATATCCATGTGATCCGGCGCGAGCGCGGGGTCAAACTCGAACTGTTCAATGCCCCCGAGCATGCCTTTGTGGATGGCGAGATCATCCGTGGCATTCAGGAGCACCTCTTCTCCGTGCTGCGCGACATCCTCTATGTGTCGACCCAGCTGGAGTCGAACCGACTGGTCAACCTGACCAGCTCCACCCATATCACCAACGTGGTGTTCGCCATACTGCGCAACGCCAAGGCGATCCTGCCGGGGGCGGATCCCAATCTGGTGGTCTGCTGGGGCGGCCACTCCATCAACCCCACTGAATACCAGTACACCCGCGAGGTCGGCAGCGAGCTGGGATTGCGCGAGCTCAACATCTGCACCGGTTGCGGTCCGGGTGCCATGGAGGGGCCCATGAAGGGGGGCGCCGTCGGCCACGCCAAGCAGCGGGTACGCAATGGCCGCTACATAGGTCTGACCGAACCTTCGATCATTGCCGCCGAGCCGCCCAACCCCATCGTCAACGAGCTGGTGATACTGCCGGATATCGAGAAACGGCTGGAGGCTTTCGTGCGTCTGGGCCACGGCATCATCATATTCCCGGGCGGGGTCGGCACGGCCGAAGAGCTGCTCTATCTGCTCGGCATCATGATGCATCCGGCCAACGAGCGCCAACCCATGCCGATTATCCTGACCGGTCCGAAAGAGAGCGCCGATTACTTCCGTGCCATCGATGACTTCGTCAAGGCCACCCTGGGCGAACCCGCTACCAGCCTCTACCGGATCATCATCGGCGATGCGCCGGAAGTGGCCCGGGTGATGAAGGAAGCGATGCCGAAAATTCGCGAATATCGCAAATCGGTCGGCGATGCCTACTCCTTCAACTGGTCCCTCAAGATTGAGCCCGAGTTCCAGCTGCCGTTCGAGCCGGATCATGCCAGCATGGCCAGCCTGGATCTGCATCGCAACCAGCCGCCCCAATTGCTGGCAGCCAACCTGCGCCGCGCCTTTTCCGGCATCGTCGCCGGTAACGTGAAGGAAGGGGGCATCCGCGCCATCGAGAAGAAGGGCCCCTTCAAGCTGCACGGCGACAAGGAGCTGATGCACCTGATGGACAAGCTGCTGGAGAGCTTCGTCAAACAACAGCGCATGAAGCTGCCTGGCACCCAATACGTCCCCTGTTACGAGATAGTTCGTTAAAGGCTGTTAGTCGCCGGTGACCAGCGACAACATGGCACAAGGGGCGCAGCAGCGCCCCTTCCTTTTGCCATCTGTATGAGCATCTGACGCTCTGGCACCACCTGAACACTGTCATCAAGGCTGCCAGTTGTTACAATGGCGCGTCCTGACTGCCAAGAGCCCCCTATGCCACACCTGCTTATCATCGATGCCCTCAACCTCATCCGCCGTCTGCACGCGGTGCAAGCCCAGCAGGCGCTGACCCCGGCCCAGGCGCTCATCGCCACCCGTACCAATCTCATCAATACCTGCCGCAAGCTGCTGACGGGCAGCGAGCCGACCCACGTCATAGCGGTATTCGACGGCGAGATACACAGCTGGCGCAAAGAGGTCTACCCGGCCTACAAGGAGGGACGAACCCCCATGCCGGTGGAGCTGCGTGAAGGTCTGAACACGCTGCAGGATGCATTCTGGGAGTGTGGCGTAGACGCTTTGCTCTCCCAGACCGATGAGGCGGACGATCTCATCGCCACCATGGCCAGCGGCATCGCCAAGCACGGGGCAAGGGCCACCATCATCTCTACCGACAAGGGGTTCTGTCAGCTCATCTGCCCGCAGATCCAGATCAGGGACTATTTCAACAAACGCTGGTTGGATGCCGCCTTCGTCGAGCAACAATATGGCGTGGACCCGGCCCAGCTGGTGGATTTCTGGGCCCTGACCGGCATCGGCGGATCCAATATCAAGGGGGTACCCGGCATAGGCCCCAAGACGGCGACCCAATTGCTGCAGCAATATGGCAGCCTGTCGGCGCTGCTCGCGGCCTGTCAACAGGAGGAGGCCAGCAAGCCCTTGCTCAAGCTTCGCCAGTATCAGGACGATGCCCTGCTGGCCCAGCGTCTGGTCCGGCTGCAGCGTGATATTCCCCTGGGTTTCAACTTGCGGGAAATACGCTATCCCCCAGCACCCGAGAGCGAGGCATGACACCGGCTTGCCCCATTGACCAGCAATCCTGCCAATCATGACGGGACTCACCCTTGCTGTTGACAAAAACAGATAGAATGTAAAGAAACATGGAGGGTTAGTTGTATAAATGGTATAAAACGGCCGAATCCTCCCCCTCTGTTCCCTAGAAGTGGATACCTCTCATGTCAAAAAGAAAGATTACCGTTATCCCGGGCGACGGCATTGGCCCCAGCATCATCGAATCCGCCATCCAGATCCTGACCCACGCCGGTTGTGACTTCGAATACGAGTATGCGGATGCCGGTCTGGTCGCGCTGGAGAAGCACGGCGAGCTGCTGCCCCAGGCAACCCTGGATCTGATCGAGAAGAACAAGGTCAGCCTGAAAGGCCCGCTCACCACCCCGGTCGGCGGCGGCTTCACCTCCATCAACGTCTCCCTGCGCAAGAAATTCAACCTCTACGCCAACGTACGCCCCGTCATCTCCTTCAAGGGCACCAAGAGTCGTTACGACAACATCGATATCATCACAGTGCGCGAGAACACCGAAGGGATGTACTCGGGCGCCGGCCAGAAGCGCAGCGATGACAACAATAGCGCCGAGGCGATGAGCATAGTTACCCGCGACGGGGCAGAACGCATCGTCAAGTTTGCCTTCGAACTGGCCCGCCAGGAAGGACGCAAGAAAGTGACCATCATCCACAAGGCCAACATTCTCAAGTCCACCTCTGGCCTGTTTCTGGAAGTGGCCCGCGATGTCGCCGCTCGCTACCCGGATATCCAGAGCGAAGAGATGATTGTCGATGCCGCCTGCATGAACCTGGTGATGTACCCGGAGCGGTTCGATGTCATGGTCACCACCAACCTGTTTGGCGACATCCTCTCGGATCTGTGCGCCGGTCTGGTGGGCGGTCTGGGTATGGCACCTGGTGCCAACATCGGCGATGGCGCCGCCATCTTCGAAGCGGTCCATGGCTCGGCGCCGGATATCGCAGGCAAGAACATCGCCAACCCGACCTCGGTGATCCTCGCCTCCATCCAGATGCTGGAATACCTGGGCATGCAGGACAAGGCTGAGCGCATCCGTGAGGCAGTGCGCGCCACCATCGAATCCGGTGATCGCGTGACCCGGGATCTCGGGGGGACCGCCTCTACCAGCGAGTTCACCCAATCCATCATAGACCGTTTGTAATTCATCTTAATTCGTTGATTCAAAAGGGGAGCTCAGGCTCCCCTTGTTTTATCTCGCGGCGCGCTACCCGCCTAGTCAATTGACTACTATGTTCAATGCATAAGGGATAAGGAGATCCATTATGCGCGCTATTTTTCCCCTGTTGCTTGTCAGCAGCAGCGTCATGGCAGTAGACAGACCGGTCGAAAATGCTTGGAAACAGCTTCCGGCAGCCCAGTCGCAGCCCGCCAGTCAGGTATGGCGTTCCAGTCTGGATACCAATGATCTGCTCAAGGCACCCAAACCGCTCTCCTTCGGGGTAGACATCATGACGGACAGCGATGGCAACCAGCAGGTTACCACATACCAGAAGCTGAATTTGACGGCGGAGAAGAGCGTGAGCCTCTCCTTCGAGCACCACAAACCCAGGATCAAGTTCAAGGCTGCTGGCATGAATACGGCCATCAAACTCAGAGGGGATGGGGTCAAGTTGCAGTTCAATCCGATCGACAAGAGCATCCCCCTGCAGATAGAGCTCAAAGTGACGGATGACGAGTCATCCCTGCGTCTCGACTACCGCTTCTAACACTGGCTGCATGGCGCAGATAGCAAAAGACCGATGGCATCGCTGCCATCGGTCTTTTTTCTGCTCACGGCAAGGGACAGGATGTCACTCCTTGGCTTCCAGCTTGGAGACCCAGTACTTGTTGTAGACGTGTACCGTGATCTCTTCGCGATCGTGATAGAGCTGCTTGGCCTGAATGACGAAGGCGTTGTCTACCTCCTTGAGCAGGCCGCGCAACACCTCTATGTTGTGTACCGCTTCGGCGTAACGCTTCTTCATCGGCAGCTTGAGGTTGAACATGGCCTCCTGACAGTCGTTCTCGCGGAACCAGTCGGCGATCATGTGAACAACCCGTGCCGGCTTCTCCACCATGTCACACACCAGCCAGTAGATATTCTTCTTGCTGGGGCGCCACACAAAGCCATCATCACGCAGGTGCTTCACCTGACCGGTATCCATCAGGGACTGGGCCATGGTGCCGTTATCCACCGCTGTCACCATCATGCCGCGACGCACCAGCTGATGGGTCCAGCCACCCGGACAGGCGCCCAGATCGACCGCTTTCATGCCGGAGGTGAGGCGCAGGTCCCACTCTTCCCGCGGTACGAACACATAGAAGGCCTCTTCCAGCTTGAGGCTGGATCGGCTCGGTGCATCCGGCGGGCAGCGCAGACGGGGAATGCCCATGTGGAATTCGGAGTTGTTGAACGAGTAGGAATACCCCAGCAACAGGTGATCGTTGGCCATGAAGAAGGCGTGGAACACCGGACGGTGCGGCGTCTCTTTCTTGGTCAGCAGCTCCTTGCTGCGCAGGGCCTGACGAAGCGGCACTGTGAACTTGCGGCAGAAGGCCGACAGCTCTTTCGCTTCGTTGGTATCGGCGGTTTCAACTCGCAGATCGCCACAGATGGTGTATTCACGGGTCGCTTCTATGATGGGCGAGATCCGATCAGCCACATCCAGATCCTTCAGCTCGTGGGTCACCACCAGCATCTGACGGATAAAGATAAGCTCCCTGAATGGCAACTTGCGCGCCAGCAGATCGGCCTGCTCCTCGTCATACAACTCGAATATCACGTAACCGCTGTCGTCCTTGACCCGGGCGAAACCGTAGCACTGCATGTTACTGGCACGCTCGGTGATCTCTGCCGCCGCCTCTTTCTCAAAACCGGGGCGGCAATAAAGCAGCAGATTATTCATTTTTTCCTCCAAGACGACAGCCAGCCCATATCAGAGCCGCCCATCCCAACATAAAACAGAGGCCACCGGCCGGGGTAATGAGCCCCAGCCCCTTGCTGCCAAGCAGCACCATGGCGTAAATACTGCCGCAGAATCCAAGGATCCCCAGCAAAAATGCGGTGCCAGCGAAGGTGATTACCTTGCTGCGCACACCGCACCAACCCAGCACCAGCAGGGCCAATGCGTGAAAAAACTGATAATGCACGGCGGTGTTGAACGCCGCCAGCTGCGAAGCCGTAATACCGCTCGTCGCCAGACCGTGGGCGCCATAAGCCCCCAGCATGGTCGCCGTCAGGCCAAAAAAACCCGCCAGTACCAGCCAATGTCGATGGATCTGCATTCTTACCCTCCTCGTTCTCTCCGTCGCGACCGTCAGCCCTGTGCCAGCGTCGCCGCAATGAAGCACCTGATATGATCAGCCGCCTGCTGCAGGTTCTCCTGCTCGCTCACGCCGCTGGCTTTTCGCGGTTTGAAGCCATGGTCACCATCGGTCAGCCAGTGGACCGATACGTGGGGTGAGAAGGGAAAATCTGCCAGTTCGGCGCGCGTGCCGAAGGTGTCGCGCTCCCCTTGCAACAGCAGGGTCGGCGTCTTGATCTGCTTGAGCACCTCGCCCCGCCAGCGGTCGGGCTTGGCCGGGGGGTGGAAAGGATACCCGAGAATGAGCAATCCTGCAGCATTCATCTCGTCCCCACCTTCGCCATACAGCTCTGCCGCCATGCGCCCCCCCATGGACTTGCCCGCCAGGAACAGCCTTGGGTGAGCGAACAGCTGCGCCATCTGGCGCCAATGGTCGAGCAATACCGGCTGCCTGTCCGGCGGCCTGCGCTTGCCATCCTGGGCCCGCTTGGTCATGTAGGGGAAGTTGAAACGCACTACCTCGATATCGGGCCCCGCCAGCAGGCGTGACAGCTCGCAAAGAAAGGCGTGTTCCATGCCGGCCCCGGCGCCATGGGCCAGCAGAATACGAACGGGGGCATCACTCGCCCCCTCTCTCATCACATCAGGCATCGGCGAGCCGTGCCCTGCGACGAGCCTCTTCCTGCTCCACCAGCTCCAGCATCCAGTCGCGGAAGGCCACTATCTTGCCCTGATCGGACTGCTGCTCCTGACATACCAGGTAGAACGCATTCTTGCTCACCAGCACCTGCTCGAACGGGCAGATAAGGCGCCCCGCTTCGATTTCTGGCTGGGCAAGCACACTGTGACCAAGCGCCACCCCCTGACCGTGGATCGCCGCCTGGATCACCATGGTGGAGTGACTGAAGATGGGCCCCTGATTGACGTTGGGCGCATCGATGTCGAGCTGGCGAAACCAGGCTTTCCAGTCACGGCGGGAGGTATCGTGCAACAGAGTGTGGCGGATCAGATCATCCGGGGTGCGCAGTGGCTTGGGGCCGGTCAGCAACAGCGGCGAGCAGACAGGGATCAGGTACTCGGTGTGCAGCTTGTCGGCACGCAGTCCAGGCCAGTTGCCACGGCCGTAGTAGATGGCCACGTCCACATCGTCGGTCAGCGATCCCTCGTCCATGTCCACCGCCTTGATCCGTACGTCTATGTCCGGATGACGTTCGCTGAACTTCACCAGTCTGGGTACCAGCCACTGGATGGCAAAACTTGGCTGCAAGCTGACGGTGAGCGCCCCCTTGGCACTGCGGGCCAGCAGCTTGTCGGTCGCCTCCGAGATGGAGGTGAAGATGTCTTTGATATCGAGGAAGTAACCCTGCCCCTCTTCGGTCAACAGCAAGGAGCGGTTCTTGCGGCGAAACAGCTTGATGCCGAGATACTCTTCCAACGCCTTGATCTGGTGGCTGATGGCAGCCTGGGTCACAAACAACTCTTCCGCTGCCCGGGTGAAGCTTAAGTGACGAGCCGCGGCTTCGAATGCTTTCAGGGCATTGAGCGGGGGTAAACGACGAGACATGAGACCAGCCGACGATGAGTTTTTCTAATGGGCCGCATTATAATTTGTCGGTTGCGGGTCGACCAGTGAATAAACATAATTCGCTTCGCAATCCGTTGTCATATGGCTCACTTTTTCTCTTCCATGTTGGTTTACATGTGATTTTTGTGAGTCAGTGGTCTGCGATTGTGGTGTTGTGTTTCTTCCTCTGCGGGAAGAGGGGCTTAAATCGGACCGATTTAACCCAGTCTGTCATCTGAATGTGTTTGGCGCCTCCGGTTGGATGGCGCCTTTTTTCTTATCCTATACCTTGAACTGCCCCACCAGCTGCTGCTGTTTGTCCGCCAGCGCCGACAACTCGCGACCGTTTTCGGCGGAGGCCGCCGCCTCGGCCCGTATGGTATGGCTCACATCGCGAATGTTGCTGACGTTGCGATTGATCTCGTCCGCCACCCCGCTCTGCTCCTGCGCTGCCCTGGCAATCTGCTCGTTCATCTGATGAATGGTCGCCACCGCATGGATGATCTGCTCCAGCACGCTGACCGACAGATCCACTTTTGTCAGCGTCACATCCGCCTGGCTGTGACCCGTCATGATCGCCTTGACCACGGCCTCGGTACCGGACTGAAGCTGCCCTATAAGGGTCTGGATCTCGACGATGGCATTCTGGGTACGCCCCGCCAGATTGCGCACTTCGTCGGCCACCACGGCGAAGCCACGGCCCTGTTCACCGGCCCGCGCCGCCTCGATGGCGGCGTTCAGCGCCAACAGGTTGGTCTGCTCGGCGATCCCCTGGATCACCACCAGTATGTCGTTGATGTTGTCGCTGTTGGCGGCGAGTCGCTCCACCACAGGTTTGGCATCGCTGATCACCGCCATCAACTTGCGCATGGCCTCCTGGGTATCGGCCACCACATACTTGCCCTCCTGCGCCGAGGTATCTGCCTGGTTGGCCGCCGCCACCGCCGAGTTGGCGTTGCCCGCCACCTGCAAGGCAGTGGCACTGAGTTCCTCGAATGCAGTCGCCACCAGATCCACCTCCTGGTACTGGGCCTGCATGCCGGCACTGGTGCGTTCGGCAACCTGAGCCGCCTGCTCCGCACTGGCGCGGGTGCCCGCAACGGTATCGATCACCTGACTGATGGTGGATTGCAATTTGTTGAGGAAGCTGTTGAACCACTTGGCCAACTCGCCAATCTCGTCATTGCGATGCAGGTCAATCCGCTGGGTCAGGTCTCCCTCCCCCGTGGCTATGTCCTTGAGGCGAGCCACCACGGCGCGAATGGGGGCGACTATCTGACGAGCCATCAGCCAGATGCAGAGCAAGGCAACTACCGAAATCACGCCGCCAATCACCAGTTGGGTGACCACGCTGCCATTGGCCTGGTTGGAGAGTTCGTCTTGCAGCTGGCGGGCCGAGGCCAGCACAACGGTGCGGGGAAGCTCGATATAGATGCCCCATTTGTGCTCGGTGCCGCGCATGCTGACCGGCACGAAGGTTTGCAGCAGAGTCCCGTCAGGGCTCCAGCGTGTCATTGTCTGCCCCTGGCCGATCCAGCCTTTCAGATCGCCAGTCAGTGCCTGATATTGCTGCCCCAACGGGCTGCCCAAGGTGACGTCAAACCCATCCACCCCGGCGGCTCGCCCTTCGTGACTAACCAGCAATACCTTGCCCTGTCCGTCGTACAGCGCCTGATCCATCTCCTTGACCAGACTTTGCAGGGTCGCCAGCGAGATATCGACCCCGACCATGCCGAGCAGGGTCTCCTGCTCCAGCAGGGGCACTGTCACCGAGGTCATCAGCACCTTCTGCGACCCCACATCATCGAGGTAGGGCTCGAGCAGGCAGAGCGCCTTGCTGCGAATGCTGCAACGATACCAGTCGTTCTCCACGCCACCTGCTGCCGTGGGGCTCTCGTCCGCCAGCACGGATTCGTCTTGCACCTCAGCTTCTATCTTGCCGTCGACCCGGGCCCAGTAAGTGGAGAAGCGCCCCTTGTCATTGGCACCCAGCTCGCTGGAACCGTGGTAGTTGCTGTCTTCCCCATCCAGCTGATCGGGCTCGAACACCGCATAGACACCAAGCAGGTTGGCGGAAGCCGCCGCCGCATCGTGCAGTTGCTGATTGACGGCACCACGCAGCGCCTCGGAAGAGCCAAAGTTGTCGGCCGCATTCTTGCGCTGGAACAATATGCTCTGAGCCAGCAGAGTGGTACGAAAATAGGCCTCATCCAGATAGCTGGTGACCTTGGCCGCCTGCTCGGATCCCATCGCCTTCATCCAGTTTTCGGCCGAGCGTTGCGCCTCCTCAGTGGTGGAGGTCAGCACCTGATCCTGCATCCGGGCGGCGCTATAAAGAGAAGAGGCAACCAGGGCACCAGCACTGGCCAATAAACAACAACCGGCGATCAGGGTGATCCGCCCCTGAACAGAAAGAGAACTCATGCCACCATTCCTAGCTCATACAGATGTGATCAGTGTATCGGTTTTGGATACAAAAACTTAACCTAATCAAGCAAAATCCAGGCTCAGCTGGTTAACTTCCCCGTCACGAGGCAGGCCCACCACCAGTCCTAGCAGTCGAATGGGCTTGCCCTGCGCCCGAAGCAGCCCTTCATGGAGCAGATCGTGAAACAGCTCGGGCTGATAGCCGCCACGGCGATAGACAGTGGTCTGCTGAAAATCGGCGAACTTGAGCTTGATCCCCTGCCCCATTAACTGCTCCCTGGCATAGCCAGCGGCAAAACGACGCTCCAGCTCGGGAATAAGCTGGCTCAGTACCTGCCAGCAGGCGGCCTCATCCAGCACATCGCTGGCCAGCGTTGTTTCCACGCCAATGGTTTTACGGATCCGCTGCGCCTGCACCGGCTGATCATCACGGCCCCAGATCCGGCCCGTCAGCATCTCCCCCAACTTGCCAAACCGGGCGATCAGCTCATCACTGCTGAGCACTCTCGCATCCTCACACGAATAGAGTCCCTGGGACTCCAGCCGATCGGCCGTCTTGCGCCCAATCCCCGGCAACTTGGCCAAAGGCAACTGGCGCACGAACTCATCCACCTCCTCTGGCCGGATCACGAACAGGCCGTCGGGTTTGCGCTGCTCCGACGCGAGTTTGGCCAGAAATTTGTTCGGTGCGACCCCGGCCGAAGCGGTCAACCCCAGTTCGGTCACTATGGCATGGCGGATCTCGGCCGCCATCAGGGTGGCACTGCCACCACAGCAGTTACTGTCGGTGACATCGAGGTAGGCTTCGTCCAGCGAAAGCGGCTCCACCAGCTCGGTGTAACGCAGGAAGATGGCGCGCAGCTGACGGGAGGTCTCCTTGTAGACCGCCATTCGTCCCGGAATGAGTACAAGCGGCGGGCAGAGCTTCTTGGCCAGGCCACTCGGCATGGCGGAGCGCACCCCGAAACGGCGCGCCACATAGTTGCAGGTCGAGATGACCCCCCGCCGATCGGAGGAGCCCCCTATCGCCAAGGGTACGTCCCGCAGAGCCGGGTTGTCCCGCATCTCTACCGCCGCATAAAAGCAGTCCATGTCGATGTGAATGATTTTGCGCATACCACTGTACGAATAAACAGTTAACTCACCCATGCTAACCCAGCGCACCCGTTTCTGCCATCGGCATGAAACAACGAACAGGCATAAACTCTTAAGGCACCACTCACAACAACTGACAAGGAGGAAGGGCATGAGAGCACTCTGGCTGGGAGTAGGACTGGGACTCTGCCTGCTGCCGCTGTTTGGCAGTACCAAGGACCACCCGACCGCCGAATGCAGCTGGCTGCATGATCGCATCGAGACACTGGAGAAGGCCATCAAGCAAGGGGATGAGCTGGGAACACGGGAGGAACTGGCGCGCTGGAAGGTCGAGTTCAAAAAGAAAGCCTGTCATCAATACGACTACTGAATCACCCTTCCACCAAAGAAAAAGCGGGCTGACCCCAAGGTCAGCCCGCCTGTCATTCAGCCTTGGCCCGAGTGCAACTCGAAAACCCAGGCCCGCTCAGATGATCCGGTTATCGGTCAGCATCTTGCGACGGGCCTCTTCCTTGGCCATCTTCTTCTTGCGGTTGTCACAGGGTTCCGGGCAATCGCACTCTTTTTCGATACCTATAGTGCCCAGTCCACCACAGGAGCCGGAAATGGTCTTCTTCTGGAAGATGTAACCTATGGCCATGGCCACTACAACGACCAGAAATACCCCGAAGGTGATCAGAAAAATCTGCATGCTAGTGCCCCTTACTTTCTAACCAGGTACTGTTTGAACGCATCTGAATAGGCTTCGTCAAACCCATCGGCCGTCTTGGTGATCACGAAGATCGCCAGTCCGCGCTCCTTGGCATACGCCAGGCTCTTCTCGGGCCCGAGCACCATGAACACGGTCGCCAACCCGTCTGCGGTCATGCAGGAAGGGTGAATGACGGTCACCGACACCATGCGATGCTGGATGGGTTTGCCCGTCATGGGATCGATAGTGTGGGAGAAACGCTGGCCATCCATTTCGTAGTAATTGCGGTACTCGCCTGAAGTGGCAACCCCGTTGTCCCCCGGCACTATCACTTCCTGCACCGAGCCGGCATTGGCGGTCGGCTTCTCGATGGCCACGCGCCAGGGGTGCCCCTTGCCGTTGACGCCATTGATCCGCAGCTCGCCGCCGATCTCCACCAGATAATTGCGAGACCCCATGGACTCCAAATACTCGGCCACCTTGTCCACCCCGAAGCCCTTGGCAATGGCAGAGAGATCCACGTAGAGGTCCGGAATATCTTTTTGCAACGTATCTGCATCGGCGGAGGTGATCACATGCAAATTGCCCAGACCAGTCTTCTGACGGGTCTGGGTGATCAGCTCCTCGGAGGGGATCCTGGTCGGACGCGCATCCGGCCCGAAGCCCCACAGATTGACCAGAGGGCCGACGGTAACGTCAAGCGCCCCACGGCTCTCACGGCCCAGATGCAGGGATTCAGTTACCACCCGGGCGGTATCGCGAGAGACCACCACAGGGGTCGAGCTTCTGTGCTGGTTGAAGCGCGACAACTCGGAATCGGGGCGGTACGTCGACATCTGGTCGTTGACCCGCTCCAGCAGAATGTCTACTTCAGCCTGAAACTTGGCCGGATCCTGGATGATCTCATCCGCGACCTTGATGGAATAGTAGGTACCCATGGTGCTGCCGGTGATGTGGATCTCCGGCTTGGATTGGACCGTTTCCTGACCGCACCCAGTCAAGAAAAAGGCTAGCCCTAAGGCTAGCCAGGTCTTTACAACGCTGTGCATTTATTAACCACCAAAGTCATCCAGCAGGATGTTTTCGTCTTCAACACCGAGGTTCTTCAGCATGTTGATGACGGCAGCATTCATGACGGGAGGTCCACACATGTAGAACTCGCAATCTTCCGGCGCCTCGTGGTTCTTGAGATAGTTCTCGAACAAGACGTTGTGGATGAAGCCGGTGTAGCCATCCCAGTTGTCTTCCGGTTGCGGATCAGACAGGGCGACGTGCCACTGGAAGTTGTCATTCTCGGCCGCCAGCATGTCGAAATCTTCGACATAGAACATCTCGCGCTTGGAACGGGCACCGTACCAGAAGCTCATCTTGCGATGGGTCTTCAGGCGACGCAGCTGGTCGAAGATATGGGAGCGCATCGGCGCCATACCCGCACCACCACCGACGAACACCATTTCGGCATTGGTATCTTTGGCGAAGAACTCACCGAACGGACCCGAGATGGTCACCTTGTCGCCAGCCTTGAGGCTGAAGATATAGGAGGACATCTGGCCGGGAGGCGCAGTCCAGTTGCTGGGCGGCGGGGTCGCGATCCGCACGTTCAGCATTATGATGCCGAACTCTTCCGGATAGTTGGCCATGGAATAAGCACGAATGATCGGCTCGTTGACCTTGGACTCCAGTTCGAAGATCTTGAAGCGATCCCAATCCCCGCGATACTCCTCGGGAATATCGAAGTTCTTGTACTGCACGTGGTGAGCAGGGGCTTCGATCTGGATATAACCACCGGCGCGGAACGGCACGCTCTCGCCATCGGGGATCTGCAGCTTGAGCTCCTTGATGAAGGTGGCCTTGTTATCGTTGGAGATAACAGTACAGTCCCACTTCTTCACCCCGAAGATCTCTTCAGGCAGCTCGATATCCATGTCGGAACGCACTGTGACCTGACAGGCCAGACGCTCCCCATGACGGGCTTCACCCTTGCTGATGTGATCCAGCTCGGTCGGCAGAATATCACCGCCGCCAGCTTTCACCCGCACCTTGCACTGACCACAGGAGCCACCGCCGCCACAGGCGGAGGAGACGAAGATGCCGCTGCCGGCCAGCACGCCGAGCAGCTTGCCACCCGCCGGGCTGGTGACAGCCTTGGCCGGGTCGCCGTTGATGCTGATTGTCACGTCACCTGCGGTCACCAGCTTGGACTTGGCGAACAGAATAACTGCCACCAAAGCCAGCAGGATCACGGTGAACATGACCACACCCAGAATAATTTCCATCTATTATTCCTTTTCCGATTACAGGGAAATACCAGAGAAGGACATAAAGCCCAGCGCCATGAGTCCCGCGGTGATGAAGGTGATGCCCAGTCCACGCAGACCTTGCGGCACGTCGGAGTACTTCATCTTCTCGCGGATCCCCGCCATCGCCACGATGGCAAGCATCCAGCCAGCACCCGACCCCACGCCATAGACCACAGACTCCACAAAGTTGTAGTCACGCTGCACCATGAAGGAGACGCCACCGAAGATGGCGCAGTTCACGGTAATGAGCGGCAGGAAGATACCGAGCGCGTTGTAGAGCGCAGGGAAGTACTTGTCCAGCGCCATCTCCAGGATCTGCACCAGGGCTGCAATCACACCGATAAAGGTGATGAAGCTCAGGAAGCTGAGATCCAGGCCGGAGACCAGAGCACCATCCTTGAGGACGTAGTTGTAGATCAGGTTGTTGGCCGGAACGGCAACGGTCTGAACCACGATAACGGCAATCCCCAGACCCATGGCGGTCTTGACCTTCTTGGACACTGCCAGGAAGGTACACATCCCCAGGAAGAAAGAGAGGGCCAGGTTTTCGATGAAAATCGAACGAATCAACAGACTCAGATAGTGTTCCATACCTTAATCCTTCGCCTCCACCTGCTTGGGATCCTTGGTGCGAACGCCCCAAATGATCAGACCAATGATGAAGAACGCACTCGGCGGCAGCAGCAGCAGACCGTTAGGCACATACCAGCCACCATTGTTCACCAGCGGCAGCAGCTCGATACCGAACCAGGTGCCGGAGCCCAGGATCTCACGCACTGTGGCCACGGTCAGCAGCACAGCGCCATAACCCAGACCGTTACCGATACCATCCAGGAAGGAGGGCAACGGGGCGCTCTTCATGGCATAGGCTTCGGCACGACCCATCACGATACAGTTGGTGATGATGAGGCCCACGAATACCGACAGTTGCTTGGAGATCTCATAGGCATAAGCCTTGAGCACCTGGTCAACCACGATAACCAGTGACGCTATGATCGCCATCTGGGCGATGATCCGCACACTGTTCGGGATCTGGTTGCGGATCAGGGAGATGAACAGGTTGGAGAAGGCAGTGACCGCGGTAACGGCCAGCGTCATCACGAATGCCGTCTTCATCTGGCTGGTAACGGCCAGCGCGGAACAGACACCCAGCACCTGCAAGGCGATGGGGTTGTTGCCGAGCACAGGCGTCAACAGCAACTTCTTCATTTCGCTCTTGTCAGCCATTGTTGATTTCTCCTGCACGAATCTTGGCCAGGAAAGGACCAAAGCCCTTGGGTCCCATCCAGAAGTCGAACGTGTGCTGTACACCGTTACCGGTCAGAGTCGCGCCAGACAGGCCATCGATCTCATGCTTGGAACCTTCAGGGGCGTGGCCCTTGATGACTCGCAAGGCTGGCATGCCGTCCTGATCGAACAACTTCTTGTCCTTGAACAGACCTTGCCAGACCGGGTTTCCAATCTCGCCGCCCAGACCCGGGGTTTCACCATGGTCATAGTAGGTGATGCCCTTGATGGTCTCGCCATCTGCCGCCACGGCAACGAAGGCATACATGGTGGACCACAGACCCTGGCCATAAATTGGCAGAATGATGTTGTCGACCTTGCCTTGCGCATCCTTGGCGAAGAACACAGGGATCAGCCTGGAGATTTGACGCAAACCAGCCTTGTCATCGGCAGGTGCCAGACGAATGCTTTTTGCCGGGTCTTTCGCTGCCAGCTTGGTGTCGAAGTTGTCGGCATCGCCGTCAACGAATTCACCGGTAGTCAGGTCAACCAGACGCGCTTCAATCTTGTCACCGTACAGTTGGGCCAGGTCACGCTTGGCCACACTGCTGATATCGACACCGGCAACGGACAGGATATTGCTTTGCTTGTCCAGCGCCTTGTTTTCCAGCTGAGCCGGACGCAGCCCCACAGCAGCCACTGAGACCACGATGGAACATACCAGACACAGACCAGCCACGACGGTAAGGGTGCCGACGGTAGAGTCTTTATTAAACGCCACGAGCGATCCTCCGCTTGATGTTCGCCTGCGCCACGAAATGGTCAAACAAGGGGGCAAACAGGTTGGCAAACAGAATGGCCAACATCATGCCTTCCGGGAACGCTGGGTTCACCACCCGGATCAGCACTACCATGACGCCGATCAGGGCGCCATACCACCACTTGCCCTTGTTGGTAAAGGCGGCGGAGACCGGATCGGTCGCCATGAATGCCATACCGAAGGCAAAGCCGCCCAGCACCAGATGCCAGTGCCACGGCATGCTGAACATGGGGTTGGTATCGGAACCTATGACGTTGAACAGCAGGGAGGTGGCGACCATACCGATCATCACGCCTGCGATGATGCGCCAGGAGGCGATCCGCATGTAGACGATCATGGCAGCACCGATGAGGATCATCAGGGTAGAGACTTCACCGATGGAACCCGGCAGGTTGCCAAGGAAAGCGTCCATCCAGCTGATGGCCTGGCCGGTTGTACCGTTGATCAGCGCCATCTGACCGCCCTGGGCCCATTGGCTCAGCGCAGTCGCGCCCGAATAGCCATCAACGGCAACCCAGACGGCATCACCGGAGATCTGGCCCGGGTAGGCGAAGAACAGGAACGCACGACCCGCCAGGGCCGGGTTCAGGAAGTTCTTGCCGGTACCACCGAACACCTCTTTGGCCATCACCACACCGAAGGTGATGCCCAGAGCGGCTTGCCACAAGGGCAGCTCTGGCGGCACTATCAGGGCGAACAGGATGGAGGTCACGAAGAAGCCTTCGTTGATCTCGTGCTTGCGCACCATGGCGAACAGCACTTCCCAGAAACCACCGACCAGGAACACGGTCAGGTAGATGGGCAGGAAGTGAGCCGCACCGATCAGCATCTTGCTGCCGATACCGGCAACCGCTGGATCCAGTGAGGCTCCCAGCAGAGTCGCTATGGTGTATTGCCAGGTATCGGCACCGGCCGCGCTGCCCAGATGGGCGATGGCGGCGATGGACTGGTTGCCGACGTTGAACATGCCCCAGAACATGGCCGGGAACACGGCCAGCCACACCATGATCATCATGCGCTTCAGATCGATCGCATCACGGACGTGGGCAGCGTTGCGGGTCACGGACCCGGGGGTATAAAACAGGGTGTACGCCGCTTCGAACAGGGCATAGTACTTGGCGTACTTGCCACCCGGCTCGAAGTGATGTTCCATATTTTCAAGAAGTTGCTTGAAACTCATCGCTTAACCTTCCAGTTCTATCTTGGTCAGGCACTCACGCAAGATCGGGCCGTACTCTGTCTTGCCGGGGCAGACGAAGGTACAGAGCGCCAAATCTTCCTCATCCAGCTCAAGGCAACCGAGCGCTTGCGCACTGTCGGCATCGCCGGAGACCAGATCCCGCAGCAGCAGGGTCGGCAGGATGTCGAGCGGCATCACACGCTCATAGTTGCCGATAGGCACCATGGAGCGATCACTACCGTTGGTGGTGGTAGTGAAGTTGATGAGCTTGCCCTTCATCAGATGAGAGAGCGTCGTACGGGTGATGGAGAATTTGCTGGCACTGGGTTTGACCCATCCCAGAAACTCTTTCTCACGACCTTCACTCAGCACGCTCACCTGATTGTGGTAACGACCCAGGTAGTCATGGACTCCTTCGGCCTTGGCACCACTGAGCAGGGAACCGGAAATGACGCGGTTTTCACCCGCGCGCAGCTCGTTGTTGGTCAACTGGCTGATGCAGGCACCCAGACGGGTACGCAGCAGGCGTGGCTTGAGTACGTTCGGGCCAGCCAGGGCGAGCACCTTGTCGGTGAAGATCTGGCCAGTGGTGAACAACTTGCCGTACGCGATGACATCCTGATAGTTGATATGCCACTGCACCTTCTTGGCGCTGACCGGATCCAGGAAATGGATATGGGTGCCAGGCAGACCGGCAGGATGCGGACCGACGAACACTTCTTCTTTGACTTGCGCCAGAGAAGCGTGCGGCAGGCTGGCCTCGCCTTTACAGACGTAGACGGCGCCATCGGTCAGGCGCGTCAATACGGCCAGACCATCGAGGAAAGCCTGTGACTGTTCCTTGATGATGAGCTCGGCATTGGCAGCCAGCGGGTTGGTGTCCATGGCGGTGACGAAAATGGCACGGGGAGAAGACTCCACGGCCGGCACCTTGCTGAACGGGCGAGTACGCAACGCAGTCCATTGGCCTGATGCGACCAGGATCTCCTGCACCTTGCTGCGCGCGAGCTGTGCCAGCTCGGCAGACGCAAAGTGTTCAAAGGTCACCTGCTCGTCGGACCCATCGATATCGATGACAACGGATTGCAGAATGCGCTTGGCACCCCGGTTGATCTCTGAAACCACACCGGTGGCAGGGGCCGTGAATTTAACGCCAGGGTTCTTCTTATCTTCGAAGAGCTCCTGACCTTTAATGACGCGATCACCTACTTTGACAAGCATAGTAGGACGCATCCCCACGAACTCTTCGCCGAGTGTAGCAACACGGGTGATGGCCGGGCCATCGTAGATTACTTGCTCCGGAGCACCCAGCACGGGGATGTCCAGTCCTCTTTTAATTGTAATCATACTCACTTGCACTACCGTTAAGGGAAGACAGGTTGGTTAGCGCCGAGAAATACATCACGACGAGTTGTTGAATGAGCCCGTTCATGTTGCAGGATAATGTCGAAGCGACAAACAAATCAGCAACATACAGGGTCATTCAAAAGCGCTTGAGTTTAGCACTTATGGCAAGTCAGCTTCTATGCAAAATGGGGAAAATCCCCGCTCTATCACAAAATCATCGAAATTTAATCGCGCCGTTTTTTTCGCTAAACCTCAGGCTCTGCGTTGAGTTAGCCATTAATACCCCAAAATGGGTAATAGTTTTTATGTTCAAAAATGGATTAGAAATTTTGATGTCTGGGCAGGGGAATAGCGCCCTGCTTCCGGACACAAGACGCAGCCCAAAAAACGTTTGTTAATTGTTAACTGGTCGCGGATTAAGTAACTGATTAGTCAATAATGTTAGGTCAGCCCATTTTTGCTGACACAGCTCGGCGTCTTTGGTGCCTGTTCCCGTTGCAACCACTCCTGCTCCGTATAGGTATGCAACGCCAGTGCATGAATGGCGCCAGCCAGCTCGTCGGCCAACACGGCATTGACCTGACGATGACGGGCCAGCAACCGGTGACCTTCGAAATGCGGGCTCACCACCACCACCTTGAAGTGGCTCTCGGAACCCGGTGCCACCCTGTGCATATAGCTTTCGTTGACGACCTCAAGATGAGTGGGGGACAAGGCAGCGGCCAGCTTGGCCTCTATCTGTTGTTGCATGGTCACGAGCATCACTCCCAAAATAGATGTCCGGCCATTGTAGCCAGAGTTGGCGGTATGACGAAATTGCCCCGCGTGGGAAAATGGCCGCAAATTTGCCCCGCCCACACAGCTGCCGGACTGGTGAAATTCTCCGCCCCCGCTAGAATAGCGCCACTTTGCGCCCCGTCGGCGCCTGTTTTATGAATCACGTTGGACTCTCGCTTATGCAAACCCTTCTCGACACGGCTCATTGTCATCTGACCCTGTATCGCTACCCACGCCAGAGCCAGGATCCGTTGCAAGCCTGGGATGCGGCAGACGAGTATCTGATCAATACCCTGGCTGAGACGCCACTCGAACAAGCCGGCCCCGTCATCATCATGAATGACGGCTTCGGCGCACTGGCGGCGTTTCTGCATCCTCACGCCCCTGTCTGTGTCAGCGACTCCTATATCAGCGAGCGGGCGACCCTTGCCAACCTCGCAGAGAACGAACTGGATCCTCACGCCATCAGATTGCAGGATGCGCTGGCGCCGCTGCCCCCTGCCCCGGCACTGGTAGTGATCAAGGTATCCAAGTATCAGGCGCTGCTGGAGCAGCAACTGCTGGCATTGCGTGCGGTGGTCACACCGGCTACTCGCGTCATTGCCGCCGGCAAGGCCAAGGACATTCACAGCTCGACCCTGGCACTGTTTGAAAAATACCTGGGGCCAACCCGCACCTCGCTGGCCTGGAAGAAGGCGCGCCTGATCCATTGTGAGCCGCAAGCGATATACCCGGAACTGGCCAACCCCTATCCGACGGTCTGGCCGCTGGAGGGCACCGGCATGCTCATCCACAACCATGCCAACGTGTTTTCGCGCACCAGCCTGGATATAGGTGCCCGCTTCATGCTGGACAATTTGCCTGTCCACAGTGCGCGCAAGGTGATCGATCTCGGTTGCGGCAACGGTGTGCTGGGGCTGGCTCTGCTGGCGAAGGATCCCGAGGTGGAAGTGACCTTCATCGACGAGTCCTATATGGCAGTGGCCTCGGCGCAGCTGAACGTCGAGCACAATCTGCCAGACGGCCTGCCGCGGGCCCGCTTCATGGTCAATAACTGTCTCGACGGTGTGGCTGTCGGTTCGGCGAACAGGATCCTCTGCAATCCCCCCTTCCACCAGCTGCAGGCTATTACCGATCATATTGCCTGGCAGATGTTCACCGATGCCCACCGGGTGTTGCCCCAGGGGGGCGAACTCTGGATAGTAGGCAACCGTCATCTGGATTATCACAACAAACTCAAGCGCCTGTTTGCCAACGCACAAGTCGTTGCGTCGAACAGCAAATTCGTTATTTTGAAAGCCATCAAACGCTAAAGATAAGGTTAAAGGAAACCCATGATGAAAAAGTCAATCTTGCTGCTGGCCGCCCTGATGCTGGGTGGTTGTGCCACTCACTGGCCGGAAACCGCGCTGCTGAACCCGCAGGTCATCCCCTCCAACCAGCAGTACTACTCTGGCAACCGCATCACCCTGGAAGGGGTCGACAAGCGTGAAGCCGCCTACGTCTTCTCCATCAAGAAGAAAGAGAAGGCAGCCGTGCTGGTCAACAGCGAACAGCCGCTCAACAACCTGCTGGCCGAGAAACTGGCCGAAGGGCTGCGCAGTCAGGGACTGATCGTTGGCAACAGCGGTACCACCAACCTGACCCTGGCCATCTCCAGCGCCGCCGTCACGGTGGAAGAGAAAACCTTCACCTATGTCACCAAGTCCCACGTCAGCCTGCAGGTGATTGCCGACTTCCAGGGCAGCAAGCTGACCAAGCAGTTCAACATGTCTTCCAGCAAGGAAGGTCCGGGGGAGCCGAGCATGGCCGAACTGGAATCCATCCTGAACCAGCAATTGGGCAGCCTGCTGCAACAGATCATGACGGATGACGCTCTGCGTGGTTACCTCAAGGGTCAGCCGAGCTGAGAAAGGAGAGCTAAACAATGAAGAAACTCTGGTTACTGGCCATGCTGATCGCCCCGCTGGCGTTTGCCGGCCCCAAGGTCAGGATGGAGACCAACCACGGCAATATAGTGGTGGAGTTGGCATCCAAACAGGCGCCGCAGACGGTGAAGAACTTCCTGCGCTACGTAGCGGACGGCAGTTATGACGGCAGCCTGTTCCACCGGGTGATCCAGGATTTCGTGGTGCAGGGGGGCGGCTACAACCAGCAGTTCCAGCAACTGCCGACCTTCGATCCCGTGGTCAACGAATCCAAGGGCGGCCTGCCCAACAAACGCGGCAGCATCGCCATGGCCCGTACCCAGGCCGTGGACAGCGCCACCCGCCAGTTCTACTTCAACCTGACCGACAACAATAACCTCAACGCCAATGCCAGCGCCGGTTATACCGTATTCGGCCAGGTCGTGCAGGGTATGGATGTACTGGACAAGCTGGCCCAGGTGCAGACGGGTTACAGCTCCATTCTGCGCGCCAACGACGTACCCACCAGCCCCATCATCCTGAAGAAGGTGGTGTTGCTGGCGGAGAAATAACGCGAGCCGGATCACATTCCTCCGCGTCTTTGCCCGGGTCACCGGCGCCCCTTTCTATACTCTGGCCCTGCCCCGTTTCCCGGGGCATGGCCCACCCGAGGAGAAGGAGGTTCCGGTGATCTACCACCAGAACTTAACCCAACACGCCGTCCCGCTGGCTCGGGCGGTTCGTCACTTTCTGGCACGAGAAATCCCCTATCAGCAGTTGGAAGCCTTGAGCTGGCAGCTCCTCTCCCACTGGCAAGATTTGCCCCACGCTCCCTATAACACCCAAGCCGCCACCGATCAGGAGGGGGTCTTCTGGTTCCTGCTGCACAGCCTGCATCAGTGGGATGAGCAGCAGATCATCGCCGATGTCTGGCTGCGCATGCAGCTGATGGCGTGTGCCAATTATCTGACCATGGAAGGCCCCTGCCCCCGTCACTGCATGGGTTCCCGCCCCTGAATCCTGGTCCGCCCTGCTCGGCTTGCCTTGGCTATCCCCCCCGAACCTGACAAAATGGCGCAATTTTCCCAGAGGAGTCAGGTATTTGAACACTGTCCGCACACCGAGCTGGCGAGACTCGCTCGCCGTCTATCTTGAGTCTCGGGTCCTCATACTGTTTGCCATGGGCTTCTCTTCCGGTCTGCCGCTGCTGCTGGTGTTTGGCACCCTGTCGTTCTGGCTGCGCGAGGCCGATGTCAGCCTGACCGACATAGGTTACATGAGCTGGGTAGCACTGGCTTATGGCTTCAAGTGGCTGTGGTCACCGCTGGTCGATCGACTGCCCCTGCCACTGCTCTCCCGCTGGCTGGGGCGGCGTCGCAGCTGGATGCTGCTCTCCCAGATACTGATTGCCGCATCACTGGTGGGCATGGCCTTCTGCGATCCCAAGACCCAGCTGGCCCAACTGGCCCTGTTCGCCCTGTTGGTGGCGTTCGCCTCCGCCACTCAGGACATCGTCATCGACGCCTATCGCATCGAGTCGGCGCCGGAGCGGCTGCAGGCAGCCATGGCCGCCTCCTATATGACAGGTTATCGACTGGCGATGATCATGGCGGGTGCGGGGGCACTGGCGCTGGCAGCCTGGCTTGGCAGCAACACCGGCTATGACTACAACGGCTGGCGACTCACCTATCTGCTGATGGCGGGACTCATGTCTCTTGGCGTCATCACCACACTGATCTGCCATGAGCCGGATATCGATCTCGCCGGTCAGAACAAACAGCAGGAGGCGCGCAAGGCGCTGCTGCTCTCCCATGGCTGGCCAACCTCGCTGGCCGGAGTCGGTGCCTGGATCTATGAGGCCATCTGGTGTCCGTTTGCCGATTTCTTCCGCCGTTACGGTGGATCGGCCATGCTGATCCTCGGGCTCATCGCCTGCTATCGCATCTCGGACGTGGTGATGGGCGTGATGTCCAACAGCTTCTACGTGGACATGCAGTTCAGCAAGACAGAAGTGGCCACCATTACCAAGGTGTATGGCGTCATCATGACGCTGGTGGGTGCTGCCCTGGGGGGCGTGCTGGTGATGCGCTTTGGTACCTTGCGGATCCTGTTCCTCGGCGCCCTGCTCACCGCCAGCACCAACCTGTTGTTTGCCCTGCTCAACGAAGTGGGCCACAACCTGCAGCTGCTGACCCTGATCATCTCGGTCGACAACCTGAGCGCCGGCATAGCGACTGCCGCCTTCGTGACCTATCTGTCGAGCCTGACCAACGTGGCCTTCTCCGCCACCCAATACGCCCTGTTCAGCTCAGTCATGCTGCTGATGCCCAAGCTGCTGGCAGGTTTTTCCGGCCGCTTTGTCGAACAGTTTGGCTACAGCACCTTCTTTATTGGCACCAGCCTGCTTGGCATTCCGGTGTTGATCCTGATCGTCATGGTTGCCAGACGAGGAAGGGCTTTGCTCTCGGAATCGGACAAATAGCAAGCGTTTGCGTGAAATTGGGGGTGATTAGATTCACACTTCCGAATAAAGTTCCCCGGTGCTTGTTTCTCCGATGAATTTATTTGGCTAGAATCCCTCCCGCTCCTTGTGGGCAGGCTACGGAAAACCTCAACTAACGCACAAGAGACCAATAAAATGGCCAAATTTACCAAGACTCTGATCGCTGCCGGTCTGCTGGCTGCTGCCGCTACTCCGGCCTTCGCTGCTGACTACAGCGGTGACATCCACAAGAATGATTACAAGTGGATGCAGTTCAACGTCATGCACACCATCGACCAGCGTCCCTTCACCTCCGGTCAAGATAGCTACAACGATACCTATTTCGAAATGGAATTCGGTGGTCGCTCCGGTCTGTTTGACCTGTACGGCTACGTTGATGTGTTCGACATCTTCGACTCCCGTCACAGCGACAAGCACAATGGTCAGAACCTGTTCATGAAGTTTGCGCCGCGTATGTCTCTGGATGCGCTGACTGGTAAAGATCTCTCCTTCGGCCCGGTGCAAGAGGTGTACATCGCCTCCCTGAACAACATCGGCGACAACCAGATGGAAAACATGATCGGTCTGGGTGCTGATGTCATGGTTCCCTGGTTCGGCAAAGTTGGCATGAACCTGTATGCCCGCCACGCTACCGAAAACCAGTTCTTCACCGAAGAAGAAGGTGACTGGAACGGTTACTGGTTCGCCATGAACTGGTTCAAACCTTTCTATACCTTCAGCAACGGCAGCTTCGTTTCCTATCAGGGTTACCTGGATTACGCCTTCGACCTGGATACCCACAACCGTGCTGACCGTACCAGCGACAACATGGCGACCTTCCACGGTATCTACTGGCACTCCGACCGCTACGCAGTGGGTTATGGCCTGAAGTACTTCATGGATGCCTACGGCACCAAAGACGGCTCTACCGCGTTTGACGGTACCGCCTGGAAGAGCTCTGGCTTCAGCCACTACTTCTCCGTTACCTACAAGTTCTAATCGAACGGGTAATGTGGACACAAAAAAACCGGAGCAGCTGCTCCGGTTTTTTTATGGCTCTGACATCGAGCCTTTTACTATCGCACTATGTGCAATCGAACAAGGGGGAGGGCCAAACCCTCCCCGCCCGTCATCAATCGCGGAAATTCTGGAACTGCATCGGCTGACCCAGCTCGGCACCACGTACCAGCGCCATGGCTTCCTGCAGATCGTCACGCTTCTTGCCGGTGACCCGCACTTCATCACCCTGAATGGCGACCTGCACCTTGATCTTGGAATCCTTGATCAACTTCACCAGCTTCTTGGCGATCTCTTTCTCAATCCCCTGCTTGAACTTGACGTTCAGGTGGAAACGCTTGCCTGAGTGAACGCTGTCACCCACGTCCATTGAGCTGTTCTCGATGTTGCGCTTGAGCAGGGCTGCGCGCAGGATCTCGACCATCTGCTTGAGCTGGAAGTCGGCATCGGCCTCCAGCTTTACTTCTTCCTTGTTCAGCTCGAAGCTGGCTTCAACACCACGAAAATCGAAACGGGTCGCCAGTTCACGATTGGCGTTATCGACGGCGTTCAACACCTCGTTCATTTTGACTTCAGAGACAATATCGAATGACGGCATGTCAGGGCTCCTCATGTTGCGCTATAAGGGCGCAAATCTACCAGAAAACCGGCAAATTTGCTGATTTCGATGGGGTTGCTCTGCTAGAATCCCCTGCGCACAGGAATGGCGAGACCCGTTAGTGTCCGCCAAGCGACATTTCACTTATCCCCGGTAAATGGTTGATCGGAATGCAACCCTACCTTGATTGAGTCTCTCCATGCCAAGCGGATTACAGAGTTCCCGACTGCCCTCCTCCCCCCAATGGTCACTGCTGGGCTGCGGCGCCCTGGGTGGCGTCTTCGCCTCCCTGTTGACTCAAAGCGGCCAATTGACCCGCGTCTTGCTGCGCGATCGCCACCGTTCGACCCTGCACCCCGGGATTGATTTCACCTCGCTGGAAGGCCAGACCCAGCTGATCACCATCGAGCGCGGCTTCGTCGACCAGCCCGGTCAGATCAAGCGCCTGCTGGTGATGACCAAGGCAGGTCAAGTCGTGTCCGCCCTGACCCCCTTGGCAGGCAAGCTGGCGGCGGGCGTGCCCATAGTGCTGCTGCACAATGGCATGGGCATTGCCGAGCAGGTGGTGCAGCTGTTTCCGCATAATCCTGTCATTGCGGGCGTCACCAGCCACGGCGCCATGCAGAGCGGTCACTTCGTGTTCCGCCACACTGGCAAGGGCGAGACCTGGCTCGGCCCGGTCAATGAAGCGGCCAGGGCTCATGCCTCCCTGGCAGAGGATCTCGCCGCCGCCCTCGGCCAGGCCGGCTGGGATGAGCAGATCCTGGCTCGCCAGTGGCAAAAACTTGCCATCAACTGCGCCATCAATCCGCTGACGGCGCTCTATAAGCTCAAAAATGGCGAGCTGGCAGGCCCTCGCTTCGCCGATGCCCTGCAACAGATCTGCGTGGAAGTGGCCGACGTCATGCAGGCCGAAGGCCAGCCGACCAGCAGCGATGAGCTGCTGCGCCGCGCCATGACTGTGGTCGAGTTGACCGCCGACAACTACTCCTCCATGCATCAAGATATGGAGCAGGGGCGCGAGACCGAGATCGAGGCAATCACCGGCTTCCTGCTGGCCTGCGCCGCCAAACACGGCATAGCGGTGCCGGTCAATCAGGGCCTCTATCAGGCCATCAAAGAGAAGAGCTGAGCCCGCCGAGATGGCGGGTAACCAAGGAGTGCAGCATGACAGTATTGGTATTGGTAGCACCGGGGTCTGAAGAGATCGAAACCGTCGCCATCGTCGACACCCTGGTGCGCGCCCGCATCGAGGTGCTGCTGGCCTCCTGCTGTCCGGCGGGTCTGCGCCAGATCCGCGCCTCCCGCGGGGTGCAGCTGGTCGCTGACTATCATATCGACGAGCTGACCAGCCGTGACTTCGAGGCCATCGTCGTGCCGGGCGGCTTGCCCGGCAGCGAGGCAATCCGCGATACGCCGCTCGCCATCGATCTGCTCAGGGAACAGGCGGCGCTCGGCCGCTGGCGGGCGGCTATGTGCGCCGCCCCCGTGGTGGTACTGCAGCATCATGATTTGCTGGGAGATGCCAGCGTGACCTGCCACCCAGGCTTGCAGGCCCAACTGCCCACCAGCCAGCTCAGCACGGCGCGGGTCGTGACGGATGAGACTCATCACCTGATCACCAGCCAGGGGCCGGGCTCCGCCATCGAATTTGCCCTCGAAATCGTGCGGATGCTGCGCGGGGACGACACCGCCCTCGCGGTCGCCGGCCCCATGGTGATGCCCCCTTCTGTCATGCCATGACCCCTGTTGCCATCGCGGATGCCCTCTCGTCATGACAGAGCGCCCCTTGCCAGCCGGCAAGGGGCGCTCTGTTGTTGGCGGACACCACTCGGACTGCCCCCCTTCAATCGCTAGCTCAACAACTCTGGCCTGAGCTGCTCCATCAGCAGGTGGTTGTCACTGTAATCCACCGGTATGGCCACCACGGCAGGCCCAACGACCGCCATGGCGGCGCGCAGGATCGGCCGCAAGTCTTCGGCACTGGTGACCGCAAACCCGGCCGCCCCGAAGGACTCGGCATAGGCCTTGAAGTTGATGGGCCCGAAGCTCACCCCCGAGCTGCGACGGTACTTTTTCTCCTCCTGCATCGCCACCATGTTGTAGCCGTTATCGACCCAGATGATGTGCACTATGTTGGATTTGAGCCGCACCGCCGTCTCCAGCTCCATGCTCGACTGCATGAAGCTGCCATCGCCGGAAACAGAGATGATCTTCTCCCCCGGCCGCACCATGGCTGCCCCTATGGCCCAGGGCAGCGCCACCCCCATGGTCTGCTGACCGTTGGAGATAAGCACCTGGCGCGCCCTGAAGCTGTAGAGGTAGCGGGCAATCCAGATGTGGAAGCTGCCCATGTCCACGCACAGTGTCATGTCCTGCCCTATGATGTCCTGCAGCTCCTTGACGATGCGCAGCGGATGGATGGGCATGCCTCCCAGATGCTGGGCATGCTGGGTCAGCTGGTGACGCTGGGCCCGTATCTCACCAAGCAGGGCCGCGATGGCGGGGTCCCGTGCCAGCGGCTTGTGCAACATCTTGGTCAAGCAATACAGATTGGCACTGATGGAGCCCACCAGCTCAACCGCCGGGCAGTAGCTGCTGTCGATCTCCGCAGGCAGGGCATCGATGTGCAGCAATTGCCGCTCACCCGTGCCATTCCACAGAACAGGGTCATACTCGATGGGGCTGTAACCTATGCAGATCACCAGATCCGCATCCTGCAGCAACCTGTCCCCCGGCTGGTTGTTGAACAGCCCGACCCGACCGGCGAAGTCATCGAAATGGTGGGTATCCACCACACCGGCCGCCTGATAGGTGCCCGTCACCGGCAACCGGCTTTTGTCGAGAAAAGCACGCACCGCGAGGGAATTCTCGGGCCGGCTGGCCAGCAGGCCGAGCAGCACCACCGGCTTGCGGGCCTGCGCCAGCAGGCTCAGCGCCCTGTCTATGCCTGCCTCATCGGCGGCGCCCGGTTCGGGTATGGCTCTGGGCACCAGGATGGCGCCATCGGTCGGCTCGTTGATGATGTCCATGGGCAGGCTGACGAAGGCCGCGCCTGGGCGGCCCAGCTCGGCACAACGAAAGGCGTTTGCCATCACCTCGGACAGGGCGGATCCGGTTCCCACCTGGGCGCTGAACTTGGTGACGGGGCGGCACAGGCTGACGGTGTCCAGGCTCTGGTGAGTGAGCTTGAGGCCATCGGCACGTCGCACAGCGCCCCCCAGCGCCACCATGGCATCCCCTTCCGAGGTGGCGGTCGCAAGGCCTGTGATCAGGTTGGCGCAACCTGGGCCCGAGGTCACCAGCGCCACCCCGGCCTTGCCGGTCAGACGGCCCACGGCGGCGGCCATGAAGGCGGCGTTCGCCTCGTGGCGTACCACTATGGTGTCGATGGGGGAATCTTCCAGGGCATCGAATACCCGGTCGATCTTGGCCCCCGGAATACCGAATACCTGCTTGACGCCCTGCGCCTCCAGATGGCGTACGACCAGTTCGGCCCCGCAGCCCCAGTGTTGATTTTCCATGAGAATAACTCCTTGTAGGCGAAGGGATTAACCTTCGGCAGCGCGGATGGCGCGGTCCAGATCGGCGGGATTGAGGTCAGCCTGTTGAAAGGCAGGGTTGCGCGGCAGCTCTATGTTGAGATGCTGAACCACAGACAATTGCAGCTGGCCGTGGCCCATGGCGTAATCGAGGATGTGACCACCGCCCTTGCGATCTTCGGTGATGAAATGTTCGTGATAGCCGGCCACATTGATCCCCTGCACGAAGGGCGGGCAGCGAAAGCCCACCAGGGTGCCGCGCCGCTGGCTGAACGAGAACAAGGGCTGTGCCTCTATGGCCTCCAGCATGGGCTTGTAGGGCGGGGTCTGGCAGGGCACTGTGCGTACCTGGGCATGCTCAAACAGACCATCGAGGCGAAGAGCGACGAAGACGTTGTCGGTGCCCACCAGCTGATCGATCCACTGATGGATCTCGTCGCGGCTGAGGGGGTGATCGAAGCGGCGCTCCAGACAGGGTCGAAAGTGAGTCATCACCGCAAACGGGGTTTTCTGGCCAGCCTGAGCCGGACGGGCCGAGCCATCGGCCTTGAGTTGATGGATCTGGCGCTCGAACGCAATCAGCTCGCCGTCGAGCCGGTTGAAAGTGCCAAGGCCGAAGTCGCCGTGGCGCAGCAGATCGGCCATGGTGGTCTCGCCCTCATAGACGCCGGCCAGCAGGGCGCTCATCAAGGAGCTCTGATAGACCTCGCCACCACCCTGACGGGCTTGCCAGCGAGCAAACTGCTGGCTGATCTCGATGGCGCAGTCACACTGTGTATGGGTTTCCATTTGGATTTAACCTCCAATCCTGTTAGGTTGGCAAATCAGGATTCAATAGTGACCAAGATCACACTTTGATACCAATATCCAAACCCATCAGCTTCGAGACGTACCAGATATGGAATTTCGTTACCTGCGCTACCTGGTAGCCGTGGCAGAGAAGCAGAGCTTTACCAAGGCGGCCGAGGCGCTGGGCATGGCCCAGCCGCCCCTCAGCCAGCAGATCCGCAAATTTGAGCAGGAGGTGGGCACGCCACTGTTTCACCGGCTGACCCGCAGTGTGGAGCTGACCGAGGCGGGGCTGAGCCTCTATCAGGATGCCAAGGGCATACTGTCGCAAACCGAGCAGGCCATGCAGAAAGCCCAGCGCATCGCCCGCGGTCAGCTTGGCTCCCTGCGCCTGGGCTTTGCCGGCTCCACTGTGCTGCACCCGAGCGTGCTGCGGCTCATCCACGACTTTCGCCAGGCCTGGCCAGAGGTGAGCCTGCATCCCATCGAGAACAGCATGCCCAATCTGGTGCGCGACCTGATGAGCGAGGAGCTGGATGCCGCCATACTGCGCCTGCCGTGCAGCAGCAGCTCGGCGCTGACTCACCATCTCATCGATGAGGAGGAGATGCTGATCGCCCTCCCCCCGCACCACCCGCTGGCAAGCACGGGCGCCATCGCCATCGAGGCCCTGGCGCAGGATCCCTTCATCCTGTTCCCCCGCGAACTAGGGCCGGGCCTGCACGATGCCATCACCCAACGCTGCCAGCGGGCCGGTTTCAGCCCCCGTCTCGGCAGCCAGAGCCCGCAGGTGATCTCCACCGTCGGCATGGTGCAGGCCGGTTTCGGGGTTGCCATCATCCCGCGCTCTGTGAGCGAACTGCATCCCCACGGCGTCAGCTATCACCCCATCGCCGATGAACCGCTCACCACCCGCATCAGCCTCGCCACCCGCCGCCATCCACGCCAGAAGAGCCTGCAGCACCTGATAGGACTAATCCCTCGCCAGCGCTGAGCCTCCCCGGGCACTGGCCGACATCCCATCAGCAGAACAACAAGGTACATGTGAACAAGACACTGGCGGGGGTCAGAGCCATGGACGAGGTGGCAGGGCCGGGCACACTCGTGCGGCCAGCATCCAATCCGGTTGGACAGGCGACCTAAATGGATTGATGAGGTTCACGAACATGGGCATTCATGGCGTTATCCAACCGACAGGCCAGCATGCGACCGCCATGAATTGTCACCCTCTCACCGGGCATGCCACGGGTGATATACGCCCTCCTCTCTCTTGCCTTGGATCTAATCATCCGGCAGCACATCAAAACCGGCGATCACATCAAACAGCTCTTCATCAATGGCACTCTGGCGAAGGCGATGAAATTCACTTTCAAGCGTATCCAGCAATTCACCAATGTTTTTCTCCGCCCGTTGCATGGCTGCAAACCGGCTGGCATTTTCACTCGCGAGCGACTCGGCGCACGCACGAAACAAGGAGATAAAGAGATACTCGCGCACCAACGCCATCTGGGTATTGTCCCTGCGACCGATCAACTCTGGCAGACACTGGGTCGGCCAGCTCCGGGTCATCAAGGCCTGTTGCCAGGTGGCATCGAGGGGGAGGAAGGGTTGACAGACAGGCTCGTAAAGCGAGCCGGACTTTGGGCGGTTGTGAAACAAGAGGATATTGCTGACTTCTCCGCGCTCGCGCAGAGATTCTGTCTCGATAAGGATCTCGCTGACCAGCGGAGTGATCGCCGAGATGGCGCTGGGCAGACGAAAAGCCCGTCCCAAGGTAAGGGCGCTGTCATCGAGGCGGGAGCGGATACGATCCCCTGCGGTCCAGATGATTTTACGACCTGGCAGCTTATCCAGCGTTTCACTGACGAACTCAGCCAGTGATTCGTTAAACTGCCCGACCAGCCCCTGATCCGACCCGAATACGATGACACCCGTGGGTCCCTCATCCTTGAGCGCTGCGGACCGAACCAGGTCGCCCTGCTGTTGGCGAAAAAAGGTCAGCAGGCCGAGTTGAACCGTTCGGTCATAGTCATCCAGGGAACGCACCGCATTTTCATACTGACCAATGCTCGAGGCGGCCATCGCCTTCATCGTCCGCACAACGGATTCGAGGTCACTGGCACTGGCTATCTGGCGACGCAGACTGACGGCCGTTTTACTCATTCGCTTACCTCGTCAACCGGCTGGAACTGAACGAGTGCTTGCCGCGCCAGGTCAACTATCTGAGCACTGTCTTCATCCTCGAGTGTTTCGGTGCTTTCCAAGCGGGCGCAGAGCGCTGGCGAGACCTGGTCGGCGGCATCGCAAACGGCGTCCTCGGCTTCTTTCATCCTGTCGAGCGGGATCTGATCAAACAAACCCGCACTCAGCGCCAGCAACACTGCAATTTGCTGCACCATGGGGAAGGGTGAAAATTCTTGTTGTTTCAAACAGGCACGGATGCGACGGCCGTGCGCGAGCTGCAACTGAGTGGCTGCATCGAGTCGGGCGCCGAAGCGCGAGAAGGTTTCCAGCTCTTCGAACTGGGCATAGGCCAGCTTGAGATCACCGGCAACAGCCCGATAGGCAGCACGCTGCGCCTTGCCGCCAACCCGCGACACGGACTGGCCGACATCGACCGCAGGCAACACCCCCAATTCGAAGAGAACGGGTGACAGGTAAATTTGACCATCGGTGATCGATATCAGGTTGGTCGGAATGTACGCCGACATATCCTGAGCTTCTGTCTCTATGATGGGCAAGGCCGTCAGAGAGCCGCCACCAAGTTCCTTGCACAGATGGGTAGCTCTCTCGAGCAGACGCGAATGGATGTAGAAAATGTCACCGGGAAAGGCTTCGCGACCCGGCGGTCGACGCAGCAGCAAGGAGAGTTCGCGATAGGCACGGGCGTGATGTGTCAGGTCATCGTAAACCACCAGCACATCGCGCCCTTGCTCCATGAAATACTCAGCAATGCTGGTCGCGGCATAGGGCGTGATATAGGCCAGACCAGGGGGATCGTTTCCTTCAGCAACGACGACAACCGTGTACTCCAGCGCCCCCTTTTCTCGCAGCGTCGCAATCACCTTGGCAACGCCGGCGGCACGCTGGCCAATGGCACAGTAGACACAGAGCACATTCTTGTCACGCTGATTGAGAATGGCGTCCAGTGCAATGGCCGTCTTGCCAGTCTGCCTGTCACCCAGGATCAATTCGCGCTGGCCGCGTCCAATGGGAATGAGCGCATCAACGACCTTGATGCCGGTTTGCAAGGGCACTGTGACCGGGGCCCGATCCATGATATCAGCGGCAGGACGCTCGATCGGCAGGCGCTCCCCGGGCGACAAGGGCCCTTGATCGTCGAGGGGCTCGCCCAGGGGATTGATGACCCGGCCAATCAAGCGCTCCCCGACCGGCACATCGACAACATGACCACTGCGCTCAACCTGGTCGCCAGCGTGCAACAACCAATAATTTCCAAGCAGCACAACGCCAATCTCATCTTCATCGACATTGAAGGCAATACCCTGAATGCCGCCGGGGAAAACAAGTACCTCTTCAAAGCCGATACCCGGCAGGCCGGAGACGCTGGCAATACCGGCGGTAACGCGGGTGATATAGCCGACTTCCCGGGTCACTATGCCATGAACAAAGGTGTCGCGGCCCCTCTCAATAGCGGAGAAAGTCGATGCCAATACCTGCTGCAGAGTATCAGGAGGCATTGGCTGTACCTTCTGAAGTACTGGCGGGTTTGAGCAGCTCACCAATGCTTTTTTCCAGGCTGACCAAGTATTCGGCAATGCTCCAGTCAACCTTGTAACCTTCGGCGCGCAGCTCTATGCCACACACGAGTTCCGGCACAGTTTCATAGCGCAACGCGGGGGCCTTATCTTGTAATGGCTGGATAGTCGTCTCCAGCAAGTTGCGCTGCTCGTCCGACAACGCGAAGGTACTGCTGACCACCAGTGGCTGCCCGGAGGTCTGCAGCGCCTTGCTCAGCGCCGCCTTGTCGGTGTCGTTCAGGTCACGCAGATGGGCGACAAACACATCGACCATACGGGCCTCGAGCGTGATACCGGCAAGACCGGTCAATGCCTTGTCCGCAATGGCAAAGACCTCCTGGCTGGTCCGCTGGCGAATATCATGGTGCAGTGCGTGCGCCTCGCTTTGCAGGGAGGCTTTGCCTTTGGCAATCAGGGCGCTCGCAGCTTGCCTTGCCTCGTCAAGCAGCCGCTGGCGCTCGACATGAGCAGCCTCTGTTGCCTCTTTGAGGAGTGTTGCCTTGTTGCGATCGAGCTCGGAATTTCGTTGCTCAAAATTTTCTCTCTCCTCTGTAGCCGATGCTTGCTGTTGAGCTGCATTGGCCAGCTCGGTAGCAATGCGCTTCTCACGGGCGTCAATTGCATCGAGTATCGGGTGATAGAGAAAGCGTTTCAGCAGCCAGGCCAGGATCAAAAAGTTGACCACTTGCGCGCCGACGGTGAACCAGTCGATAAGCATGATCTATTTTCCTGCCACGGCGGCGATGGCTTGATTCCAGAACGGATTGGCGAAGATCAGGATCATCGACACCACAAAACAGTAGATAGCCACCGACTCGACCATGGCCAAGCCAACGAACAGGGTACGAGTGATGGTGGCTGATGCATCAGGTTGTTGCGCCAGCGCGCTAAGCGCCATCGCCACCGCCCGGCCTTCACCGAGCGCCGGGCCTATGCTGCCAATGGCGATGGTCAAGCCAGATGTGATAATCGAAGCAATGGCAATGAGGGTCAAACTGTCCATGATCAGTCCTTTTGGGAAATGGGTGTGGTTTCGGGAGCTACTTCAGGCTTGGGTTCACGGACCCGGGTGGCAGCGGCGATGTAGACGGCCGCCAGAATGCTGAAGATATAGGCCTGCACCATGCCGGTCAGCAGTCCTAACGCACTCATGATTACAGGAAAAATAAAGGGGGTTATGGTGAGCAAGATGGCAAGGATCATGGTTCCGCTCATCATGTTGCCAAACAGACGGGCGGCCAATGCCAAGGTGCGTGACAATTCGCTGACAATATTGAAAGGCAACATGATCAGGGTCGGCTTGACGTAGGCTTGCAGATACGCGGTCAGGCCGCTGTCGGCAATGCCGAAGATCGGGACGGCAAAAAATACGCAAATAGCCAGTGCCGTGGTCGTCGACAAGGAGCCGGTGGGTGGCTCGTAGCCAGGTATGATGGTGACCAGGTTGGCGCTGGCGACAAAAAGAAACAACGTCCCAATAAAGCCGAGGTAGAGCCGTGGCTTGAGCAGCCCGACTTCCGCAATCTGATCGACGATACCGGTGACTATGATTTCCAACAGGTTCTGCCAGCGGCTACGGTCCAGTCCTTTCGACAAGCGACGGGTCACCAGCCATGAACCGAACGTCAATACGAACATAAGGCCCCAGCTGTAGACGATGGTGGCATTGAGCTTGACAAAGCCGAATTGCCAGAAAACAAGGACGTCCGGGCTAAGGTGCATATTGAGCACCGATCAATACTGGCATCTTGCGAGTGACTCGTGTGACAACAAGCCGAGCGAAGATAAACCCCAGCAGCAGAGCCGCCCAGCGCTGCCAGTCAGCACCACCAACGAGCCAAAAGCCCACCATCACGATCGCCGAGCGCAGAAGCAGACTGCAAAAAAACCAGAGGGCTGTCTGGGCAGAGGCGACGCCTCGGCGAACCGTCCACCACAGGCCGCCAAAAAAGAGCAGGCCCAGCACGACGCCGGCAAACAGGCTGCCACTCAAAATGAGCCATTCATTCATCATGTTTTTTTCCCTTATCGTGAATTTCACTGTCTTCTTTTGCCAGCCAGCGCCAGGCATTGAAGCAGCCGAGGGTCAGACCCGCAGCCAGCAGCGCCAACGTCCATGACTGGCCGCCCGGGTATCGCTCATCAAGCCAAAGACCCAGTGCCGCCCCCAGCAATGTGGGGATCGCGATCGACCAGCCAATCAGACCCATCATGCCCAGACCCGACCAGACGGTGCGTGTGACTTGTTGCTGCGCCTTTACTTTTCGCTCAGCCTTGTTGCCAATCAGCTCGCTGAACCCGCGTTTGCCATCGCCCGGCTTGTGTCCTTGCTCAGTCATGTTGCATGGCCACGAAACGGTGTACAAAACCCGCTTCAAGTTTTGACAGCGCAGCTCGCGCGCTTTTTTCCTGCTCATCAAGCGTTAAAAATTCTCGCTCAACGGCGGCACGCAATTGTTCAAGTTCCAGGTTGCCGATGGCATTGCGCACGGACACCAGTACCTCGTCACCCGTCTTCACCAATACCCCCTGATCGACCGCAACACAGACCTCGTGCTCTGTACTCGTCTCGAACACCAGAATGCCCGGCACCAGTACGGCAGCGCAGTCGAGCCGATTGGGTAGCAGACCAAAGGATCCATATGTCGATTCGGCAACGATGCGCAGCACATCCGCTTTCTCGGCAAACACCTTGAAAGGCAACAAAATCTTAAGTCTCATGGGAACTCGCTTTCTCTTTGTTGGCTTGTTTGTCGAGCGCTTCATCGATGGCTCCGATCATATACAGTGCACTTTCCGGTACATCCTTGAACTCGTCGCGCAAAATACGCTCGCAACCCGCCAGGGCATCATCCAGGCTCACCTGTCGCCCCTGCATGCCGGTGAATTGTTCAGTAGTGAAAAATGGCTGAGTCAGAAAACGTTCCAGTCGCCGGGCACGCGCCACCACGTTGCGGTCCTCGCTCGACAGTTGCTCCATACCAAGCATTGTAATGATGTCTTTGAGATCGGCGTATTGCGCCAGGGTACGGCGGATCGCCTGTGCCAGCGTGTAGTGTCGCTCGCCAATGATGCCAGGCGTCGCCATTTTGGAATTTGACTGCAAGGGATCAATGGCCGGATATAGCCCTTCGCTCGCCCGTTTGCGCGACAGCACAATCGATGCGGAGAGGTGCGAGAAGGTATGCACGGCGGCCGGATCCGTGAAGTCATCTGCGGGTACATAAACGGCCTGGATCGACGTGATGGCACCGGTATCGGTATTGGCGATGCGCTCCTCCAGTTGGGCCAGCTCAGTGCCCATGGTCGGCTGGTAGCCAAGACGAGCCGGCATCTGCCCCATCAGCCCCGACACTTCCATGCCGGCCTGGATAAAGCGGAATATATTGTCGACGAGCAGCAACACATCGCTATGCTCGTCATCACGAAAGTACTCCGCCATGGTCAGCGCGGCATGACCCACACGAAATCGGGCGCCCGGGGATTCGTTCATCTGCCCGAACACCATCACCATGTTGTCGAGCACGCCAGCGGCCTTCATATCGCGATAGAGCTCCTCCCCTTCGCGACAGCGTTCACCTATCCCGCAAAAGATGCTCACCCCTTTATGCTGACCCAGCATGTTGTGGATCATTTCCGTGAGCAAGACAGTCTTGCCAACGCCTGCACCGCCAAACAGGCCGGCTTTACCCCCGCGCTCCAAGGGCATGAGTACATCGATCAGCTTGATCCCGGTCAGGAAAATCTCAGGCTGCGTCGAGCGCCTTGCCAATGCCGGCGGCGTGTTGTGTACGCTACGCCAATCCACGGTTGGGGGCGGCAGACGATCGATCGCTTGACCAAAGACATCAAACATTCGTGACAGCGTGCCCTTGCCGACCGGCGCCAACAGGGGGCCACCACTGTCGCTCACCAGGGTGCCCCGCGCCAATCCCTGGGTGGGAGTCAGGGCAATGCCACGCACGCGTTGTGCATCAAGCTGGGCTTGAACCTCGATGACGATGTCCCCCTCATCACCCGTTCTCAGCAGTGAATGAATGGGGGGTAATTGCGTGTCGAAGCGAACATCCACCACGCTGCCACGCACCGAGACCACGATGCCGGTACGGGATGGTGCTGTCTTGTCAGTCATATCAACTCCCTAGTCTGCGTTGTCCTTCAACCATGACCAGGAGACAACCAGACTGTCACTGGCAACCCTGACAAGGAAGTGGCCTGAGGCATGAGCGAACTCAAGTGAATCGTTGAGCAAGGTGCAACAGGACGGTTCGACCTTACCAGTACGGCCTACCTTGATATGTACGTTAACGAACAGACAGCCCGCCGCCCTCCCGCCATAGTGTTTTCGCGGCTACTGCATTTTTATTTTAATTACCACGACTGTCAGATCTGGCGACAGGTCATTTATGCCCGCCTTTGAAGAACCGCCAGGACTCACCTTTCCCGTTCTTCCAGTGAACCGTTCATTCGCTACCCAACACCTGGGCCCTTCCCTTGCCTGTCTGCCTGTCGCGCGACAGGCGAGGCTGGCCCCTTCATCAGTCATGCATGTCGATGGCTCCGACCGAGCCGCCGACAACAGAGAGACATTACCCATATCCAACGATGGATTGATGTTCCACGAACGCGGACCCGGGTCCGGTAACAACAAGCAGGGAGATATCCATGAATGGTTGGTGCGCTAGGTTATTTGGCTTCAAGCCAACCAATGACCCTTGGCAGGACAAGGAGCCCGTTCGTGAAGAGCTGTTCGGCATAGAGCGGCTGGAATCCCACGCCATGACGCTGGCAGAAGCCCAGTCAGTCACCGCCAGACCGGCGGCGGTGCAATCATTGCATCTGCGCCTGAAAGAAAACGAGGCGGTCTTGTCATCCGCCCATCAGGCAAATGCAGCTGAACTCGAACTGGGACATGATCTGACCCATGCGGCCGAGTGGTTCCTCGACAACTATCACCTGGTCGAAGCCCAGCTCTACGAGATCCGCAGCAGCCTGCCCACCAGCTACTACCGCCAGCTGCCAAAGCTGGCCGAAGGCCCCTTTGCCGGTTATCCCAGAGTTTTTGGTATCGCCTGGGCTTTCATTGCCCACAACGACAGCCACTTCGACCCCGAGACCTTGAGCCGTTTCATTCTGGCCTATCAGCGTGTGCAACCCCTGACCATCGGTGAGTTATGGGCTGTGCCCATCACCCTCAGGATCGTGCTCATTGAAAACTTGCGGCGTCTGGTTGAACAGATCTCGCTGGCCCGCCAGGCCAGAGCCGATGCAGATCTTCTTTGCTCGCGCCTGCTCGCCTCTGGGTGCGCCTTGTCGGCACTGAACGAAGATATAGCTTCTCGTGCCACAGGCCCCCTGTCCGAGATTTTTGCCGCTCAACTCGTCAAACAACTGCGTGACCAGGATCCCGATATCACACCGGCACTCGGCTGGCTGGAAGCGCGCCTGACGCTGCAGGGGGGGTCCATCGATGAGGTGGTCCAGCATGCACAGCAGCGGCAGGGGGCCTCCAACGTCACCATTCGCAACATCATCACCAGCATGCGATTCATCTCGAACATCGATTGGAGCGAGCAATTTGAAAAGATGAGTCTGGTGGATCAGCAGTTACGAGCCAGTACCCACTTCGCCGAGATGGACTTTCCCACCCGCAATCTCTATCGCCGGGCAATCGAGCTGCTGGCCCGCTCTTCCCCCCACGATGAGCTGGATGTCACGGCGCGGGTCCTGTCGGCGACCCGACAAGATGTCGACACCTTGCCAGATGACATGAAACTCAGGGTGCAGGATCCCGGTTATCATCTGATGGCCGAGGGCCGACTCGCCCTGGAAACCGATCTGGGTTTTCGCCCCCCGTTACGCCTTCGACTTCACCGGTTTCATTCCCGACTCGGGATCGGCGGCTATGTCGGCATCATTACCCTGCTGACGCTGCTTTTGCTGACATTCACCTACCAGCAGCTCGCACAGCCCGGTGAGCCATGGTCCCTCTGGATGCCGCTCTTCATCCTGTTTGCCTTCTTGCCGGTCAAGGCGGCAGCCATCTCGCTGGTCAACTATCTCATCAGTTTTTATCTGGTGCCCATGCCTCTGCCGGCCATGGATCTCACTCACGGCATTCCCTCATCCCTGCGCACCATGGTGGTCATCCCCACCCTGCTGACCTCTCACTCCGATCTGCTGGCACAAGTCGAGCAGCTGGAGATCCATCACCTGTCAGGGATCAGTGGCGACCTCAGCTTTGCCCTGCTCTCCGACGGGATGGATGCAGCCCAGGAACACATGCCCGAAGATGCGGCCCTGCTGAGCGAAGCCAGTCAGGCCATCGCCCGCTTGAACAGCAAATATGGCCCCGGGCCGTCAGGGGATCGCTTTCTGCTGCTCCATCGCCACCGCCAGTTCAACCCGGGCGAAGAGTGCTGGATGGGCTGGGAGCGCAAGCGTGGCAAGCTCTATGAGCTGAACCGTTTGCTGCGAGGCGCAACGGACACCAGTTTTATGGTGATCGATGGTCAGCCCCCTGCCGTCCCCCAAAATGTGCGCTATGTCATCACGCTGGATGCAGATACCCGATTGCCGCGGGATACCGCCAGTCGCCTGATTGCCAAGATGGCGCATCCACTCAACTGCGCGCATTTTGATGCCGAGCAGCAGCGCGTCACCCATGGCTATGGCATTCTCCAGCCCCGTGTCACCCCCTCTCTTCCACTGGGTCAGGATGGCTCTTATTACCAACGGCTCTACTCAGGGCCCGGCGGCATGGATCCCTATGCAGCCACCGTTTCGGACATCTATCAGGATCTGTTCGGGGAGGGCTCTTTCACCGGCAAGGGCATCTACGACGTCGATGCTTTTACCGCCGCGCTGGAAGGGCGTGTACCGGAAAATAGTCACCTGAGCCACGACCTGTTTGAGGGCATCTTTGCCCGCGCAGGGTTGGCCTCGGATATTGAAGTTGTCGAAGAGTTTCCATCGCGGTACGACGTCAGTGCCAAACGGCAGCATCGCTGGACACGCGGCGACTGGCAACTGCTCGCCTGGATCTGTCAGCGCAAACATGGCCAGCACTCACTGCCCCTGATAGGGCGTTGGAAAATGTTTGATAACCTCTGCCGTTCACTGCTGGCACCGAGTGCCCTGCTGGCTTTTCTCGCATCCTGGCAACTGCCGTTGGGCACGGCGGTGGCGGCGGATCTGATGCTGCTTGCCTGTCTTGCTCTTCCGATATTTTTGCCCCTCATCTTCACCATACTCCCCCGCAAACAGGATATTTTATGGCGCCATTATGTGGGCAGGATTGGCAACAGCCTGCAGCGTGCCGTCATGCAAACCCTGCTCAGCCTCACCTTTCTGGCCGACCAAACCTGGCGCATGACAGATGCCATAGTCCGTACTCTGTTCCGGTTATCCCTGTCACATCGCCACCTGCTGGAGTGGACCACCACGGCCCAAACCTCGGGCGCACCGCGACTGGCCTGCCTGGGCTTTTACCAAATGATGATGAGCGGTGCGGTACTGGGAATGGGAGTGTGCGCCATGACGCTGTTCAGTGCCCCCACCGCCTGGCCGCTGGTCCTGCCTTTTGGCACCCTCTGGCTGCTGGCGCCCCTGGTGGCGTACTGGACCAGCCGGCCCCGTTATCTGAGCAAACAGATGACCTGCAGTGCCAGGGAAGCGGTAGAGCTGCGGCTGATTGCCCGCAAGACGTGGCGCTATTTCGAGACCTTTGTGACCGATCTCGACAACCAGCTGCCACCTGACAACTTTCAGGAAGTTCCGACAGAGGTCATTGCCCATAGAACCTCGCCCACCAACATGGGGCTCTATTTGCTCTCGACCCTGGCGGCCAATGACTTTGGCTGGGCCGGGCGCGAGGCCGTCATCAAACGGCTGGAAGCCACCCTGGAAGTGATGCAACACTTGCCGCGCTTCAAGGGCCACTTCTTCAACTGGTATGACACCCGGCGTCTGCTCACCCTGGAGCCGGCCTATGTCTCTTCCGTTGACAGTGGCAATCTTGCGGGCCATCTGCTGGTGGTCGCGAGCACCTGCGAAAACTGGCAACAAGCCGCCGACAACAGCTCGATACGCAGCGGCTTGCAAGACACCTATCTGCTGATGCGTCAGGCCATGCAAGCCTACCCGGTGAAAAACAGCGAGCCGGTGAACACGCTCACGGCCTGCCTGAAAGCAATCCGCAGCCAGATCTATGGTGAGCAGCCCGTAACAAGCCAGCTAGCTGAGCTCGAACGGCTTGCGCAGCAAGGCGTCGAGACAGCCCATCGTATTGATCTGCCAGCGCATCCCAAAGAGGGGGCCGAGGTCATCTTCTGGTCAGAGGCGCTCAGGCAAACGGTGGCCGAACATCGCCTGGATGACGCCAGCCTCCCCGATGCGCTTGCGCCACGGCTGCAAGCACTGGCCGAACGCGCACGCACCTTGGCCATGGGAATGGACTTCGCATTCTTGCTGGATCCGGAGCGCCAGCTGCTCTCCATCGGGTATTCCCTCTCCGACAACCGGCTCGACAACAGTTGTTATGATCTGCTCGCCTCAGAGGCAAGGCTTGCCAGCCTGTTCGCCATCGCCAAAGGTGATGTCGTGACCAAGCACTGGTTCAAGCTGGGTCGCTCTGCTACCCCGCTGGGCCAAGCTGCGGCCCTGATCTCCTGGTCCGGCTCCATGTTCGAGTATCTGATGCCCTCCCTTGTCATGCGGGCCCCTATCGGCTCTCAGCTGGAGTGTACCAACCGCCTGATCGTCGACTTGCAGATAAGCTATGGCCACTCGCTGGGCATTCCATGGGGCATATCGGAGTCGGCGTTCAACGCCCGGGACATGGAGTTCACCTATCAATACTCCAACTTCGGCATTCCCCAGCTTGCCCTCAAGCGCGGACTGGCCGAAAACCGGGTGATAGCACCCTATGCCACAGGTCTGGCCGCCATGGTCAACCCTGGCGCTGCCTTGAAAAACTATCAACGGCTGGCTGCCATGGGTGGCGGAGGGCGTTACGGCTTTTACGAGGCGCTGGACTTTACCCCGTCCCGTTTGCCCGATAACCAGGATGTGGCCATAGTGCACAACTTCATGGCCCATCATCAGGGGATGACCATCGTCGCCCTCGCCAATGCCCTGCATCAGGGGTTGATGCGCGCCAGATTTCATGAAGAGCCCATCATTCAGGCTTGTGAACTGCTGCTGCAAGAGCGGATCCCGCAGGACATGCCCATTGTCAGACCCCGTGCCGCCGAGATAAAGGCATCGCGGATCAGGACCATACAGGACGTGCGATCAGTACGCCGCTTGTCCTCATCGACCCTGGGCGCCCCCGTGACCCACCTGCTCTCCAACGGTCGCTACAACGTCATGCTCACCAGTGCGGGGGCCGGCTATAGCCGTTGGGGCAACATTGCCATCACCCGCTGGCATGAGGACGCCACTCGGGACCACTGGGGTTCTTTCCTCTTTTTGCACGATGTCCACAGTGGTGAGACCTGGTCTCCTTGTGCGCACCCGCTGGGCAATTCCGACCACAAGGGGGAAGTTGTTTTTGCCGAGGATCGGGCACAGTTCATTCATCATCACGACCGCCTTACCACCACACTGGAAGTCCTGGTGTCCGGTGAAGCGGATGGCGAAGTACGACGTATCTCGCTGAACAACCGTGGTCGCAGCACCCGCTGTATCGAGCTCACCTCTTACGCCGAGGTCGTGCTGACCACACCGGAAACTGACAGGGCGCATCCCGCCTTCAGTAAACTCTTTGTGGTCACCGAATTTCTGGCGGAGCTGGGCGCGCTGATTGCGACCCGGCGCCCCAGAACACCGGAAGACAGCGAGATCTGGGCCGCTCACTTCATCATTGTCGAGGAGCAACTGGCCGGTACGCTTCAATATGAATCCGATCGCGCCCGGTTTATTGGTCAGGGTCGAACCCTGGCCTCGGCCCATGCCTTGCAGCGGGATGTTGCCCTGTCCAACACAACGGGCACAGTGCTCGACCCCATTTTCTCGCTGCGCCAGCAGGTGCAGGTCTTGCCCGGCAGCAGTACCAAGGTTGCATTCTGGACGCTGGTGGCTTCATCGCGGCAGGCCTTGCTCGATCTCATCGATCAGCACCACAACCGCCATGCCTTCCAACGAGCCAAGACGCTGGCATGGACCCAGGCACAGGTGCAGTTGCACCATCTGGATATTCAGGCGGCGGATGCGGCCAACTTCCAGCGGCTCGCCGCTCCCCTGCTCTACGCTGACTCGCGCTTTCGCGCCTCATCGAACACCATATTGCATGGGCTGGCACTGCAATCCGCCCTCTGGCAGCTCGCCATCTCAGGTGACCTGCCCATCATACTGCTGCGCATCGATGACATAGAGGATCTGGCCCAGGTACGCGAACTGCTGCTGACCCATGAATATCTGCGCATGAAACGTCTGGCCGTCGACCTGGTGATCGTCAATGAGCACGCCGCCACCTATGTGCAGGATCTGCAAAATGGCATAGAGACAGCCGTGCGCAGCAGCCAGTCCCGACCCCGCTTCCATAGCGAGCTGGCCCGCGGCTCCGTCTATACGGTGCGCACCGATCTGATGAATGCCGAGGTTTGCCAACTGCTGTATGCGGCGGCGCGGGTCGTACTGGTCGCTCGCCGTGGTTCCCTGCAGGAGCAACTGGCCCGTCTGCCAGACACATCCCAGTCACCGCAACCCTCACCTGTCTTCAGGGCGCCCCACATCAGCGCCAGCAAACATTTACAGCATCCCGAGCTGGAGTGTTTCAATGGGCTGGGTGGGTTTGCCAAAGACGGACGTGAATATGTCACCTTGCTCAGCGCGGGTCACACAACACCCGCCCCCTGGATCAACGTGATTGCCAATCCGCAGTTTGGCTTTCAAGCCTCCACCGAAGGCAGTGGTTACACCTGGGCAGACAACAGCAAAGAGAACCAGCTGACCGCCTGGTCCAATGATCCTGTGACGGATCCCGTCAGTGAAGTCATCTATATTCGCGATGAAGAGACCCTTGATCTCTGGACGACGACCGCTCAGCCCATTCGTGATGGCGGTACCTATATCGCTCGTCATGGTTACGGTTACAGCAGTTTCGAGCATCAGGTTCACGGCATCCATAGCGAGTTGCTGCAATATGTCCCGGTAGCGGATCCCGTCAAGATCTCCCGCCTGACACTGCGCAACCAGACGAATGCCCCCCGTCGTCTCTCAGTGACCTGTTACGTGGAATGGGTATTGGGCGCCTCTCGCAGCGTCACAGCCCCCTTTATCACGACCCAGATGGATGCGCAGACGGGGGCCATGCTGGCACACAACCCCTGGAATGCCGCCTTCCCTGGCCGGGTAGCCTTCCTCGATCTGGGGGGACAGCAAACGAGCTGGACCGCCGATCGCAGTGAGTTCCTGGGATACCGTGGTCAACCCGCCTCTCCTGCGGCGCTGGCAAGCCATAAAGCCTTGTCTGGCAGCACAGGGGCCGGGATTGACCCCTGCTCTGCGCTGCAAACCCATGTTGATCTTGCCCCGGGTCAGAGCCTTGAGCTTGTGATCCTGCTCGGTCAGGCAGGCTCAACCGAACAAGCCCGAGCCCTCGTCACCCGCTATCGTCATGATCTCGATGTGGTGCTGGACGAGGTGGAGGCTCAATGGCAGACACTGCTCGGGGCCGTTCAGGTCAAGACCCCGGACAGGGCCATGGACATAATGCTCAACGGCTGGCTGATGTATCAAACGCTCGCATGCCGGATCTGGGCTCGTTCTGCCTTCTATCAGGCGGGAGGCGCTTACGGTTTTCGCGACCAGTTGCAAGACGGTATGGCGCTCAGCTTTGCCACCCCCCGGAGCACACGACAACATTTGTTGCGCACGGCCGCTCGCCAGTTCATTGAAGGGGATGTGCAGCATTGGTGGCTGCCCCACTCGGGCCAGGGTGTGCGCACCCGGATCTCCGATGACAGGGTCTGGCTGGCCTTCGCCACGGCCACCTACGTTCGAAGCAGTGCCGATGACAGCATTCTCGATGAGGAGATCCCGTTTCTGGAAGGCCCGGCACTGGGCACGGAGCAGCAGGATGCCTTCTTCCTGCCACAAGTATCCGAAACGTCAGCCTCTCTGTATGAGCATTGCACTCGCTGCCTGGACCAAGCCATGGCGCTCACAGGGAGCAATGGTCTGCCACTCATGGGCTCGGGTGACTGGAACGATGGGATGAATCAGGTCGGCAGTGAAGGCAAGGGGGAGAGTGTCTGGCTAGGCTGGTTGCTGCTGCGCACCATCAGTCTGTTTGCCCCTCTGGCCCACGCACGTCAAGACAAGCGTGCCGAGCTCTGGCTGGCTCATGCCAATCGGGTCGGGGTCGCGCTGGAACGCAAAGCCTGGGATGGTGCCTGGTATCGCCGGGCGACCTTCGATGACGGCAGCTGGCTGGGTTCAAAAGAGAGCCCCGAATGCCAGATAGACTCCATCGCACAATCCTGGGCCGTCCTGTCCGGTGCGGCCAACCCGACCCGAGCCAGAATAGCCATGCAATCCCTGGAGCAACACCTCATCAAATACGATCAGGGTTTGTCTCTGCTGTTCAGTCCACCGTTTGACAAGCTGACCCAGAATCCGGGATATATTCGCGGATATCCGCCCGGACTGCGCGAAAATGGCGGCCAGTATACTCATGCCGCCATCTGGGCCATCCTCGCCTTCGCGCGCCTCAAAGAAGGCACCAAGGCTTATGACCTGTTCTGCCTGCTCAACCCCATCAACCATACACTGGATCCTGAGGCCGTCGAGCGTTACAAGGTTGAACCTTACGTGATGGCTGCGGATATTTACTCAGTCGCGCCGCACAACGGTCGTGGCGGCTGGACTTGGTACACGGGGGCGTCAGGCTGGATGTATCAGGCCGGTATCGAAGGCATATTGGGGATCCGTCGTGAGGGGCAGCTGTTGCTCATCGCCCCCAACTTGCCCGCGCATTGGCCCGGATTTAGCGCAACCATCACCCTTGATGCCGCCCACTACAACATAGCGGTGAATACAGAGGTGTTATCGGGGCTGCAAGCAGACACAATCCGACTCGATGATGTGCTGATGGAGCCTTGCGGCTCACCATTTCGCGTACCACTGACCGACGGGCACCACAGGATTGACATTACCCTGGCGGTGCAATGACAGAGTCTGATTGAACAAGGTAGAGACAAAGCGGCCTGCTCCCGGGCCGCTTTTTGCTTGATTGCACGCACCCCCAACGTTTTATCCTGATCATGACGTGATTGCGCCAACCATTTTTCCAGCTCGCTGTGCTTGAAGATATTAATCAGCACAGTCAGCAGCAGATAGCCCCCCAGCACAAACAAGTGGTTAGCATCCAGATGGCGCTGATGAAGAAATATCGCACCAGTAACAGGCGCGAAAGAAAGCGTTAGCCGGTATGGGTATTGTCAGGGGGCAAAATCTGATAGTTGGGCTGGTTTGCCGTCACGGGTACCAACTTTAGAAAGGCCAACTATTCGTTCATTTTTCAATAAAAAGAGTTCCGACCCAGGTAATTGCTTCATAAGCAGCGACAACACTTTATGCATATCTTCGGGATGGCAATAACAGTCGAGATTTGAATAATATCCGAAATAAAACCTGTCTGTATCACAGGATATATATGGCCTCTTGTGGGTCACTTTTATCATGTGGGGGTGTCCACGCTTGATAGCACTTATTGAGGTGCTTTCTACATTTTTAAAACCGGTGAAGAAAAATGCCATCACGGCAAAACCACCCGCGCCGACCAAGGCGGCCGGGCCTAACAACGCCACGCCGACGATGCAAACCACGACCCCAAACCAAGCCAGCCCCCGCACTACCGCGTAGGCTGCATCCGGAATAGCATCATGATAGGTGGTGACCAGCCCCTCTGTGGTGAGCCGATAGTGGTACTGTTTGTCGGCCAACCAGAGGTAGCGGATAAATGGCGCAAAAATCAGTGCCATGAAAAAAAAACCATACCATTGGTCAGACTCGTACCAGTGCGCAACCAAGCCCATCAGCACCATTATCCCGCAGGGAATCATAACAGCGAGCCACCCCATGCCATACACAGTCGCTACCTTAAGATCCCACTCATAGAGGGTGGGCGCCTCGCGTACCCGCTGTTGGCGCAGCTGATAGAGTCGGTCTTGCTCCTCTTTGGGTAATTGCAGGAACTCACTGCGCGGCAGGTCTTCATAGTGGCTGTCATCCTGCGGCGGCACATTGGTCATCACCGGCAGGGGGCTGAATACGGTACGGGCGCCGAAGCGTTCCTGGCGGTACTGGCCGGCAAAAAATGGCAATGTTGAGCGTTTCATCCGTGTTCTATATCGATGCTGTCAGGTGGGTGACAGTCACATCCCGCCCAACGATGGTATCCATTAGGGTGTCAACGCCTGAGCGGCCTGCGGGGTTATCTCCTCCCCCAGCAACTCACGCACGTCACCCACGGTGAAGATGTTCCGGCCCTGGGCGTATTGTTCGGCCAGCAACTGGTTGCAACGGGTCAGCCGTTCGCTCGGTTTGGCCCACTGCTCGGGTGGCAATGGCTCACTCCAGGCTGCCAGCTCGGGATGGGCTGCGAAGTAGTGTTCGGCGAAGCGCTGCTGCAAGCGGCTCTGGATATTGATACGCAGTATGCCAAAGCGGGTGCCGTTGAGTTCCCACCAGAGGCGGCGCAGGGGGGAGAAGGCGCTGCGGGGTATCTTCCGTTCTCGGCAGAACTCATCAATCATGCCATCAAAGGTGACCGGGGCCGGCTCGTCGATAGCCTCGGGCCCCTCTTCCATATAGCGGCGGATCATCTCCCACTCGGCTAGCTGTGATCTCTATGTAGGTTGTTCACTCGGGGCATTCCCGGAGAATTGGAGGCGCCAACCAAACCAATCATCCGAGGTGCCCCAGTGAACAACCATAAAAATGCCCGATTAACCGTCTTTGGTCGACAGCTTCTTGTCCAACGTATCATTGAGCAGGGCCTGCGCGTTGAAGAGGCCGCTCACGCTGCCGGCGTCAGTACCCGCACCGCTTACAAGTGGCTCACTCGATATCGCCAGGAGGGGCCTGATGGCTTGTACAATCGCTCTTCTCAACCTGCATCCTGCCCTCATGCCATTGATGACCTGCGCCAACAGCGGATTATCGAACTGCGCAAACAGCGACAAACCTATCGGCACATCAGCCAATCTCTGGGCATAGGGCACAGTACTGTCGCCCGTATCCTGCAACGAAGGGGACTGAATCGGCTGGCTAATCTGGAACCTGCCCCTCCAGTACAACGCTATGAACATGAGAAACCGGGTGACTTGCTGCATCTGGACATCAAAAAGTTGGGGCGCTTCCGTCGTCCCGGCCATCGGGTGACTGGTGACCGCCGCCTGGATTCCCGTGGAGCGGGATGGGAGTATGCGCATGTGGCGATTGATGACCATTCCCGTGTGGCCTTCAGCGCCCTGCTGCCTGATGAAACGGGACGCAGTGCCTGCCTGGCGCTGTTACAGGCACTTCGCTACTACGCCGGGCTCGGCATTCGCTTCCGTCGGCTACTCACTGACAATGGCGCCTGTTATCGGTCGAAACGCTTCCAGAAGCTGTGTCGTCGCTTGGGACTCAAGCACCTGCGCACCAAACCTTACACGCCCCAAACGAATGGCAAAGCAGAGCGCTTCATTCAGACAGCGCTGCGTGAATGGGCTTATGCACGGAGCTATGACTCGTCAGCGCAACGGGCAGAACACTTGCAACCGTGGCTGCATGAGTACAACTGGCATCGTCCTCATGCAAGTCTGGGCTATAAGCCCCCCATCAGTCGTCTTCAATCTGTGAACAACCTGGTGGGTTTACACAGCTAGCCCCCACCTCCTTGCTAAGGGTGCCGACGTTCATGCCGGACCAGAAGTGGCCGGGTCGCTCGTCCGAGTTGATACCGAAAAACAGGCTTGCCATGGTCATGACACCGCTGACCGACACCGCTGAGCCCTCCCCCACCATGGCGCACATCTCTTCCCAGGGGAAAATCCGGACTTCGGTGCGCTTGGTGCGCTTGTCCCAGCGAGACAGCATCATCTCGCGGCGCTGGCGGTGAAAGCGAAACGGTAATACTCGGCGAAGTTGTTGTTGATGCTCCCACAACATTTTTACCGTGATAAGCAAAGCAAGACCGGGCCCCATCCCCAATCCCAGAACGGCCCCCAGCAAATTCATCCAGCTAAACTCCATCACCCATTGGTTATGTCCAACCCAGACCTCCTGATAGTTGCCAGCCCAGACGCCAGCCCAGCCCAGCCCATTGCTCAAACCAGATCCGGGAGGTCCCCAAAAGAATGCAGCAAAAACGACCAATCCCATGATCCAATACATATACAGAATTTGTGTTTGAAAGAGGGAGCCGCCCGCCCCCCCCAGCTCGATATAGTGGGAGTGCTTTTTGGTCAGCCAGTCGGTGCGGCGCACCGGTGGCACATTGGTCATCACCGGCAGGGGGCTGAAGACGGTGCGGGCGCCGAAGCGTTCCTGGCGGTACTGGCCGGCAAAAAATGGCAATGTTGAGCGTTTCATCCGTGTTCTATATCGATGCTGTCAGGTGGGTGACAGTCACATCCCGCCCAACGATGGTATCCATTAGGGTGTCAATGCCCGAGCGGCCTGCGGGGTTATCTCCTCCCCCAGCAGCTCGCGCACGTCACCCACGGTGAAGATATTGCGGCCCTGGGCGTATTGTTCCGCCAGCAGCTGGTTGCAACGGGTCAGCCGTTCGCTCGGTTTGGCCCACTGCTCGGGCGGCAATGGCTCACTCCAGGCTGCCAGCTCGGGATGGGCTGCGAAGTAGTGTTCGGCGAAGCGCTGCTGCAAGCGGCTCTGGATATTGATACGCAGTATGCCAAAGCGGGTACCATTGAGTTCCCACCAGAGGCGGCGCAGGGGGGAGAAGGCGCTGCGGGGTATCTTCCGTTCTCGGCAGAACTCATCAATCATGCCATCAAAGGTGACCGGGGCCGGCTCGTCGATAGCCTCGGGCCCCTCTTCCATATAGCGGCGGATCATCTCCCACTCGCTAGCCCCCACCTCCTTGCTAAGGGTGCCGACGTTCATGCCGGACCAGAAGTGGCCGGGTCGCTCGTCCGAGTTGATACCGAAAAACAGGCTCGCCATGGTCATAACACCGCTCACCGAGACGGCTGAGCCCTCTCCCACCATGGCGCACATCTCTTCCCAAGGGAAAATCCGGACTTCGGTACGTTTGGTCCGTTTGTCCCAGCGCGACAGCATCACTTCGCGGCGCTGGCGGTGAAAGCGAAAGGGCAACACCCGGCGCAACTGCTGTTGATTCTCCCATATCAACTTACTTGTAAATAGCAGAGCAAACCCCGGCCCAAAACCCAATCCGCCAATCGCCATCAGCAAGTTTACCCAGCGAAACTCCATAACCCATTGGTCTGGCCCCACCCAGACTTCCTTATACAATCCAGCCCAGACACCGGCCCAGCCCTGACCATCGCTCAAACCAGTTCCAGGTGGTCCCCAAAAAACCATGGCAAAGATAATTAGTCCCACTACCCAGACCGAAAACATCAGCTGAGTTTGAAAGAGAGAGCCACCCGCCCCCCCCAGCTCGATATAGTGGGGGAACTTCTTGGTCAGCCAGTCGGTGCGCCGTACCGGCGGCACATTGGTCATCACCGGCAGGGGGCTGAATACGGTACGTGCACCGAAGCGCTCCTGCCGGTGCTGACCGGCAAAAAAAGGCAATACTGAGTGTTTCATACGTCCTCGCAATCAGTTCAGCAGAGGTTGCAGCTGGGCCACTATCTTGCCACGCATCAGGGGGAAGTTGTCATCCTCTTCCAACGCCTCAACCTGGCTCCAGCCCGGCTCATCCCCGGCCAGCTTGGCCTCTTCCAGCCCCTGAAGCTGCTGGAGATTGAGGGAGAAGCGTAGCCCCCCCTGCTCCTCAAATAATTGGTTACCCTCCGCCGTAGTGACCGAGAGCACCAGATGCAGCCACTCCATGCGACGTCTGCTGACATCATCCTGGGGCCAGTCGAAGTCGAGTCGGGTATACAACCCCTCCTGAGCCACAGGTGCGGTTTGGCGAAAGTGGTCAGTGAAATCGACCAGCTTGCCCTCGCTCTTCACCAGGACGGCGAGTTTAACCTGCTCGGGGGCTGTCATGGGCAGCAGGATACGCAGTTGGGTCAACACCCGTTGCTGTACCGGCACATCAATGATGTTACCCACTATCAAGCGCTGCTGCTTCTTGGTCTCCGTTTTGTATTTAATCCTCAGGCGCGGGGTCTGCATCACCTCCTGCCACTTGCGCAGCTGGGTATCGTAATCCCATTCCTGGTTGGCATGTAGAAATGGCAGCATGCCGCGCGAGCCCCAGCGGGACTCGCTGACCCAGCGCATCAGCGGGGTCGAGGTAAGGAAGTTGTAGGCCAGCTCGCCGCCGAAGATCAGGGCGCTGGCCAGCCACATATAGGGGTTGAAGCGCACCGCGAAGCGCAGCGTGACGGCGGCGGCCCGCTGCCAGCTGATCTCCCCGGCGATGGCAGCCATGGTCATCCGCCCCCCAGCGAACGCAATTTTGCCGCTGGCATAGGCCTGCAAGCCATCGCCACTCAGGGTAATCGCAGAGGCGACCATAGGCTCCCACTCGCCCCGGCGCCAATGCCGATCCATTTTTGACACTCGTTTGAATCCATCAAATATGGCAGCGCCGGATCCAAGAACCGCTACCAGTGTTGTCCCTACCGTCACCACCCTGCCGGCCGTCTTTAGGGGGCTATCAGCACCGTCCTTTAACCAGTGACAATAGGCGGCGGTGCGCACCACCTCGATGCTGAGTGCCAATGCTGCCCCCGCCAGCCCCAAGCTAGCGGAGATAATGTCAAAATTCTGCTCCCCTGTATTCTTGCTCTTATGCGTCAAATCCCCCGATGTTTTGGCGAAGTTAAACCAGTTGGCTACCAACACCACCAGACCCAGGCTGCCGCTAAGGGTCGCCCCCCCCAAGGCGGGTCTGGCCGCATTGCCAAACAACACCTGGTTGCGCAAGGCGGCGCGACTCAAACGCAAGTGCTCTTCTATCTCGGTCAGGGTCGCGCCGCTGGCTTTGATCACGATATGGGATACGGGGTGTGGCTCGCCGGGGCGGGCCACTGGCTGGCTGTATGCAAACACCCGCTCGCGCAGAGCAGCACTTTCGCGCTGCACCGCTGCCCACTCAGTATTGGCGCTAGCGCGAGTCTTGCTATCGGTGTGCGTGCCCTTGCTCGCCTTGTTGTATTCGCGGGTGGCAGACTCAGCCCGTTCGCGCAGCGCCTCCATCGTGCCCAAGGTTTTCTGCTGCCACTCTGCGTGACCTACGTCACTCTGAGTGCCGATATCGAGGGTAACGGCCGCGTTCTTAGCCTGACCCAGCAGCATGGCGACGGTGCCGGGTCTGGCATGGCGTAGCAGACTATCTGCCTGACCCTGTGCCGTGCGTATACGCTCTGCCATCTTTTGCAGCTCAGGAATCGCCAGACGACCGAGTTCCGACGCCAGCCTGCTCATGGAGCCTTGCAACTGTGTAGGGATGCTGTCTATTAGCTTGAGATGCATGCCCGCCATCTGTGCCTGAAACTCCTTGAGGCCAGCCAGGCCATCGATCAGCGCACTGGTGCTGTCTTTGACCCCCAGAGCGTTGTTGATGTCCCCTTCAAGCCCGTCGTAGTCTTCCACGGTGGCGATATTGTCGGCATTGGAGACCCAGAAATGGGTGTTCTGCTCACCCAAGGTGGAGAAAAATGCACTGACTTTCTGCCTGTGTTCCGGATCGTCTCCCAGACCGAGCAACCAGTGATACTCCAGATCCAGCCGACGTTTGAACTGCTCCAGTACCTCTTTGTCATAAACGGGAATGGCCGTGTAGGCTGCTGGCAGCATGGCAACCCTGTCAGTTTCGAGCTGGAAACAGGTTTCCCGCCAATAGGTCATCTTGGCCTGAGCTGGCCCGTACCAGGCGCGCATGGCATCCTCGTCGATACGCTCCAGGATCCCCCGTGAAACCCGAATTCCCATCCAGCTTTCGCCGTAGAGCAGGTCTTCCTTCTGCTCACCGGCGCGGTCAAACATCTCCTTTAACTCACGACTGGAGACACCAGCCTCCTCTGCCATGGCGTCGTTCTTGTCCAGCTCAGAGCGATAGGCCTCTATCGCCTTGCTATCGCCAAACGGGGAGGCACTGGGGCGATTCATCTTCTCCAATGCGGCTTCATAGTCCTGCTTGGCCTTCCAGTAGTCGCGATAGCGATTTTCTAATGCGTTGGGATGGCTCTTGCTGTATTCAGCCAGCTTTTGATTGTCCGCCGACTGCATCAACAAGAGGTCATCGCTCATCTCAATGAGCTGGAGCAACTGAGCGGCGGCAAAGTAATCGGCGCGGTTGTAGCCTTCGGCCATCCATTGCTCTTCTTGCTCCAGCATCGCCTGATAGGCACTGGCCAACTCTGTCATCAGACCGATCGGATCCTCCAGCAGCAAGATAGCTGCCTCGCCTTGATAGTCGGGCAGTATCTTGCCGGTCAACACGCTGACGCTTTGCGTATTGGGGGGCTGAGTCAACCAGCTCCATTGATCGGTTTTGGCATTAGAACTCTGCTGCGGGTGTACCTCTGCCAGATGGTTCTCAAGCTGCTCAGGCGGCAGCAGGTGTCGAGACCCATTTTGACAATCGAAGCTACCCAGCGGACAGCTCTGCATCATCTTTTGACGTAGCTTTGAGGAGCGCAGTAACTGGCCTTGCAGCTTGGGCGAGATCTTGGTGCGACTGTAGAGCACCTGCACAGAGCCGGAACGACTGACCACTATGGTGGAGTCCGATTCCTGATAAACAAACTCCTCCTTGTCCGAGGCGGATGTCAGCCCTTTCTGCTCCAGCTTGGCGACGACCCCATTCTCCGCCAATTGATAGGCATGGATGATATCTGGGCGCTTGCTGTGGATCAGGTAGAGATAGCTTGTCTCATCAATCAATCGGATCCCGACGGGGCGGTACTTGATGTTGGCAGAATGGTTGCTGGCTATGGCCGGATGCTCCGTTTTCCGTTCAACCAGGGCATAGCGAACTGGCAACAGTTGGATCTTGTTTTTCTTCAATGGGCAAGCCTTGGCGCCCCCCTGAGCATCGGCACTGCTGGCAGCAGCAGCATCTTGATTCGCACTCATATCCCAATTCCTATTCTGTGTTGTGCCTCTGCGAGTTCGGCGGCTTGCTCAATTCTCTGTGAGGGGGTGAGTGAAGAAGTACGCATGATCAATGCCGTGATGACGGGATAAGCGTCACTCTCCTTCCAGGCCGTGCCGAGATAGCCCAGTACATTGAAGAAAAACAGCAGATCTCTTGTGCTTTCGAACCCCCTGCCATAGCCCCACTCGGCCCACTCGGCGATCCACTGAGGGGCATCTGTTTGCTCAGCCAAACGTTCGGGAAACCATTTATCCATGTGGCGCCAGATAGCATCCAGAGTGCTCAACCAGGTGACTTCCCCCAGCCGAGTCCACTGCGTATCCGAGAGTCTGAACCGTTTGCCAACCGGCTCGCCCAACTCAGGTGACACTGTCTTGTGCCACCACACTGGCTGGTTGGCTTGCCGCACCGGGATCCAGACCTGCTCAACGTCTTGCCAGAGCCAGGGCTCGTCATCCATAAACAAACGCCACATGGTTTCAGGCATGGCAAGTTTGAGCAGGATCCGGCTGCCGTAAGGGCTTTCGACTTCGATTAGCGTTCTCAGTCGCTCAGCAAGAGGCAACAAGCCAAGCTGGGACGATAACAGGTAACCCCATGATGGTTCACGGTTTTGCATAAACCAATCGAGCAGATTAGGCGTTGCACACACCAGACAGGGGCTCACCTCTCGCAGGCTGTCCCAGGGAGCATAAAGATAAATGGGTTGATAAGCGGGAGCATCATCCTGTTCGAACAAAACCCTTTCCAGCTCGGGAATACGGGCACCATCAAGCAGCAAATAGAGCCGCTCAGCGTTGGCCAGCTCGATATCGGGCATCATCTCGAGTGGGATAGCTCCCATCAGTCGCCCCCTTCCTGCCTGGCCAACTGCTCACAAATTTCACACACTGGCTCGGCAGATTTTAGCGTCGCAATCTGACGCACAGGCTCCATCGGCGGCGGCGGTGCGACCACTTCAACCTCACCGGGCTGGATCGGCATCTGGCCCCCCCAGCCGGAGCCGGAACCCGGGCTGCCGCCCGAGTTCATCTTGATGGAGCCGCCGCTGAGGGTGACGCCGCTTGGGTCGATCTTGACGAAGCTGCCGCCCACTTTCAGGGTCAGCTCGGCGCCTGCCTCCATCACTATCTTCATGCCAGCCTTGTGGTGTACTTCGCTGCCAGCATCCACCAGCAGGGACTGCCCTAGTTTCTGATGCATGGAAGCATCGACGGTCAGCGACAGGTCACCCTTGATATGGTCGCGCTTCTCCCCCTCCACCGTCAGGTGGTCATTTGCCTTGATGCGAGTCACCCGCTCGTTGTCAATATCCCTATGCTCATCGTGCTTGATATGCCATGCAGCATCGTTTTCGATAAGCACGTTCAGGTCTTTCTGACCGTGGATATAAATCTCTTCCTGCCCCGCCTGGTCTTCAAAACGCAGTTCGTTGAAGCCCTCTCCCTGATGGGTTTCGGTGCGCAGCACAGTACGGGTCTTGTTGGCAGGCAAGTCGTAGGGCGGCCGGTTGGTGGCGTGGAAGGTGCGGCCGGTGACGATGGGCTGGTCCGGGTCCCCTTCTAGGAAAGAGACGATGACCTCGTGGCCGATGCGCGGAATCGCAATCATGCCGTACTGGCCGCCAGCCCAGCCCTGGCTCACCCGCACCCAGCAGGAACTCTGGTCGTTGGAGCTGCCATATCTGTCCCACGGGAATTGCAGTTTCACCCGGCCGTGTTCGTCGCAGTAAATCTCCTCCCCCTCAGGCCCCACCACGATGGCAATCTGCGGGCCGTCCACCATGGGCTTGTGCGGCGCTTGTGGGCTGCCGATGCGCGCCCGCCAGGTGGTGCTCGCTTTGACCACCCCAAACTCGTTGTGGTAGACGGTCGGGCCGCTGCCCCCCTCCTCTTCCAGCGCCTGGGGCTGCAAGCCGGTGTGGCTGATGCGCACGATTTGCCAGTTGGTGTTGAGGCTGCCGTTCGGGTGCTCGGTCAGCGAGAAAAACTGGCCTGGCAGCAGGGCTGCACTGTTGGATTTGCCGCTGCCCGCCACTGCGTCATTGCGCAGCGCATCGAGCCTGTGCTGGGCAAACGCTTTGCCGCTGCCGTCCTGCTTGTAGCGACCCGGATAGTCAAAGTGCTGATAGCTATCGCGCTGATGCTCCAGCTCGCGGCCCTGTTTCTTGTGGGAGAGCCCGTAGGCCGGGGTCTTGAAGCTGTAGTCCTTGAGCTCCACATCAGAGGGGCGCACCGCTTCCCGGTAGTGGAACTGGCGCACATATGGCCCTTGTTCCAGCGAGCGGTTGCCCAGGTTGAAGAAGAGTTCGGGGCCGGCTGTTAATGCAGCCGCATCGTCAGCAAACACGATGCGGTGTTTGCCCGCGTCGAATTCATGGAAATAGAAGAGCCCCTCTTCGGCGGCGAGCCGGTTGACGAACGCAAGGTCGGTTTCCCGGTACTGCACGCAGTATTCCCGCTGGGCGTGCTCGTTTTTCAGCGCAAAGGCGTAGTCGGTGATGCCGTGCTCTTGCAGCAGGATGGAGAGGATTTCATCGGGTTTCTGCGCCTGGAAGATGCGGGAATTGTGACGAAGCGAAAGCCGCCACAACGCCGGCTGCACCATGAGCTGATAGCGGGTACGGCGAAAACCGCTGTCCCCCTGAGCAAAGTCACTGACAACACCACACACACGCCGCTGCAACTCGCCGTTGTACCACACCATGAGCTCGCACGGCTGGTCCAGCACATCGGCAAAATCGACATCCGGCTGGGGGCTGGCCAATTCCAATCGCAACTGGAACGGGCTGTTCAGCGCCTCTTCCAGCGCAAACTCGGCCACCACGAAAGTGCTCTCGGGCAGCGCCCCCACCTTGACGGTAAATTGTAATCCTGTGCTGTCTGCCATAACGCTGTTCCTTATCCTTCCTGTCCGCTGCCCGAGCCAATCACAACGCCACCGCAACCGATGGCGGTACCGGTCACAGCGATGGGTTTGCCACTGCGCCGCAAAGAGCACAGGACAGTGCCGACGCCCCCCGAGATACTGCGCGGATGGGGGCGATTGTTGGGCTTGTCATGGGGCGCCAGCGGATCGCCCTGACGGGCCACTGGCTTGCCGTCGAGAAAGACGTCCGGGCTGGCGGCAATCACTGGGGATGGGTGAAAACCATCGTGGTCGGTGCCTGTGTCACCGAGCAATAAAATAGCGGAACACATCTCGACTGGCCTCTGTTGTGCTTTGCAATAAGGCCGAGATCCTGGGCCATATGGCAAAACACAAAAGCTCCGACCACATCCAGATGAACAGGCCGGAGAAAATTTGCACAGGTCTGGCAACCGCTGACACTGCGAGTGCCAGAACCCTGGGTGTGCAACAAGGAATAACGTTAAGAGAGAGCGGAGCTTACGCTTCGCTGGGTGCGCGCCAGTCGTCAGAGCCGGAGGTACCGGCAACTGTGTGTTCCCAGTCAATCTTGCGGTAGGCCAGAGAGACCTGGATCAGCTGGGTGAAGTCAGACTTCGCCGGATCCTGGCAGTGGGGCATCTGGCAGTCGATATCAACTATGGTGGCATCGGTCAGCACGGTAGAGAAGAAGTGCTCCTGCTTGCCCTCAACGGAGGTGCGGTACCACTTCAGGGTCACTTTCGGCAGCATTTCACCGGAGGCCAGGGCGTTGTACATCAGCGGTACGGCCTTGTTCAGGGCAACGGTGAATTTGAACGGCTTGTGGACACGCTGACCAGCCGGTTGACCAGATTGCGGGTCAGTCGGCACTGTGACGACGTGTTGGAACTCTTGTACCAGCATCTCATCTTCGTGGCCCTGCACGAAGATGTTGCCGACGGAATCGGAGGTGAAGGCACTCGCGGTGATGTTGCCCTGGGTTTTACCTTCGATGCTGATATAACATGGAGTTGGCATGTGTATGCTCCTGATTGGTTGAACGGTAATGACACTCGACCGAAACCATTAGCAGCGACCATGCCACTCTTTTTATTTCATATTTTTCAATGCATTAACAACATAGCTCTGCATTAGCCAGCTCACATGACGCAATAAGCTGCGCTCGACCACCGTTTACACCGGGAATAGTTGCCCATCCAGCTGAATATTTCGAAAATTGCGCAATTTGTTGCGCGATACAAAGTGAATCACTGCCCTTCATCCACATTGGCAACCAATGCCATCTCTACATTCAGTCTGACGACGCCCTGCTTCAGGGCCCATGAGATGGCCTGGCTCTTGCTGCTGGCTCCCAGCTTGCTCACTACATTGTTCAGGTGAAACGTCACGGTACGAGGAGTGATCCCCAATATCTGGGCAATGTCACTCACCTGCTTTCCCTCCGCCGCCCATCGGCACACCTCCAGCTCCCGCACGCTCAGCGCATCCTGCGGTGACAGACCGGCCAGACAGACCCGGGCTACCGCCTCGAAGATATGCATGGAGAGCCAGCTGAGAAACGGCACCGCAGAGAGCCACTGTTGGCTACTACGTGGTGTGCTGGTGATGAAGGAGAGCAGGCCCACATGGCCGTTGGCACCGTGCCAGGGAAAGGTCACGCCATCACGAATGCCGAATTCGCTGGCCAGTTGCATCACCTCCTGGCCCTGCTCATCGCAACTCTCGTCATCGCGCGCCACATCGGCCCACAGAATGGGAGTGCTTTGGGTCATGCCGCGTTTGACGATGGGATCGATGGCAAAGAAGCCGCTGGCCGTGTAGGTATCTACCCAGGCTTGCGGGCAACCGTTAAAGATGATGACGTCGGGACGCTGGATGGTACTGGGGAAGATCAGGCCGAGCCTGAAATAATCGAACCCCATGCGCGCTGTCAGTTCACGCAACAAGGTCACTATGGTGCGCTCATCAGCGGCCGTCTCAAACTGGGCGATGAGATCCAGCGCATGCAGGGTGTTCATTTCTACGGTATGAGGATCATGCACGAGATAGGGTGGCCAAATATGGAAACGTGCCACATGTTAACAAGCATCAACAACTCGTAAACCAGCTCCCATCACAGAACCAAAGTTTTTCGGTAAATAATGCCTGCAAACTTGGCGTTTGCTACGTACACCACAGAAGTTTTAAACGAAGTTACACATTAATTTCGAATACACTAAACACCAGATAAACGTTCTATTGATAACCTCAAAAAAAACCATATGAATCTCATAAAAGAAATTATAGCAATAAAAATACAAAGGTCTGCAAGACTATAGAGGGAGAAAAGATTATGACTCTTCCTTAAAGGAAGAGTCATAATCTAATTAATCCGCTACAGATTTATCAGGTGATAACCCACCTATGTTATAGGCTTCCAGTTGAGGCCGATATGAATGCCTGGAAAAATTAAAAATTGTCAGACTCCCAGGCGTTACAGGTAACAGCTGTGAAGGCTTCAATCCCAAGAACGCCACACAAGCTGCTCTTATAACACCGCTGTGCACTACAGCTAAAAGATCTCCATCGCCGGCCTGAACCCATGAATGGAGTGCCTTTTCTATTCTGGATAAAAATACATCCCATTTCTCACCACCTTCAGGGGTAAATGTACCTGCCCGCCATGCATCATAAAGACTACTTTGTGTTGCGATTAACTCAGGCTTGGATTGTCCTGTCCACACCCCCATATTCAATTCACGTAACTCAGGATCTGAGAGTGCCTGACCATATCCAATGATCTCCGCAGTTTGTCGAGCACGGCCAAGATCCGAGCTGACAACTCGTACGGGAGAAAGCTCGCGTATATTTGGAATAATCGCCTTTGCCTGAGCAATCCCGCGAGGAGAAAGAGGTGTATTCTCATGTCCTTGCAGACGTTTTTCTATATTCCATAGTGTTTCACCGTGTCTCATAAGAATAAGACGCATATTTATACCTCCACGTTATCAATATAAAGACACCACTCATAGCTGATGAACATCACAATGTATACCCAAGTAGCTTAAACCAGCTTAATACTGCGATGGAAATAATGCTGGCCCCAATAAAACAAGTGATAACACCATATTTCAGCTGATCTAGAACTGTAAAAAATCCTGTGGAGAAATAAATAGCATTAACTTTCGAATGAGGTGGCAATGTAATTGTGTATGTCAAGGTAAAGGCTGCTGCTAGAGCGAGTGTAACTGGATTAAGGCCTAATGTTTTAGCCAGTGCAATAAATGCAGGAATCAAAATAGTAGTACGTACCGTTTTAGAAGTAAAAATCATGTGGCTATACATGCTTAGGAAAATAACCACAACATAAGTGGTTGTTGGAGTCATTGTTTCCAGTCCCAAGCCATAGACCAGCTTACCAATTATCCATTGAGCCCCCTGGGTTGATTCCAGCGCATTACCTGCAGCATAGGCACCGGCCGCAAATAACATCAAGTCCCATTTTATATTTGCCTCAGACCATGTCAGCAAGCCAACTTTCGGCATCAAACATAAAACTGCAGCTATCACAGCTGTCATATATACACTGATACTCCAGCCATTGAACCAGACCGCGTGATAGTCCTCCGTTGCCCATAGCACGACAGTAAAAATAAAGATCGCTATCGCTCGTTTTTCATTGCTGGTTATCTTACCCAGCGACGCCAATTCGGCTGTGAGTTTATTCATTCCTTCAGAAAAACCCACTTCGCCCTTGAATGAAAACAGCCGTAATCCTACGCCATAAGTAAGAAGCATAGTTAGAATTGCTGTTGGCATGCTGGCCATCAACCAATCCATATAACCAATATTTGCACCAGTTTGTTCTTCAATAAATCGAACAGCTATCATGTTTGCTGCAGTACCCGTCATGACACCAGATGTAGCAATAGCATCAGCTTGCACCCCTAGCAACATTGTTAATTTACCAAAGTTGCTTTCACCTGGGATAGCTCGATAAATTTCTAATAAAATAATACAAATAGGCACCATTAGACTGGCTCTAGCGGTTGTCGATGGAACGAAAAAGGCCAATGCAAAGTTGATGAATATCAGAACCAATAGAGTTTTTTTAGGGGTCTGACCAAAATGAGTAATCATCCATAGAGCAAAGCGACGAGCCAGATTCGACTTCATCATGGCGGATGTCAAAATAAATGCTGAGACCATTAACCATATGACATCAAATCCCAGGGTGCTAAATGCAGCTTTTTCTTTTACTGTATTGGTCAGCACCAACATAATGATAGCAATTATGGATGTCAAATAGATGGGCAATGATCCTGACACCCACATCACCAAGGCTGAACAAAATATTGCCAATGCCTTTTTACCTTCAGCAGTCAGGCCTTCAGGAGTTGGCATAAACATCAAAACTAAAAACACTACTATTGCAATAGGAATACCAAATTTATTAAAAAATGATGAGTTTTTTAGTTTCTTGTTTAATTGTTGAGGGGGCATATTATGCGATTCACCCAATGGACTGATGTTCATGCGACTTTCTCCTTTTAGCATGTGCCATGTTACTTTCATGAAAAACAGTATGTAAATCCAATTGCTTTTTTGAATTTAAGTCATAAGATTTACCTATTAGGGGGATATCGATAGAGAAAGTCTATATGATGAGTGAGTGTCGCCCCCAATAGTAACCCTCATGGTAGTAACTTGAAATCAGGAAGAAAATGATATTAAACCACTGTTCTTCTTACGCAGCTTATGGCATATATATTTTATAACATACCTAACTTTTAGGTGAAAATGATGAATTTAAATCAGCTTCAAGCATTTCTCATTCTGTCCGATTGTCTTAATCTGACCGAAACAGCCAATCTCATGCACTGCTCACAACCAGCAATGAGCCAGAAAATACGGACATTGGAGCAGGAACTAAACACAGTACTATTTGATCGCATTGGGAAGCGTATGCATCTGACTCATCAAGGGGAGGAGTTTCGCATTTACGCAGCACAGGTTATTAATACATTACAAGCAGCACATGAACATCTGCGCCAACTTGATAACCCGCTTAAGGGGACTATTACATTTGGAGCCAGTAATTTTATTGGTGTCTATCTTATCCCAAGACTGCTTTCATTGTATAAAAAACAGGCTCCAGATATTAAATTCTTAATAGATATTACGTCCTCACAACATTTACTACGTAAATTGGAGGCAAATGAGGTCGAGTTTCTATTACTGTCTGATCAGATAAAAATAGATTCAGAGCGTTACTTACTAACTGATTTTTATCGCGATACTCTGGTGTTGGTCAGCTCACCTAATCACCGCTTGGCGCAGCAGCGTCATTGTCAGTTGGCTGATTTGTGCAATGAAACTTTTCTGACCAAACCCATTGGCTCGGCAACACGCTCATTCCTGTTCAAGACAATAGAGTCCTATAACGTCCAGTTACATAATTTGCTAGAGATCTCAAGTCAGGAAGCAATTAAACAAGGTGTCATTCACAACCTAGGCATTTCTATTATTTCACGGCTGGCAGTTTCTCATGATATTGAAAGTGGAAGACTGGTCGAGATCCCTATAGAGGGACTCACATTCGAACGAGGCATCCGCATCGTCCATCATGTGGAGAAACATATGCCGCCTGCAACTGCTTTATTTATAAAAGAAATTCAATTCCTTGCGAGGAGCCTATCAAAAATATGAAAAATGTTGACATTACCAATAATAAATTCGAGTGGTATTTACCGCTGCTATTAAAAATTCTTTCTTAGAGTTTAATATAAATCAGCGCGCATATGGCCACTCTCATATGAGGAACTGCCTTATTAATAAATGTTGTACTAAAGCCTCTCACCGAAAAATGCACTATGGCATTCAATCATGTTCACCATCCTCCAATATCAACGCTCGATCTTTCATTAATGCCAAAGCCATCAGCCACATTGATAAATAGCAGGTCCTCATAATCCCACAGCAAATGCTTTCCATCCCATAAATCCCTTGAACAGGTTGCGAGCCTCCCTCCTTAGACATCTTGGCCACTTTCTTCACCCACTGGACAATAGACAGGAGATAGTCGCTCAGATCGCATGTTGACAGACAGAGTAAACAGTGCTTCACGCAATTGACAGTGGAAGGATCCGTTGGAGCAGCCAACTGCATGATGATGCTATCCTGCGGTGGCTTCGGCGGTCACAGTCCCGTTTCAGCATAATGGGAATGATGGTCCATTTAGGAAGGAACACTTGTAGTCAGGAGTAATGCTATCTGGCCTGGCGGCAGAAAGGCGCACTTGTAACAGCGGTTGGCATCGAATTTTGCATGGTGTATTGGGAGACTAAAACCAAACCACAAAAGGATTTTAATCTTGTTTGAATGTGTGACCGCCAATGCCTTCGCTCATCATTTTTTACATAGCAAAAAGGCCATCCTTTCGGATGGCCTTTTTGGCTGAATAAATGGCGGAGGAGGTGGGATTTGAACCCACGGATGGTCGCCCATCGCCGGTTTTCAAGACCGGTGCATTCAGCCGCTCTGCCACCCCTCCGCGACAGTGCGGCGAATATTACCCATGGCGATCTGCCTTGTAAATCCCCTTTTGGTTCGTTTGCCGATTTATTGGGCTAAATGACGCACAAAGTCGATAAAATGGGCAGAACCAGCGCTTTTTCAACCAGATAACTTGACTTGAAAACAGACTCTCCCACTATAGTGGCCATCACGAAATTTCCAGCAAGATGGACTTATGAGAATCAAAAATGCCCTGCTTTGCGCTCTGACTGGCGCCACCCTACTTGCAGCGCCGGTTCAGGCAAGCGAGCTGACCAAGAGCGATGTCGAGCAAATCGTGCGCGACTATCTGGTCAAGAATCCGGAGATCCTGGTCGAGATGTCCAATGCCCTGCGTGCCAAGCAGGAGAGCCAGCAGGCGGCCAACGACAAAAGCCTGATCGAGGCACACGCCAAGCAGCTCTATTCCAATAAGGATCCCGAGAGCGGCAACCCCAAGGGCAACCTGACCGTGGTCGAGTTCTTCGATTACAATTGCGGTTACTGCAAGCGCGCCCATCCGCTGATCAAGCAACTGCTGGGTGAAGACAAGGATATCCGCTACATCTACAAGCAGTTCCCCATCCTGAGCGAAACCTCTTATTTCGCCGCCCGTGCGGCGCTGGCGGTGCAACTGGGTCAGCCTGACAAATACCAGGCCTTCCATGAGAAGCTGTACACCCATCAGGGCCCGCTGTCCGATGAGGCCCAGGTGAAGCAGCTGGCGGAAGCGGCCGGGGTAAACTGGAGCAAGGTCGAGGCCAAGATCAAGGACGGCAGCATAGATCAGAACCTCGGTACCAACCGGGCGCTGGCCGAAGCCATGAGCATCTCAGGCACACCGGCCTTCATCATAGGCGACCAGATTTTGCGTGGCGCCCCCCGCGATCTGGCAAGCCTGAAAGGCTTCATCAAGGATGTGAGAGCGGGCAAGAGCATTCAGTAAGCCAGCCCTTCGCACATAAAAAAACGCCCCAGCATTGCGATGCCGGGGCGTTTTGCCATTCAGGCTTCAGCCCCTCAGGCCTGATGGACACTAGTGAGGTGCTGTCGGCAAGGCGAAGAGCAGCGCATGACCCTTGATCACGGCTTCACAGCAGGACCATAGCCATTCGGGTTCTGACTTTGCCAGCGCCAGGTATCGATCATCATCTGCTCCAACCCGCGCTCCGCCTGCCAGCCCAGCTCATCACGGGCCTTGTGCGGCTCGGCCCAGCATTCGGCTATGTCACCGGGACGGCGCGGTTTGATCTGGTACGCTATGGTGCGACCGCTGGCCGCCTCGAACGCCCTGATCATCTGCAGCACGGAATAGCCCTGACCGGTACCCAGGTTGTAGGTAAAGACACCTGTATCGGCAGCGATGCGGGCCAGCGCCTTGAGATGGCCGAGGGCGAGATCCACCACGTGGATGTAATCGCGCACGCCTGTGCCATCCGGGGTCGGATAGTCGTTGCCAAACACCCCCAGCTCCTTGAGCTTGCCGACACCCACCTGGCTGATATAGGGCAGCAGGTTATTGGGGATGCCGTTGGGATCTTCACCGATGAGGCCGCTCTCGTGGGCGCCGACCGGGTTGAAGTAGCGCAGCAGCACTATGGCCCAGCGGGGATCGGATTTGGACAAGTCACGCAGTATCTCTTCCACCATCAGCTTGGAGCGACCATAGGGGTTGGTCGCGCTGGTGGGGAAATCTTCCCGCAGCGGCACAGAGGCCGGATCGCCATACACTGTGGCCGACGAGCTGAACACCAGCCGGAACACGCCAGCCTTGGCCATCTCATCGCACAGCACCAAAGTGCCTGTGATGTTGTTTTGATAGTAGGTGAGCGGGATCTGGCTCGACTCCCCCACCGCCTTGAGGCCGGCGAAGTGGATCACGGATTCAATCTTGTGGGCGGCAAACAGCTGCTGCAGGCAGGCTCTGTCCAGCACATCCCCTTCCACAAAGATGACCGGCTTGCCGGTGATCCGCTCGACCCGCTTGAGGGACTCGGGGGAAGAGTTGGACAGGTTGTCCAGCACCACCACCTGCTGCCCGGCACCCAGCAGCTCAACCAGGGTATGTGAGCCGATGTAGCCGGCGCCGCCCGTGACCAATATTGTCATTTGTTATCCCGTGTTCTGGTGAAACTGGGTTGAGTCTACTCGCCCGGTTTCACCAGGAAAAGGCTGAGATACTCATGACACCATCAGTAATCGAGACTGATATCCCCCTTTGCGGTGCAGGAACAGGCCAGTGCGACGCCGCCCTCCAGCTCCTGTGCACTCAGCGTCATCACGCTCTGCCGTTCGATCTCGCCAATCGTGGTGCAGCGACAGGCGCCACATACACCGGCGCGACAGGCGGCTATCATGGTCTCGCCAGCCCCCTCCAGTGCGGCCAGCAGGGTCTGGCCCGGCAGTATCTTCACCTTCTTGCCGCTCTTCTTGAGAGTCAGCCAGAAATGGTCGCTGGCGGCAGCAACCGGCGCCGCGCCCGATGTAACAGCGGGCAGGCCGAACGACTCCTGATGCAACTGCTCCGCTGGCAACCCCAGCTCCGCCAACATGCGACTCACCGCCGCCATGTAAGGCGCAGGACCGCACAGGTAGACGTGGCGGCTGTGCAAGTCCGGCGCCAATTCCTTCAGCATGTCCGGGCTGAGTCGGCCCACCCAGGGATAAGCCGTCGGCGCCTCTTCCGGTACTTGCTCCAGCACTAAAGCGTGGCGCACGCCGGGATGAGATTCGGCCAGCGCAGCAAGCTCATCTGCGAAGATCACATCCGCTGGCGAGCGGGCGCTGTGGATAAAGCGGATGTCCGCCTCAGGCCGTTTGGCAAGCTCGTCGCGCAACATGGCCCACATGGGGGTGATGCCGGAGCCTGCGCTGAGCAGCAGCGGCCGCTCGCAGGGCAGCGCAGTCAGGTTGAAGTCGCCAAAAGGGCCGTCGACCCGGATCTCGTCCCCCACCTGCAGACTTTGGTGCAGATGGTGGGAGACTAGCCCCACATCCTTGATGGTGACTTGCCAGAAATCATCCTGCGGGCAGGAAGAGAGGGTATAGGCGCGGCACATGGGCTGGCCGTCTATCTCTGTGTGCAGAGTGACGCACTGACCAGCCAGCACGGGGGGCAGGTTGCCTGCGAGCGGCATAAACTGCCAGCTCACCACATCATGGGTATCGGCGCGACGACCGATGCAGCGCAGGGTGAGAGAGGTGGAGGTCATCACAAGGCTCCTCATTTTGAAAACATGTTTTTTAAACACGACGCTTTGAAAAAAAGGCGAGCCACCAGGCTCGCCAAAGGCTTACAACATGCTGAGATGATCAGGCCGGCACGGCCTGCGCGATCACCGGATTCAGGCAGCCAGGATCTCGGCGAGATCTGCTTCGGCCGTGGTGGTCCCTTTCAGGCCAAACTGCTCCTCCAACACCTTGAGCAGGGCCGGGGTCAGGAAGGCCGGTGCGGTCGGGCCGGTGCGAATGTCTTTCACACCGAGCGCCAGCAGGGTGAGCAGAATGACGATGGCCTTCTGTTCGAACCAGGAGAGCACCAGGGTCAACGGCAGGTCATTGACGCCACACTCGAACGCCTCAGAGAGCGCCAGCGCCAGCTGGATGGCAGAGTAGGCATCGTTGCACTGACCCACGTCCAGCAAACGGGGAATGCCACCTATGTTGCCAAAATCGAGCTTGTTGAACTTGTACTTGCCGCAGCCCAGGGTGAGCAGCAGGCTGTCTTTGGGGGCGGCCTTGGCAAACTCGGTGAAATAGGCGCGCTCGGCCTTGTCGCCATCGCAACCGCCCACCAGGAAAAAGTGGCTGATTTCACCCGCTTTCACCTTCTCAATCACTGCCGGGGCAGCCTGCATCAGGGCATTGCGGGCAAAGCCGATGGTGATGAAGTGCTCGAGCTCTGTGTGCTTGAAACCGTCCAGCGACAAGGCTTTTGCCACCACGGCGGAGAAATCGTCCCCTTCGAGGTGCGTCACGCCCGGCCAGCCGACGATGGAGCGGGTGAAGATGCGGTCGCTATAGTCGCCCACGTTGGGATCTATGATGCAGTTGGAGGTCATCACAACGGCACCGGGGAAGTTGGCAAACTCCTTCTGCTGGTTTTGCCAGGCGGAGCCGTAATTGCCCACCAGGTGCGGGTACTGCTTGAAGAAGGGGTAGGCCAGCGCCGGCAACATCTCGCCGTGGGTGTAGACATGGATGCCAGTGCCTGTGGTCTGCTCCAGGATCAGCTTGAGATCCACCATGTCGTGACCGGAGACCAGGATGCACTTGCCCGGCACCGGTGTGACGCGCACTTGGGTCGGCTCGGGGTGGCCAAACGCCGTGGTTTCGCCCAGATCCAGCATCTCCATGACACGGAAGTTGAGCAGACCAATCTCCATGGCGCATTTGAACAGGGGATCCAGCTCGCTCGGGTCAGTGCTGAGCCAGCTCATGATGCGATGAAACTCGGCGGCTACCTCGCTATCCTGCTGACCCAGTACCCGGGCATGTTCCATGTAGGCGGCAGCCCCCTTGAGGCCGTAGAGGCAGAGCAGACGCAACCCCATGATGTCTTCGTGCACCTCGCTCTTGCCGCTATTGACCGCGGTTTGCGGCGCATGGGCCAGCTGGGTGAGCAGCTCGTCACCCGGCTCGAAACCGGCGGCCTCGGGCAAGCCGGTGACTTGCACCGCCAGTGCTGTCAGACGGTCGGCCAGCTGCTGACGATGAGCCAGCGCCTGGTTGACATAGGAAACAATGCGGGCGGAGTCGAAGTTGACGTTGGTGAGGGTGGCGAAGAAGGCCTTGGGCACGAAGGCATCGATCTCGTTGTCGATGACGCCATGTTCGCGGGCGGCCAGCGCCCAGGCGCTGAGGCCCTGCAGCGCATAGATCAGCACATCCTGCAGATCCGAGGTTTCGGCCGTCTTGCCGCACATGCCTTGTGCATAAGCACAACCATTGCCTGCCGGGGTACGAATTGTCTGTTCACATTGCACACAAAACATCATGCCTCTCCTAATTGGACATTTCAGTTACTTGTTTTGTGGCGATTCTATGCCCCTCGCCAAAAACTTAATAGGCATTCAATTTGACAATTAAGTTTTCATTGATGCAGATCAAAAACAAAAAAGCCGCCCAAACAGGGCGGCAAGCGGGTGGATAAAAGGAGAGACAACTCAGGTTTACAACAAAGGTTTACAACAAAACTCACATCAACAAGCGGTCAGGCCAGATAGGCGCGCAGCATCCAGACCAGTTTTTCCTGCTGCTGCACATAGTCGGAGAGGATGGATGCCGTCCCCTCGTCACCGGCCTCAGCGGCTTGTCCCAGGATCCGGCGTTGTGCGACCAGCAGCTCGCGGAAGCTCTCAAGCAGGGATTCGACACAGGCACGACCGTCATGCAGCCCCTTCTGCTCCGGGATGGCAGAGACTTTCAGGTAGTCGCTGAAACTGTGCATGGGTACCCCATCCAGGGTGAGGATGCGCTCAGCCAAGGCATCGACCTTCAGCAGCAGATCGTTATAGATCTCTTCAAATTTCAGGTGCAGTTCGAAGAACTGGTTGCCGCGGATATTCCAGTGGAAGCCACGGACGTTCATGTAGAGGATCTGGTAGCTGGCCAGCAACTTGTTCAGCTCGGTGGCCAGGGCTTGTGATTGAACGGTATCAAGACCAATCGGACTTTTCATGTTTCACCTCCAGATTTGACGACGGAGCCAGATTAACGCCATTCAGACTCAAGAGGTAATCGTTGCTACCTGAGTGATTGATAGGGAATGGCTATCGCCTGGTGTGACAACCCGCTGATTATCCAGATTTATCACCCTTGGATGCGTTCGATATAGAGGATCACCTCGCCCAGATGAATGCCGAACTTGCTGATCTCGGCCCGATTGATCAGGCGATCTTCATCCAGCAGGTACATCCAGTCATCAAAGCTCACCCTCACCACCTGCTCATCTGGCAGTACCAGATCGAGCTGATAGCGCCAGTTGAGAGCAAAACCTTCCGTCTTGCCTACCGCCTCCCCCACTACGTCGGATGCGGTACCGCGCCAGTGACCATCGGCCCCCTTGCTCAAAAACCAGGTCCGGGTCTGCTGACGGCCGTCATCAAAGTAGAACTGCTCAAACAGTTCGCCCTTGCCATCCTGCCAGCGCCCCACCATCTCGACCCGAAAGCGACTGGTCACTTCGCCGCTGCGGTCTGTCACCAGGCCATGAGCCACCAGTTTGCCATTGAAGAAACGGGCGAGATCCCAGTTCGGCCCCTGACCGCGATAGTCATCCAAACTGGCACCACAGCCAGTGAGCAACAGGAGTGGCAACAAGAGCAGAAAACGACAGCAACGATAGAAAGACATTGAGTACTCCAGCATCAGAGTTGGCCGCGCAGGCGGCGGGTAAGGGCAGGATCGCGACTGTTGTCGGCAAGCCAGATGGCCAGAAAGGCGACCGCAAATTGTGGATCAGGAAGAGTGCCGAGGGGTTTGTCCTGCCACCAAAAGTGGCCAATACCGGCTTCATCCACATAGAAGGTCAGTGTGTCCCCCGCCGCCACATCGGGCCAGAAGACTGCCAGTTGCCCAAGCCACTGCTGGCGCTGCGTCTCGCTGCCAAGCCCCAGCCGTTGCCACTCCTCTGCGGTGGCGGTCAGCAGGTCATCCCGGTCGATATCTCTGGCGTAGGTGAGGGTCAGTGCCTGTGGATAGTGGCCCGGCTGATAGCGGCCACTCTGGCTGTAGAGGGTGGCATCATAGAGTTTGAACCAGAGCCAGTTCATCTCCCCCTGTCCGACCGGACGCAGCTGTTGCCAGGGGGCGGCAGATGCCTGTGCAGAGGGTGCCATCATAGCGCCAAGCGCGGCAATCAGGAGGCTAATTCCACCCCATGTGCCAATGCGCGGGATCTTCCAGTTCATGCCAATCCATCTCCTGTTCCAGCAAGGTGTTGATATCCTGCATCACCACGCGCGCCAGTCGCCCCTGCGCATCACGCTGGCAGGCAACCACCAGATAATAACGCTCGGTCAGCTCGTGCTGGCTCTCTTTGGTCCACTTGGAAAACAACAAGGCGTCGGTCGAAAAGGTGTTCATCTTGATTCACCCTCAAGCTTGACCGTTACCCACAGGAGTACGGGTAACCACCACATCCAGATCACCGCCAATAGTGCTGTGCTGATCCAGATGCCCCAGGGTAAGTGTACTGCGCCCATGGCCGCTCCCGCCACATAGGAGGAGGCGCCACCCGCCATGCCAAACAGCGCTTGCTGCCAGCGAGGCAAGGGGCGCAACCAGCGCAGTCCATGGCTGAGGCTCAAGGCAAATCCCAGCCACAGCAGCACCAGCCAGAGAGGAAAGCCGGCCGGGAATTGAAACAGCCCCAGTTGCCAGAGCAGGCCATCGAGCAGACAGCCAGCCAGAGCCACCGGCAATAGCCACAGATCCCCCTTGCGGCTTGGAGAGAAGATGAAGTGGAGCAGCAGCAGCAGCAGCAGCGGACCCGGCTGCTGCCATTTCACCGCCAGCAGCCAGTAGAGGTTGAACCCCAGCAGATGGGCCCACTGCCACATGGTCAGTGACCGCTCACTGGCACATCACCGCGCCAGCCCGTTGGTCCTGGTTTGGCCGCCTCCAGCTGGACCAGACTGATGGCCCGCTCCCAGAAGCCCCCCTCGCAATAGGCGAAATAGAAGTGCCACAACCGGATGAAATCCTGGCTGTAACCCAGCTTGGGCAGCTCGGGGGCCAGCGCCAGAAAGCGCTCGCACCAGTGCGCCAGGGTACGGGCATAGTGATGACCGTGATCGTGCAGCCGCACCAGCTGCATGTCGGTCTCGCGGGCAATCAGTCCCGCCATCTGGGAGACACTCGGCAGGCAGCCGCCCGGAAAGATGTAACGCTGGATGAAGTCGACACTGCGCACATACTGGGCGTGGCGCTGATCGGCAATGGTGATGGCCTGAATAAGCAGGCGGCCACCGGGTTTGAGCAAACGTGACAACTGGCGGAAGTAATCGGGCAGGAAGGCGTGGCCCACCGCCTCTATCATCTCGATGGAGACCAGTTTGTCGAAGGTCCCCTCCAGTTTGCGATAATCCTCCAGCAGCAAGGTGATGCGATCTCCGAGTCCCTCCCGCTCGATCCACTCGCGCGCATAGTCATGCTGGGCCTGGGAGATGGTCGTCGTGGTCACCCGGCAGCCATAGTGACGGGCCGCATAAATGGCCAGCCCGCCCCAGCCTGTGCCTATCTCCAGCAGGTGATCGTCCGGCCTCAGCTCAAGGCGCTCGCAGATGGTATGCAGCTTGGCCTGTTGTGCCTCCTCCAGAGTGGACTCTGTCCCCGGATAGATGGCACTCGAATACTGCATATGGCTGTCGAGAAAACCTCGATAAAGGGTATTGCCCAGGTCGTAGTGGGCGGCGATGTTGGATCGTGAACCTGTCAGGGTATTGCGATTGAGCCAGTGGCGCGCCTTGTTGAAGGGGAAACTCAGCCAACTGAGCCGCCGCTCCAGGCTGTCGAGCAGTGTCATGTTGCGGGCCAGCAAGCGTACCAGCGCCACCGGATCCGGGCTGGTCCAGAGCCCTTCTACCCAGGTTTCACCGGCGGCAATGCTGCCTCCCAGCAACAAGCGGCGATAGAAGGCCGGATCCTTTACCACCACTTCGGCGTGCAGGTCAGTGCCAGCCACCCCGAAACTATGACGATCGCTGCCGTCCCGCAGCAGCAGTTGACCGTGCTCGAGACGCCCCAGCAGCTTGAGCAGCAGTTGCCTTGCGCCTTTATCGATGAAAGAGGCCGAACTTGTTGATTGCACCAGTTCCATTAGCGAGTCTCCGGATGGCTGAAGAATAAGTGGCAGAGAGTCTGAATTGAATCTGCTTCATGAATTGAGCTGGCCTCCGGATAAGAAATTGAGGCTGCGGAAGTGGATTGTATCTGCTCCATTAGCGCGTCTCCGGATGGCTGAAAATAGGTGTTCGTTTGATAAAAAGACGCAGGGCCTGCCAGTAGATACCGAGCAGCACCTTCAGGGTCATCCAGGGCCAGCGAGCGAGCAGCGCCATCAGTCCCTTGCGGGACAGGGGCTCGCGGCTCAGCGCCAGGGTGGCGTCAAACAACTTGGCCTCGCCGGACTGGGGATGACTCTCTATGTGGATCAATGTCTCCTGCTCCGGTGGGCGAATGCGCCAGTGGTAGCGCATGGCCAGCCCCATAAACGGGGAGACGTGAAAATCCTTGTCGTGGGGCGTCAGCGCCGCCAGATCCAGCAGGTAATAGTGACGCTCATTCCAGGGGGTGTTCGACACCTCGGCCAGCAGGTAACGCGCCTCACCCTGCCGGTAGCAGAAGTAGAAGTTGACCGGGCTGAAGTAAAAGCCCATGCAGCGTACATTGCCGAGCAGCAGCACTCGCCCGTCCTGCTCGGCTGTGCCCCCCAGCTCTGCCACCTTGTGCCACACCGCCTGCTTGAGGCTCCCCTCGCTGCCTTTGAGATAGTCTTTGCGATGAAAGGAGAGCAACCCGGCCCGCTCCACGCCAAACCAGCGCCCCTGGCTGAGGCTCGGCAGCTCGTCCAGATCCAGCCCCAACATGAAGAGGCTGTAGGAGAAGGCGTGGGCCCTGGGTGCGAAGCGGCGATGTCGCACAGAGCCCTGCCAGATGGCACTGACTGTCTGAGCCATGGTGACAGCACTCATAGCTCGGCTCCGAAGCGTCTGGCGACGTCCAGGGCGCTGCGCACCCCGTCTTCATGAAAACCGTTGTACCAGTAGGCACCGCAAAAGTGGGTGTGATGCTGACCACAGATCTCCAGACGTGCCTGCTGCGCCTGGATGGATGCCTGATTGAACACAGGGTGGTGATAAACGAAGCGGCGCAGCACCTTGCTCTCGTCCACCTTTCCTTTGGGATTGAGGCTGACGCAGAAGGGCTGCGGTGAGTTCACCCCCTGCAATATGTTCATGTTGTAGCTCACCAGCGGCCGCGCCTCGTCGTCCCCGTCCAGCTGATAGTTCCAGCTGGCCCAGGCCTTGCGGCGAGTGGGCAAACAGCTGACATCGGTATGGAGCCAGACATCGTTGGCCTGATAGGCCATGTCGCCCAGAATCGCCTGCTCCCGCTCGCTGACATCCTGCAACAGAGCCAGCGCCTGATCGCTGTGGCAGGCGAGGATCACCTCGTCAAACTGCTCCTCGCCATAGCTGCTTTGGATCAGCACCCCCTCGGCCAGGCGCCGGATCCCCTGCACTGGGCAGGCGAGGCGGATCTGCTGTTGCCAACCTGCGGTCAGCGGGCCTATGTACTCCCGCGAGCCGCCGGGGATCACGTACCACTGAGGGCGATTGGCCACATCGAGCAGGCCATGGTTGGCAAAAAAACGCAGGAAAAAGCCAAGGGGAAAGGCGCGCATGTCCGCCAGGGTGGATGACCAGATGGCCGCCCCCATGGGCAGAATGTAATGGCGGGCGAAGTAGTCACTGAAATCCCCCACCTGCAAGAAATCCCCGAGAGTCAGCTCAGGACTATCTTGCTGCCGTTGACTGTCGGCCAGCCAGGCGCGCGCTTCCCGGTTGAAACGCAGGATCTCGGCGACGAAGCGGTAAAAACTAGGGCTCAGCAAATTGCTGCGCTGGGCAAACAGGGTATCCAGGTTGTGGCCGTTGTACTCGAGCCCCTCCGGGCTTTTCACCGAAAAGCTCATCTCGGCGTCCTGGCGCGCCACGCCGATCCGCTCCAGCAATTTAAGGAAATTGGGATAGGTGCGATCGTTGAATACGATAAAGCCGGTGTCGATGGCATAGCTGCGGCCACCCTGGCTCACATCGACGGTCGCAGTGTGGCCGCCCAGCGTGGGCGCGGCCTCAAACAGGGTAACGTCGTGCAACCTGTGCAGCAGAAAACCGGCGGTGAGGCCCGAGATACCCGAGCCGACGATGGCAATCTTTTTCTTCATGAATGGCGTCCTTTCGAAACAAGCGAGCTGCCAAGGCGCAGCCACAACCACACCGGCAGTGCCCCCAGCGCGCGCAGCAGCCAGATAAAGCGGCTGGGGAAGTGGATCTGATGCCGACCCGCAGCAAGCCCGGTCATGATGACCCGGGAGGCCTGCTCCACCGGCACCAGACAAGGCATGGGAAAATCATTCTTGGCGGTAAGCGGCGTCTGTACAAAACCGGGACGGATCAGGGTCACCGCGATTCCCCTGGCCTTGAGATCGAGTCGCAAGGTGGCAGCCAGATAGTCGAGTGCCGCCTTGGAGGCGCCATAGGCTTCGGCCCTTGGCAGCGGCAACCAGCTCACCGACGAGCTGACGATGGCAAGCCGCGCCCCCTCGCCAAGCAGCGGCAAAAAGGCGGCAAGAGCATGGCCGGTAGCGATGAGATTGGTCTCGATCACCCTGGCAAACAGCTCGCCGTCAAAGCCGTCCGCCACATCCATGTATTCGCAGTTGCCGGCATTGAGGATCAGCAGATCAAGGGGTGGCAAGCTGGCCGCCACCTCTGCCATGGCAACCGCATCCCGTGCATCGAACTGCAAGGGGGTGATGCCGTCCCGGGCCAACTGCGCCAGCCGCTCGCCATCGCGACCACAACCCCATACCTGCCAGCCCGCCTGCCGGTAATCCATCGCCAACTGGCGACCCAGCCCGGAGCTGGCACCCGTGATCAACACTCGTCCGCTCATGATCCCAACCTCCCCTTGATGGTGCGCACCAGGGCGCCCAGCAGCGGCAACTGCTCGTAGAGCATGGCGCCGAGATCGAAGTAGTCGCGATGCAGACACACCTTGTCTGCGTCGTCGAACTCAAGCCGGGTGGCCCCCTCAACCCTCACCGGCTGACCCGCAGCCAGTCTTGGGTGAGAGAAGGTCATGACCCAGCTGATCCAGGCCTCACGACCCTGTTGCTGCTGGCTGGTTATCTCGAAGCGGCAATAAGCGAGGCGCTGGTACATGGCAGCAAAGTAGTCGGTGAGCGCGGCCAGCCCGTCGATGCGGTGCGCCGGATCGATGAAGATCACCTGTTCGGCATAAACCTCTGGCAAGCGGTGCAGTTGCTGCTTGTCCAGTTGCTGGTAAAGGGCAATAAAGCGGGCCAGCGGCTCCTTCATCCTATTTCTCCAGATTTCGAAACATCTCGATGGCTCTCACCCGAGCAAGGGCGTGATCCACCATGGGTGCCGGATACCCCCTTCCTCCTTTGAGTCGCAACCAGTCATGGGGCTGATGCACGTAGGCGGCGGGAATATCGGCCAGTTCAGTTACCCAGGTACGGATAAAGTCTCCTTGTGGATCAAATCGTTGCCCCTGAGTGGTGGGATTGAACACCCGAAAATAGGGGGCCGCATCGGCACCTGTGCCTGCGGCCCATTGCCAGCCACCGTTGTTGGCCGCCAGATCCCCGTCAATCAGCTGGCTCATGAAGTAATCTTCCCCGAGGCGCCAGTGGATATGCAGATCCTTGGTGAGGAAACTCGCCACTATCATCCGCAACCGGTTGTGCATCCAGCCGGTGGCATTGAGGCAGCGCATGGCCGCATCGACGATGGGATAACCGGTACGTCCCTCGCACCAGGCGGCAAAGGCCACGGGATCCCAGCTCCAGGGCAGAGCAGCGGTCTCGGGTTTGAAGGGCAGGTTCATGGAGAGGGTTGGCACCAACACCAGCAAATGACGATAAAATTCGCGCCAGACAAGTTCGTTGAGCCAGACGAAACCGGGTTCTGCCTTGGATTGAGGCCGGTGGCCGAGCCGTTGTTGCAGCGCCCCGACGCACTGACGCGGACTTATGATGCCGGCGGCCAGATAAGGCGAGAGGATGGAGGTGCCCGCCTGCGCCGGAAAATCCCGGGTCTCCCCATAGTCAAGCACCGCCTGTTCCAGAAAGGCGTGCAGACGGCGCTGAGCTTCCGCCTCTCCCACTGGCCAGCGGGGATCCGGCGTTACTTCGCCGAGCGCCCCATAACTCCATTCCCTCGCGGCCAGCGGTTGCCACGGCAGCGGCTCGGCGCGCGGAGCGGGGGCGCGATGAATGACGAAGCCATCCTCCTCCAGCGCCTTGAGCCAGGCACGGCTGAAGGGGGTGAACACCTTGAACATCTCCCCTGACCCGGTCAGCACCCGTCCCGGTGGAAGCACGCAGCAGCCGTTGAACCAGTGGCAGCTCACCTCCTGTTCGGCCAGCATGGCGCTGACGGCCAGGTCGCGGCGCTGCTCGTCGATCTCGATGGCCTGATTGGCATACAGCTGGCTAACACCCAGCTCGCGGCTGAGGCTCGCCAACGCCGTTGGCATCTCGGCAAAGGTCTCCACTCGCAGCAGATGGAGCGGGATACCGAGCGCCGCCAGCGCCCTGCCCAGCTCATCCACCTGCGCCAGCAGAAACTGCTGACGGATAGGGGCCATCTTGTGCTGCTGCCACTGGGTCGGAGAGATGACAAACAGGGCGGCCACCTCTCCCGCCTCGGCGCAAGCGTGTCGCAAAGCCGGATTGTCGGCGAGGCGCAAGTCATTGCGAAACCAGACCAGCTTCATGATGCCTTCCTCCCGCGACTGCGCTTGCCCTGGACTGGCGTCTCTGCCGACTGTGCAGCCAGCCAGTCGGCAAGGGTGGGCTGCCACCCCTGGGTCGCCAGCCACTGGGCGTCATAGAGACTGCCCAGCTCACCAAACAGACAAGTACCATCGGGCCAGCTGGCGGTCATCAGCTCCTGCTTGCCAAGTCCGGCACCCAGCAACACCAGCCAGGGCGTCATGGCACGTCCTTCGAGCAAGGTGGCCAGCCTGGGCTCGACGGCCCCCAGCAGTTGCACCTCATAACCCTGGCTTACCAGCTCATAGGCGCTCCAGACCAAGTCGAGGGGACCAAGCTGCCCCCAGCTTGCGAGGGTAACCGGGCGTCCCTTCTCTTGTTCGATGAGGTGGCGAGCGAAGCGGGTATGGAGCCAGCCCAGCCAGACCTGTTGCAGCAGCTCGCCATCGGGCCGCTCACGCCACAGGCCGAGCAGTTGATCCACCAAGGGTTGCAGCACCCGGCTGCGCACCAGCTCGAACGGGTAGCTCGCCAGCAGTTCGTTAAGCTGCGCTTCGACCTTGCGCTGATTGAAACCAAGTACAGCCTGGCTGATCTGCTCCAGGGTCTGCTGCCAGTGATCGCTGACCAGCTGGGTCTGAGGCTCACTCAACAGTCCCTTGACCTGACCTATGCTCACCCCCCGCTCCAGCCAGCTCAGGATCTCGCCGATCTGGCGAATATCCTGCTCGCTGTAGAGGCGGTGCCCCTTCTCGGTACGGGCCGGTTGCACCAGACCATAGCGGCGCTGCCAGGCACGCAGGGTGACGGGGTTGACACCGGTCAGGCGGGAAACGTCGCGGATGGGATAGATCCCCTCATCCGGCTGGGTGACATCATCTTGTTTGGGTAGGTCAGACATAACGACTTCCATTCAATCTATGGGGCGCCCCGGCCCAAGGGGCCGGGGTCGCAAAACAGGGATCAGAGCCCGTAACGAAGCTTGAGCGTATCGGGATGCAGGTCGGGATAGACCTGCTCGACCATACCAAGCCGCACTTTCAGAGCCCGTAGCGAAGCTTGAGCGTATCGGGGTGCAGGTCGGGATAGACCTGCTCGACCATACCAAGCCGCACTTTCAGAGCCCGTAGCGCAGCTTGAGCGTATCGGGATGCAGGTCGGGATAGACCTGCTCGACCATACCAAGCCGCACTTTCAGAGCCCGGAACGAAGCTTGAGCGTATCGGGATGCAGGTCGGGATAGAGACCTGCTCGACCATACCAAGCTGCACTTTCAGAGCCCGTAACGAAGCTTGAGCGTATCGGGATGAGGATTGAGATAAACCTGCCCGGACAGATAGGGATTGGGGTATTCGCGCAGGTAGTGGCGGATCAGGGTCAACGGCACCAGCAGCGGGAAAATGCCGGTGCGGTACTTGTCGATGGTCTCGGCCAGCTCCTGCTTCTGGGAAGGAGTCAAGACCCGCTTGAAGTAGCCCTGCAGGTGCATGAGCACATTGGTGTGGCTGCGGCGATTGGCTCTCAGGGTCAGCGCTGTCATCAGCCCCTTGATATAACTGTCGGCCACCTCCTGCAAGTTGGCCTTGCCAAGGTTGCCAAGCAGTTTGCCCAGCGCCCGATAGTGGGTAGTGGCGTGAGAGAGCACCAGATACTTGTAGCGGGAGTGGAACCGGATCAGCGCCGCGGCCGTCAGCCCCTGGGCGCAGAGTTGCTGCCAGTCGTGGTAGGCGAAGACCCGCAGCACGAAATTTTCCCGCAGTATGGGATCGCACAGCCGACCGTCTTCCTCCACCGGCAGCAGGGGATTGGCTTCCATCAACGCCTTGGCGAACAGGCCAATTCCCTCCTTGGCACTCCCCTCGTTGTTGGCGCCATAGATACGCACCCGCTCCATGCCACAACTGGGTGACTTGGCGCAGAGGATATAGCCGGAGATGAAGTCAAGCTGGCGAGCCTTCTGCTCGCTGAAGGCGATCAGCTGTTCGGTGACATCGAAGCTGCCGTTGCTCGCCTCGGCGCGTATTTCGCCGTTGCGCTTGACCAGCCGGATGGCGGCGCGGGGCGATCCCAGACCGATGGCCATCTCGGGACAGACGGGGTGATAGTCAAAGTGAGCGCCAAGATCCCGTTCGCAGAAACTGGAGCGCTTGTGGCCCCCATCGAACCGCACTTCCTGTCCCAGCAAGCAGGCACTGATACCGACTTTAATCTTGTACATATTGGCGCTCCTTGTATAAGCCTTGATTCAGTTATAGCAGTTATACAAAAGAATGGAAGCTGTATAACTATTGCGGACTGAATACGGCGCAAGGGCGACATCTGGATCACCAGAAACCAAAAAGCCCATGACTGACGTCATGGGCAAGCAATCAAGACACTGCGGGAGGGAAGATCAGAAGCTGTACTTCACACCCAGGCTGGAGATGGAACCTTTTTGCAGATCCCAGTTGCGATAGGTGTAGTCGGCGGTGAGGGCCAGGTTCTGGCTCACCTTGTAGGCGGCGCCCACTTTGAAGTCCTGCATGTCGTCGGTCATGTTGGCGTAACGGTAGCCGGTGGAGAGCTCGACGGCGCCAATGTCATAGCGCAGGCCCACTTCACCATACATGCTGCCGCTGTTCTTGCGGTTGATGTTGTCCCAGCCAGTGTTGTTCACGTTGGCAGCCTGCTGGCGCTCCATGCTGTAGCCCATCAGACCCGCTTCACCGTACAGGTTCAGACCTGTGCTGAGCGGGGTGTAGACACCCAGACCCAGGCTGGAGATGCCCATGCTGTCATTGCCGTCGTTGCGGGAGGTGTATTCACTGCCCATGCGGCCATAGAAATTGGAACCGAAGCTCTTGGAGACGTCCAGGTTCAGACCACCGAAGTCGCGGTTGTTGCTGTCTTTGCCACCGATGTAGTCGGATTTGGTGTGGGCCCAGGTCAGGCCGCCCTTGGCGTAGCTGAAGGCATCCTGTGCCAGAGCGGAAGTAGAAGCGAAACCGGCCAGAACCAGAACAGAAAGTGCAACTTTTTTCATTTTGATGACTCCTCGTGTTGAGCTAGCTGAGACCTAGCTGGAATGGAGTCATTGTGCCGAGGGGCGTGCAGAATGCCGAGCGGCAAGCTGTTGCCAAATCATGTCAGATGTAAGCAACTGTTGCTGGCGGTTACCGGGTTAACAATTGAACTGAAACAGGCTCCGTTATGGAGCCTGTTTGGCAAGGGTTTAGCGAAACTCCACTTCCTCAATCTCGACCCGCACCAGGGGGTTGCCGGTCAGGCCGGCCGGGCGCGGCATCTCGAGCACCAGGGAGGGACGCTGCTGCCCCTTGCGCAGATAGGATTCCGGCAGACGGTTCTCACCGACCCAGAAACGGGCCTCCTGTCTGGCCAGCTGCGCACCCTGTTCGCTGAACAGGGTGACAGTGCCGCGCACCCGTACCACGCTGCGGGTGCCGGTGTTGCTCACCGTGAATTGCAGCAGCAAGGGATCCGAGCCCTCAACCTTGTCGAGCTTGACGCCGATGCCGTCCTTGACCGCCTGAGCCAGCAGGTCCGGATTGGTCATCGCCTGCTCGGTCAGCACAGGCACGGCCACCGCGCCCGTGGCCCTCTCGCCGCTCGTCGTCGGCTTGATCAGCAGATATTCCCAGGTGAAGTCATCGTTGAGCTGCACCTGGCGGCCATCCGGCAGGGTCACCTGGGTCATGGGGGCGGCCTGAGCCAGCAGGGGGGACAGGCAGAGGGCAACCAGCAGGCGGGACAAGGGTTTCATAGGGTGATGGCTCGGCGTCGATGGAAAAGGGCGTCAGTATAAAGAGTCGGCTCCGGCTTGCCTATGACACGACTCACGTTCTTGTCCTCTGCCGTGGCGCTCGTCTCAGCGCAGAGACTCCTGTCGATCCTCTTCCTGCACCATGTCCAGGGTCACCAAATCGAACTCTGTGCTCTTGAGGGCATTGAGGATATCCGGTTGCAGATCAAAGGCCTGAGCACGAAGCTTCGGTGGCACTCTCACCCGCGCCAGCGTGGTCGCCTGATCGGAGAGGGTATGAAAGAACACCTGCGCCTCCTCCAACCCCATGTCGGCCAGCATCTGCTCCGCCATGTCCACCATCCGCAGATGATGCTTGTCCACCAGCTCGGGATCGGAGAAGCGGCGGCTCAAGCAGCCATAGGCACTCTTGCCCCAGCGCCCCAGTTGCCGCTTGTTGAAACCATAGCGAAAATCCCTGTGGGTCATGCCCTGCTCGGCAAACAGCCAGAGAGTGTTGGCCGGCAGGCTGCCAAAACGACGCAGGTACTCCTGTTGCTCCTCGACCGGTGCGGGCAACAGCATGGGCAGATGGCTCCAGTCGGTTTCCTGCGCCATGAGGTGGCAGATATAGCGCACAGGGTCGATGACCTCGTTGAGGTGACGCAGGTGATCGCAGAAGATCATCTCGTCGGTCTTGATGACGATCTGCTCGATACCGTAGCGCTGGCAGTAGCGCTTGGCCCGCGCTATCTCCTTGCGGTGGCGGGTCGGGCTGTCCAGGGTGATGGCCCGGATCCGGACGCCGCTGGCACGGCACAAATCCATGCTGTAGCAGGATTCCAGTCGGCCAGAAAAGGAGACCACCAGCTCGCCGTAACTGGCCAGGGTCTCGATAAGTGACTGTTCCCTGGTCTGAAAGGTCTGATCGTATCCTCGATTCAGCACAACTATATTGGCAGCCATAACGACAGCACCGGATGATGAATTGGCGGCCATTGTGCCGGTGCAATCCTGAATACACCCTTAAAAAACAAGTTTAATCAGAATTTAATTATAATTTCATGACAATTATCTTCATTTTCATCTTGGATGGAGTCATAAATCCGCAGTTTCGCCTGGTGCACTCTATGTGCTCGCAAAAAGCCTTCGGCCTGTTCGAGGGAGCCGAATGTCAGCCGTGCCCCCTCACTGTCGGTGAGACATTGCATCTCGCCATCCACATCGACGCAGAGCTGGTAACCGCTGCCATCCTTGCAGGCAATCAGCAAGCCAGCATCCGGATAGTGACTCAACCAATTGCGAAACCGGCCATGCTCCATGACTTCTCCTCGAGCATTCCTTACAGTCAACTCAACCGGGCAGATAGCCCAGCGATACCAGCTGCTGACGACAGCTATACGCATCGGTAAACACCACGCCCCTGATCCCCAGCGCTTCGGCAGCGGCCACATTGGCGGGGCTGTCATCGATAAACAGACACTCATCGGCCTTCAAATCAAACGACACCAGCAGGTAGCGGTAAATATCCGGCTCCGGCTTTATCATCCGCACCCGCGCCGATACCACCTTGCCGCTGAAGAAGCGCCAGAATAGCTGCTGCTCCAGCCAGTCGATGCTGGCATGGCCCATGTTGGAGAGCGCATAGAGAGTGTGGCCTGCGCCATGTAGCTCGGCTATCAGGGTCAGCATAGCGGGATCCGGCAAGAGCGAAGCGGGCACAGCCTGCAAAATGGCCAGATTCTCTGCCGCTGACAAACCTGTACGCTCCTGCGCCTGACGGGCCATGGTATGCAGTGACAGCGTGCCCCTGTCCACTTCCAACCAGTCCGGGTGGTTGAACAGCCGCTCCGCCAACGCCTCAGCGCCGTCCGGCCCCCTGACCGAGCGCACTATGGCCACAGGATCCCAACTCACCACCACCCGCCCCAGATCGAAAATAATCGCCATGTTCACTTCCTCCATATGCCTCTGCCACCAGGCTGACAGTGCCAATCCAGCTCTTTAGCGCCCCGGCCAGCGCCAGCAAATACCCTGCTCTGTTCGCACCCCACGGGCAAGTTTTACTTGCATCCCGGGTCCAAATCCCTTAATGGTTATGACGATATTTTCAGGACAAGACCCATGCACGCACCATTCTTCTTTGCTTTCTCGTTTATCCGGCCCACATGAGGGAAGGCCCTGTCGTCGCGTGAACAGCAACCAAAGACGAATCGAGCCTCCCCTAGTGGAGGCTTTTTTTTGCAGCTACAACAATCGATTACTTGGATAGGGAACAATCATGGCTACGCTCGACGAGATCAGACAAGACATCACCCGGTTGGATCAGGAGCTGCTTGCCCTGCTGGCCAAGCGCAAGACTCTCAGTATCGAGGTCGCCCGTGCCAAGCAGGCCAATCCCCGTCCCATTCGCGATACCCAGCGCGAGCAAAACTTGCTGGTCGCCCTGATCCAGCAGGGCCGGCTGCTGGGGCTGGATGCCCAGTACATCACCCGCATCTACCACACCATCATCGAAGATTCGGTGCTCTCCCAGCAGGCCTATCTGCAGAGCCTGCTCAACCCGGAGCAGCAGGAGCCCATGACCAGCGTCGCCTATCTAGGCCCGCGCGGCTCCTACTCCAGCCTGGCGGCCCGCAAGTATCTGGCCCGCTACAAGGATCAGGTGATAGAGGTGAATTGCCAGAACTTCCGCGAGGTGCTGGATGCGGTGGAGTCAGGGCGCGCCGCCTTTGGCGTCTTGCCCATCGAGAACACCAGCTCGGGCTCCATCAACGAGGTGTATGACGTGATGCAGCACACCAGCCTCTCCATCGTCGGTGAGCTGACCTATCCCATAGAGCACTGCATCCTCACCGCAGTGCCGACAGAGCTGGGTCGCATCAAGACTTTCTACGCCCATCCCCAGGTGTTCCAGCAGTGCTCCTACTACCTCAGCAAGCTGGAAGGGGCGCGCCACGAGATCTGCGATTCTTCTTCCAGCGCCATGATGAAGGTGAAAGAGCTGGCCAGCCCCGATGCCGCCGCCATCGGCAGCGCAGCCGGCGGTGAGCTCTATGGCCTGAACGTGCTGGCCGAACAGCTCGCCAACCAGAAGGAGAACTACAGCCGCTTCATCGTTGTGGCGCGCAAACCCATCGACGTAGCGCCGCAAATTCCGGCCAAGACCACCCTCATCATGTCCACCTCCCAGAAACCGGGCTCCCTGGTGGAGGCGCTGCTGGTGCTGCGCAACAACGAGATCAACATGACCAAGCTTGAATCCCGGCCGGTACAGGGCAACCCCTGGGAAGAGATGTTCTATCTGGATGTCTCCGCCAACCTGCAGACGCCGGCCATGCAAGCCGCATTGATCGAGCTGACCAAGCTCACCCGCTACATCAAGGTGCTTGGCTGCTACCCGAGCGAAGACGTCAAGCCGACCACAGTGCCGCCGGTCCTGATGGGCAACTGACAGTACCAGCAAACAAAAAGGCGAACATCATGTTCGCCTTTTTGTTTTTACCTCAGCTCGGCACGCCGTCAGAACTGACCCGCCATCAACTGGTTGATGTTGTAGAGGGCACGGGTATCGAGCTCCATCTCGGTGGCATAGGTATTGCCACGGGGATAGGAGGCCACCACCCGGGCGCCGCGCACCATGCCGGCCACGGACACATCCAGCGAATTGGAGGTCTGGGTCAGGTCCTTGTAGCTGCTCTGCCCCCGCACCTGCTGGCCATTAAGCTGTTCAGCCAGCTCGCGGTAGGCATCCATCTTGGAGGCCCGGATGGCTTGCAGCATCTTCTCAGACTGGGACGGGCCGGGCTGTATATCGATCACCGCATAGCCGACCGCCTTGAGCACCGGGAAGTCATCGGGCTTGTTGTTGCCACCGTAGTTGACCACCCGATTGCCACTGCATGCGGTCAGCAGCAGGGCCAGCAGGCATCCAAACAGGATTTTCATTGTGCTCACTCCTATATCAGGGCGTCAGGTTGACCAGATGGCCGCCGGGACGCGCCTGACTATCGCGCATCAGATAACCACGGTTGATGGAGGCCCGGCCGAACGAATTGTTGGCGCCAAACAGGTATTTTTGCGGTATCAGGCTCTGGGCTGTGGTCTCCACCATCTTGGTCCGCAGATCTATGATGCGGGCATTGACCAGGATCCCCTTGCCATTGCGGCTGAAGGTGCCGGTCAGGATGCGGGAGATGGGCAGACGGGGGGAAAGGTCCTTGTAATTGCGGCTCATCACGAAGTCACCCTGAGGGGTTACCTTGATGCTGCCGGTCATCTTGAAGTCCACCACCACTTCCCCACGGCGGTTCAGCTCGTAAATAAAGCTCTCCTCAATCTGCTGCCCCATCCAGTTGGTGTCCTGCAGGGTATCGAGATCGACGAAAGAGGAGACAGCGATGGGCTCGGTCAGGGTCGTGAGCGACTTGCGCTCCATCAGCTGATCGGTCATGCGGGCCACCAGCCAGTTGAGCTCCATGCCAGCAGCGGCCTGGCGAGGGTCACCCTGATCCCGGTTGATGGGGTCGGAACTACAGCTGGTCAGGGCCAGCGCAAGGGCCAACGCCGTGATGAGTTTGTTCATGGATACCTTTCCTGTATCTGCACCTGATTCGTTATCGGTTCGACCGGCCAAAGCTTGAGTCAGGAATGAGGCATGAATCTTGCTTTTGATTTGCAGTGTGCTGTGCAACTGACACGGTTCTGTGGTCTGTATCGGCCGGCGCCGTCACTTCGACAGGAGTGAATGCGCCGACCCGCATATTCAAGGTGTTTGTCATGAAATTACCGCTGCTGTTAATCCTGCTGCTGGCCAGCCTGTCAGCCCGGGCCGAGCTTATCGAAGCCCAGGGCAGTGCCGCCATTTTGGGGGGCGACGAGGCCTATGCCCGTGAGCAGGCGACCCGCGACGCCCTGCGCCAGGCCCTGCTGGCGAGCGGCGCTGCCGTCTCCAGCATACAGCGCCTAGAAAACGGCAGCCTGCGCTCCGAGCAGATCCAGATCCGCTCCGGTGGCGACATTCGCCAGTACCGGCTCAAGCGGGAAGAGGTGCGCAACGGCCGCATGTACATCACGGTACAGGCCGATATCCAGGCCGAACGCCAGATATGCCAGACCCAGCATTACGCCAAGGATTTGACACTGGTCAGGCTGCGGCTGCGCTATCCGGATCAGGCTAGCTACGGCGCCCTCGACGACATGCCTGCCAACCTGTCACGCCGTATGTTCGAGACCCTGGCCAACGCACCGCAAGGCGTGGCAGCCCGTCAGTGGCTGGACGAGAACCTGCGCATCGACCCGCTCCACCTGCAACAGGGGGATCGCAGCGCTCTGGAGGAGATCAAGGCCCTCAGCCTGCGCACCGACAGCCAGTATCTGGTGCTCGGCAGCATAGACGACCTCTCCCTCGAGCCTCAGGGCAACCAGCTGACCAGCTGGTATGAAGACCCCATCCGCAATTTTCGCATGCAGCTCTACCTGTTCGATGGCATCAACGGCAGCCTGATCAGCCGCAAGGAGTATCAGGGGCGTGCCAACTGGACCTTCGGCAAGCGGGACCAGGTCGGCAGCAGCAGCGGCCAGTTCTGGCAGTCGAGCTATGGCCAGGAGGTGAATTATCAGTTGCAGGAAGCGGCGCAGGATCTGGTCGCCCAGCTCAACTGCGCCCCGGTTACCGCCCGGGTGATAGGTCAGAACGAGCGGGGCCCCCACATCAATCTCGGCCGACGCAACGGCGTCAGGCTGGGGGATCAGTACCGCATCCAGCACAGCGCCGACTTCATCGATCCTTACGGCAAATCCCGCATGATGCGCAACCCGGCCGACGGCCTGTTCGAAGTGGTACAGGTATTCGAGGATGGCGCCATCATCAGCAGCCAGAACAAATATTCACCGTTTAACATCCAGATCGGGGATTTGGCAGTATTGGAATAAGAATCAAGGGTTTAAAAGGGAGCGGCTTCTTGTATAATGCCCGCCACAAAGCTCCCGTAGCTCAGTAGGATAGAGCGGTCCCCTCCTAAGGGACAGGCCACTGGTTCGACTCCAGTCGGGAGCACCATATAAAACAAGGGGTTAGCATCATCATGGTGCTAACCCCTTGTTGTATGAACTCTTCATCGTTAACCCAAAAGCGCAAACCTTTCACTCCCCTTCTTCGTCAACACACACCAGACATCTGACAGACACTCCCTAATTCCGGCTCGTACAGGGGCGCATTGCTTCTGATTCTTCTGTCACGTCTCTCTATACTTCAGCGATCTTCAGCGATATTGACCCAATCCGGAAACTTGTATTTCGACCGCTCACTGTAGAGGAGGCCCACATGTTCAGGCTGCTGGTAGTGTTGCTCTGTCTGATAGCGCCTGTCCGGGCCATCACCCTGATCCCGCTGGTCGAGGGGCTTTCCCATCCCTGGGGCCTGGTGCTGTTGCCGGGCGGGGAGTTTCTGATCAGCGAACGGACAGGCCGTTTGCTGCGCATCGACCCGCAAGGGAAGCGCCATCCGGTGCTGGGACTGCCGCCCATCGCCAGCGCCGGCCAGGGGGGATTGCTCGATCTGGCCCAGGACAAGGAGGGCTGGATCTATCTGAGCTACAGCGAACCGGGTCAGGGCGGTGCAGGCACGGCAGTGGCCCGTGCCAGATTGCAAGATGACCGGCTACACCAGTGGCAACTGCTGTTTCGCCAGCAGCCGAAAATGGGCGGGAGTGCCCACTTTGGTTCCAGGCTGCTGACGGGGGACGATGGCTACCTCTATATCACGCTGGGAGATCGCTATCGGGGGCGAGATCAGGCCCAGTCCCTCGATAACCACCTGGGCAAGACCATACGCCTGCATCTCGATGGCCGGGTACCACAAGACAACCCCTTTGTGCAGCAAGCCGGGGCCCTGCCCGAGATCTGGAGTCTGGGTCATCGCAACATGCAGGGGGCTGCCCTGCACCCCGTCACAGGCCAGTTCTGGGCCCACGAACACGGTCCCCAGGGCGGCGATGAGGTCAACCTGATCCAGCCCGGCCGCAACTATGGCTGGCCCAGCGTAAGTTTTGGCGAAGAGTATGGCGGCGGCAAAATTGGTTCGGGCACTGCGGCCCCCGGCATGGTGCCGCCGAAGTGGATCTGGGTCCCCTCCATCGCCCCCTCCGGCATGACGTTTTATCAAGGCACCCTGTTCAAGGCGTGGCAGGGAGACCTGCTGGTCGGTGCCTTGCGGGGTCAGGCCCTGTTGCGCCTGAAGATGGAGGGAGACAAGATAGTCTCGCAAGAGCGTTTGCTGACCGAGCTGGGTGCCAGGATCCGCACCGTCAAGGAAGGACCGGATGGCGCCATCTATCTGCTAACCGATGCCCCTGACGGACGCTTGCTGAAACTGATGCCCTAGCTCACCCGGGAGGAGACAAGATGAAACAGATGAAATATGGGCTGCTGCTCTGCTGCGCCCTCTTGATGGGCTGCAACACCGTCAGTGGTGTCGGCAGGGATATCGAAAAAGCGGGGGAAGTGATCCAGCGCTCAGCCAGTAAATAGTCGACAACCAGACCAAAACAGGGATGGTCAGGAGGGAGGGTCGGTCTGCTAGACTGGCCCTCTTTTTATCCATCTTATTCATCTTGCAAAGGAGTGTTGGATGTCGGGTTCTTCGTGGTGGGACAAGTCCACCGGCCTTGCGCTGTTGACCATACTGCTGTGGGCCTCGCTGGCGGCGCTCACCTCCCGGGTCACCAGCGTGTCGCCACTGGTGCTGGTGGGCCTGGTGCTGTTTTTCTGTGGCGTCGGCGCCCTGCCGTTCTGGCGCCAGTGGCGGGCCCGTCCGGTCAGCTGGCTGGTGACCATCACAGCGCTGCTGCTCTATCACCTGCTGCTGTTCATGAGCTTTCGGCACGCCCCCGTGCTGGAGGCGAACCTCATCAACTACCTCTGGCCCCTGTTCATCATACTGTTCACCCCCTTGCTGCTGCCCGGTCACCCGCTGCACAGCCGTCACTTGCTGGCCGGCGCGCTCGGTCTGGCCGGATCCGTACTGGTGATGGTCAACGGCGAGTTGCAACTGCAGGTCGCCTATCTGCCGGGCTACCTGCTGGCACTGGGTGCCGCCATCATCTGGGGGGCCTATTCGGTGCTCTCCCGCCGTCTGCCACCTGCACCGGCCGTGGTGACGGCGGCGGCCTGCCTGCCCGCCGGGCTACTGGCGTTGCTGCTCGCCTGGTGGCTGGAAGGGCCGCTGCCCATTGCGCAGATCCCCGCCGACGACTGGTGGCTCATCGTCGGGCTCGCCCTCGGCCCCATGGGTGCGGCCTTCGTTACCTGGTATCTGGCATTGCGGGACGGGGATCCGCGCCGTATCGGAGCGCTTGCCTACCTGACACCGCTACTGAGCACACTGTTGCTGGTGCTGCTCAACGGAGAGGAGCTGACTTCCCGCCATCTGCTGGCCGGTGCCTTCATCATGGGTGGGGCCCTGCTTGGCATGCTGGGCAAGTCACCTGCGGTCCGCAAGCAGGAGGAGCCCGCAGCATCATCATTGTCATGACTTCGCAGTCATGAACCGGATGTCATAAAAACGCCATCTTTCCTGCTTAAGCTCACGGCGACTTCCAGTCCCCTGGCTCAAGCAGGAATTCTGACGTGAAAATTGCCCACTATGCCTCCCTCTCCTCCCTGGTACTGCTGCTGGTCGCTGGCGTACAGGTCGGCGCCCTGTTTCATGGCTGGCAACAGCTGGATCAGGCCGAGCAAGCCCAGCATCAACATGAACGGCTGCAACAACGGCTGACCGATACCCTGCAAGGCACCTTGCGCGACTACCTGAGCAGCGGCGATCCCCTGCGCCTGGCCGAAGCCCAGACGGTGCGCCAGCTGGCGCTCGGCCAACTGGCACAGCAGGACGAGCAGCTGACAGCCCCGCTGCGCGCCCTGCTCGAGAAGATGGGAGAGCGCATCGATGGCGATTATCTGGCGGCAGGCAAGCTCTCTGGCAACAGCCAGTGGCTGTTGCAAAATGCCGAGAACGAACTGACCACCCAGGCCAGGGCACTGCTGCGCTACGGCCAGCAGGGAGCCATGGATCCGGGTACGGATCAGGCCAGTGCCGAGGCTTACCGCAAAGGGGCGGCCGATCTGCTGGCTGCCCTGCCGGGGCTGGGCCACCTGCGCCAGAACTACATGGAGCAGGCCAGCCCCAAACTGCTGGAGGGGCTGCAATTCGAGCTCGCCGCCTTGCAAAAACAGGCTGAGCAACTGGCCGCCCTACCGCCGCTTGGGCTGTTTGAGGCCCCCCCCGTCGACGAGTTCACCCTGGGCGAGCCGGTGCGCAAAGAGCTCGGCGCCCAGCCGCGCAGCGAACTGCTCTCCCTGCTCAAGCGCTATCCGCAAGAGCTGGAAAACAGCCGCAAGGCGCTGCAACAACAACAGACGGCCCACCAGGCAGTGCAACAGGACATCACTCGCATGCTGCAAGCAAGCGGGGAGATGGGAGAGCAGCTCACCGCCGGGCGGCAGGCCGTCAACCAGGAGCTGGCTCTCATCCTCGGCAGTCTGGCGCTCTGTCTGGTACTGGTCGCCCTGCTGTTTGCACTGGTGCAGCGTCGCTGGCTGGTCAAACCGCTGCTGCGGCTGCGCGGTGCGTTTCTGCAACTTGACGAAACAGGCCAGGCCGAAACCCTGCCACCGGGGCGCGAGCGCAACGAACTCAGCGACATAGTCGAGAGCTACAACCGGCTCATCGTTCGCCTGCAACTGGATCAGCAGCAGAAAGAGGGCCAACTGTCGGCGGTCTCATTGAGCCTGCAGGGCATGGTCAATCAGGTCGAAGAGATCCACCACAGCACCCGCACGACCGAGCAGGCGGTGGACGAGAGCGACCTGATGATGAGCGAGTTGAACCAGCTGGCCGGCGAGGTCCATCAGGTGGCCGCCGAGATAGCACAGCATGCCCAGCACAACGAACACTCCATGAGCCAGAGCGAGCTGCTGGTAGGGGGCATGTTGCAGGCCACCGCCCAGACCGGGCTTGCCATCGATGAAAGCGACATCGCCCTGACCCAGCTCAAGCGTTCGGTGGATGACGTCACCGCCATCGTCGACGTGATCGGCCACATCGCCCAGCAAACCAACCTGCTGGCACTCAATGCGGCCATCGAAGCGGCCAGAGCGGGCGAGCAGGGGCGCGGTTTTGCGGTGGTGGCAGACGAGGTACGCCACCTCTCCGCCGATACCCAGCGCTCCCTTGGCCAAATCACCGAGATCCTGGTGCGACTCACCCAATCCGGCGATCAACTCGGCACTGTGCTGGCGCGGATCACCACAGAAGCAGCCGCCCAGCGCCAGCAGGCGGAGCAGTTGCGCCAGACCACACAGGCGGTGAGAGAGATGGCGCGCAGCACAGCCGTCATCGCCCTGCAAGGGGCGGACAATGCCAAGAGCCAGGAGCACAAGCTGGCCAGCTTCGCCGACCTGATTGCTCGCATCAGCCAGCATGCCCGCCAGGGCAGCCGGCTCTCGGTTCAGGTGTCTGAACACATCCATCATCAAGCCAGCCAGATCCCCCGTATTCTCGGCCATCAGGCCTGAATCAGCCGCTGGACTCCCCTCCCAAACGCCCTGTCCCTGCGTCCCGACGTGGGGGCATATCTTTTTTTGTGCCACAAAATTATCTGTTGCATACAGGTTAACGAAAAAAGTTATGCTCCTTGTAAGAGATCCGCCCTCATCGGCAGGTCATTTCACTTGAAAACGCTATCAGCTGCGATATGAGCGGGCTGGGAGTGTCCACACCAAGATCCATGATTATTTGCACTCGGTCATATTTTTGAAACTTGGTGGGAACTTTCCATTGATATTTCGCACCGCGAACGTACTCTTGGAATTGTCCGATAGCCAAGAATCGGAACATAAAAAATAAATGATGTGATGAACAGAACTGCACCACCGCAGATGTGCCAAGACGTCGCGGCCGCAGCCGACATAGAAAGAATTTTTTGCCCTACGGGGTCTTGATTGCAATGCCAATACCGAGCGGCGGGCCCTTGCCTGACTGCCGGACAAAAAGCTAAGTCCATAAAATCAGGAGCAATACAAAATGGAAAAAGTGATCTTCAAGCGTGCCGCATTGAGCGCAGCTGTTGTTGCCGCCTTGGTCGCCCCCGGTATGGCATTTGCTGCCGACGAAGCCGGTCCTGCCTATGCTGCCGCCGCCAGCAAATTCTATGAAGAAGGCAAACTCAACGGTGGCCTCTTCTACTTCCAGCGTGATCGTCAGCGTATCGATGGTGACCCGACTGCCGCCAAGAAAGAAGGCAAGTACCAGTCCAACCTGAGCCACGCTACCACTCAAGCCGCTCTCAACTTCAACTCGGGTTATGCCTGGGATATCGTCGGTATCGACGTGGGTGGTTTTGGTGCCTATGACCTGGCCGTGACCGAGAACCATGCGGTCAACCAGGAGAACGAATTCTCCTTCGCCGGCAACAAATGGGGCGAAAACTACAAGGATGGCTCCCCCAAAGGTGGCTTCAGCCTGGCCAACGCCTCCCTGAAACTGAAAGCGCTGGACGGCGCCGTCACCGCCAAGGGCGGTCTGACCCAGCTCTACGTACCGGGCGTGATCGGTGTGAACTGGTCCTATCAGCCGGGTACCTACCGTGGCGGCCAGATCGAGGGTAACGTCGGTGGCCTCTACCTGACCTACGCCATCGCCGACGAATACAAGTCCCCCTGGTACAAGGAGACCCAGAAGTTCTCCCGTGCCAAGGCATGGATGGATCCGTTCGCCGATGAAAACGTCATCGACTACATCCAGGGTGTCGCCGCCCGTTACACCTTCGAGAACGGCACCGCCATCACAGGTTCCTACGGTAACTCCGAAAACTACATGGACAGCTACCACTTCAAGCTGGCCCACAAGTTTGACGTGCTGAACGGCCTTTCCACCAGCTACCAGTTCTACGGTTCCGAAACCGACACCTATCAGAAGGGTGGTGCCGACATCGAGACTTATGACGGCATGGCATGGCAGCAAGCCCTGACCGCCGCCTGGGGCATGGGTCCGTACGGATTCCGTGTGGAAGGGCTGTGGACCAAGGCCGAGGGTAGCGAAGGCAACTACCTGCCCCGTCTGACCCGTGGCTACGGCAACTCCCAGGGCGCTAACGAAATCTGGTGGGACTCCCGCTCCGACTGGAACGCGAACAACGAAAAAGCGCTGTTCTTCGGCGTGACCCGTTCCCTGGATGATCTGGTGGGTGCACCAGGCTGGTCCGTCGGTGTCTCCGGCGCCTACGGCTGGGATATCCAGAAAGGCGACGGCACCAAGGCTACCAACGGTGAAGATACCGAATGGGCAGCCAACTTCGACGTCATGTACACGGTGCAAGATGGCAAGCTGAAAGGCACTCTATTCAAACTGCACTACACAGATTACAACAACGACATCAGCCAGGGCGGCGGTTGGACCGAATACCCCAACATCTTCGCCTCCGAGCATGACGTCAAGTTCCACATCATAATGCCGTTCACCATACTGTAAGCAGGCGGTGCAACCTCAGCAAACCGGGCCCCTTGGCCCGGTTTTCTTTTTGGTCGCACTCAGGCTACCATGCCCACCTTGGCCACACTCAGGCCGCCACCATGGATGATTTTTATGCCCAACCCCTTCGTGCTCATCACCGGCTGTTCCAGTGGTATCGGCCTCGCCGCCGCCAAGGCGCTCGGTGACCACGGCTTTACCGTGATCGCCTCCGCTCGCAAGGCCGACGATGTAGCACAGCTGCAACAGCAGGGTTTACTGGCTGTACAACTGGATCTGGCCGATACCGCCAGCATTGAGCAGGGTGCCGCCGAGGCACTGACGCTGGCCGGAGGCCGTCTCTACGGCCTGTTCAACAACGGTGCCTATGGCCAGCCTGGCGCACTGGAAGACTTGCCCACAGAGGCGCTGCGTGCCCAGTTCGACACCAATCTGTTTGGCTGGCATCACCTGATCCGCCAGATACTGCCGACCATGCTGGCAGCCCGGGAGGGGCGCATAGTACAGAACAGCTCGGTACTGGGGCTGGTGGCCATGAAGTATCGCGGCGCCTACAACGCCAGCAAGTTTGCCCTTGAAGGCTATACCGACACTCTGCGCCTCGAACTTGAGGGAAGTGGCGTGCACATCAGCCTGATCGAACCCGGTCCCATCGATACCCGCTTTCGTGCCAATGCCCACGCCGCCTTCGTGCGCCATATCGATCCGGCCCAGAGTCGTCATCAGGGCGCCTATCGCCAGACCCTGACCCGGTTGGAAAAAGAGGGGGCCACCAGCGGCTTCACGCTGCCAAGCGATGCCTGCATTCCGCCACTGCTCCATGCACTGCAGAGCAAGCGCCCCAAGCATCGCTACCCTGTCACCTTCCCGACCCGGTTGTTTGCGATACTGCGCCGCCTGCTGCCAAGCAGCTGGCTTGACCGGATCCTCTCCAAGTCGGCCTGAACCTTGATTCACACAGGGTGAGTGGCACCGCCTGCTCGCCCTGCGGTTGATGATGTGACCCCCGTCTGCCCCTTGCCCGCCATCTGTCCCGCAGCCAGGATGAAGGTCGATACTCCCCTCAATAGTGCTGACCGTTGCTGTAATAGTGACTTTTGACTATGGGCAGCACCTGTACCACCACATAAGTCTGCTCCCCCAGCACCGCCTTCAGATGGCGGGTGATGAGCGCTGCGGCGGCATCTTGCATCGCCTGCGGCCGCTCGAACCAGACCAGCTCCACAAACGGGAAGCCAGCTTCGATCGCACCATTGCGTACCCAGCTGCTGTCGACACACTCCAGAGTGACAAATTCAGGCTTGCCGCCAGTGAGGGCGCACAGCTCAGCCAACAAAGGGGTGCTGATCTGCTGGAGGGTATCGACTGAAACGGCCCTAAAACGAAGATGGGGCATGGGAAACCTCTTGGCTGTGACGAATGAGGACTTATCATAGAGAACTCAATCCGCTCACATAAGGTGCCTCATGAGATTTCATCGCACGCTGATTTCCTTCCTGCTCTGCCTGTTGCTGCCTTTGACCGCCTTTGCCGATCCCGCCTTCTATCGGGTGAACAAGGGCGACCAGCAGCACTGGCTGCTGGGCTCCATCCATGCGGGCAAACCCTCCCTCTATCCGCTGCCCGACCCCATAGAGCGCGCCTGGCAACAGAGTCATGCCCTGGTGATGGAAGCTGACCTGACCCACATAGGTGAGGAGCAGTGGCAGGATATGGGCACCATCACCCGCCTGACCGATGGCAAGACGCTCAAGGATCATGTCTCAGCCGATCTCTACCGACGCACCATCATAGCCGCCGGTCAGAACGGCCTGACCGAGACCATGCTCTCCCCGCTGCGCCCCTGGTTTGCCGCCATCACCCTGACCCAGGCCGCGCTCGAACGCACCGGTTTCAGCAGTGCACTCGGAGTGGATCAGCACTTTGCCAAACGTGCCACCGAGAGTGGCAAGCCCATAGTGGGCTTCGAGACCCTGCTCGAACAGCTCGGCTATCTCGCCAGCGTCGGCGACAACCAGACGCTGATGCTATCCACCACCCTGGATGAGCTTCCCCAGCTGGAAACCGGCTTTCGCGATGTGATGAAAGCCTGGCAGGACGGGGATCAGGCCACCCTCGTCAGCCTGCTGAAAGCAGAGATGGCGCCGCCCAAGCTGCAAGCCTGGCTGGAGCAAACCCTGCTGGCGGAACGCAACCACAACTGGCTGAAAAAGTGGCCAACCCTGCCAAACGAGAGCTTTATCGTGGTAGGTGCCCTGCACCTTTACGGCGACCAGGGCCTGATCGCCCTGCTGGAGCAGCAAGGGTGGCGCGTCACGCCGCTCACCAATCCAGCCGCGAAGTAAACGACAAGGGCATGACGTGAAGGCCCGGCCAAACCGGGGGACTGTCCCAACACGCACTGGGCCGAATGGGAGGCAGCTCACAGATCAGGCTGCCGATTAAATAACCGCAAGGGGACTTGATCGAGATCATCTCGTCAGGCCCAAAGAGGTATCTATCATGCCTGTCATCAATGGGATGACAGGAGTGTGTGAGATGGAATTCTGGATGAACCTGATGTTCGGCAACAGCGTGGGACTCATGTCCATGTTGGTGATTATCGGCACCTTCCTGCTGATCAGTTCCTATGCGGTCTATTTCATCTACAAGGTGATGAGCGCCAAGCCGCCGAAAGAAGAGCAGTAACGCCCCTGCGTCAGGCGATCCCCCCGATCGCCTGGCATTGTCTAACGGCCAATAGTGCCTGCCTGTCGGCCAGCATCAGCCGGCCGATGCTGGACGCCATTTTCTGACTCGCCCCTGCCCGCTATAATGCCCGCTCATTCCAATGCGGGGAGCCTGCCGTGTCTTGCAACGACGAACTCTCACTGTTTCGCAATGAAGTGGCCGATGTACGCCCCATTCGCAGCGACAATATCCATTCCCCTGCGGGCAAGCCCGTCCCGACGGAAGCGCAACTGGCGCGCCGTCAGGCGGCTACCGCCGAGCAACTGGCACTCGACCACCTCACCATGGAGGCGGTGGAGATGCGCGATCCCCATGACATCATCGGCTTCAAGCGCGATGGGGTGCAGGAGGGGGTCTACAAGAAGCTGCGACTCGGCAAATATGAGTTGCAAGCGAGCCTGGATCTGCATCAGAAGACCCTCAATGAAGCGCGTCAGGCGCTGGTGCAATTCATTGCGGATTGCGAGGTGCGGGACATCCGCTGCCTGCTGATCCTGCACGGCAAGGGGGAGCGCAGCACGCCGCGTGCCCTGCTCAAAAGCTATGTCAGCGCCTGGTTGCCGCAACTGCCCGCCGTCATGGCCATCCACAGCGCCGAGCGCCGCCACGGCGGCAGCGGTGCCCTCTATGTGCTGCTGCGAAAAAGCGAGCGCCAGAAGGCGGAGAACCGCGAGCGACACCAGAAGCGGCTCGGCTAGTCAGCAACCGTCATCTGGTCAGGCCCCTTCAGCCAGGGTGGTAAAACGCGCGATGGCAGTGTTAGCATCGATCGGCCCCGATCATGCCAGGTACGGGGTGCATACCATCAGGGACGATAACAAGGACAATCCCATGTCATATCAAAAACTTGAACAACATCAGCAACAGCTGCACCGGCTCTCCCACCTCAGCGCCATCTGCGGCTGGGATCAGGCCGCCATGATGCCGGAGGGCGGTAACAAGGCACGCGCCGAGGCCATGGCCGAACTCGGCGTGCTGATCCACCACAAACGCACAGCCACCGAGCTTGGCGACTGGATAGCCAAGGCCGAAAGCGAGCCGCTGGATGATGTCCAGCGCGCCAATCTCGCCGAGATAAAACGCCACTGGCAGGATGCGAGCCTGCTGCCCACGGATCTGGTGGAGGCCTTGTCCCTCGCGGGCAGCAAGTGCGAGCACGCCTGGCGCAGCCAGCGCAAAAACAACGATTGGGCAGGCTTTGCCCCCAATCTGAAGGAAGTGGTTGCCCTGTCACGGGAAGTGGCGCGCCTTCGCGCCGAGGCACTTGATGTGCGCCCCTACGACGCCATGCTGGCGCTGTACGAACCCGGCATGACGAGTGCGCGGCTGGATCAGATCTTCGGCGATCTCACCGGCTGGCTACCCGGCCTGATCCAACAAGTGAGTGAACAGCAGAAGCATGAATCCATCTTGATCCCGCAAGGTCCCTTCCCCATCGCAAATCAGCAGGCGCTCGGCCAGGAGGTGATGGGGCTGCTCGGCTTTGATTTCGCCCACGGCCGGCTCGATGTGAGCAGCCACCCCTTCTGTGGCGGCGTGCCGACCGACGTGCGCATCACCACCCGCTACAACGAGCAGGAGTTCGTCTCCAGCCTGATGGGTATAGTGCATGAAACCGGTCACGCCCGTTACGAGCAGGGGCTGCCGCGTCAGCTGCTGGGCCAGCCGGTGGCCGAAGCGCGCTCCATGGGCATTCACGAGAGCCAGAGCCTGTTTTGCGAAATGCAGCTCGGCCACGATACGGCCTTCCTGGCGCTGCTGGCGCCGCGCATTCGCGCCCACTTTGGCGAGCAGGCGGCGTTTGACCCGGCGAACCTGGCCAAGCTCTACAACCGGGTCGAGCCCGGCTTTATCCGGGTCGATGCGGACGAGGTGACCTACCCGGCTCACGTAATCCTGCGCTACGAGCTGGAGCGTGACCTTATCGAAGGGCGTATCGAGGTGGCGGATCTGCCCGAGCTGTGGGATGCCAAGATGCAGCAGTGGCTCGGCCTCTCCACCAGGGGCAACTACCAGAATGGCTGCATGCAGGACATTCACTGGACAGACGGCTCGTTTGGCTACTTCCCGAGCTACACGCTCGGCGCCATGTATGCGGCGCAGTTGCGTTTTGCGCTCGAGAAAGAGCTGGGGAACATGAGCAGCGTGATCGAGGCGGGTCGCCTGCCGGAGGTGCTCGCCTGGCTTGGTCGCCACATCTGGTCACAGGGCAGCCTGCACAGCACGGATGAGCTCATCCGCCGCGCGACCGGTGAGGCACTGAACCCGCGCTGGCTGCGCCAGCATCTGGAGCAGCGCTATCTGAAATAACGGATGCGGCGACAGCAAATGAAGAGGGCAACGGGGCAGCGAGACTGCCCCGTTTTTATGGGCAATCCATCACAGCGGGTCGGGGGTGGTGAGAAGCTCGCGCAATTGCAGGATATTGCCTTCCGGATCGAACGCATTGCGCAGCACCAAACCCGGTCCCGGCCACTGCTGCGGCAACAGGCCGCCACCGAGGTCGGCCGCCTTCGCCTCGGCCCAGGCGAGGCTTGGCACGGTAAAGAACAATTTGATCGCCCCCTCTTCCCGCAGGATCGGTGGCACCTGGATATCGATATCGCAGGCAATCGACTCGGGGATGGCGTGGATCAGCAACTGGATGTCGTGATTTTCCATCACCACTAAGCCGGCTTCCTGACTGCGAATGTCCATCTGCAGCAAGGTGCGGTAGAAATGGGTCAGCAGGCCGAGATCCTTGGCGTAGATCAGGGCGCCGGCGCGAGCGGGTCCGGGCATGGTGCAATCCTCCTTGGATGTTGTCACCCCAGATTCTCACACTTGCCCGCCCGGTTCGACCGCTTTCAACCTCGTCATCGGCTCTCTCCCGACGACAATTTTATTTCAATTCCTGTCCGTTTCTGGCTAGTCACTGCGCTCTCTCCCCCTTACTCTCAGCCATACACCCAATGCAGAGCTTGCATCCCATGACCCCACAGCCCGTCAGTGACAACCCTCAGGATGAGGGGACCCCGAGCCTCAGCCGCGAACAGTGCCATGCAGCCCGCCTCGCCCGCGATGCGCGCTTCGATGGCCGTTTCTTTACCGGCGTGCTCTCCACCGGCATCTACTGCCGCCCCGTCTGCCCCGCGCGGCCACCGCACGAGCACAACGTGCGCTACTTCCGAAGCGCAGCTGCCGCCGAGCAGCATGGTCTGCGCCCGTGTCTGCGCTGTCGCCCCGAGCTGGCCCCTGCCGCCAGCGGCGATCTACCGCCCGGACTCGCCCGTTTGCTCACTCGGATCGAACGTGGCGAGCTGGCAGACACAACGCTCGCAATGCTCGCGCAGCAGGCCGGGATCACGGAGCGCACGCTGCGCCGCCAGTTCGAACAGCACCTTGGTGCCTCGCCAAAACAGGTGGAGCAGACGCGCCGCCTGCTGCTCGCGAAACGGCTGCTGACCGAAACTGCACTGCCCATCACGGATATCGCATTTGCGGCAGGCTTTGCGAGCATCCGCCGCTTCAACGATGCCTGGAGCCAGGCGTATGGCCTCGCGCCCCGAGCACTGCGACAACAGCAAGGAAGTGAAGCGACGGCAGAGGGTGGCGCTGCACTCACGCTGCAATTGCCGTATCGCCCCCCCTACGATGTGGAGGCCATGCTGGCGTTCTACCAGCTGCGAGCGATACCCGGGCTGGAGCGGGTCGATGGAAATGTGTATGAACGGCGCCACAGGGTCGGCGATCAGTCTGGATGGATCCGCATCGAGCAGGGCAAGGGCCATAGCATCAGGCTCACAGTGCATGATCTGCCGCCCGCGGCACTGCCTGATCTCTTGTATCGCGTGCGCCGCATGTGGGATCTCGATGCCGACATGCAGCGCATCGGCGAGCGGCTCGGCCAGGATCCGCTGCTGGCCCGTTTGCAGTCACGCTGGCCCGGGGTGCGACTACCCGCCGGTTGGGATGAGTACGAAGTGATGCTGCGCGCCATCGTTGGCCAGCAGGTATCGGTCAAGGGCGCCATCACCATCATGGGTCGGCTGGTGGCGCGTACCGAGGCGCAATTCGGCGTGGCCCAGCTGCCTACACCGGCGCAGCTGTGTGCACTGGATCTCGACGGCATCGGCATGCCCGGCAGTCGCATCCGCACGCTGCAAGGGCTCGCCGCTGCGCTCGCGAGCGGTGCGCTTTCCCTGACCACGGCCAGCGACGAGCAATTATTGGCCTTGCCGGGCATAGGCCCCTGGACTGTCGCCTACTGGCGGCTGCGCTGCGGGCAGGATCCGGACGCCTTCCCCGCCTCCGATCTGGTGCTGCAAAAGGCGCTGGGGGGCGGCGACAAGCTGCCGGTGAAGGAGGTATTGGCGCAAAGCGCAGCATGGCAACCGTGGCGCGGCTATGCCGCGAGCTGGCTGTGGCACGCCATGAGCGAGCAACCAGCGCTGCTGATCAACAAGCCATTGACCCCCACTGCGAGCCTGGTTTCACCCACAACGGGGAGCAATGCGCCCCAAAGCCATGACGAGGAGATAACCCATGATCCGCTATGACATGTTGCCAACAGACTGCGGCGATCTGCTGGTCGCCATCAACGCCCGCGGCCTGGTGCACGTGGACTTTGTGGCTGGCCTGCGAACACTGCCCGATATGAGCGGCTGGCAACAAGACAGTGAGGCGCTCGCCCCCTATCTTGCCGAATTTGCCGCCTATTTCGCCGGCCGTCTGCAGCGCTTTACCCTGCCGCTCGCCGCCCACGGCACGGCTTTTCAGCAGGCGGTATGGCAGGCGCTGTGCGACATTCCCTATGGCGAGACCCGCAGTTATGGCGATATCGCCCGCGCCATCGGCAAACCGGCGGCGGTACGGGCAGTGGGCGCGGCGAACGGTCGCAATCCGCTCTCGATCATAGTGCCGTGCCATCGCGTGATAGGCCAAAACGGCAGCCTAACCGGTTATGCGGGTGGACTGCCCATCAAGCAGCAGTTGCTGGCGCTGGAATGTGATCAGTCACGTTCAGCCAACCAGCCATGAAAACCGAGCGCCTGAAAATAGCGCCAGCCAGTGCCAAACCCGGCGGCCCCCAGCAGTTGCCGGGTTTGCTCCTCATTCAAGGGGAAAAAGTCCCGATCCAGACGCTGTATCATCTGCTCGCTGGCCGAGAGCGGTAAACCTGCCAGATGGGCCTGCAGGCCCATAACCGCTCGCTCGGTGTCATCTTGCGCCGCCATCAAGTCGGCCATCAGCAAGGGAGATCCCGCCCGGAGCTGACGGGCAATATCCCGCAGTAGCGCCGTTTTTTGCTCAAGGGGAAGGAAGTGCAGTACCAGCAGACAGAGCGCACCGTCACACCCCAGGCTCTGCACCGGTAGTGGCCCCTCCCACCATGTGACCCGTTCGGCCATGTCAGCCAGCTCCGCCCGCTGGCGGGCCTGTGCCAGCATGTCCGCCGAAATATCCTGGGCAATAAACTGCCATTCGGGACAGGACTGTCCCAGCAGCAAGAGTTCACTGCCCGTGCCGACCCCCACCAGCAGCACACGGGCGCGAGGGCCAAGCCTCGTCATCAGCTGGGCCGCACTGAGCTGATGCAGGAGCGCATAACTGGGTACCAGCCGCGAGATGCGCTGATCATAATCTTGTGCCCCGTCACCTTTGAATCGTTCCACCATCTGCCCCTCCTTGCTCGTTGAAACCCTTGATACGGGCTCCTGTCGGGAGAAGGTAAAGCGCCATGATGACGCCAGAGTTCAGGCCTTGTACGCCGCCCACAAGACGCCCCGGAAACGGCGACCAGGAGTGCCGCTAGCTGTGATCTCTCTGTAGGTTGTTCACTCGGGGCATTCCCGGAGAATTGGAGGCGCCAACCAAACCAATCATCCGAGGTGCCCCAGTGAACAACCATAAAAATGCCCGATTAACCGTCTTTGGTCGACAGCTTCTTGTCCAGCGTATCATTGAGCAGGGCCTGCGCGTTGAAGAGGCCGCTCACGCTGCCGGCGTCAGTACCCGCACCGCTTACAAGTGGCTCACTCGATATCGCCAGGAGGGGCCTGATGGCTTGTACAATCGCTCTTCTCAACCTGCATCCTGCCCTCATGCCATTGATGACCTGCGCCAACAGCGGATTATCGAACTGCGCAAACAGCGACAAACCTATCGGCACATCAGCCAATCTCTGGGCATAGGGCACAGTACTGTCGCCCGTATCCTGCAACGAAGGGGACTGAATCGACTGGCTAACCTGGAACCTGCCGCGCCAGTACAACGCTATGAACATGAGAAACCGGGTGACTTGCTGCATCTGGACATCAAAAAGTTGGGGCGCTTCCGTCGTCCCGGCCATCGGGTGACTGGTGACCGCCGCCTGGATTCCCGTGGAGCGGGATGGGAGTATGCGCATGTGGCGATTGATGACCATTCCCGTGTGGCCTTCAGCGCCCTGCTGCCTGATGAAACGGGACGCAGTGCCTGCCTGGCGCTGTTACAGGCACTTCGCTACTACGCCGGGCTCGGTATTCGTTTCAGTCGGCTACTCACTGACAATGGCGCCTGTTATCGGTCGAAACGCTTCCAGAAGCTATGTCATCGCTTGGGACTCAAGCATTTGCGCACCAAACCTTACACGCCCCAAACCAATGGCAAAGCAGAGCGCTTCATTCAGACAGCGCTACGTGAATGGGCGTATGCACGGAGCTATGACTCGTCAGCGCAACGGGCAGAACACTTGCAACCGTGGCTGCATGAGTACAACTGGCATCGTCCTCATGCAAGTCTGGGCTATAAGCCCCCCATCAGTCGTCTTCAATCTGTGAACAACCTGGTGGGTTTACACACCTAGCCATTATCTGGGCTGTGACGCCTCCTGCTGTCTGGCAGCCTCCTGGCTGAATGGCTGTTCTGTTGGCTGGCACTCCACTACCCTCCTGACCATTAAAAGCTGCCCATCCATTTCAAACCCTTTCTTTTTAAAGGCGATTTCAGCCCTCTGGCTATCCGTTATCGTCCCCTGAATAACGACATAGACACCATTATCCAGCTCGACATAGCATTTTCTATCCACTCCAGCATGAACACTGGCTGCGCTCAACAAGGCCATCAGCCACAGGATCCTTTTCATTGGGGCTCATCCTCATACAGGTATATTTTCTTGGGCGTCATATCCATTTCAGCCTCATCCGCCCCCTCCGAACACTCGCCCTCTCCGGTACAGCGCTCAGGCACACCCTCGCCCTCGTCTTTGAGAATGACCTCTTCACCCGGTGCGCCACCAATAATCCGGATCTTCGAATCGTCACCCGCATGGATCACCAGATCATCGGCCACCTTGTTGTTTACCTCCACATAGCGCTGAGGGGTTTCGTTACCATCCTGGTCCACCACGTATTTGAAAGACGTACCGTAATGCATGTCGACCATATACTGCCGCATGGCACCAATTGACTGGATAGTACACTCCTCGAATGACTGGACCTGCGGCAAGAAAGAAGTGAAATAGAGCTTGCCTTGCAGCACTACCCCTGCCCCCATGGACTTCTCTCCTGACTCCGCCAGCCAATACTTCCAACCCGATTTACTGGTGATGGCCGCTCTCAGGCTGAGCAAGTCATTGGTCGCCGTAACACCGGCCAGAGGATCTACCGATACATCATACAAGTCCGTCATCGTGATGGGAGCAGGAGCCCCGGTGTTGTAGTTCTTGGCAACGACCCCGTAGTCACGCAGCATAAAATAGGCGTTTTGCACTGTAGACTCGGACGATGGACGGTTTCGATCACCAGAACCAATCAGCACGGCATCGAATGGCCTCTCCTTGAACGAGAAATAGTCTTCGCCACTGATCACCGTCTTGGTCACTTGCTTGTTAATGGTCCGCACCACCACCGGCTGGGTAAAGAAGCGGCGGTCATTCGCCTGCACATCGTCAGACCCCAGGCTGGCGAACTTGAAAACGCTCCAGGCGCCTGTGCTGGTTGAGGGCATATCCAAACGCCAGATATTACCGCCCGTATCCCCGGCATAAATCCGGTCGGTTCTCCCGTCACCGTCACTGTCGAGTGTGGAAACCGGCCCCGGCATACTGTCGACCATTCCAGTCACCTGCTTGTTGGTACTGGAGTCCGTTCCCGGTGTTGCACTGAATACCAGTGCGCCACTATCGGCATCGACCATGTAGAGCCCCATCCCCTTGCTGTCGGAGCTACCGATCCCAACCTTGCTCTTGTTGGCGTCGTAACCACCGGAAAACACCATCACCAGTCGCTTGTTACTCGGGGAGGCATCCCAAGGTACATAGGCTACCTCCGGCACTGACCAGGTTTCGCCGAGCAACGAGAAGCCAGTGGTCTGACTATTGATCACCCACTTCAAGCTGGGCGCATCAGGATTGGTGATATCGAGTGCATAGTAACTACTGCCGCCAGCACGCAAACCGAAGAACAGCCAGACAAAATCCCCCTCTGATGCCTTGAGGACACCATTGCTATTGGCATCCTTGATCAGCGCCACCGGAGAAGCATCAACGCCGTAGAGATGATCCGCAGACTCGGCATTGAGACGCAGAGCCTCCTGTTTGGGCAGCAACTCGTAGGGGATCATGGCCCAGCTCTCATCAACCGTACTGCCGAGGTCCTTGAACATGTGCAGGAAACCGGCATTGGTTCCCATCAGGATGCGCAAGTCAGGCGTACAGGTGCTCTGGCCTGAAGGAATGGTACAGCCATAGTTGACCACCAATGGACGGGAGTGCAACGGGTCCCCCACTATGTATGGGCGGATGGTGGTACTGTCATCATAATCCTCATCATCCACGTCGACCCCTTTGGTCCAGTCGATCTGGCTGTCGAGTTCGGTGGAACTGGCCAGCTGCATGTAGCTGGCAAGGTTGTCGGCAGAGCCGGCAATCGACACAAGGTTGGCTTTGTTAAAAACGTCCAATCGCTTGGGTGATGCAACTGAATTGATCACATAAAGGTTGCGATTGGTCTTCTCGGCCAACATGGCCTGCACGCCGCCCTTGGCAACCGAATTACCATCCCGCTCCGATGACCAGTAGGTCTGAGCCTGCTCCAGAATGGAACCATCCGCCTTGATGGCGGGCAGGCCGTTAACATCCGCCACATACCCATCGCCAGACAGGGTCAGCTTCTTCAAGTTGCCCTTCCAGCGCGGCCCGGTATCGGGCTCGAACATGGCGTAATAGATATTGTTGAGACTGCGAGTCCGGTCAAAGTTGTTGGTGGTGATCGCCGGTGACACCAGAGAGGTGTTTATCCGCAAAATGGCCAGCAGGGAAGATCGCAACGCCTGCGTGAGCGCTTCAGCGCTGACCGCCGGGTAGTATTGACCGCCTCCACGCCTCGCTGTCTCTGCCAGCAGATTGCCTGCCCCGGAGATGGCTTCATCACCAAATCCCACGGTAAACGTGGTCACAGTCTGCTTGCCGGGCGATGAAGTGTTCACATCCTTGTTCTTCATGTAACCGGCCATCGCCGCTAGATAGCTCTTGGAGGTGCCAGAACCATATCCCACTGTCGAGCCGTAGGCAGCCCGCTCATCTGCGCTTAGCGAGTCCGTCAACGCCTTTACTGCGCTGTCAGCAGCCGTATCGCTGGTTGGTGCACCATCGGTAACATAGATGACATAGCCGTTATTTGAACATTTGTCATAAGGCGAGGTGTAAGTACCTTCAGGGTCTTCGGCGAGCTTGTCCCGCGTACCGCCTTGTTTGCCATAGAGTACGGGTTGCCCCCCGTAGAAACGGTAGGCTTCATAGAGGGTTTCACACAGTGGCGTATTGGTAGAGGCAGACAGGCCCTCCACTGTATTGAGCAAGTTCTGCTCGGCTGTGATGGCGCCGACCATATAGTCATTGCTGAGGATGCGGCGTACAACTCTGCCGCCATTGGTGCTGGTACTGTTGTTGGTATTGAAAATGGCCAAACCGAAATCAACCCCGGGAGTGGAGGAGATCACAGACTTGACCGCATCCTTGGCGATGCGCAGACGTGACTCAACGGCGTACCCCGTCGGCCCGTAATACCAACGAATATAGTTGGCCGTGTAGAGGGTTACACTGGTGTTGCTACCCGATGTGGCGTCATTCGCGTTACCGGTGTAGTACCACTCACCACGAGTATTGCTGGTTTTGTCGACCGGATAACCGTCACCGACCGACCCCACCTCCAGCGTCCCGCTGAAAGGATTGGCCGGATTGCGGTTCTGAATATCCTGCTTGCAGTCGACGATGGTGATGTCATCTTCGTTCTCGCCAGAGATGGTCTCCCAATCCCCCTGACGAGGCACCCCATTGCGATAGCTTGAATAGACATAGGTCCAGACTTGGGACTGAAAATAACCTACAGTGCCAAGAGGGGTCTTGGATGAAGCACAAGCATTGATACTGTCGCGAAAGCGTCGATTGCTGTTGATGGCTGGTACCGAGCCGTCGGTAGAGTAATAGACATAATTACGCGAGTTGCCGGTATCCGGATCCCGGTTCAACGATGGATAGACAGTGGCAGGATTGTACTTCTCTCGCTCCAGCTCCATGGTTTCCGCCATACTGCCGGAGTTGTCGAAGATGATCAGCACCTTGGGCCGATAATCCCCCGCTTTCGAGAAGTCATAGATAAACAACTCGGTATCATCCGAGTAGGCATCACTGGCGACAGCAGGCACACTCAGTGCGCACAGGGCCATCAACCACAGTTTTCCATGATGTAACATCGCTGCCGCTCCTATTCAGCCTTCTTTAACAATGGCTGTTCGACCCCAACAGTCCAGGTCATGGGACGTCCCTGTTTCCCGTACGCCTGGCTTGCCTCGAGCTCCATATAACGGCAGGCGGGTATGACGTTCTTGCTGGTTGCGTCAAATCGTCGCTTGCACACGGTTTCACTTCTATATTGCATGATGGCATTACCCATGGAGCCACTCACTGTTGACGTCGCAGTAGAAACAGAAGGCATCTGAGCAATCTGGGTAGCGAGCCCTGTTTGCTGCATGGCGCCACCTATGATGCCCTCCACCCTGTGCTCGACCTGCTGTAACGCTGCCGCCGCCCCACTGGCACGCAGATCCATGCCACCAGATTGCATCAACACCACGGCGATCAGTGTCAAAGGAGCCAGGATCACCAGCGCAACTATCAATGCCACACCACGTGAATGCCTCACTGCCCACCTCCCGCCATCATCATGGGATTGCGCAGCACCACAGTGCTTTCCAGAAGCAGGCGGCGAAATCCATCCCCATTGCCGGCCACGCTGACATCACCCAGTTGATAGACATTGTTATTGGTGTAGCGGCTGGATGCCTGCAGCGAGCGCACCAGCAAAAACACACGGACTGCTATCACCCGCCCTTCACCCCACTCTTGCGAGGTGACTGCATCTATGGCAGAAAACTTGTCGATACGACCATCCGGCACATTGCTGGTGTCGACCCCGAACAACAGCACCATCCGCTCAATACCATCCACCAAGGCCCCTGATATCAACCAGGATCCACCATCAGCAGTGAGCATTCGCTTGCGCAGTTCAAAACCACCGCTGCCGTTAGGAGAGAGATAATAGACGTGGTGCTGGTACTCCCAAATCTGACGCATCGGCATGGTTGTCTCGGAGGGAGCTGTCTCATTACCTCTGAATAAATGAGCCAGTTGAGTATTGGTAGCCATATAGAAGCGATTGGCATCCAACCCTCCCGTCACCGGATTGCCAATCAGGCGCTTGATGCTGATGACATCCGTGTTGGCCACGCGAGTAGGGGATGAAATACAGGCAAAACCGCTCATGGTGCCTGCCGTGCTGATATGGGTAACCCAGAGTGGGCGCACCGGGAAGAGGCTGGAGGGAAGGCTCCCTTCATTTCGCTCATCCAGACAATCATTTGCCACGGTAGCCCCGGAAGACAAGGTCAGCTCATCGCCCACAGTCAAAGCCCCTCCCGTGAAGTCACCCCAGAATCCGGCCCAGCGTAAATCCTGGGTGATAAGACGCATGGCAATGCGGCCGTTCTCGAGCAGCTCGCTCTGATCAAAGGACTCATTGGTAGTAGAGCGGGAGGCAACAAAAACAGCCAACACGCCACCCAGCAAAAAAACGCCGATGACCATGGCGATAAGCCATTCAACCAACGTAAAACCGCGACTGTTCACAGGGTTGTCGTCAGAACAAACTGACGCCTCGTCAAATCCAGGCCAGCAATTCCGCAAGAAGCGGTAATGGCGGGGGCTACAGCACCGGCTGCCGCACCATCATGGGACGATTCGCGACCCGCCCAGAAGATGGCGACGGTCAACGCATTGTTTGCACCTTTGATAATGCAGCCAGTGGGATTGCGCAGGGTCGTTCCAGCCCCGGATGCCGCACTACCCAGTAGCGACTGTCGCCAGAAATAAAGGTCAAGCGCCAGCAAATCGGCATTGCTGCAACCGCTCATGGTGCCATTCTCATTGGCACAAGATGGCAAGGATGAGGTTCCGCCACTGACAATCCAGGTATTGCTGGCCTGAAGCTCCCATGCCCCACGGTTTACCTTGAGACGCTCAACCATGTCATTGGCCAGCCAGCTGGCAATGGTTCTCTGTCTTGCCTCATAACTGGAAAACTTTGCTTGTACCTGCATGGCAACCAACCCCAACAGACCAAACGAAAGCACTACCGCCGCTATCATTACTTCCAGCAGACTGAATCCAGCCAGGCAAGTTAGCCGTCTCATCACTCAATCCCAACAATCGTTGTTGGTACTGTCGCTGCTATCCAGAGCGCTTCTCGTACCATTTTGATCGATTGAAAACACCACGCAGTCGCTATCAGCCCCTTGCGCACCGGATGCTGTTGCGGACAACCGGAAAGAGTTGCCAGCGGCAGACAAAACCAGACGATAGTGGCCAGCATCCGAGCTTTCAGAAAGATTGAGGTCTGCAGCCGAGGAGGTGTATTGATTGAAATCCATGAAGTAGGTTTCCTGCCGGTTGGCAGCGTCCAACAGCATCTTTTTGGCATCGACACGGTGGCTGGTCAGCAGGTACTGCTGATAAGAGGGGTAAGCGATGGTGCCAAGGATCGCAACAATGGCGACGACAATCATCAACTCAACAAGAGAAAAGCCTCGAAAGAACCCAATCATATCCCATCCTTGGTGATTGACCGCGTTACAAGTTTAACGCCGAGCCTGTCACCACGACAAACTCGGCGTCAATATCATCATACTTTATTCTTAAGCCTTTCTGGCTGCACTCAAATAATTCTAAGCTCGGGCGGTACTTCAAACTGAGTCGCCTCTACTTCCCAAGTCAGTCCCCCTTCAAGTGGCCACTACAAACCCGCATACCCAGAGCTCAGGCAAAAAGGCTTCATACAAAACCAACTGAGAGGTACACTCAACCACCCTAAGGTGGTTTTTGATACGTGATATGAGGCCATAGATTTTTTGCGGCTTGCAACGACACCAGAGCGGAACCCATTGAACCGCCACCAACTCGCTAGAAAGATGTCTGAAAAAAATCCAGACAACGTCTAATTGGGAACAGCACTTTTATACAAAGTGGCACAGGTTGATATTGTGACGACAGAGAGGAAAGAACAGACCCACTTTCAACACATCGATGCGCTAGGTGGCGTTGACATGCTTCAGGCGCGCTATTACAAGCAGCGCTTTGCCCGTCATGTCCATGACACCTTCTGCATTGGCGTTATCGATCAGGGAGCCCAGCGATTTTACCGCTCCGGGACAGAACACGTTGCACCGCGCGGAGATATCATCATAGTCAACGCAGACGACGTGCATACTGGCAGCTCCGATCTAGAGCAAGGTTGGGGCTACCGTGCCATCTACCCCCATCCAGAGATGCTGCGCAATATCCTGCGACAGACACCAGATGACACAGATTTTATCCCCTGGTTCCCCGATGCGGTGATCCACGATCCCGGTCTTTCGGAACAGCTACTGCTTACCTTCAATATGCTGGAGCAAGAAGGCAATAAGCTGCTTAAAGAGACCCTATTGCTCTCTTCACTCATGCTGCTGAGTTTGCGCTACAGTAGAACGCGTAAAACTCAGGTGGAGCGGCCAGCCGGCACACTACCTATCCTTCGAGCTAAAGAGTTGATGGATTGCTGTCCACAAGAGGAACACACACTGACACGGCTCGCGGAACTGGCAGGCCTGAGTCAGTGGCATTTTCTTAGGCAATTCAAGGTGGTAACCGGCATGACACCACACGCATATCTGGTGCAGGCACGCCTGCGCAAGGCTCGTGTTTTGCTGCGACAAGGCGTATCCATCCTTGATACAGCCATCATCTGTGGCTTTACCGATCAAAGCCATTTCCACCGCCATTTTAAAAGTTCTGTTGGTCTAACGCCCGGCGAGTTCATCAAAAGCTGACCTCTCAGGAACAAATCGAGATTATTTATCGACTAACTACAGGGTGGGTGGAAAACTGCCGACTTAAAACCGTTAATGAAACGCTACTGAGAGCAGTGCTCTATCCATCTGCTGATCAACCAGAGCGCTTTATTTGTGCTCACTCATGTTTTCCACCTTAAGCAAGATCATTCAATACTGCCACCTCTGGGTCCGTTAATATTAATGGCCCATTTACCTAACCTATGAGAAAGGCAATGATTGAATCAGGCACCTGCTCCTCCCCTGAGCAGCAGTCATCTTCGCGCTCATCTTTTGTGCGTGGAGCTATCGAAATGCTACCTCTGTGTGTATCAGTGATTCCATGGGGCATACTGGCTGGCTCGATGGCTATACAGGCTGGTTTAACTTTCTGGCAGAGCGTAGGAATGTCTGCCATTGTTTTTGCCGGTGCAGCTCAGCTAGTTACCCTCGGCATGATAATGACAGGAGCAAACTTATTTGCAATTCTTGTGTCAGTATTTTTTATCACATCACAGCATTTCATATATGGTCTGACACTAAGAGAGTTTGTGTCCCATCTGAAGATTAAACTTCGTCTGCCTATTGGTTTTTTGCTAACCGATGAGCTGTTCGCCCTGAGTGAGACAAAAAATAAAAGATCGGAATTAACACCAAGTTATTTAATCGGCGCCGGGCTGACCTTCTACCTTTCTTGGAATGTTTTCAGCCTGATGGGTATTGTAATGGCATCTTCTGTACCTGACCTTGACAAATATCACCTCGATTACTCTATCGTCGCCACTTTTGTCACCATTGTTGTGCCGATGGTAAAAAAAATAAGCACCCTTATTGGGGTTGTGGTTTCCCTGCTACTCGCCATGCTTCTGAGCTATTGGCAGCTGGAGGGAGCCATTGTCATCTCCGGACTCTGCGGCATGTTCTCTGCGGTACTTGCATCTGTGCTGCTGAAAGAAGAACAGTCATAAGAATGATTAAATAAGGATAAAAGATGAGTTGGTTTCTGATTTTAGCACTGGCAACAACAGTATTCTTTAATCGTTATATTTTTCTTGAACCGAATGTACCATTGAAAATACCAAAAATTATTAATAGGGCACTTAAATATTCTGCGCCATGCCTCATGACTGCAATCTGTGGCCCTATCATACTAATGGAACATGGTGTAGTAAGAGACTTCCCTCAGAATCCGTACTTTCTGGGCACACTTATTAGTGTCATTGTAGCATTTTACATTAAGAATATTGTCAATGCTGTTTTGTTAAGCATGGCCATATTTTACACCATTAATTATTTAATTTAGCCAGACCATCAGAGGATAAATAATGAACTGCATGAAAAAGGACTATCATCAGTCCACAGAAATAAGAAATAGCTATGAAATATTACCTCTCCAAGGCATCTGGAGTTGGTTGACAGGAAAAGAAAAACTTGGCCTAAAAACACCTTGAGAAAGCAATTCATCTGAGTTGATTGTTTGGTCATTGCTCTGGGTAGTGATTGGCCTGTAGTTAACGCGTTTAGCAGTATTTTATGCACAATCTCTCGGTGCATATATTGAATCGCCCTTGATTTCTAGACACTCTGTTGCTGAATCTGAACTGATGCAAAGCCTCTGTTGGTTACTATCTATGCCTTTCACTGTTGGACGAAGGATATTGGTCTAACGTTTTGGTAATCCAGCAGTCGGAGGTAACAGCCTGGTTTTTATTCTTAACGCTAGCATTCTGCAGAAGGCAGACCCAGTCATCATGGAAAGGAAATTGGCTCATGCATCGGGCAAGATAGTGACGGTCCGACAGCAAGCCTAAAGAGGCGCTGCTACAGAGCGAAATGAATGCACAGATAAGGAGAGCACACACTGAGCCAACTGAACGGTCGCGACCAAGCAGCGAAAACGCACGATGACCAGAGAACGCTCTCCATGAAAAAATGCCGGCTCTAGAGCCGGCACTCTCTTCTAAAGGATCCGCAGCTCGGGCGGCACTTCAAACACCACGTTCTCTTCACGACCTGGATGCTCGACGACCATATTGCCACCCAGCTCGCGCAGGCGGGCGATGACGTTCTGCACAAGCACGTCCGGTGCGGAGGCCCCTGCAGTGACACCGATCGCCTTGACCCCCTCCAGCCAGCCGGTTTCGATCATGGAAGCATCGTCGATAAGATAGGCTTTGCTGCCCACCTTCTCGGCCAGCTCGCGCAGACGGTTGGAGTTGGAAGAGTTGCGTGACCCGACCACCAGCATGACGTCTACCAGCCCCGCCATCTCCCGTACCGCATCCTGGCGGTTCTGGGTGGCGTAGCAGATGTCGTCCTTGCGTGGCCCCTGGATCTTGGGGAACTGCTTGCGCAGGGCGTCGATCACATCCGAGGTCTCATCGACACTCAGGGTGGTCTGGGTGACGAAGCAGAGATCATCCGGATTCTTCACCTTGAGCCTGGCCACATCGTCAGGCGTTTCCACCAGATACATGCCACCTTCGCGGTTTTCGTATTGGCCCATGGTGCCAATCACCTCAGGATGACCCGCATGACCAATGAGCACGGCCTCGGAGCCCTTGCGGCTGGCACGATGGACTTCCATGTGTACCTTGGTCACCAGCGGACAGGTGGCATCGAACACCTTGAGAGCACGGGACTTGGCCATCTCGCGCACCGTCTTGGCCACGCCGTGGGCGGAGAAGATGACGATACTGTCATCCGGCACCTCGTCCAGCTCCTCGACGAACACGGCACCCGCCTCTTTCAGCTTGTTCACCACATAACGGTTGTGCACCACTTCATGGCGGACATAGATGGGTGCCCCGAACTTTTCAAGCGCGCTCTCGACAATGCTGATGGCGCGATCGACACCGGCACAAAAGCCACGAGGATTAGCGAGCAAAATATCCATCAGATCACCTTTTCCTCATCATCAACGCCCAGGATCTCCACCTCGAAGGTGACGGTATGGCCGGCCAGGGGGTGGTTGAAATCGACCGTCACCGACATGCCTTCCACCGCCCGTATGATACCGGGCAGTTCGCTACCATTGGGTTGGTCGAACAGAATGATGGTGCCAATCTTGGGCTCCACATCTGCGCCGAACTTGGCTCTGTCCAGATGGTAGATGTTGTCAGGATTGGAGAGACCAAACGCCTGCTCAGGGGTCAGCGTGAAGCTCTTGCTCTCCCCTGCACACAGCCCCAGCAGACACTGCTCGAAGCTGGCTGTCAGGCTGCCATCTCCCATCCGCAGGCGTGCCGGTTTGCCTTGCAGCGCAGTGCTGTCAGCAACTGAACCATCTTCCAGCTTGATGGCAAAGTGGAACAGCACACAGCTGTCAGCGGCTATCTGCTGGCTCATGGCGCCTCCTTCTTCTTTTCGGAGCGGAAGCCTTCCAGCACTATCATGACTGCACCGATGAAGATGAAGCTGTCGGCCAGGTTGAACGCCGGCCAATGGGAACGCTGCCAGTAGAAATCGAGGAAATCGACCACATGGCCCAGTACCAGTCGATCAAACACGTTGCCAAGGGCACCGCCGATGATGAGCGAATAGGCGATACCGCTCCAGCGTTGGGTGACGGATTGCTTGCGCAACCAGTGGATCAGCAAACCACAGATGGCAAACGCCAGCACGGCGAAGAACCAGCGCTGCCAGCCACCTTGATCGGCCAGGAAGCTGAATGCTGCCCCCTTGTTGTAAACGTGGACCAGATTGAAAAAGGGGGTGATCTCCACCCCCGGGTAGCCAAATGGCAGCATCTTGACCACGGCGAGCTTGCTCGCCTGGTCCAGTACGAATGCCAGCACCGCCAGCCACAGCCAACGCAGGCCGCTTTTATGTTGAGTCATGTTCATCAGGCAAATTGACGTGTTTCGCCGTCACCCTCGACGTTGGTGACGCAGCGGCCACAGATCTCTTCGTGACCGGCAATGGTGCCAACGTCTTCCACATGGTGCCAGCAGCGGTCGCACTTGGCGGCGGCGGACTGGGCCACGCTCAGCCAGAGGTCATCGCGCTCGGTCGCAACGGAACCTTCCGGTGCGCTGTCAGCAGTGATGACCTTGGCCTTGGAGGTGAGCAGCACGAAGCGCAGCTCATCGGCAAGGGCATTCAGGCGCTCGGCCAACTCCGGCTTGGCGAACAGGGTCAGTTCGGCCTGCAAGGAGCCGCCGATGCGCTTCTCGCCCCGGGCCGCTTCCAGCGCCTTGTTCACTTCACCGCGCACTGTGAGGATCTCGGCCCAGAAGGCATCGTCCATCTGCTCGCCGGCATCCAGCCCGAACAGGCCGTCATACCACTCCTCGGTGAAGACGAACTCGCTGCGCTCGCCGGGCAGCAGTGCCCAGATTTCATCAGCGGTAAAGCTCATGATGGGTGCCATCCAGCGCACCATGGCCTGGGCGATGTGATAGAGCGCAGTCTGGCAGGAACGACGAGCCAGGCTGTCTGCCTTGGCGGTGTACTGCCTGTCCTTGATGACGTCCAGATAGAAGGAACCCATCTCGATGGAGCAGAACTGCATCAGCTTCTGGGTCACGCCGTGGAAGTTGTACTCTTCAAAGGCCGTCACTATCTCGGCTTGCGCTGCCTTGGCACGACCCACTGCCCAGCGATCTACCACCACCATGTCGGCGGCAGCTACCATGTCTGTTGCCGGATTGAAGCCATTCAGGTTGGCCAGCAGGAAGCGGGCTGTGTTGCGAATGCGGCGATAAGCATCGGCAGAGCGCTTGAGTATCTCGTCGGAGACCGTCATCTCGCCGGTGTAATCGGTACTGGCGACCCACAGACGCAGTATGTCGGCTCCCAGCTTGTTCATCACATCCTGCGGGCTGACTACATTGCCGATGGACTTGGACATCTTACGACCCTGACCATCCACGGTGAAGCCGTGAGTCAGTACCTGGTTGTAGGGAGCCTTGTCTTTCATGGCCACGCCGATCATGAGCGACGACATGAACCAGCCGCGGTGCTGGTCGGAGCCTTCCAGATAGAGGTCGGCGGAGTGACCGTTGAACTCGGGACGAGCATCTACCACTGAGGAGTGGGTCGAGCCTGAGTCAAACCAGACGTCCAGGGTGTCAGGCACCTTGTCGTACATGTCTGCGTCGCTACCCAGCAGCTCGGCCTTGTCCAGATCCCACCAGGCCTGAATGCCGGACTGCTCGACACGCTTGGCGACTTCGTGCATCAGGCGCACGGATTCCGGGTGAAGTTGCTGGGTCTCCTTGTGAACGAACAGGGAGATGGGCACACCCCAGGTACGCTGACGAGAGATGCACCAGTCAGGACGGTTCTCGACCATGGCCTGAATGCGGTTCTTGCCCCAGGCAGGCACCCAGCCGCTCTGTCCGTGCTGGGTGATCCCGTCTTTCTCAATGCGCTCTATCTCTTCCAGCGCGCGCTTGCGCAGACCCTTCTGCTCCATGCTGATGAACCACTGCGGGGTGGCACGGAAGATGATCGGGGTCTTGTGACGCCAGCAGTGCGGGTAGGAGTGGTTGAACACCATGTGGTGCAGCAAGGCACCGCGCTCGGTCAACACCTCAACCACGGCCGCATTGGCCTTGAACACGTGCTGGCCGGCAAACAGTTCGGTATCCGGCAGGTAAACGCCGTTGCTGCCAACCGGATTGGCCACTTCCAGACCGTACTTCTGACCGACCACAAAGTCTTCCTGACCGTGGCCAGGGGCGGTGTGAACGGCGCCGGTACCGGCATCGAGGGTGACGTGATCACCCAGTACCACAGGCACATCGAAGCGATAGAAGGGGTGGTTGAAGCGCAGCAGCTCGAGCGCGGCACCCTTGGTGTAACCCAGATTGTGGAACTTCTCGATACCGGCCCTGTCCATCACATCCTTGACCAGCTCGGCGGCCAGGATCAGGCGCTCGGGGTGTTCACCTTCGACTTGCACCAGGGCATAGTCCAGATCGGCATGCATGGCGATGGCGCGGTTGGCGGGCAGAGTCCAGGGAGTCGTGGTCCAGATCACCGCAGAGATGGGGCCCTTGCCAGTGTGGCCTTCAGGGCAATCAAACTTGGCGGCCACGGTCGCCTCGTCAACGGCCTTGAAGCGCACGTCGATGGAGGGGGAGTTCTTGTCGTAGTACTCCACTTCCGCTTCTGCCAGCGCAGAACCGCAATCGGTACACCAGTGCACTGGCTTGGAGCCTTTGTGCAGATGGCCATTTTCAACGATCTTGGCCATGGAACGGATGATGTTGGCTTCGGTGCCAAAGTCCATGGTCAGGTAGGGATGTTCCCAGTCACCCAGCACACCCAGACGGATGAAGTCGGTCTTCTGCGCTTCGATCTGGGTTTTGGCATATTTGCGACACTCGGCGCGAAACTCGGCAGCGGAGACTTTCTCACCCGGCTTGCCAACCATGCCTTCCACTTTCAGCTCTATAGGCAGACCGTGACAATCCCAGCCAGGCACATAGGGAGAATCGAAGCCGGAGAGGCCCTTGGACTTGATGATGACGTCTTTGAGGATCTTGTTGACCGAGTGACCGATGTGAATGCTGCCGTTCGCATAGGGGGGGCCGTCATGCAGAATGAAGGAGGGTTTGCCCGCTTTGGCGCGGCGAATGGCGCCGTAAAGATCCTGATCGTACCAACGTTTCAGCATGTTGGGTTCGCGTTTGGCCAGATCGCCACGCATCGGAAACTCGGTTTCCGGAAGATTCAGGGTGTGTTTATAGTCGCTCATCAGTCCTGGGTTCCCTTCTTTTCTAAAAGAGTGCTGGGTAAATTGAGTAGTGGCAGCCCGAACCAGGCTCGGGCCGCCAAGGCATCTCGTTCGATCTGCTCTTTCAAGGCGGTGAAAGAGGCAAACTTCTGCTCTTCGCGCAGCTTGTGGCGAAGCAGCACCTTGACCTGCTGACCATATAGATCACCAGAAAAATCAAATAGATGTACTTCCAATCTGGCTTGTGTGCCATTCACTGTCGGCCGTACACCCACATTGGCTACGCCGGGGAAGGTCTTGCCGGAACATAACACTTCCACTGCAAACACGCCACCGACCGGGATGACCTGGCGCTTGAGTGCCAGATTAGCGGTGGGAAAACCTATGGTGCGGCCCAGCTTGTCACCGTGGGCCACCCGACCGCTGATGGTATAAGGGCGGCCGAGCATCATCTCCACCTCCGCCATCCGGCCCGCTTTCAGGGCCTCGCGTACGAGTGTGCTGCTGACCCGCTGCCGTTCGAGCTGGAAGCTCTGGGTACTGATCACCTCGAAACCGAAGCGATGGCCCGCCTCCTCCAGCAGGTGGAAGTCCCCTTCCCGCCCCTTGCCGAAGCGAAAATCATCGCCGACCACCAGATAACGCACCCCCAGTTTTTCGACCAGCAACTGCTCGATGAAGCTGTTGGGGGACTGCTCGGCGAAACGATGGTTGAAGCGCACGCAGAGCATGCGGTCGATCTGCATGCTCTTGAGCGCTTCGTATTTCTCCCGCAGCCGGCTGAGGCGAGCAGGCGCAGCCGATCCGGCAAACAGTTCCAGTGGCTGGGGCTCGAACAGCATGACGCAGGCTGGCAACTCCAGTTGAACGGCTTTTTCCTGCAAGCGCGCCAACACGGCATGATGACCCTGATGGACCCCATCAAAGTTGCCTATGGTCAATACACATCCCCGGTGACGGGGCTTGATATTGTGAATACCGCGGATAAGCTCCATCAGTGCCTTGTGCGTTGCTGCCATGGAAATCGGCGGATTATATATCAGCCAGCTGGCAGGGTCAGCCCTCATGGCCCGATTTCAGGCATCTTGCCCAGATCCCCTGCCCGCCGAGGCAATCCCGTATGGTGCAGCAGGGTCAGTCCTGCTGCCGATCCGACTTCAGCTGTCTTGCTCCGCTCCCACCAGAGTGCTCCAGTACGGCTATAGCCGGATCAGACCGGCTACTGACCCGCTCTAAGGTGTCTTGGCCGAATGCCAAGTAGCAGCAAGATGGCCCCGTACATTCCCCCTCCCAGGCAGAGCAGCATGGTCAGCTGCAAGCTGGCCTTGCCCATGCTCCAGGCAGCCCACTGGGCGAGATCCGGTGACAGATAGGCAAGCACGCCGCCCATCAGCACGGTCGCCACCAGCGACTTGAGGCAGAACAGCCCGGTATTGCGGGACGGACGGTAAACCCCTTGTTGATACAAGCCCTTGAACAACAGAGCCGCATTCAACGAGCCTGAACAGGCGGTGGATAGCGCCAGCCCCACATAGCCAAGGGGGAAGATGAAGATGAGGTTGCACACCATGTTGGCGATCATGGACATCACCCCGATCCGCACTGGCGTTCTGGTGTCCTGGCGAGCGTAGTAGCCCGGTGCCAGCACCTTGATCAACATCAGCGACAACAGGCCCGTGGTGGAAGCCAGCAGACTGGCACTGGACATGCTCACCTCATGCATGCCGAACTCGCCGCGCATGAAGAGCACTCGCAGTATGGGCTCGCGCAACACGGCTATCCCCACCATGGCCGGCAGGCCGAGCAGCATCACCATCCGTACCCCCCAGTCCATGGTGCGAGAGAAGTCGGCCGGGTCCGCATCCACATGCTTCTTGGCCAACGCAGGCAAGATAACGGTACTGATGGCCACCGCAAACAGGCCGAGGGGGAACTCCAGCAGGCGATCCGAGTAATAGAGATAGCTGATGGCGCCGGTGGCAAGGAAGGATGCGAGCATGGTGTTGATCAGCAGGTTGATCTGACTGACCGACACCCCGAACAGCGCCGGGATCATCAGGGTACGGATCTTGACCACCCCTGGGTGGCGCCAACCCCACTTGGGCCACACCAGCATGTTGATCTGGCGCAGAAAGGGATACTGGAACAGGAACTGCACCAAACCACCCAGAAAGACACCGATCGCGAGAGCAATCTCGGGTCTCTCCAGCAGGGGCGCTATCCACCAGGCAGCCCCTATCATGGTGAGGTTGAGAAACACAGGGGTGAACGAGGATACAGCGAAACGGCCAAAGGTGTTGAGGATGGCCCCCGCCATGGCGGTAAAGGTGATGAACCAGAGGTAGGGGAAGGTGATTTTGAGCATCAGGCTGGCCAACTCGAACTTCTCTGCAGCGGGTCCGCCGTGCAACCAGTCCCAGAACCAGCCCCAGCCGAACAGCGCCGTCAGTACACCCGAACCCAACACACCCAGCAGGGTCACGACTGTCACTATCCCCCCCAGCGTACCCGCTACCGCGGCCAGCAATTCGCGCACTTCACGCTCGTCGCTATTTTTCTTGTACTCCGTCATCACGGGAACAAATGCCTGGTTGAAAGCACCTTCAGCGAACAAGCGACGCAGAAAGTTGGGAATGCGATTGGCAAAGAAGAAGACGTCTGCGGCCACCCCGGCACCGAGCAGATTGGCGATGACTACATCGCGAACCAAGCCCATCACACGGGACACCAGCGTCATTCCGGACACTATCATGCCGGATTTGATCAATTTCTTACTCAAGACGAGGCCTCTGGAACTGTCAGAATGAAAAGAATGCTGCTAGAATCGGCCGACAGTTTAACCGCCTCCCAACTGACACACCACCGGGGGGCGGTGTTTATTTGCACAAATCATTTGACAATATGTGGTTGAGAAGGCATATTTCCGGGCCTTTTCAATACACTCGCTAAGACAGTTTTAGGAGTTTTACCTTGGCTAATATCAAATCTGCTAAGAAGCGCGCGATTCAATCAGAGAAACGTCGTCAACACAACGCCAGCCGTCGTTCAATGACCCGTACCTATCTGAAGAAAGTAATTGCTGCCATCGCTTCTGGCGACAAAGCTGCTGCCGTTGCTGCTTTTGCTACCGCTCAGCCGATCATGGATCGCATGGCTACCAAAGGCCTGATCCACAAGAACAAAGCTGCTCGTCACAAGAGCCGCCTGTCTGCCCAGATCAAAGCTATGGCTTAATCAGCTCCGGCTGAATAACGCTAAAAAAACCGGCCTTAGTGCCGGTTTTTTATTTATCTGCACTGCAATACAGTCTGTGCAGCAAACCTATCATCTCGCGTACCTCGTGGCTGCGCAGCGAATAGTAGACCGTCTGGGCCTCTTTTCGCGTCTCCACCAACTCATCCCGCCGAAGCACGGCCAAGTGCTGTGACAGGGCTGACTGGCTCAATCCGAGTACCTCGTTAAGCTCCCCCACAGACAGTTCCCTGTCCAGCAGCTGGCACAGAATAAACAGTCTTCGCTCGTTGGCCAGCGCCTTGAGCAGTGCCACAGCACGGCTCGCATTCGCCTCCATCTCTTCCAGTTGCATCTCATCCCCTTTCGCTCGAGGCAAGAATCATACTCTGTGAGCCGTCGATTTAAAATGACAGGGTTGCCGGTTGAATCGTGGCAAAGTCCTCCTGGCCTGCAAACAGGAAGGAGAAGTCACTCTCGCACACCCGTTTTACCGCCGGATGCTGGATCATGCGCTCGGCAAAGATGACGTAATACTCTTCCATCAGATCCTGGGTCTCCCCAATCAGCATCACTTCTTCCCCTTCCAGGATCTCTTCCCGGTAGATGGTCGGCGCCATGAAGATGCCCTGATTGAAGAAGCCGAACGCCTTCATCAGGGCCGCATCATCGAACTCGCCGAGAATGCTGGGGGAGATCCCCTGCTGCTCGAACCACTGGGTCAGCTGGCGACCCATGGCGGTGCGGCGACCCGGGATCAGCAACTTGCGTTCTTCCAGACAGGCCGGGAAGGCCTTCTCCGGCAAGGGCGCCTTGCAGAAGAAGCTGACGCCACAACCGCCGAGTCGCTTGGAGAGCAGGCCCGCATGCTGGCTGGAGTCAACCGGACAGTCGGAGAGGATCATGTCGAGCTTGTGCTCGCTCAACTGCTCCAGCAAGAGCTCATGGGTTGATTCGAAGCAGCGCAGGTGGATGGAGCCATCGTTGGGAATGACAGAGAGCAATACCCGGCTGGCGAGGCGCTTGGAGAGTGCATCGGCGATGCCGACGTCAAACAGGATCTGGCTCTCCTTGCGGTAGTTGACGATATCCAGCATCTCGTAGGAGAGGCTGAACATCTTGTCTGCGTAGCGAAACACCAACTGGCCGAGCTCGGTAGCCTCCAGGGATCGCCCCTTTCGCTTCAACAGCTTGCCGCCAAGACGTTGCTCCAGCAGTTTGATCTGACCGGTCACTGTCTGCGGCGTCAAAAAAAGGGCCTCTGCCGCCTGAGTGACAGTGCCCTTCTTCTGAGTCATCCAAAAATAGTAGAGGTGATTGTAGTTAAGGTGTGACATCCGATGGGATTCCCGCTTTACGCGGACTCCGGTAGCAGCTGAGTTCAGCCGCCAGAATGTCATACATGTCGCTGATCGAGTCAACCTTGTTTGCAGTGAAGTTCGCCTGCAGTGTGCTTTTGAGATGGGCCTTGTCCGGCATCCGCTCACCGCAATAACGCTTGTTGGACTGCTTGACCATCTCACCAGCCCGGCTGCTCAGCGCCCGCTCGGCGAAGGTCTCACCAAACTTGGCCTTGGCCTGCTTGTCTCCCAACATGAGCGCGCTGTCGACCACACCGTTCAAATAGGCAGAGCAGCTCGCCGATACTGCATCTTGCTTGCAATCCTCCAGACTGCCGGCCCAAACAGCCGGACTCATCAGTATCATTAACCACCCATATTTTCTCATAACCCCTCCGTGCTTTGATCCGCTTCCCGGTTGGGAAGCGACATCCGCAAGGCGAGATAACCGACGACTGCCGCCAGCGTGGACCCCACCAGGATCCCGAGACGTGAATAGCTGCCGTAATCCAATCCGCCATGCTCGAACGCCAGCGATGCAATGAACATCGACATGGTAAAACCGATACCACACAAAATGCTGACGGCAAAAATCTGCTTGAAGTTGACCCCGCTCGGCAATTGAGCAATGCCCAGTTTGACCGACAGCCAGCTGATGGTGAATACCCCAAGCGGTTTGCCCACAAACAACCCGAGCATGATACCCATTGGAACCGGACTCAGCAGGGAGGACAAACCGATTCCATCAAGGGAAACCCCGGCGTTGGCAAAGGCAAACAGCGGCAGGATCAAATAAGCACTCCAGGGATGCAAAGCATGCTCCAGATGCTTGAGCGGTGAGGCATAGCGCTTGCCGTTGAGCGGGATCATGAAGCCCACGATCACGCCAGCCAGGGTCGCATGGACGCCAGACTTGAGCACCGCAACCCAGAGTACCAATCCGACCAGCATGTAGAGGCCAATCCTGTCCTCGCCACGACGATTCATCCACAGCAGAGTCAGGGTCGCAAGGATGCCAACTGCCAGTGCCTCCAGCGACAGCTGCTGGGTATAGAAGAGCGCTATGATGATGATGACCCCAAGGTCGTCCATGATGGCCAGTGCCAGCAGGAACACCTTCAGACTGACCGGAACCCGCTTGCCCAACAATGCCATCACGCCGAGAGCAAACGCGATATCGGTCGCAGCCGGAATAGCCCAACCGGCACGTGCAGCTTCATCCGAGTAGTTGAAAAAGGTGTAGATGAGTGCCGGTGCCAGCATGCCCCCGACTGCAGCGATGGCAGGGAAAGTCGCCTGCACGCGGGAAGATAGTGCTCCTTCCAGCATCTCACGCTTGACCTCAAGCCCGACCAACAGGAAGAAGATGGCCATGAAACCGTCGTTGATCCAGAGCAACAGCGGCTTGTTGATATCAAGAGCTGCGATTCGCACCTGTACCGGCGTATCCAGGAACGCCTGATACCCACTCGCCAGACCCGAGTTGGCCAGTATCATCGCCAGCACGGCCGCCATGATCAGAATGATTCCGGAGGCGGCCTCCAGCTTAAGAAATTTTTTGAATACATCACTCATGGTTAAATTATCCTCGGCATTGCTTTGATTTGAGTCTATATCCCATAACAATTAATGGAAAATCGTTTCTTACTGCTAAATACAACGGGAAAACCGAGAATATAATGGAGGGGCATCTGCGATTTGCCGGTTCTCGCCGTCCTCTGTACGACAACGGCTCAACCGATGAAATGAATTTCAAACTGTATTGATATATGAAAAAGGCGCCCCGGGGCGCCTTTCGATCAGATGGCGACGGGCGCCTTGATACCGGGATGGGGGTCATACCCCAGGATTTCGAAATCCTCGAACCGATAGTCGAAGATGGAATCGGGCTTTCGCTTGATCGCCAGCTGAGGCAAGGGCCTCGGCTCACGAGAGAGCTGCAGCGCAGTCTGCTCCATATGGTTGGAGTAGAGGTGCACATCACCCCCGGTCCAGACGAAGTCGCCCACTTCCAGATTGCACTGCTGAGCCATCATGTGAGTCAGCAGAGCATAGCTGGCGATATTGAACGGCAGGCCGAGGAAGACATCACAGCTACGCTGGTAGAGCTGACACGAGAGCTTGCCATCCGCCACGTAGAACTGGAAGAAGGCGTGGCAGGGAGCCAGCGCCATTTTGTCCAGTTCACCCACGTTCCAAGCTGAGACTATGATGCGGCGCGAATCCGGATTGTGCTTGATGTCATCCACAGCCCGCTGGATCTGATCGATGACAGCGCCGTCGGCCGCCGGCCAGGAGCGCCACTGGGCGCCATAAACCGGGCCCAGATCGCCATTCTCGTCGGCCCACTCATCCCAGATGCTGACACCCTGCTCTTTCAGATAGGCGGTATTGGTGTCGCCATTGAGGAACCAGAGCAGCTCGTGAATGATGGAACGCAGGTGACATTTCTTGGTGGTGACCAGCGGGAAACCCTGCGCCAGATTGAAGCGCATCTGATGCCCGAACAGGGAGACGGTACCAGTGCCAGTCCTATCGGACTTGACGGTGCCCTCATCCAGGATCTTCTGCATCAGGTCGAGATAAACCCTCATTGCTTGACCTCCTTCCCGGCATTACCGAACAACTGCGGACGCTTGTAAGCAGCCCAGACCATCAGGGCTCCGGCGACAATCATGGGCATAGACAGGATTTGGCCCATGCTGATCTCCTGGAAATAGAGACCAAGCTGGCTGTCCGGTTGGCGTACAAACTCCACCAAGAAGCGGAACAGACCATAACAGAACAGGAACAGGCCGGAGATGGCGCCACCGGGCGGGTTCTTGCGCCAAAAGAGATTCAGGATAATGAAAAGCACCACTCCTTCCAGCGCGAACTGATAGAGCTGGGAGGGATGGCGCGGCTCGGGCCCAGCCTCAGGGAATATGATGGCCCAGGGCACATCGGTCACCCGTCCCCACAGCTCACCGTTCAGGAAGTTGCCGACACGACCCACACCCAGACCAAACGGAATGAGCGGCGCCACAAAGTCGGCCACAGTAAAGAAGTGACGCTTGGTCTTGTGGGCAAACCAGATCATGGCGGTAATGACACCGATCAGGCCACCGTGGAAGGACATGCCACCGGTCCAGATCTTGAACAGGTAGAGGGGGTCGGCCAGGAACATGTCGAAGTTGTAAAACAGTACATAACCAACCCGGCCACCGAGGATCACCCCGAGGAAGCCGTAAAACAGCAGGTCAGAGACCTCGTTGCGGGTCCAGCCGCTGTTCGGTGCATCGGCGCGACGTCCCGCCAGCCACATGGCGAAGGCGAAACCAAACAGATACATGAGACCATACCAGCGTACCGATAGTGGCCCCAAACTGAATGCTACAGGATCAACCTGCGAGAAAACCCAATATCCATCGTGCTGCATATGCGGCCCCAGTCATTAGAAAAGCCGCATTTTCCGATCATTCGTCAGCAGGGACAAGGCATGATTATCAATCAGTCTGTTTCGTTTTGTGACCGGCCCGCAGCAAGCCGCCCAAACCGTGCTCTTCCAGATAACGAGCGAACAAGCCACGCAGCACATGGGGATTGTCGTGCTTCAGGCCATCAGCCATCAGCGCAGTCAACTCGCTCAGGGTGGATTGACGCAGCACATACTTGATTCTGGAGATGTTGTGGGTGTTCATACTGAAGCGGCGATACCCCATGGCCAGCAACAGCAGTACGCCAACAGGATCGCCCGCCAGCTCGCCGCACACAGACACAGGTTTCTGGTAACGATGGGATGCATCGACCAGCAGTTGCAGGGCGCGGATCACAGCAGGATGGAAGGCATCGTAGATGTTGGCAACGCGGGCATTGTTGCGATCCACTGCCAGCAGATATTGGGTCAGGTCGTTGCTGCCCACCGACCAGAAGTCGATGAGCGGCGCCATCTCCGGCAGGATATAGAGAGCGGAGGGCACCTCTATCATCACCCCCAGGCTGGGGTAGCGGATCACCGCATCGCGGCTGGCCGCCTCTTCAGATACTTCCCGCCAAGCTTGATCGAGCAGCCGGCGGGAGGCCTTGATTTCACTGACGCTGCTGATCATCGGCAACATGATGGCCAGATTGTCCAGCCCTTCGCTGGCCCGCAGCATGGCCTTGAGCTGTACCAGGAACAGTTCGGGGTGATCCAGCGTGAGCCGGATCCCCCGCCAGCCAAGGAAGGGATTTTCCTCGACGATGGGGAAATAGGGCAGTTGCTTGTCTCCCCCCACGTCCAGGGTCCGCATGCAGACAGGGCGATTGCGATAGGTTTCCAGAATGCCACGATAACGCGCCGTCTGCTCCCACTCAGAGGGGAAGCTGTCTTGCAGCATGAAGGGGATCTCGGTGCGATAAAGCCCGACCCCGTCCGCCAGATGATTGAGGGAGATCTCGGTATCTGCACTCAGCCCCGCATTGAGCAGCAATGACACCGGGGTGCCGTCGGCAGTTTCCGATGGCTGGTTGTCGACGCTGCGCACCAGCGTATCCAGCGCCCGCTCCTCATTGAGCAGTTGCCGATACTCGGTCAGGATCACCTGATTGGGCTCGATGAAGAGATCGCCGCTGTAGCCATCGACCACCAGCATGCGACCGCCGATGTCGCCGAGCGGCAAATCCACCCCCATTATGGCCGCCACCCCCATGGCGCGGGCCAGTATGGCGGCGTGGGAGTTGGTACCGCCCTTGAGCGATACCACACCGGTCAGGAACTCTCGCGGCACCTCGGCGAGGATGGTGGCCGTCACCTCGTCGGCAACCAGCACCACAGGCTCGCCGACCGTGATGTGTTCGGGTTCATTCTGCACCAGTCGGCTGATGAGCCTCTGGGCTATGTCCTTCACATCGGTGGATCGCTCCTGCAGATAGGGGTCTTTCATCCCCTTGAACTGCTCGATCAACCGGTCACTGATGAGCTTCACCGCTGACACGGCCGTCCAGTGCTCTTTGCTGACCTTGTTGCGGATGGGCTTGATGTAACCGGGGTCATTGAGCAGATGCAGGTAGATGTCGAAGATGGCGACCGAGTCCTGGCTGTAGCTCTCGCGAAAACGCAGGGCCAGACTCTCCAGATCGTGGCGCACCACTTCCACTGCCACGTTCAACCGTTCCAGCTGCTTGGCATGCTCCTCATCCTTGCGCGGCGTGATGGCGCTGAGTTCCTTGCGAGGCCGCCACACCCAGGCCTTGGCCATGGCGATGCCACTGGCACCGGCGATACCACGCAGTGGCTTGCTCCAGTCGGTTTTCTGCAACCAGCCCTTGGCCTGGGCCTGGGCGATGCGCGCGGCCAGCTGGGCTGCCAGCGTCACCATGAAGGACTCCTCCCCCTCATCGAAACGGCGACTGTCTTTTTGTTGCACCACCAAAATGCCCACCACCTGGCGCTGATGCATGATGGGAGCACCGAGGAAGGAGCGGAACGCCTCTTCCGCGACATCTGGCAGGAACTTGAAACTGGGGTGTGAGGGGGCATCGGCCAGGTTGATCAGCTCTTCGCGCTGGCCCACCAGACCGACGATACCCTGCTCGAACGGCAGGGTTGCCTTGCCCACCGCCGACTCGGCCAGACCATCGGTCGCAGCCAGTCGGTAGCGGCGCATGTCCGGCTCAGACACATAGACGGAACAGCAGTCCACCGTCATGGCCCGCCGGGTCTGGCTGACCAATGCCTGCAAAGCCAACTCCAGAGTGTTGGCTTCGGCCATGCTTTCGACGATGCGTCTGAGATCCGTCAGCAACGAATGTGCTCCTTAGCGAGAGCGGTTGCGCCGCCCATCTTTCCGATTTACTTGCACCACAGGCACTGGCATCGCCAACGGGGCAAACTCCGTCATCACCCGTCGATAGACTTCCCGTTTGAAGGAGACAACCTGGCGTACCGGGTACCAGAAACTGACCCAACGCCAATCATCAAACTCGGGGTGACCATGACAGCCGAACTGGATCCTGGACTCCCTGCCCGGATCCAGCTGTAGCAAGAACCATTTTTGTTTTTGGCCAATACAGACCGGTGAACTGTCCCAACGAACAAGGCGTTTTGGCAAGCGGTACTTCAGCCAGTTGCGACTGGTGGCCATGATGGTCACATCCTCGGGCTTGAGGCCTATCTCCTCATACAGCTCACGATACATGGCCTGTTCTGGCGTCTCACCGTCATCAACTCCTCCCTGCGGAAACTGCCAGGAGTGCTGCCCATAGCGCTTAGCCCACAATACTTGCCCGTCACGGTTACAGATCACGATTCCGACATTGGGACGAAACCCGTCGCCATCTATCACGTGATCACCTTATAAAGGCTGAATCTATAAGGAGATTGTTCCACATTCACTCCGTGGCAGCAAACAAGGACTGCAATCCCCCACGCATGAATAACTTTCAATTTCAAGCCGACTTATGAACAAACCCAAGGATCAAGCCCCGCAAGTTGCCCACCCAGACTGTGCATAAGCCTGTTAGCAAGCGGGTATATACAGTAGTTTTGGTTATCTACTCTAAATTAAGCATCAGCATACAGCATGGCGATAAAAACAAAATATGTATTTAAATACATAGTGTTAAATGAACAGTGCTGGATCAAGATCCATGTCTTTCCCTGCCGGAGATCCGGGATCCCGATTGTGAACAAGTTCAACTGTTCAAAGATCCACCGCGGCCAATTTATCCACAGGAGTGGCACACTATCTGCCCTGCCATCGCAGCAAAAATCGGTGCAGTTTCACATTTTTTTGTAACAACACCCTGACTATTACCACTTTACGGCAGTTATCCAAGATTTCTGTGGATAACTGTGTGCAACAGCATGAGCAAACCCTTGGACAACTATTTCAACTCGGGATCCTGTGCCGGAAAGATCTGCACCATAAAGACAAATTCGTTTAAAATCATTATGATAAGTCCTTACCTACAAAACGCCCCCCCCTGTGCAGCCCCCTGTCAGGAACGGTTATAAAAACAGCGATCCTCATCAGGGATCAGACTTGCTAAAATAATTCCCCTTTGCAGGAGTCATTCATGCCCACCAATCCCCAGTCAGAACAGGAACTGCTGGCCCGTGCCGACGCTATGGCTGGCTTCTCGCTGGCACAGCTGGCCAGCGATGCAGGCATTGCTGTCCCTCGCGATTTGAGGCGGGACAAGGGCTGGGTCGGTCAACTTATCGAGTGGCAACTAGGGGCCAGCGCAGGCAGCAAGCCGGAGCAGGACTTCCCCGAGCTCGGCATCGAGCTCAAGACGATCCCCATAGATCCTTATGGCAAGCCGCTGGAAACCACCTTCGTTTGCGTAGCACCACTGATCGGCGTCAGCGGTCAGCGCTGGGAAGAGTCGAATGTGCGCAACAAGCTCTCGCGAGTACTCTGGATCCCGGTGGAGGGTAGCCGTGACATCCCCGTAGGAGAGCGCCGGATCGGCATGCCGCTGATGTGGAGCCCGAGTGAAGAGGAAGATAAATTGCTGCGCCAGGACTGGGAAGAGTTGATGGACATGATAGTGCTGGGAGAGGTCGAGCAGATCAGTGCTCGCCATGGCCAGGTGTTGCAGTTGCGCCCCAAGGCAGCTAACAACAAGGCGCTGACCCGTGCCATCGGCCGCAATGGTCAGCCAATTCTGACACTGCCACGAGGCTTTTACCTCAAGACAGGGTTCACTCATGGCCTGCTGCAACAACACTTTGCCCTGCCCCTTTGATCTCCGTTATAAACATCCTTGTCATAAAGTGATATAAAAATAGCCAGCAGCTATTTCTTCGCAATCAATGACAAGGAGGCGTCATGCCGATCAACAAGCAATTTCTCAAGTCCCGCCCCGAGGTCAAGGTGACCTTCGCGGTGGAAAAAGAGGCTGCAGGTGAAGCCGAGCAGGTATTGCTGCTGGGAGAGTTCAGCCAGTGGCAACCCATAGAGCTCAAACGGATGAAGAGCGGGGAGTTCAGAACCACCCTAAACTTGCCCACCGATGGCCCCAGCCATTTCGAATACTGCTACCAGCTGGTGAAACCGAACGGAGAGACGCTCTACGACAACGACTGGGAGGCGGACGACTATGTGCCAGGCCCCTTCGGACGGGACAACTCTGTGGTACGGGTCAATCAGTAAGCTGCGGTCAGAACGCTGGCGTACGGTCAGGATCCTGAACAGCGGACACAAAAAAGGCTCGCCATTGGCGAGCCTTTTCACTACCTGTCGAGCTATTTGCCGACATATCGACACCAATTCGAATCGAATTAGTTGAGCTTCTCTTTGATACGAGCAGCTTTACCGGACAGGTTGCGCAGGTAGTACAGTTTGGCGCGGCGAACATCACCACGACGCTTCAGTTCTACACTGTGGATCAGCGGAGAGTGAGTCTGGAATACACGCTCAACACCTTCGCCGTTGGAGATCTTGCGAACGGTGAAAGCAGAGTGCAGACCGCGGTTACGCTTGGCAATAACGATGCCTTCGAAAGCCTGCAGACGCTCTTTGCCACCTTCTTTAACACGAACTTGAACACGTACGGTGTCGCCCTGGGCAAATGCCGGGATGTCGGTACGCAGTTGCTCTTGTTCAAGCTGCTGAATAATCTTGCTCATTGTCTTTCCTTACCTAGGATAAACTGAAAACTCTACTTAACGCTGTCACGCACTTCGCGGACATACTCGGCAAGAAGTGATTCTTGCTCGTCAGTCAGAGCTAGGTTGTTAATAAGTTCCGGCCTTCTTTGCCAGGTTCGTCCGAGCGACTGTTTGAGACGCCAGCGCCTGATCACTTCGTGATTGCCGCTTGTCAGCGCCTCGGGCACCGCCAATCCATCCAACAACTCCGGCCGAGTGTAGTGGGGATGATCCAGCAAGCCATCCGTGAAGGAGTCTTGCTCGGCACTGGCCTGATCACCCAAAACCCCGGGGACCAGACGCGAAACCGCATCGATCAGGGTCATGGCAGGCAACTCGCCACCACTTAACACGTAATCCCCGATAGACCACTCTTCGTCGACTTCGGTTTGTATCACGCGTTCATCGATACCTTCGTATCGACCGGCTACCAGAATCAGTTTCTGATTCGTCGCCAACTCGGTTACGCCAGCTTGAGTCAGCTTGCGTCCCTGAGGAGAGAGATAGATGACTTTCGCCCCGTCTCCCGCCGCTTGCTTGGCTGCATGAATCGCGTCACGCAGCGGCTGAACCATCATCAACATGCCGGGCCCACCACCATAAGGACGATCATCGACCGTACGGTGTTTGTCGTGGGTAAACTCCCGGGGGTTCCAGCACTCAATCTGCAGCAGGCCGCTCTTGACGGCCCGACCCGTTACCCCGTGCTCGGTAATGGCTCGGAACATTTCCGGGAAGAGGCTAATCACCCCAATCCACATAAGAAACCTCCGGCACTCGTGTTACCGCGGGAAACTAGAAACCAGGATCCCAATCAACTTCGATTGTTCGAGCAGTCAGATCAATATGCTTGATCACCTGCTCTTCCAGGAACGGAATCAACCGCTCCTTCGCGCCAAAGGCATCTTTTACATTGGCCTCAACCACCAACACATCGTTGGAGCCGGTTTCCATCAATTCGGTCACCTTGCCCAGGTCGTATCCCTTGGTGGTCGATACCGAGCAACCAATCAGGTCACGCCAGTAAAACTCACCTTCAGGCAACGCAGGCAACAGATCGGCGGGTACGCCAATCTCGACATTGGTCAATGCCAGGGCATCTTCACGCAGATCGATACCATCGATCTTGCAAATTAGACCCTTGTTGTGACGTTTCCAGGCCGAGACCTTGAGTTCACGCCACACCCCGTTCTGATTGATCATCCAGGGGTTGTAATCGAAAATCGCTTCGGCAACATCGGTGAAGGAGTTCACTTTAAGCCAGCCCTTGATGCCATAAACGGTACCCAGAGTGCCCAGAACTACAGGTTTTTCCACCTTAACTCCTTACCGTTGGGCTGATTAAGCAGCTTTGGCAGCGTCTTTGATCAGCTTGGCAACGCGGTCAGAAACAGCGGCACCAGTAGCAACCCAATGCTCGATACGAGCCAGGTCCAGATTCAGCTTTTCAGCAGAACCAGAAGCGACCGGGTTGAAGAAACCAACGCGCTCGATGAAGCGACCGTCACGAGCGCAACGGCTGTCAGAAACTACTACCTGGTAAAACGGACGCTTTTTCGCGCCACCACGTTGTAAACGAATGGTTACCATATCGTCCTCATAAACATCTAATGAACAAGGCCTGCAAATACGCAGACCCTAGCTTAAAATAAGCCGCGTAATTCTACTTGGATTCGTAATAATTGCAACCAAGCCAGCTATTTTTTGCGCAAGGGTTGGCATGAAAAAGGCTCACCTCGGTGAGCCTTTCTGCCTGACAAGCAGGAAAATCAGAACGGACCGCGACCACCGCCACCGAATCCGGGCGGCAGCATGTTCTTCATCTGCCCCATCATCTTGCGCATGCCGCCCTTGCCGGACATCTTTTTCATCATGCGCTGCATTTCGGTGAACTGCTTGAGCAGCTTGTTCACGTCCTGCACCTGCATGCCGGAGCCTGCAGCGATGCGGCGCTTGCGGGAACCCTTGATGAGATCAGGATGGGCGCGCTCCTTGGGCGTCATGGAGCTGATAATGGCCTCCATCCGCACTGTGAGTTTGTCATCCATCTGATCTTTCACGTTATCCGGCAGGCCGGACATGCCCGGCAGCTTGTCGAGCATGCCCATCATGCCACCCATGTTGCGCATCTGGGCCAGCTGTTCACGGAAGTCTTCCAGATCGAAGCCTTTGCCACTCTTGACCTTGTTGGCCAGTTTGGCTGCCTTCTCCTTGTCGACCGTGCGCTCCACTTCCTCGATAAGCGACAGTACATCACCCATGCCGAGGATGCGGGAAGCGAGGCGATCCGGATGGAATGGCTCCAACGCGTCTGTCTTCTCACCCATACCGATGAACTTGACCGGCTTGCCGGTGATATGGCGCACGGAAAGGGCGGCACCACCACGGGCGTCACCGTCGGCCTTGGTGAGGATCACGCCGGTGAGCGGCAGCGCCTCGTTGAACGCCTTGGCAGTGTTGGCGGCATCCTGACCCGTCATGGCATCCACCACGAACAGGGTCTCGACCGGCTTGATGGTGGCGTGGAGATGGATGATCTCGTCCATCATGTCGCTGTCGACGTGCAGACGACCGGCGGTATCCACGATCACAACGTCATAGAACTTCTTGCGCGCCTGATCGATGGCTGCGGTGGCGATATCAACCGGTTTCTGGCTGGCATCACTCGGGAAGAAGTCGACGCCGACATCGCTTGCCAGGGTTTCCAGCTGCTTGATCGCCGCAGGGCGATAGACGTCGGCACTGACGACCAGCACTTTCTTCTTGCTTCGCTCTTTGAGCAACTTGGCCAGTTTACCAACCGTAGTGGTCTTACCGGCACCCTGCAGACCTGCCATCAGTATGATGGCGGGCGGCTGGGCAGCGAGGTTGAGCTGTTCATTGGCCTCCCCCATCACAGAGACCAGCTCGCCGTGCACTATCTTGATGAAGGCCTGGCCCGGGCTCAGGGACTTGGCTACTTCCTGGCCCACGGCACGTTCTTTCACGCGGGCAACGAAGTCACGCACTACCGGCAGGGCGACGTCCGCCTCGAGCAGCGCCATGCGCACTTCGCGCAAGGTATCCTTGATGTTTTCTTCGGTCAGCCGGCCACGGCCACTGACATTGCGCAAGGTGCGCGAGAGTCGTTCAGTCAAATTCTCAAACATGACGCATTCCGGTTCTTGGCGTAACAAATAGGGGGATTATACCCCAGTCAGCCCTGTGAGGACGATTATTCACCGCTCGTGGCGCTCATCAGCCAGCTAACGGGCAAGCTTAACAAATGGGGGCATTATAATACCTCAGCCAGCGTGAGGTAGCGCTGGAGGACAATTATTCACCGCGCAAAGCGGTCGCCTGCTGCCTATATATGGGCAGATCGGCGGTAGCACAACTGGCGAGCATATCTTGTGCAAGGTATACTGCCACTCCTGTTCCAACCGCTTGTTCAACAACGACCTGGTTATGATCGTGATCTCTATTCTGGCCCTGGCATTCTATCTGCTCGCCATCGTCGCCTCGCTGCACCTGCTGCTCAATGCCAAACAAGTCGGGCAAGCGCCCCTGTTTGCCTGCATAGGACTGGCTCTGGTCGCCCATGGCGCGTCGGTTGCCAGCGAAGTGCTGGTGACCCATTCCGGCCAGAATCTCAGCATGCTCAACGTCGCGTCTCTGGTCAGCCTTATCATCAGTTGCTTCATGACCTGCGTCACCCGTCGCTTCAACGGCTGGATCCTGCTGCCCGTGGTCTACAGTTTTTCCGCCCTGCTGCTGGCCGCCAGTGCCCTGATACCGGGTCGCTATATCACCCATCTGGAAGCTCACCCCCAGTTGCTGCTGCACATAGGTCTCGCGCTGATGGCCTATTCGGTGCTGATGATCGCCGGTCTTTTTGCACTGCAGCTTGCTTGTCTGGACCGTCAGTTGAAGTCCCGCAAGATCAGCCAGCTACCGTCCATGCCCCCCTTGATGACGGTAGAGAAGCGTCTGTTCCAGCTCATCTCGGCAGGTCTGTTCCTGCTGACGCTTTCCATCGCCTCCGGTCTGTTCTTTCTGGAGGACATGTTCGCCCAGGGTAAATCCCACAAGGCAATCCTCTCGATCCTTGCCTGGTGCGTCTACGTATTGCTGTTATGGGGTCACCATACTCGTGGTTGGCGTGGCCGCAGGGTCATTACCCTGAGTTTTGTCGGCAGTGTCATCCTGACGCTGGCCTATTTCGGCAGCCGCTTCGTGAAAGAAGTGCTGCTGAGCTGATATTCACTTTTACTCACCTAGCCCCAACAGGAGCCCTTTTTGGACAGCATCTCAACGAGTACACTACTGATTGTCCTCGTTATCTTGATCTTTCTATCCGCTTTCTTCTCCAGCTCCGAAACCGGCCTGATGTCCATCAACCGCTACAAGCTGCGGCATCTGGCACAGACCAAACACAAAGCCGCACGCCGTGTCGAGCAACTGCTCGCCCGCCCTGATCGTCTGCTGGGCCTGATCCTGATAGGCAACAACCTGGTCAACATCTTCGCCTCGGCCATCGCCACCATTGTCTGTATCCGGCTGTTTGGCGATCTGGGTGTTGCCATCGCCACCTTCGGTCTGACCCTGGTCGTGCTGGTATTTGGCGAAGTCACCCCCAAAACCCTAGCGGCCATGTTCCCCGAAAGAATTGCCTACCCCGCCTCCTGGATCCTCAAGGGGCTTATGGTGCCGCTCTACCCCTTCGTCTGGCTGATCAATGGCATCACCAGCGGCCTGCTCAAGCTGCTGCGAGTCACTCCCAACAAGAATGATGCTCTCAATACCGAGGAACTGCGCACCATAGTCAACGAGGCCGGAAGTCTCATCCCCCAGCGCCATCAGGAGATGCTGCTTAGTATCCTGGACCTGGACAAGATGACGGTGGAGCACATCATGGTGCCACGCAGCGAGATCTACGCCATCGACATCAACGATGACTGGAAAAGCATACTGCGCCAGCTGGCCCACGGCGCCCACACCAAAATACTGCTCTATCGAGACAACATCGATGACGTGGTGGGCTTTCTGCACGCCCGCGATGCGCTGCGGCTGATGGCCAGGGATCAGTTCAACAAGTCGAGCCTGCTGCGGGAAGTGGACGAGATCTACTTCATCCCGGAAGGGACGCCGCTCAATGTGCAACTGGCCAAATTCCAGCGCAACAAGGAGCGGATCGGCCTCATTGTGGATGAGTACGGTGACATTCAGGGGCTGATCACTCTGGACGACATTCTGGAGGAGATAGTGGGCGATTTCACCACCACCATTACTCCCGCGCCCAGCGAAGAGATCCATCCTCAACCGGACGGTTCTTTCCTGGTGGAAGGATCGGCCAGCATCCGCGAGCTGAACAAGGAGATGAACTGGCAACTGCCCATCGACGGGCCGAGAACCCTCAATGGCGCAATTCTGGAATATCTGGAAGAGATCCCCCAGCCCAACATCAGCCTGCGGCTCGCTGGCTATCCCATCGAGATCATGGAAGTAGAGAACAACATGGTGAAGATGGCGCGGATCATGCCAGATTTATACCGCAACGTATCGGGTTTCGAAGATTGAAAAAAGGCTGCCGATGGCAGCCTTTTTTATCTCACTCATTCTCGTCGTCGGGCTCTGGTTCCAGCACCAGGGTCGGGATCAGTTCACCGAACACCTTCTGCAGCTCGTCGCGATTGGCCAGCAGGTCTTGCAGCGTGTAGCTGTCCATCACCGCCAGGAAGGCGTTCATCGCCTCCTTCAGGGCACTTTTCAGCAGACAGACAGAGACGATATGGCAAACGGGCGAGTTGCAGTCGATGCCGTCCAGGTTGCCCTCCAGCGCACGGATCACCTGGCCAATATTGACTGTCTCTGGCGCGCAAGCCATGCGGATCCCGCCATTCTTGCCCCGCTGTGACTGCAGATAACCCAGCTTCACCAGCTGATTCACCACCTTCACCATGTGGTTGCGAGAGACGTCATACAAGGCGGAAACCTTGGCCACGCTCGACAATTCCCCCTGTGGCAAGGTTGCCAGATAGAGCAGGGCTCTCAATCCAAAATCGGTATAGCTAGTTAGTCTCATAGGGCCTGTGTCGCATCACGCGGAAAATTGATTATTGATCCAGATCAAATAAACATCTAGGATGCGGCTTATTAAGTGACATTTTAAATGTTTAATTAGAAAGGACCCCTTATGTTAGATCAAGCCACCATCGCCGTCATCAAAAGCACCATACCTTTGCTCGAATCGGCGGGCCCTGCACTCACCCAGCACTTCTATCAGCGCATGTTCAGTCACAACCCCGAGCTGAAGGATATTTTCAACCTGGCTCACCAGCGCAGCGGCGGCCAACCGCTGGCCCTGTTCAACGCAGTGGCGGCTTATGCCAAGAACATCGACAACCTGGGGGCCCTGGCAGGTGCAGTAGAACGTATCGCCCACAAACACACGGGCTTCATGATCCAGCCGGAACAATATCACATTGTAGGTAGTCATCTCTTGGCCACGCTCAAAGAATTGGGCGGAAGTGCAGTCACCGACGAAGTGCTGGATGCCTGGGGCAAGGCTTATGGGGTACTGGCCAGTATTTTCATCGGCCGGGAGAGCGAGATCTATCAGGAGAAGGCGAGCGAGATCGGTGGCTGGCAAGGCCCCCGCCCCTTCATCATCAAAGAGAAGCGGGTCGAGAGCGAGCTCATCACTTCCTTCATGCTGGCGCCGATCGATGGCAAACCCGTGCTGCATTTCAAGCCGGGCCAGTACCTCAGCATCCAGCTCAACCACCCGGAACTGGAATATCAGGAGATCCGTCAGTACTCCCTCTCCGATGCACCCAATGGTCGCGATTACCGTATCAGCGTCAAGCGCGAGCCGCAGGGTCAGGTTTCCAACCTGCTGCATGACCATCTGCAAGTCGGTGACAAGGTGGACCTGATGCCGCCAACCGGTGATTTCTTCCTGCAAGCCAGCTCCAACACCCCAGTGGTGCTGCTCTCCGCCGGCGTGGGCCTCACCCCCATGCTGAGCATGCTCAACCAACTGCTTAGCACGGGCCATGATACCGATGTCTGCTGGCTGCACGCTTGTGAACGGGGTTCGCTGCATGCCTTCAAGGAGGATATCCAGCGCAAACGCCAACAGCACCACAAGCTGCAGAGCCGGGTTTGGTATCGGGAGCCAAGTGATCAGGATGAGCAAGGGAAGGACTACGACTTCAGCGGCACCATGGACTTGAGTCAGGTGTCCGGGTTGCTGGTACCGCAGGCCCACTACTACTTCTGCGGCCCACTCGGCTTCATGCAGGGGATCAAGACACAACTCAGCTCGGCGGGTATCCCGACCGAACAGTTGCACTACGAAGTTTTTGGCCCCCACCAGGATCTTTAATCGGGGTTGCACCATATAAAGCAGTGAGGACCCGGCCTGTCATGGCACGGCGGCCGGATCCGGACCCACAGGTGAGAGCCTGTGGGTCCTTTTTATTTAACGCATCGCCTTGGCACGGGCAATGGCGTTGGCAGGCATGCGGTTGCCCAGTCGATTCAGCAGGCTGGTCGCCTTCTGATGCTTGGCCTTGTCACCAATGACAGCACTGTGCAGCCAGTGATACGCCTCTTCATAATCCAGCGGGCTGCCCAGCCCCTGCAGCAACATCTCGACCCACTCTATCTGTGCCCGCTGAAACCCCAGACTGGCCGCTTCACGCATCAGGGTTTCAGCCTTGAGCAGATCTTTTTGCACCAGGGTGCCCTTCCAGTAATAACGGCCCAGCTGTTCCAGCGCAGGTGCCAACCCCTGATTGGCTGCCTCCCACATGAATTTGACCCCGAGCTCCGCATTGGGCTTGATGCACACTCCCCAAGCCAGCATGTCTCCCCACAGGAACTGATAGGCAGGCACCTTCATTACCTCGGCCCGCACCTCGATATCTTGGGTGAGCTGGCATCTGTCCTGTTTTACCTGCTGTAAATGACGCCCCTGTTCAATCCAGTTGAGCAGCTCGTCCTGACGATAGAGGGGCACAGCCTGCAGGTTGCCGCTGTCATCTGCACCGCTCGTCGGCGTGCTGGTCATGGGTTGACTGGTTGGAGAAAGCCCGCCATCCGACACTGTGGCAGACGCGGCTGATGAGGCAGCCGCAGCTGGCTGCGCCATTGAAGGAGCGACTGGCAGTGGTGCTGCAGGCCCGGCTGCAGACACCTCAGGCTGATATGACGCGACCGGTCCGGCGGCGGAAACCGCAGGCTGAGATACAGCCACCGGCTCGGCAGCGGAAACCGCCGGTGGGGATGTGATCGCTGACTCTGCCACGGAAACTGCACTGCTTGCCGTAGGTCCGGCGGCGGATACCTGTGGCTCCGCGCCCTGTGCCTGGGTCGTCAGCAAACAAGCAAGGCCAAAAAAGGTAAGGGGTTTCATCATAAGGTTCTCCTGCTGCTCTCTGTTATCGGCAGCCAGGCCCATCCCCTTAGCCCGTCACCGTCAGCACCCTGCAGCAATGACAAAGGGGAGCCGAAGCTCCCCTTATTGTCAGCCATGCGGCTTACTTGACGAACTCGACACCCAGCTGGATATCGGCTTTCAGAGTGGCCAGCATGCCCTCCATCGCCTCTTGCTCGAAGGCACTCAGCTTGCCGTAGTCCAGCACGGTTTCGACGCCGTTCTTGCCCAGCAAGATGGGCTGCGCGAAGAAGGTAGCGTGCTTGCCATCCCCTTCCACATAAGCGCACTCGATGACGTTGGCTTCGCCCTGCAGACCCTTGATGAGGGACAGGCCAAAACGGCAGGCAGCCTGACCCATGGAGAGGGTGGCAGAACCGCCACCGGCCTTGGCTTCAACCACTTCGGTGCCGGCGTTCTGGATACGCTTGGTCATGGCTGCCACTTCTTCTGCAGAGAAGGAAGCCCCTTCGATCTGGGACAGCAGCGGCAGTATGGTCACGCCACTGTGGCCGCCGATCACGTTGACACGCACCTTGTCGACATTCAGACCCTTGGCGTCGGCCACGAAGGTCTCGGCGCGGATCACATCCAGGGTGGTGACGCCAAACAGGCGACGCTTGTCGTAGACACCGGCTTTTTTCAGCACTTCAGCCGCGATGGCGACCGTGGTGTTGACCGGGTTGGTGATGATGCCGATCAGCGCTTTCGGACAGGAGGCGGCACATTTTTCGACCAGATTCTTGACGATACCGGCGTTGATATTGAACAGATCGGAACGATCCATGCCGGGCTTGCGCGCCACACCGGCGGAGATCAGCACCACATCGGCGCCGACCAGAGCGGGGCTCGGATCTTCACCGCAGAAACCTTTTACTTTCACGTCAGTCGGGATATGGCTCAGATCGACCGCCACACCCGGAGTGACAGGGGCTATGTCATACAGGCTCAGTTCGGAACCAGCAGGGAGGCGGTTTTTCAACAGCAGAGCGAGGGCTTGGCCGATGCCACCGGCGGCACCCAGAACGGCAACTTTCATGATCAACTCCATGTTTAAGCGTAGGTTTAAGGTTGTTTCTTGTTGTGGGCCCAACCTTAATGGATCCCCCCATAAAAAACAATCTGATAACAGTTGCAATCACGGGTTCTGTGAGCCAATAAACAGGCGGCGCATAAAAATGGGGGGAAATGCAAAAAATCAGAGGAGAAGCACAGATTTCCCGCATTTATACCTACCACAAAGAGGTAGATCTACCGAGCTCACGCCTGGAATGCCAGGGCTCGCCGTTCACACCAGCGAAACCCAATTGTTAACAATCCGTTCATGGTCAGGTAAAGCGCACCGGCCACAGTGAACACAGCCAGGGTGTCATAGGTCTGGGCGTTGAGGCGCTGGGCCAGGCCCATCACGTCCATGATGGTGATGGTGCTGGCCAGTGAACTGCCCTTGAGCACCAGGATCACCTCGTTGGAATAGGCGGGCACCAGTCGCCGCGCAGCATGGCGCACCTTCATCCACAGGGTCTGCCCGGCCGAAAAGCCGAGGGCACGGCAGGCCTCCACCTCACCGGACGGAATGGCATCGAGCGCCCCCTTGAACAAGCGGGTTGAATAGGCCGCAGTGTTGAAACCAAGGGCCAGCACGGCGCAGAACCAGGGCTGCTTGAGCAGCGGCCAGAGCGGCCCGGATTTGAGCCACTCGAACTGTCCCGGCCCGTAGTAGATGAGGAAGATCTGGATCAGCAGCGGCGTGCCGGTGAAGATCAGCACCCACAGCTGTACCAGCTGGGTCGCCACCGGAATGCGCTGCTCCAGCACCCATGTCATGGCAGCCGCCATCAGTACGCCGAGCAGCAGACTGAGGGCAGTTAATTGCAAGGTGATCGCCAGACCACCCAGCAGAGTCATGAAATAGTCCTGCATGGTCAACCTCCGTAGCGGCGGGTATAGCGGGCTGTCTGCTTAAACCCGAATTCACTCAGCTGACTGAAGACGGTCGATTGCAGAGTGATCACTAATCCCCCCAGCAGAGTCGTGAAATAGTCCTGCATGGTCAACCTCCGTAGCGGCGGGTATAGCGGGCTGTCTGCTTAAACCCGAATTCACTCAGCTGACTGAAGACGGTCGGTTGCAGGGTCATCACTAATCCCCCCAGCAGAGTCGTGAAATAGTCCTGCATGGTCAACCTCCGTAGCGGCGGGTATAGCGGGCAGCCTGCTTGAGGCCGAATTCACTCACCAGACTGATGGCAAGATAGATGAGGGCCGCGGCGGCATACCAGGTAAAGGGTTCATAGGTGCTGGCCGAGGCCATCTGGGCCTGACGCATCATCTCGTTCACCCCTATGAGGGAGACCAGCGCCGTATCCTTGAGCAACACCAGCCACTGATTGCCGAGGCCCGGCAGGGCATGACGCCAGGCTTGGGGCAACACGATGCGAAAGAAGATGTGCCCCTTGCCAAGACCGAGCGCCAACGCCGCCAACCGCTGTCCGGCGGGCACTGCATTGATCGCTGCCCGCAGAGTCTGGGTGGCATAGCTGGCAAACAGCAGAGAGAGCGCCAGCACGCCACAGGCGAACGGGCTGAATTCCACATACTCGCCTGTAATGAGAAACAGCACCTGGGTCGAGCCGAAGTAGATGAACAGCACCACCAACAGCTCGGGCAAGCCACGGATCAAGGTGGTCAGTGTAGCCACAGGCCACACCAGCCAAGGCTGTTTACTCAGCTCGGCGGCGCTCAATCCCAGCGCCAATACCATGCCGCCGACCAGTGATGCCAAGGCCAGCCCGAGGGTCATCCAGGCTGCATCCAACAACAGGCTCAACATGGCTTACTGCGCGAAGTATTTGTCGAAGATTTTTTGATAGGTGCCGTTGGCCTTGATTTCGGCCAGCCCCTTGTTCAGCTGGGTCAGCAGCTCCAGGTTACCCTTGGCCACTGCGATGCCAAAGCCGGTACCGAAGTACTTGGCATCGGTCACAGGCGCACCGATCACGACGTACTCCTTGTGCTGCTTGAGCCAGTCGGCCGCGACTGCAGTATCGGCAAACACACCATCGGTACGGCCATTCATCATGTCGAGGAAGGCACTCTGGTAACTGGCATAGGGCACTGTCAGCAAGCCTTTGCTGATCCAGTTATCCACCAGATAGGACTGATGGGAGGAACCATTCTGCACGCCGACCGTCTTGTCGACCAAGTCTTCCGGCCCCTTGAAGGTCCCTTTCTTGGCCACGAACACGGCTGAGTTTTCATAATAGATGTCGGAGAAGTCGACCTGGGCTGCCCGCTCCGGGGTCACATCCATGGCTGCGATGGCAGCGTCATAGCGACGGAACTTGAGGCTGGGGATCAGGCTGTCGAAGGCCTGGTTGTGGAAGCTGCACTCCAGCTTGACCTGGGTACAGATGGCACGGGCCAGGTCGATGTCAAAGCCCTGAAACTCGTTTTTGTCGTCCAGATATTCGAACGGTGCATAAGTCGCCTCGGTGGCGAACTTGATCTCTTTGGCCAGCACAGAGGTGCTCAGCAAACCCATGGCAGCAACCAGCAACAGACTCTTTTTCATGACAGCTTCCTTATCGATTTGAATATCAATGCATCAAGAATTCGGCAAACCGGCTGGTTTGCGGGGATTGGAAAATGGCGGCGGTACCGGACTCGATGATCCGCCCCTTTTCCAGATAAATCACCTGACTGGCCACCTTGCGGGCAAACTCCACCTCGTGGGTCACCACCACCTGGGTAATACCGGTCTGGCCCAGATTGCGGATGATCTCGGCCACCTCTTTGGTGATCTCGGGATCGAGTGCAGCCGTCGGCTCGTCAAACAGCAGCACTTGCGGATCCATCATCAGGGTACGGGCAATGGCCACCCGTTGCTGTTGACCACCCGAGAGGCGGGCAGGCCAGGCATCACGCTTGTCGGCCAGTTGCAACTGGGTCAACAGGTAGGCGCCCTTCTCGATAGCCGCGGCCTTGCTCATGCCGAGCAACTTGACGGGTGCCTCTATGAGGTTCTCCATCACGGTCAGATGTGGCCAGAGATTGTACTGCTGGAACACCATGCCCACCTTGCGACGCAGTGCCTGCGCCTGACGGTTGAATTCGGCAGCAGACAGGCCGGACGGGAAAGAAAATTCACTTTCACCGATGCGCAATACGCCGGCATCCGGCGTGTCCAGCAAGTTCATCATGCGTAGCAGCGAGCTCTTGCCAGCACCGCTCGGGCCCAGCAGCACCAAGGTTTCACCGGGCTCAGTCCGAAAGCTGACATCTTGCAGTACCGGCACCTTGTGCCAGGATTTTGCGATACCGATTAGTTCAATACCCATACAGCCCAATTGAATAAGTTTTCAAAATTTCGTCCCGATTTTAGCCCCAACATGGGGGGATGCAAGCTAATTTTGAATCAATATGCAGCACAACCGCCGCTTCCTTGCAAAAATAGGCACATGAATGCAAAATGGGCACGCTGTTCATATCTGCCGCCTGAGCGTGACAGGCAGCCACACCTCCTCATTCGTGAGTCCAAGATGAAACACAACGACAAGCAAGAAAAACTGGCCAAGGCCTTTAAAGCCTTGCTGAAAGAAGAACGATTTGGCTCCCAGGCAGAGATAGTGACTGCCCTGCAAGAGATGGGCTTCGAAAACATCAACCAGTCCAAGGTATCGCGCATGCTGAGCCGCTTCGGCGCCGTTCGCACCCGCAATGCCAAGATGGAGATGGTTTACTGCCTGCCGGTGGAACTGGGTGTACCCACTACTTCCAGCCCGCTCAAGAACCTGGTACTCGACGTCGACCACAACGGCGCCCTGGTCGTGATCCACACCAGCCCGGGTGCAGCCCAGCTGATCGCCCGCCTGCTCGACTCACTCGGCAAGGCAGAAGGGATCCTCGGCACTATCGCCGGTGATGACACCATCTTCATCACTCCGACCAGCGACACCGATATCGAAGAGCTCTATCTCTCCGCCCTCGAGCTGTTCGAACAGACCCCTTAATGTCAGCCAATGCGCAGGCCACCGCCTACTAGCGGTACCGCCAGAACGCAAAATCCCGGCCTTGGCCGGGATTTTTGTTTTCTGCGCACAGGTAAATGCTGACTTATTGACCCTTTGCCACCAGAAAATCTTCCGAGGGGGCAAAGAAGGCCGCACCAGTCACTGCCGTGGTGAAGCGCAGCAGGTGATCAAAATGGCCGCCCTCCCCCTTGTACATGCTGGCCATCATGGCATTGAAGTGCAACGGCGTGCGGCAGCAGGAGATGAAATAGAGTCCCTGCTCCGTCATGGTGCCCCAGGGCATGCTCTGACGCAGTATCTCCATGGATTCACCTTTGGGCGTCTTGAGGTTGACCCGCTTGATATGGGAGGTCAGCGGCTTATCGGCCGACTCGTATTCGATGTTGTCGCGCTTGGTGCGGCCAATGATGTCTTCCTGCTCCTTCAGGGCGAGCTTCTCCCAGTCGCTCATGGCATGTACCCAGCGCTGCACATGGACATAGGAGCCGCCGGCAAACTCGCCTCCCTCAAGCAAGGCCACCTCAGCGCGGTGTTCGTCTTGCGGGTTCTCGGTGCCATCGACGAAACCGGTCAGGTCACGGCAATCCAGGTTGCGGAAACCGCGCACCTCTTCGGCCAGTTCCACCAGTCCGGCCAGCAGCGCCATCACCCTTTGACCGGCGTGATGCAAAACATCGACCCGATCGGCACGCAACTGCACGAAGAGGTCGAACGGCGTATTTGGCGCCTGCTGACCGTTGGCTGATTGCGTCATAAAGCCGCGAAACTGGGGCGGACGGGCCACAGGGTAGAGGTCATCCCAGGCATCGGCGCCGACGGCGACCAGGCCGGTGAAACCGGCATCGGGGAAATCGGCGGCAACCGCTTCCCACAGGGCAGGCAAGCTGGCCAGACGGGCAACCAGTGCGGTCGCCTCTCCTGTGCGATTGAACATCAGATAGAGGGCGTGCAGATTCGGCTCTGCGCAGATCCCGGCTTGGGCTTTCATTTGTCTCTCCCCTGTATAGGCATTAGCGTGGCGCAATTATAAACCAGAGTGAATTCAATTCATTGATTTCATAACGATATCAAGTTGTTCACTGCACTGGTTCAAACAACACCAACCCATGGGGAGCGACCTTGACCCGAGCGCGATCCCCGCCGAGTGGCTCACCTATGCTCGCCTCCAGTCGCTGACCGCCACACTCGAACAACACCCGACAGTGATGACCGAGAAACTGCTGCTCCAGCACTGTCAGTTCGCCGTCCACGACGGCCTCCAGCAACAGTTGCTGGGGTCTGAGCATCAGTTGCAGCAGCTCGCCCAGGTTGCGACCATGGGGCTCGCAGCCAGATACCACTCCCAGCGCTGTCTTGACGCTGTGGCTATCCACTACCTCGGCAGCCAGATAGTTGACCCCGCCCAAAAACTCGGCAACGAAGCGGTTCTGCGGGCGGCGATAAAGCTGCTCCGGCTGTCCCACCTGCTCGATATGACCCGCCCGAAACAGAGCCAGCCGGTCGGCGAAGGCAAACGCCTCCTCCTTGCTGTGGCTGACGAAGATGGCGCCGATCCCCTGCTGCTTGAGCAGGGTGCGGATCTCGAGGATCAGCTTCATCCGCACCTGGGTATCTATGTTCGAGAAGGGCTCATCCAGCAACATCAACTTCGGCTTGCACACCAGTGCGCGAGCGATGGCAACCCTTTGCTGCTGCCCGCCAGAGAGTTGATGGGGATAGCGATCTCCCAGTCCCTGCAGCTTGACCAGCGTCAGCGCCTCCTCCACCTGCTGCTGACGGGCGGGGCGGTCAAGGCGAGCCAGCCCGAAACCGACGTTGTCGGCCACCGTCAGATGGGGGAAAAGGGCGTAATCCTGGAAGATCATGCCGATGTTGCGCGCCTCGGGTGGCACGCTGACGCCCGGCCCATCCAGCAGGGTAGCACCGAGGCGGATCTCCCCTTCGGCCAGCGGCAACAGGCCTGCAACGGCCTTGAGCAGCGTGGTTTTACCGCAGCCACTGGCCCCCAGCAGACAGACAATCTCGTTGTCGGCCACCGACAGAGACAGCTGCTCCAGTACATTGCGACCGTTATAACGGCAACTGACGTTCTCAACCTGCAAGCAAGACACGGCTGACTTCCTCATATTCTTTTGATTCAGGCCGACCTGCGCCGGACAACAATTCAGGGAGTGATCTGCAGACTCAGTGCCCCTGGCTATCCAGGCTGCGGTTGACCCAGATGAGCGGCAACAGTCCTACCAGCACGATAACGATGGCCCCCAGGGCGCCGCGCTCCAGCATCTCGTCCGAGACAAATTGATAGACGTGGGTCGCCAGGGTATCGAAGTTGAACGGCCGCAGCAGCAGGGCGGCGGGCAGCTCCTTCATGGATTCGATGAATACCAGCATGGCACCGGCAAACAGACCCCGTCGCACCAGCGGCAGATGAACCCGTCGCAGCATACCGCCATCTCCCTGTCCCAGGGAACGGGCCGCCATGTCGAGGCTGGGGGAGATCTTGCCCATGCTGCTCTCCACAGAACCGATGGCAATGGCCACGAAGCGCACCAGATAGCCGAATACGATGGCAGTGAGGGTACCGGTCAGCAGCAAGCCAGGCCCCTGCCCCCCAAGCCACTCGGCCAGATCATTGATACCAAAATCGAGGGCTGTCAGCGGCACCAGCACGCCGATGGCAAGCACTGTACCCGGCATGGCGTATCCCATGGCGGCGATACGCAGGGGCAGCAGACTCTTGACGCCGCCATCGAGGCGGCGGAAGAAACCGAGCAGCAGAGCTATCCCCATGGCCAGCAGGGCGGTCAGCGCCGAGATGAGCAGACTGTTGCCAGCGAAGCGGACAAACTCCGGCGTCCAGGAGAGTTCGAAATAGCGCACGCCGTAATCGAGCAGGATGACAAATGGCAGGCCGAAACCCGCCAGCACCAGTCCCCAGCACCAGAGTCCGGCCAGCCAACGGCTGACTCCCTTGAGTGGATAACGCAGCGGCTGCTCATGACCCATGGATTTCTGAAACACCTGCTGACGCTGGCGGGAGCGGCGCTCCAGCGCGATGAGCAGCACCACGGCCAGCAGCATCATGCAGGAGAGCTTGGCAGCGGTGGCCAAACTGCCATAGCCAAGCCAGGTATCATAAACCGCCGTGGTCAGGGTGTTGATGGCAAAGAAGTGGACAGTGGCAAAGTCGGCCAAGGTCTCCATCGCCACCAGGGAAACCGCCACCATGATGGCGGGGCGTGCCAACGGCAAACTGAGGCGGCGAAAGCTCTGCCAGGGGGTGCATCCCAGCAAGCGGCTGGAGTGGATCAGGCTGACCGACTGCTCCAAGAACGAAGCGCGGGCCAGCAGATAAACGTAGGGAAAGAGCACCAGTGCCAGTACCCAGGCGGCGCCGCCCAGGGATCGGATGGCCGGGAACCAGTAATCCGCCGGTCTGCTCCACTCAAACAGGGTGCGCAGCCCCGCCTGCAGCGGCCCCGAGTAGTCAAGAAGGTCGGTGTAGACGTAGGCAACGATGTAGGAGGGCATGGCCATGGGCAGCATCAGCGCCCACTGCAGGGCACGGCGCCCCGGTACCTGACACATGGCTACCAGCCAGGCGGTAGGTACGCCGAACAACAGGCTGAGCAGCACTACGCCCGCCACCAGTCCCAGCGTATTGGCCAGATAATCGAACAGCACAGTATCGGCGAGGTGGCGAAACAGGTCTCCGTCTGCCGAGAAGGCTGAGAAGATCAGGGCGAGTACCGGCAAACCCAGCAGCAGGGCGGTGGCCCAGCTGCTGACAATCCATCCACAATTTTTCATGAGACCACAGAAGTGGATGGGGCCCTTGGCCCCATCTGATTACAAGTCGAATTTTACTTCATCCAGCAACTGCAAGGCATCCTTGCGGTGCTTGGCGTACTCGCTGACCGGCATGGGATCAGACTTGAAACTGCCCCAGGACTTGACCATGGCGGAAGGCTCGACCCCGACCTTGACCGGGTACTCGGCATTCACGTCCGCATACATGTGCTGGGCAGTATCGCCAGCCAGGAACTCCATCAGCTTCTGGGCGGCTTCCTTGTTCTTGGCATGCTTGGTCATGGCCACGCCGCTCACGTTGACGTGGGCGCCACGGTCAGCCTGGTTCGGGAAGTTGATGTAGACCGCATCAGCCCAGGACTTCTGAGCCGGATCTTTCAACATGGCCCCCAGGTAGTAGCTGTTGCCGAGGGACAGATCGCAGATGCCATCCTTGATCGCCTTGACCTGATCCCTGTCGTTGCCTTGCGGCTTGCGCGCCAGGTTGGCTTTGACCCCTTCCAGCCAGGTTTTTGCATCCGCCATGCCGTGATGGGCGATCATGGATGAAACCAGCGCCACATTGTACTCATGCTTGCCGCTGCGGGTACAAATTTTCCCTTTGAATTCAGGCTTGACCAGATCTTCGTAGCTAATGGTGTCGAGTTTGCCGAGGCGTTCCTTGCTCGAATAGATGGCACGCACTCGGGTGGTCAGGGCAAACCAGCGATTCTCCGGGTCACGATAGATGGAAGGGATATTCTCCTGCAGTATCTTGCTGTCTACCGGCTGCACCAGCCCCTTGTCCACCAGATCGGTCAGACGGCTGATGTCCACGGTCAGCATCAGGTCGGCCGGAGAGAGCTTGCCTTCCCGCTCCAGACGCTCGTTCAGCCCCTCTTTGGCGAACACCACGTTGACCTTGATGCCCGATTCCTTCTCGAACTGCTGGATGATGGGCTTGATCAGTTCATCCTGACGGTTGGAGTAGACATTCACCTCTCCCGCCGCCAACGCCCCCTGAGCAGCCAGGGTAGAAAAAGCCAGTGCCAGCATCTTCATTTTCATCATCCATTCCTTGAGTTGCTATATCGAGTGATAACCATTTCTGTTTGTATTTTGCATTGGCCTCGACAGCCGGATCAAGAAAACATGGAGTGCGGGATCACATATTTAAGCGCCGTTCAAACAAAAGGGCCGGATAGAATCCTATCCAGCCCCACCATGGAGTCAATCAACGACTACCTATCGGCAACCCGTCCGGTCTGGCAATCCGAAACAGGGTTACCCATGCTCAAGCCGCCAGGGCACCCGAACGATCAGAGCGCCTCTTCATCGCTTTCACCGGTACGAATGCGCACCGCCTGCAACAAATCGTAGACAAAAATCTTGCCATCGCCGATCTTGCCGGTATACGCCGCCTTGCAGATCGCCTCTATGACCCCTTCGACGTTGTCATCGGCCGTCGCAATTTCCAGCTTCACTTTGGGTAAGAAGTCGACCTGGTACTCGGCTCCCCGGTATAATTCGGTGTGCCCTTTCTGGCGGCCAAACCCCTTGACCTCGGACACTGTCAGTCCTTCGACTCCCAGGCTGGCGACGGCTTCACGCACATCGTCCAACTTGAAGGGTTTGATAATCGCAGTAATCAGCTTCATCTGGTTGCTCCCAATCCATGGTATGTGGTGAATTGGGTATCAATTCTTGTGCCAAGTCTTTTTATTGTTTAATTTCAAAAAGATAGCATTTATGCCCTGGATGAATCCCCCCCGGCATCACCAAGGGAGCACATCTCGCCCCATAATGAGGCACCAAGCTGAACCAGCCTCTCCCTATGCACCAAACAAGAGCACAGCAGTATGCTAGTCATCTCCAACAGCGTCACCCTCCCCTGGCATGAGCTGCAGTTTCAAGCCATGCGAGCTCAGGGGGCCGGCGGCCAGCACGTCAACAAGACTGACTCCGCCGTCTGGTTGCGCTTTGATTACCGCAGCTCTCCCAGTCTGCCCCCGCTCTACAAAGAGGGGCTCGACAAGCTGAGCGACAGCCGGGTACACGATGGTTTTATCCAGATCCGGGTCGAGACCCATCGCAGCCAGGACATGAACCGAAAAGAGGCCATGAGCCGCTTGGTGGAGCTGCTCAAGAAAGCCGCCTGGCGCCCCAAGGCCCGTCATGCCACCAAGCCGACCCGCAGCTCCCAGCGCAAGCGGATCGACGCCAAGAAGCGCAAGGGCGACATCAAGTCGGCCCGCGGCAAACCCGTGCTGGAGTGATGCTGCCAGCCTTACGACTTGCCCACGCCAAGGATGAGAGAAGATGAGATACAGTTTTTGCGACAGCGCCCACGGCCCCCTGCTCATCGCCATCGATCGGGATGGCCTACGCCACGTGGAGTTCATGCAGGGCGAGCGCCCCATAATGCCAACCCCGCAGTGGCGTCAGGATGATCTGGCGCTGGCCCCTTACGTCGAGCAGTTTGCCGCCTATTTCGCCGGCCGTCTGCAACGCTTCGATCTGCCGCTCGCCGCCAAGGGAACCCCCTTCCAGCAGTCAGTGTGGCGCGCTCTGTGCGACATTCCCTATGGCAAGACCGTCAGCTATCTCGAAATAGCCCAGTCCATCGGCAACCACAAGGCGGTGCGAGCCGTGGGTGCCGCCAATGGCCGCAATCCTCTCAGCATCATAGTGCCCTGTCACAGGGTGATAGGGCGCAGCGGCGAGCTGACCGGTTATGCCGGCGGCATCCCCATCAAGCGCTGGTTGCTGGCACTGGAACAACAGAACGCCGGTTCGTTCGAGTTGACTCCTTGATAGTGGCGACATCCCTGTAAAACACTCACTTCAGCCATTGGCACAGCAGAGATCCGGCTTGTTCGAGTGGCGCCGTTTTGCGTTTATAAACATGAACATAGTATGAAGAATCGCCTCAGAAGGGCTTCAGACAGGGTCAGGCATCATGGCTTCACACTTGGATGGCATGGCTCATCCCTCATTCAAGTGGCACCCATGTGACGCTTCCAATCTGTCTTTTTCCCCGCGCCTCCTCTGAGGCGCTTTTTTTGTCTGAAAAACAACCACAAAAAGCCCGCCGAAGCGGGCTCTGACCGGAAGGTGCCAGCTTCGAGGTCAATCAGAGGGCGAGGAACAGCCCCGCCAGCGAGGCGCTCATCAGGTTCGCCAGCACACCCGCCAGTATGGCGCGCATGCCGTAACGGGCGATGAAGGACTTGCGCTCCGGCACCATGGCGCCCAGGCCACCGATGAGGATCGCCATGGAGGAGATGTTGGCGAAACCGCACAGGGCGAAGGTGACGATGGCCTTGCTCGATTCGTTCAGGGTCTGATCCTGCACCAGGGCGATGAAAGCGACGAATTCGTTGATGACTATCTTGGTCCCGATCAGGGCGCCAGCCGCCTGGGCCTGATCCCAGGGCACGCCGATCAGCCAGGAGACGGGGGCGAACAGCCAGCCCAGTATGATCTGGAAGCTCAGCTCCAGTCCCACCAGATCACCGGCCCAGCCGAGCAGGCCGTTGAGCATGGCGATCACCCCGACGAAAGCCAGCAGAGTCGCGCCGACCGCGACCGCTATGTTGAGGCCTGCCATGGCGCCATCGGCCGCCGCTTCGATCACATTGGTCGCACGGGGGATCTCCACATCCTGACAGTGGTCAACGTCTTCGGCCGCAGGCGGCACCAGGATCTTGGCCATGGCCAGACCGGCAGGTGCCGACATGAAGGCAGCCGCTATCAGGTACTTGAGCTCAACCCCGATACTGGCGTAGCCCACCAGGGTGCCGCCAGCCACGGAGGCGAGACCGCAGCTCATCACGGCGAAGAACTGGGAGTCGGACATCTTGGAGAGGTAGGGCTTGACCACCAGCGGCGCTTCCACCATGCCGACGAAGATGTTGGCGGTGGCGGAGAGGCTCTCGGCACGGCCGGTACCCAGCAGCTTCTGCAGACCGCCCCCCAGCAGGGCGATGACCCGCGGCATCAGGCCTATGTGATAGAGGATCGCGATCACCGCAGAGAAGAAGATGATGACCGGCAGCACGTTGAACGCAAAGATGAAGCCCAGCTTGAACTTGGCCAGATCCCCGAACAGGAAGGCGATCCCTTCCTGACCGTAACCGATCACGCTGCTGACGCTCTCGCTGACCCCATTCAGCACGTGCTGACCGGCAGGCAGCCAGAGCACCAGACCGGCAAAGAGGACTTGCAGGCAGAGCGCGAGACCCACTGTTCTCAACGGGATACGACGACGATTATCAGAGCAGAGTACGGCCAGGGCCAGGATACTCAGTATGCCGAGCAGGGCAATCATAGGGACTCCATCAGGTGAGGCAAAAGATGGGCGCGGATTCTGCTCCCCCCGCCCCACTACTGCAAGCCCGCCTGGTTACAGCCCTGTTAGCAAAAACGTTTGCACGATATCGGTTGCGCCAACCTGCTGATTTGGTTCAATTTTGGTATCACGCGAAAGCCAGCGTTCTTATATGGAAACAATTATTCCTCCGCACCGGACAATTTGCCGCCGAGCCAGGGGGCAAGTCGCTGCTCCCAATAGGGATTGGGGCCGAAGCTCTCCTTGAGGAAATCGATGAACAGCCGGATCTTGGGATCCAGATGTTCGCGCCTGGCGTAGACGGCGTGCACCGCCATCTTCTGGTTCGGCCGCCACTGGGGCAGCAGGGGGATCAGCTGACCGGACTGCAACTCCTTGTCCAGCAAGTAGTTGGCGACATAGGCGATACCGAGCCCGGCCAGGGCGGCATCGCGCACAGCCTCCGCCAGATCCACCCGGTAGTTGCCTGCCACCTGCACCGTCTGGCGCTCCTTGCCCTGGCGAAACGACCACTCGTGGTAGCGCCGCTCCCGGCTCTGGTAGGTGATGCAGTTGTGCTGGGCCAGATCTTTCGGGTGCAAGGGTGTGCCGTGGCTCAGCAGATAGTCAGGCGAGGCCACCAGCACGAAGTGGATATCCGCCAGCCGCTGCCCCACCAGCGCTTCGGGCTTGTCTTCATAGGTGGTGATCCAGAGATCCAGCCCCTCATCCACCAGGTTGGTTCTGTGATCGAACAAGGAGACTTCCAGCTCCAGCTCGGGGTAGCGATCCTGAAACGCCTTGAGGCGCGGGATCACGTGCAGCCGGCCAAACGACTGGCCCACCCCAAGATGAAGCACGCCACTCACCTTGCCACGGCGCTCCGCCACCATGGAGTCCGCCTCCAGCGCCACCGCAACCAAAGCGCGGCAGTGACGGGCATACTCCAGGCCGAGTTCGGTCAGGGAGAAGCGGCGAGTGGTGCGCTGCACCAGCTGGGCACCGAGTTCGGCCTCAAGCTGGGCCAGCTGTTTGCTGATGTGGGATTTGGAGACGCCGAGCCGCCGTGCGGCCGCCGAGATGCCCTGTTCACGGACCAGGGCATCGAAGATCACCATTTGGGGCAGACGTTGCAGCACAGAGTTACCAGACCGGAAAGCGGGCCTCCATTATTCCAGAGCAGCCCGCAGCGGGGTAGACCTAAAGCCCAAGCGCCCGTTTGACCTCTTTTTGCAGGGGATCGTCGGCCGGATTCTGGTTCGCACCATAGCTTGCTATCAGCTTGCCATCGCGCCCTATCAGGTACTTGTGAAAGTTCCAGCCCGGCGCCTCGCCCGCGGCCGCGGCCAACCCCTTGTAGAGCGGGCTCGCATCGTCACCGCGTACCGCCAGCCGGTTGAACATGGGGAAGGTCACTCCGTAGTCACGGCGGCAAACAGCGGCAGTTTTGTCCTCATCCCCCGACTCCTGCCAGAAGTCGTTGGACGGAAAACCCAGCACTATCAGCCCCTTGTCCTTGTAGGTCTGATAAAGCGTCTCCAGATCCCCAAACTGGCCGCGATAACCGCAATAAGACGCCGTGTTTACCACCAGTACCACCTTGCCTTCGGTCAACTGGCAGAGGTTGTGGCGCTGGGTGCTGTTGAGCTCCCGTTGCTCCACATTGAAATAATCAGGGCAGGCGGCAGAGGCCGTCCCGACACCAAGCAGCAATAACAAAGTGAACCATTTCATCAGGCAACTCCTTTTGAACAGATGAGCGTCATACGCACAGATGGCGCAGCCGGTTCATCCCCATCATTTAGCGCAAGGGTATGCCGGTCAGCCAGCCATGACCCCAGAAGATCAAGACAGCCGTGACCGCAAGTCCAGCTCCCACGCTGATACCAGTCCCAACCCAGTTCGCTGTGGGACGGGGATGACGCTGCCAGTCCCGCACCGAAATCCAGATGATGCTGACCAGGGCCCACAGACCGATACCGCCGAACAGCACCAGGGAGCGGGCCTCGCTGTTGACCGCAAGATGGGCGCCAGCCCAGAGCAGGGTACCAAGTAGCTGGGGATGAACCAGCCAGCGCCGCAAGTGGTTGGGCCCCTGGCCCGAGAAGAAAAGGATGAGCGCGACTGGCATCACGCCCATCACCAGAGCCGGGCCCCAGGCGGGCGGAAAATAGAGTGGCATGGGGCTGGACGAACGCCAGCCAGCCAGAATCAAGCCGAAAGCGACGAACACCAGCAGCGAGAAGAGTCCCTTGTAACGGTTCTCCCCCAACCGGTCGCGCAGGCGGGTTCGATGGGCCGCAGCGAAACAGGGATAGAGATGGATAAGGGTAAACAGCAGTACCCCCAGGGTCAGCAAGATCATGGGTGGCTCCTTGTACTATGGGGGATCACTATGCCGCAAAGTGGTCGGCCAAAATATAGAAACCGTAGAAAAGCGATGGAGATACAGCAAGATAATGAAAAAAGCCGATCGGGAGATCGGCAAGGTGTTGCGGCCAGATCTGCAGCAAAGACAGGTCATCACCGCGACACGGGGCAGGGTAAAGCCGGTGCCCGGCACCGGCCAAAAGAGGATCAGCGTCGCAGCATATAGAGCGCGGCCACGTTGCGGGCCGTGAGCTGCAGGTTGGTGGTGGCTGTCGCCAATGCCTCCGGCAGGGACATGGCGCGGTTGACCACGGCGAACACCGCATCCAGCCCGTGCTCATGCACCACACCGTAATCGTCGGTGAGACAGCCCGAAATACCTATCACCGGCTTGCCAAACTGCTTGGCACAGCGTGCGACACCGATTGGCGTTTTGCCGTAAATTGTCTGGCTGTCGATACGCCCCTCCCCCGTGATGACGAGATCCGCATCGGCCACAGCCTCGGCCAGTTTCAACGCCGCTATGACGATCTCGATGCCGGGCTTGAGCTCGGCGCCGAGCAGGCCCACCAAGGCCGCCCCCATGCCACCGGCGGCGCCCGCCCCCGGGATTTCTCTCACCTGTTTGCCAAGGACCTGCTCGATGCAGTCGGCGTAGCGGGAGAGGTTGGCATCGAGTTGGGCCACCATGTCGGCGTTGGCCCCTTTTTGCGGGCCAAACACGGCGGAGGCGCCTTTCGGGCCGCACAGCGGATTGTCCACGTCACAGGCCACCTCTATGGTGATCCTGCTCAGCCGGGAGTCGAGCCCGCTCAGATCTATGGTGGCCAGATCCGCCAGCCCGACGCCGCCCGGCGCTATGGGAGTGCCATCGCGTTTCAGCAACTTGCCGCCGAGCGCCTGGATCATGCCGGCACCGCCATCGTTGGTGGCACTGCCGCCGATGCCGAGGATCAGGTGCTTCACCCCCATGTCGAGGGCCGCCAGGATCAGCTCACCGGTACCGAAGCTGGAGGTGTGCAGCGGATTGCGCAGCTCGGGGGGGACAAGGTGCAGGCCGGAGGCTGCCGCCATCTCGATGACGGCACGCTCGCCATCCCCCAGCAGGCCGACGAAGCCCTGCACCTGGTTGCCGAGCGGCGCTGTCACATAAAACGGCAGTATGCGACCATCGGTGGCATCCACCAGGGATTGTACTGTGCCCTCGCCGCCATCGGCCATGGGCAGCTTGATGTAGGTGGCCTCTGGCAACACCTGCTTGAAACCCGCCTCGATGGCATCGGCCACCGCCATGGCGCTCAGGCTCTCCTTGAATGAATCCGGTGCGATAACAATTTTCATATCAGTTCCTCAGGCGAGACCAAACACGCCAAACATCAGGGTGGAGACGGCTGCTATGGTCAGACCGACGGCTGTTTCATAAGGGATAAGCTTGAGGCGCTCCCCCACGCCCATGTGGACGCTGCCACCAGTGGCATGGAAGAAGGAGCCGTGGGGCATGTGGTCAAACACGGTAGCACCGGCATGGATCATGGCGGCCCCCGCCAGACTGCTGATGCCCAGCTCAATCAGGGTGGAGCTGAACACGTTGGAGGCCACCACTGTACCGGCCGTGGTCGAGGCGGTCGCCAGCGACATCAAAGCGCCCGAGATGGGGGCCAGCAGGTAGGAGGGCAGACCTGAGGCGGTCAGGCCGCTGATCAGCACATCCTTCAGACCCGAGTTGGCAATGATGCCCGCAAGGGTACCGGTACCCAGCAGCATGATGGCCACCGGCGCCATGCGGGCCAGACCGGAGACCGCAAACTGGTTCACCTTGCTGAACTTGCCCATCATAAGGGCACCAACCAGGCCGCCGAGGGGCAGTGCAATCAGCGGGTCCACCACGATGCCGGCGATGGGGCGCAGGGCCAGCAGCAGTATGGCAACCAGGGGCGCACTGATGGCGGCGCCAAAGCCGGGCAGCTTGCTGCCACTGAAGCTCACCACCTCGTCGGCGGCGACCTTGCTGCCCTTGTTGTTCAGACGCTTGGCCAGCCAGTAGGCCATCACCAGCCCGAACAGACCCGGTATGATGCCGGCCGCCATGACGGAGGTGAGGGGGAGATGGAAGGCATCGGCCGCGGCGATGGCGTTCGGGTTGGGGGACATGACGTTGCCCGCCTTGCCACCGCCTATCATGGCCAGCAGTATGGCCGCCTTGGATAGGTCGGCACGGCGCGCTATGGCCAGCGCTATGGGGGCGACCGTGATGACGGCCACGTCCACGAAGACGCCGACCGCAGTCAGGATCAGGGTGGCGAGCGCCAGCGCCAGCAGGGCGCGGGTCTCGCCCAGCTTCTTGACTATGGTCTCGGCGATGGTGGTGGCCGCGCCCGATTCGATCAGCACGCCCGCCAGCACACCGGCTGCCAGGATCCGCATCACGGCCGTGGTGATCCCCTGGGCGCCACCTATCATCAGGGCGACGGTCTGGGTCAGATCGGCCCCGCCGATCAGGCCACCAGCCAGGGCGCCGACTATCATGCCGTAGGCGGGCGGCACCTTCTTCAGGATGAGGAAGATGGCGATGGAGAGCGCGGCGAGAGCGCCGAGCGCGGATACAGGGATCATGACGGGCACCTTGAATGGGAGTGAGTGGTGGCCATTATGGTGATCCGGGATCGGAATGCGTTGGCTGAAAAGCCAAATAAGGTCTCTTTAAAGAGATGTTTTTTGTTCGTTAGAACAAATCAGCTGTCGAGATTGAGCCCGAGGTAGAGCAGGAACTTGTCGTCTAACTTGTTGAAATTCAAACCGGTTATCTGCTCGATCCGGGTCAGCCGATAGCGCAGTGTATTGGGATGGATGAAGAGCGCCTCGGCACAGGGATGCAGATCACAATCCTGCAAGAAATATTGGCGCAGCGTCTTTTGCAGCGTTCCCTTTGTGTCCTCCTGCGCCAGCCTGAGCAGGGGCGCCCGCAGCTGATCCGCCTGCCAGGAGTCCGCCAGACTGCCGAGCAGTACCGGCAACCGGTAATCCTCGAAGAAGTAGACCTGCTTGCGCGGCGCCTGCCGCATGCCCCGGCGCAGAGTATCCCGCGCCGTCTGGTAGGAGCGCGCCAGACCATCTATGCCGCCGAAGTAATCACCCACCCCTATCCGTACCTTGAAGTGGGGAATGCGGGCCAGCAACTGCTTGATGCGGCTGCGCTCCTGCTCCGATTGCCAGACACCCTCGCTCAGCTGGGCCGGTTTGAGCACCACTATCTCGTCGAGGCCGTTGATGGCCACCAGATTGTCCCGCTCCGGATTTTCCAGCAGATGCACCAGCTCCCGCAGGCGGGCGGGATCCGCCTCCTCCAGCGCCAGTACCGCTACCACCCGAGGCTGGGCCAGATCCAGCTCGAGGAAACGGGCCGCCTGTTGCAGTTGATCGACCCGCCCCTCGCCGCGAATGAGCTGCAGTACCAGCTCCTCCTTGTGGCGCTTGTCCCACTGCAACTGCTCGGTGAGCGCCGCCTGCTCCAGAATGAGCTCGGCCGTCATACGCACCAGCTCGGCGTAAGCACACACTATGTCCGGATCGCCCGAGATGCCGATGACCCCGAGCAATTCCCCCTGATAGGCAATGGGCAAATTGATGCCAGGGCGCACCCCCTTGAGCTGCTGGGCGGTCGCCTCGCTTATCTCCACCACCCGGTTCTCGGTCAGCGCCAGCACGGCGCCCTCGTGGCGCTGATGGAGGCGCTCGGGATTGCCGGAGGCAATGATCAAACCGTGTTCATCCATCACGTTGACCGAGAACGACAGTATCTTCATCGCCCTGCTCACTATCTGACGGGCCAGGGTATCGTTTAGCTGCATAACATCTCCGGACAACAAGCTGGCATGACGCCTCGTGGCCCACAATCACAGGGGCCGACGTGCAAAGATCCCACATCATCAAGACAAGCGCGGGAGGGATCGCTAGAATAGGCCACTTTACGCTATGTGTGACCCACCATGGATCATGGATCTGACGCTATGCCAGTCCGCTTTGTGGTGGCCTCATCCTTCCGATATGGACTCCGCTATGGACTATGAATTTCGCCGCGACCCGTTCGGTGGCTATCGCGCCCGGTTCTCCATGGGTCATGAGGCCATCGGTCAGTGGTTGATCGATGAAGTTGGCAAGGATGAGGAGAAGCTCGATGAGCTCTTCTCCATCATCGACCAGCTGTCCAATCGCACCCGCACAGAGTACCAGCTGCACGGCGGTGACTATTCACTGCTGCTCACCCATGAGGAAGCCGAGGTGAAAGCCAACGTCCTCAATATCGAACAGGATGAGGATCTCGACGATCTCGCCTACTACGATGATGAGCAGCTGGCCATGTGCGGGCTGGAAGACTTTGCCCAGGTGCTAGGCTCCTGGCGCGCCTTTATCCGCAACGAGGATATGGGCTGAATACCCAAATTTCGGGCGAGCATGCCCCTTGCAACCCAACAGGATTGACTATGTCTATTTACGATTTTGACGGCGAACAACCAGAACAGCCGGAAGACGAGCAGGACCAGACCAAACAGACCGTGCCTGCCAAGAAGAAAGGCAAGCAGGTGATGAACACTCAGGTCAACCTGAGCCCGCGCGATGCCAGCCGTCTGAACGGCCTGCACGTCGAAGCCATCACCACTCTGGACGACGTCAGCCTGCCGAAGAACGTCATCTTCAAGGCCGGCCTCATCGCCCTGGGCGAGCTGGAAGCCACCAAGCGTGCCGACATCATAGCCCGCGTCATCGCAGAGTCTGGTCGCTAAAAGGCACCAGTACTGGCAATGCAGCCTCAGAAAAGCCGGAGCCTCAGCTCCGGCTTTTTCATGGCTGTACCCCACAGCGGACTCGCCCTTGCTGGGATCCGACCAGCCTATTAAGGCTTGTGTCATGATGTGACGACTTGTTAAGGTGCGGGACTTTTATCGGCCTTGGAGACTCAATGTTACCTCTACCTGATTCGCTCATCTGGGGAGCACTGGCGCTGGCCGTCTTGCTCTGTCTGGTCCGTCAACGCCTGCCCGGCCTGATCCTGCTGGGGGTCGCCCTGCTGGCCGCCCTTTACCTAGACCACCTCAGCCCTTCCGCTCTGCTGATCACGCTGGCGGGCCTGCTGCTGGCCTGGCGCACCCCCGGCCTGCCCCAGCCATGGCGTGGCGCCGCCCTGACGCTGGTGCTGCTGTGGGCCATAGCGCTGATGCTGCACCTCATCCCCGGCTTCAGCAATCTGAAGGTGCTGGACCAGGTACAGGCAGGCCCCGCCAGCGTGCCCTTCAACATGTACCTCAATCTGGACAAGCCGCTGGTCTTCTTCGGCCTGCTGCTGGCCTGGCCTGCCTTGCTCGGCCAGGGCGGTGCGATCCGCTGGCGAGCGCTGGCCCTCTTGCTGCTGCCGCTGGCGGCCCTGCTGATCACCGCCTGGCAGCTGGGGGCGCTCAAGCCCGAAGCGGGTCTGCCCCACTGGTGGTGGCTGTTTGCCCTCAACAATCTGCTGTTCACCTGCGTGGCGGAAGAGGCACTGTTCCGCGGCTTCATCCAGCAAGGGGTGGCCGCCCGCAGCCGACTCTGGCTCGGCATCCTGGTCGCCAGCCTGCTGTTCGGCACCGCTCACCTGGCCGGCGGCCCGCTGCTGATGCTGTTTGCCGCACTGGCGGGGGCCTGCTACGGCCTGGCGTTCCACGTCAGCGGTCGTCTGAGCGTCGCCATCGTCATCCACTTCCTGTTCAACTTCGCCCACCTGGCCCTTTTTACCTACCCATTGGCCAGTCGCTGATCCCTGGCGCCCCGGTCGGACGCCCTTGTTATTCCTGCGTGCTGTCACTGCGACAACACTCACCCCCATTCTCTCTCTTGCTGATTCCTCCCTCTCCCCATATGGGGCCTTTCATTTATTTGTAACAAAAATGTAAATGAAATGACCTCTATGCCCGCCATAACAGTCACTTTCCATCGTGCCTCAACCAAAAGGACTTAATGATGCACAAGCCCCTCAGTTATGCCGCCCTGCTGCTGGTCAGCCAGTTTCCATTGCAGGCGCTGGCCGATACCGATGTCTACCTCACCAACAACGGCCCGGAACCCCTGCAGCTGGCGATCAGCCAGAGCGGCAGCGGCCAGCTGCAGGCTGGCAGCCAATGGATCCAGCACAGAACGGAGCTGGGCCCCTGGGAGAGCGCCATGGTGCTCAGCTTCAATCGCTACGAGGGGGTGAAGGCGGGCAAAAGCTATCTGTTCGAAACCCGTGTCACCACGGCCAGCGGCGACACCTATCGCCTCAACCAGTTGATGGAGGGCACCTGGTGGAACACCACATTGCAGCACGGTGGCGACACCCCGACCGTCAGCTCGGGGTGGAAGAGCGACCGCGCCCTGCATCGTACCCAGGGGCCGCAGGAGCTGGCCTTTGCCGCCAAATTCACCGGCCGTTACGACGATCTGCACTACATGCTGACCCCGCCACAACCACGGGAACAACCGGAGCCTTCACAGAGCAAGCTCAAGGTGGCCAGCTACAACGTCTGGGCGCTGCCGGTGATCGCCTCCAGCATTGGCGAACGGTTAACCTTGCTGCCCGATTACCTCAAGGGCTATGACGCCCTGCTGCTGCAAGAGGTGTTCGACGGCCGCCGCGAGGGCTTCCTGCAGGCGCTGGCCAAAGAGTACCCCTATCAGACCAAGGTGCTCGACAAGCCGGGGGTCAACATCCACGACGGCGGCGTGGTGATCGTCAGCCGCTACCCAATCGTGCGGGAGGCCCAGCTGGTCTATCCCCAGTGCACCGGCACCGACTGTTTCGCCGACAAGGGGGTCATGTATGCCGAGGTGATCAAGGGGGGCAAAGCCTGGCATCTGTTCGCCACCCACACCGCCAGCTTCGACACCGACGAGGCGAGACGGCTGCGCCAGATCCAGTTCGGCCAAATTCGTACCCTGGCCGCCAGCCTCAAGATCCCGGCCAGCGACACCGTCATCTATGGCGGCGACTTCAACGTCAACAAGCGCAAGTTTGCCGATGACTACGCCAGCATGCTGGCCAACCTTGACGCCCATGAACCCGGCTATGGCGGCTATACCGAAGCCACCTTCGATCCCAGGATCAACCCCTATGCAGGCGGCCCCCTCTCCGGAGGTGCCAACGTCGAGTATCTGGACTATCTGGTGGTGAGCCGGGAGTACGGCGCAGCCCGTCATAACCTCAACAGCGTCTGGATCCCGCGCAGCAGCGATGGCAGCCTCTGGCCCGCCAGCAACCTCTCCGATCACTTCCCGGTCAAGGGCGAGATCAGCCGATGAAGCGCCGCTACGGGATCCTGGCCCTGGCAGTCCTCTCGCTCTTGCTGCTCAACCTCGGCTGGCAGAATGAGCCAGGGTCTGCCCCGGCAAACGCCGAGGTTAATCAGCATGGGGGAAGTCAGCCGCAGCAGACACCAGCCGCGCCGATGACAACCCTCATGCCCCGACTCACCCCGGCGGTCAGCGGGGGCCAGTCCACCAAGCAGCCCCCCAGCTGGCGAGAGATGCCTGCGGAGCTGAGCCAGCAGCTCGCCAGCGAGATAAGCGACACCGACCAGCCGCTGAGCGAGCGGCTGGTCAATCTGATCGCGCTGGAATCCCAGTGGATGAGTGAGGGGGAGAGCCTGACCCGGTTGCAGGGGCGTTACGCCCAGGCCCTGGATCAGTTGGCCGGCGACAGCGAACAGCTGGCGCTGGCCGAACGGCTGGCCGCCCTGACCCGGCTGCAGGATGAGTGGGCGGCGGATCACCCGGATCTGGCGGCGGATCTGTTCAACCCGGATGCCCGCCTCTTGCAGGCGCGCCAGTTGTGGGGGGATGAGGAGCTGGAGACATTGGCCCGCCACTTCCTGCCTGCCGACCGGGCCGAGGCCAGCGTGGCGTTTGCCGGTGCGCGCCAGCAGCAGCTGGATCAGCGCGGCCACTACCAGCAGCAGCTGACCGAGCTGGAGCAGCAACTGGCGGCCAGTCAGGGGAGCATGGATCCCGAGCGCTGGCAGCAGCACAGAGAGGAGGTGCTCGGCCAGTTTCGGCGCGACTTCTTCGCCCAGGCACAGGACAAGCCCTGAGCATGAAACGGCCCGGGGAGCCTGACGTGGAAAAGAAAAAAGGGCCCGCCGGGGCCCTTTGCGTTTGCCCGACCATCAGGCCAGCGGATAGCTGGCGGCCAGCCCGTTCTCGCAATGCCAGTTGGCCCACAGCTTGTGGTCACTGCCCATCAGCAGGGTGGCGAAGTTGCGGGTGCGCAGATAGACGGGAGCGCCGAACGGCTTGATGAGCTCGGCGCGTATCAAGCGGTTCTCGTCGAGGTATTCGGGATTGTCGTTGGTCATGGCGAGGATCCCCATCCACTGAAACTGGGTGGGGCAGGGATGGACTATGCCGGAGGAGACCAGCTGGTGCACATTGGTGACCCCTTCCCGCTTGTCCTGGATGACGCCCAGGCAGCCCACGTGCACGTCGCCGGAGAGGATCAGTGTCTTGCTGCCCTGATCCTGCTGGCGTCGCAGTCGGGCGTTGTCCAGCAGCCGCATGATGAGACGGGCCCGCTCCCCCTGATGGGCCTTGGCCCGCCAGTGATCCTTGAGATCGTCGGTCAGCTCCTCTTCCCAGGGGGTGGCATCCAGCGCCGCCTCTGTGAAGGAGAAGTCCCGATAAACCACAGGCACCCCCGCCATGACCAGCAGGTGGCCCGCGTCGCAGGCGGCCAGCGCACCGTTGACCTGCTCCCACTGGGACTGGCTCATCACCTGGGCCTGGGTGCGGGTTGCTCTGTTGTCCAGCGCCAGGATCCGGTAACCCCGAAACGTCAGCAGCCAGGAGTGGTGATTCAAATTGACCGGGTCCAGCAGGGAGGCATTGGCGCTGCTGCGCAGCTGGAACAGCCGGAAATAACGGGACGCGGCAGCATAGATGGCCCGATAGACATCACAGCCCTGCAGATCCTCGGGATAGCTGCCCCAGCCATCGAAGATGTCGTGGTCATCCCACATCATGGCGCTTGGCACCCGGGCCAGCAGGCGGGCCACCTCGGGCCGGCTCCACTGCTTGCAGTAGAGATCGCAATAGAAACGATCGAGCTGCTCCTCCATGGTGCGGGTCGCCTTGCGTTTGACCTTCTCCGTCCTGTCCAGCTCGTTCCAGGCCTTGAGGCTGGGAACCGTGGTCCAGAGGGAATCGGCATAGACCTGATCCCCCCCCATCAGCAACAGCGAGAAGGGATGCGCGGCGTGTTCGGCGGCAAGCCTGTCCCACATCACATAGGGCTGAGGCGTGGAGGTGAGCAGCTTGAAGTCGGAAAAACCGTTGCAAGAGGCGTAACCGATGCGCACCGGCTCCGCCAGCCCCGGCAGATGAAACTGCCAATGGTCGTCCCCGGCCAGATCCCGGGCGGGTTCCCCATCTAGCAGGATGCGGTACTCCACAGCAGCACCCTCGGCGGCCGGGCTTGCCGTCCAGCTGGCCCGCCACAAGCCCCCTCTGGGGGTATCCGCCTGCTTGCTGGCAGGCAGCAAGGTGCCGTTGATCCTGATGCTGGCGCCCTTGCAGCCGGGCCCCGCCAGAAAACAGATGCTGTACTGCGTCTCAGCTTCGAGCCCCAGCAGGGGCCCCATTAACAGGCTTGTCATCTTCTATCCCTCCATGGTTGAACCCATGGAGCATAGTAAAACCGGCGTCCTTTGATACTGCCCAATCGGGCAGTCCAACTCAGCCTTGAACTAGACCTTGCCCTTGAACTGCTTGACGCTGCGCTTGTTGGCGGTGCGACGGTTAGCCTGCTTGTCGCGAGGTGGGCGCTTGCCCTCCCCGCTGGCGGGCAGGTCGGTCACCGGGAAACCTGCGAGTTCCCCCAGCGGCAGCTCACGGCCGGTCAGGGTGCGGATCGCCGCCAAGATATCGCTCTCGCCGTGACACACCAGCGAGATGGCCAGCCCCTCGCACCCGGCGCGAGCGGTACGGCCGATACGGTGAACATAAACGGGGGCGCTGGCGGGCAAGTCCAGGTTGATGACCACAGGCAATGCCTCCACATGTATGCCCCGCGCCATCAGGTCGGTGGCCACCAGCACCCGCACCTTGCCAGCCTTGAAATCGTCGAGTGCCAGCTCTCTAACCGCCTGTTCCTTCTCCCCATGCAGGGCGGCAACCGGGATCCCCGCCCTGGCCAGCTTCCTGGCCACGCCGTCGGCATCGTCCCGCGCACTGATGAACACCAGCACCTGCGGCCAGGCCTGCTCCTTGAGCAAGCTGATCAGCGCAGGCACCTTGCTGCTCTTGTTGACCAGATAGAGCCGCTCCTCGATCTCGTTGACCAGGCTGTTGAGGGGATTGGCCTCGATGCGGGTCGGTGCTGTCAGCAAGCCATTGGCAAGGTCATCCAGCTCTGCAGGTAGTGTGGCGGAGAAGAGCAGGGTCTGACGCTGCGAGGGCATCTCATTCATCAGCCACTGGATATCGGGCCAGAAACCCATCTCCAGCAGGCGATCCGCCTCATCCAGCACCAGCTGTTGCAGGCCATCCAGCCCCAGCACTTGCTGAGTGAGCAGATCCCGCAGTCGCCCCGGCGTCGCCACCAACAGTTGCGGCCCCAGCGCCAGCTCTGCCTGTTGCCGCTCCTGTGTCACGCCACCGCACAGGGTCAGGACGCGTAGCCCCAGCGCCTCGGCGACCCCTTGCAAGGCAGCGCTCACCTGCATCGCCAGCTCGCGGGTCGGCACTACGACCAGTCCCTGCACTAGGCAGGAGGCGGGATCCAGCCGTTGCAGCAGCGGCAGCCCGAACGCCAGCGTCTTGCCGCTGCCGGTCTGGGCCAGCGCCAGCAGGTCCTGCCCCGCCAATACCAGGGGTATTGCAAGCTGCTGGATGCGAGTCGGCGTGTGCAGGGTGGCAGGCAGGGCAGCCAGCAAGGCGGGATGGAGGTCGAGTTCGCTAAAGGTCATGGGGGTACGCGGATAAAGAAGTGGGAGGCGAAGTCTAGTTAGCGGGGCATAAGAAGTAAAACCCTATCCGCAAGCGGCAAGAGGAAGAGCACTGTGCCCGGGTCATGGCTGTCTACAATAGTATTATTCACCTCGAAGGCAGACAGACCATGCTCAGACATATCCCCATGCTATTGCTCGGCCTGCTCGGTATCACGACCATAGGTCTCTCCCAGACCTCGTCGACCACCTCCATCCCCCCAGCCCAGCCGGTCCGCGTCATCAAGGCCCACCTTGGTGAATTGCCAGGCCTTATCAACGCCGACAAGACAGGCCCCTTCGTCGATCTGGTCCATGAGATTGATGCGCTCTACCCCGATATGACTATCGAGATCACCATCTACCCCATTGCCCGCGCCATGGCGGGGGTGATCAACGGCAAGGCCGATTTCAGCCTGCCCGCCATTCGCAATCTGCACGATGCAGACATGCTGCCCTATCGCTTCAGCACCCGCAGCTTTGGCAAGGTAGCTCATGTCATCTACAGCAATACAGCGAATCCTGTCACCACCGACATGGCCTATGGCATCGAAGCGACGCAACGGGATTTGTTAATCGAGGCCGTACCCGGTGAGCTCCCCTTTCAAGTACAACGTTCCATGAGTATCGAGCAATCCCTTCGCAAGCTCTCCCGTGGCCGTATCGATGCCTTTATCTGGGCACAGGAGGAAGCGGACCTGATGCTTCGCCAGCTGGGGTTGACCAATATCCAGCGAGAATTTTTTGGCGACTTTGAAGATGTGTTTATTATTCAGAAGGGCGCAGCCGGCAATGAGATGGATGCGTTTTTGGCGCAAGCCATAGAAAGGTTGGCGGCATCAGGCAAGCTGGAGGAGATATACAGCAAGATCCACAGACCCTACGAACACTGGCAGCCACACCCTGAGCCATTACCCGCCACCCAGCCTGTAAAGACCCCCTGATAACCGGGTTCCATCCATAAAAAAATCCCGCCACGGGCATGCCGTGGCGGGATTTTTGCGCTCGGAAGCTTACAGGGCAGCCAGGGCGGCCGCGTAGTTCGGCTCATCGGCTACTTCGGCGACCATCTCGCTGTGCAGCACCTTGTCGTCTGCATCCAGCACCACGATGGCGCGGGCAGTCAGGCCCACCAGCGGACCGGAGGAGAAGGCCACACCGTAATCCTGCATGAAGGCAGCACCACGCAGGGTGGAGAGGGTCACTACCTTGTCCAGACCTTCAGCGCCGCAGAAGCGGGACTGGGCGAACGGCAGATCGGCGGAGATGCAGAGCACGACTGTGTTCTCCAGCGCGCTGGCCTGTTCGTTGAATTTGCGCACCGAAGTGGCACAAGTCGGGGTATCGACGCTCGGGAATATGTTCAGGATCTTGCGCTGACCGGCGAAGCTCGCCAGGGTCACGTCAGACAGATCCTTGGCAACCAGGGAGAAAGGCTTGGCCTGCTCACCGGCAACGGGGAAGTGACCGGCTACGGAAACGGGGTTGCCTTGCAGAGTAACGGAATTGCTCATGTTATGTCCTTGATTATCGAGGGAGGATAGGGCCACCCAGTATAGGCTCCCCGGGCGAGGACAAACACCCGTCAATCACAAGGATATAGCGGCACTTGCTCCTGGACCGAACTGGCAGCCCCTCTCAAACGAGAGAGGGAGATAAAGAGGCTTGACCTTGGACTTAACACCAAGGTTTACACTCGGCTCAGTTATCCAAGGTTCCGCACCGGCGGGACCCATCCAAGAGGGACTCATCATGAGCAAATCCTGCTGCAGCCATCAACACACAGCGGCCACCGGCAAGGCCGTCACCAGCCAAGTCGAACATCAACACGACAGCCACTGCTGTGACAATGTCGAACAGGTCAGTTGCTGCGCCAGCAAGGCACCCCATGATCATCAGGATCAGGGGGTGAGTGAATCACCGGGGGATGAAGAGCCCCCCAGAGGAAGTTGTCAAAGCCAGAGCTGCTGCAGCCCGCAGCCGCCTCATGACCATGACCATGACCAGCATGATCACCATGAGCACACCACCGACACCACCGAGCCGTTAGTCGCGCCGGAGCAGGACAGCCGCCGCCACAGCTGGCAGGTACTGGGAATGGATTGCCCCAGTTGTGCCCGCAAGATAGAAACCGCCGTCAGCCGGGTTGCGGGCGTGCAGCAGGCCCGCGTGCTGTTTGCCACCGAGAAGCTGGTGGTGGATCTCGCCCCCGGCCTCTCCCCCGACCCCGTCACCGCCGCCGTGCTGGCCGCGGGCTTCCGGCTCAAAGGGGAAAGCGGTGGCAAACAGGAAGCCGTCAGTAAGCGCAGCCCGCAGATGACCCTGCTCGCCAAGTATTGGCAGCCCCTGTCGCTGGCCGGCCTGATGCTGGTGGCTGCCCTGCTGCCGAAAGAGTTCGGCCAGCCGCTGTTTACCCTGGCCACCCTCTGGGGCCTGTGGCCCATCTCCCGCAAAGCCTGGGCCCTGACCAGGAGCGGCTCCCCCTTCGCCATCGAGACCCTGATGACGGTGGCTGCGCTGGGCGCCCTCTTCCTAGGTGAAACCGCCGAGGCGGCCATGGTGCTGCTGCTGTTCATGCTGGGGGAACATCTGGAAGCCTACGCCGCCGGCCGTGCCCGCGCCGGCGTCACCGCCCTGATGGCGCTGGTGCCCGACAAGGCACTGCGTATCCGCACCAGGGCTGACGGTGACATACGGGAAGAGGTGGCTGCCGACCAGCTGCGTCCCGGCGACATCATAGAAATCGCCCCGGGTGCCCGCCTGCCGGCGGATGCCCGTTTGCTCGACGCCCTTGGGGCGTTTGACGAAAGTGCCCTGACCGGTGAGTCCATTCCGGTGGAGCGTCGCCAGGGCGACAAGGTGCCCGCCGGCAGTCTGGCGGCGGATCGGGTGTTGCGCCTCGAGGTGGTGTCCGAACCCGGCAACAACGCCATCGACCGCATACTGCACCTGATCGAGGAGGCCGAGACCCAGCGCGCCCCCATAGAGCGCTTCATCGACCGCTTCAGCCGCTGGTATACCCCTGCCATGATGCTGGTTGCCCTGCTGGTGGTGATAGTGCCACCGCTGGCCTTTGGCCAGAGCTGGGACGAGTGGGTCTATCGCGGACTGGCGCTGCTGCTTATCGGCTGCCCCTGCGCCCTGGTGATCTCCACCCCGGCGGCAGTGACCTCCGCCCTGGCGGCGGCAACCCGCCAGGGGGCCCTGATCAAGGGCGGCGCCGCGTTGGAACGACTGGCCCATATAGACACAGTCGCGTTTGACAAGACAGGCACCCTGACCCTGGGCAAGCCGCAACTGACCGAACTGGTCAGCCTCAATGACCAGCCGGAGGCCGAACTGTTGGCACTGGCCGCCGCCATAGAGCAGGGATCCCATCATCCGCTGGCCCGCGCCGTGGTGGCCGCCGCCCGTGAGCAGGGGCTGACTCTGGCCGCAGCCCGGGATCTGCGCGCCCTGCCAGGCATGGGGGTGGAGGGACGCATCGACGGCACCCTCTGGCAACTGCTGGCACCGAGCCGGATTGACTCGCTGAGCAATGCCCTCAACGCACAAATAGCCACCCTTGAGCAGCAGGGCAAGACGGTGGTCGTGCTCGGCCAGCCGGGCGCAGCACCGGCGGCCCTGTTGGCGCTGCGGGACCAGATCCGTCCCGAAGCGGCAGCGGCCCTGGCGGAGCTCAAGGGGCTGGGACTGCGCAGCATTATGCTGACCGGTGACAACCCCCGCGCCGCCGAGGCGATTGCCAACGAGCTCGGCATGGGCTGGCGTGCCAGCCTGCTGCCGGAAGACAAGGTGGAAGAGATCGCCAAGCTGGCTGCCAGCCAGAAGGTCGCCATGATAGGGGATGGCATCAACGACGCCCCCGCCATGAAGCGGGCCAACATTGGCATCGCCATGGGTGGCGGCACAGACGTGGCGCTGGAGACGGCCGATGCCGCCCTGACCCACAACCAGCTCGGTGGCATCGCCGCCATGATCCGCCTGTCGCGGGCAGCACTGGCCAACATCCACCAGAACATAGCGCTGGCGCTGGGACTCAAGGCCATCTTCCTGGTCACCAGTCTGCTCGGCATCACGGGCCTGTGGATTGCCGTGCTGGCGGATACCGGTGCCACCGCCCTGGTGACGGCCAACGCCCTGCGTCTGCTGCGCAAGCGCTGATCCAGCCCGCAAACGAGATCGCCATATGCCAAGCCGTCCCCCGACAGGGACGGCTTTTCTCTTTCCCCCCACTTCACACCTGCAAAGAAAAAGCGCGGCTGCCGGTTGGCAGTCGCGCTTTGTTTACTCTCTCGGAGTTATCCCCCCCTTGGCAAGGTGGAATTCAACCCGGGGCTGCCGAGCCAGCCCCGGACTCTATAGGTGTGCTTACTTGGCACTGCACTCCTGAATGACGGCGGTACCGGCCTTGGTACCAGCCGGGTCAACCTTCACCAACACGCTCCACAATCCTTGCGGTAATGTGATGCTGTTGTTGGCACTGCCAGCCTGGGAGAAGCCGAGAGAGTAGCCCGTCTCGGCAGTGACAGCGCCACCGCCGTTGAGCAGGTACTCCTTGCTCCAGTCTTCATTGGCGACCTTGAACTCGCTGGTGCCCATGTAGTTGAACGCGGCCTGATAGATGGCGAGGTCGCCGTCCATCCCCTTGTAGCTCAGCTGATACTGGGGCTGGGCAGCCCAACCGGACAGCTCACCCTTGACGAACAGGTTGTAGCCGAGCGGATTGCCCGCCACCGTATCCAGCACCTTGCAGCTCTGCACCGGCTCGGTGAAGCTGACGCTCAGGGTCGGTTTGTCCTTGTTCATTGCCGTGAACACAAACTTGTAGCTGCCCGCCTTGTCAGCGTTGAACGGCAGATCCCCGCCATTGGCGCAGAGCACGCTGACCTGACCTGTCGCCAGCTGGTCGGTGTCACTGCACTTGCCGTAGTTGATCGGGCCGTCCCAGTCACTACCGGCAATCTTCACCTGGGTGGTACCAAGCTGATCGGTCGTCACGTCGGTGGTGAACTCGTAGGTAAAGTTGCCACCAAAGATCATTTTGTTGACCGGATCCCACTCGTTCAGGAAACCACGCACAAAGACATCGGTGTCACCAAAGGGCGGAACCGTGCTCAGGTCTATCTTCTTGCTCACCGGCAGACCCACGCCCTGGGCTCCGGCCTGCGGTTTGACGAACACGGCGGCAGACCAGGCTCCCAAGGTCAGCTGACCACCACTGGCAAGGGCGCCATCGGCGATGCTGCTACCGGCATGGTGGGCCGGGCTCAGCTGCAACGTGCTCAGATCGATGGGCTGATCCTTGCCATCACGGAAGTCGCCGATGCTCTGGGGCTGGTTGGTGGCGTTGATCATCACCACCAGGCCCTCGATGGCGGGATCCAGATCCGCACCGGCATTGACGCCATCATCCACCGTCATGACGATAAGCCCCGGCACCTGGTCAGGCCCGGTATTGCGGAAATCAACCCGCTTGATCACCTCGGCGCCGCTGCCAAGGCGCAGCAGACGGGAGGATTGACGCAGCTCGGCCAGCTCCTGATAGAAGCCCACCATGGTCGCCATGTCGGCCCCGCTCGGCTTGACGTGCTTGCCAAGTACCTGCTCGATCAACGGGTAGTTGTCCCCATCCTTGTCCTTGCGCGGCAACCCCTTGTCGAAGTTGTTGTCGGCAAGGGTGTAGTCGACCCTGTTGTACCAGTCACCCGAGTCATAGCTGTCCCGCTCCATGGACTTGGAGCGCAGCAGCTCGACACCTGCGTGGGTAAAGGGAATGCCCTGCCCCAGCATGGCGGTGGCCAGCGATACACCCTGCATCCGCACCAGATCGGCTCCTTCCGGCGCCTTGTAGATCAGGTTGTCGAACAGGGTCTGGTTGTCGTGCTTGTCGACATAGTTCTGGATCTCGGTCGGATCCTGGGCATAACCCGCAGCTTGACCGTTGTAGTCGATGTCGGAGCCCTTCTTCGGCATGCCGTCCTTGTCGGTCAGCACGAACTCCTTGAGGTTGCCGGCCATGCCGAGGCGAACCAGGTCGGATTGGTGCAGCGCGGTTGCCAGCTCGACGCCGTCCATCTCGTTGGCATCCACCAGGGCACCGTTGCCAAAGCCCTGGGTCTTGCGAATAGTATCGCCGCCGTCAAACGGGCTGCCGCCGCGCACCGCATCACGCAAGCGGTCGGAGAAGGAGCCGATGCCGGTGCCGGCCAGGTGCTTCTGGGTCGCCTGCACGAAGCGCTTGTCATCCTGCACTTCGCCGAAGTTCCAGCCCTCGCCGTAGAAGTACATCTCGGGGTTGACCTGCTTCACGGCGGCCAGCGCCTGCACCATCTGATCTTTCGGGTGGTGACCCATCAGATCGAAGCGGAAGGCGTCGATCTTGTAGTCGCGGGCCCAGGTCACCAGAGAGTCATCCATCAGCTTGGCGAACATGGCGTGTTCCGGCGCCGTGTTGGAGCAGCAGGTGGAGTTCTCGACCGAGCCGGTCTCCGGATTGAGGCGCTGGTAGTACCAGGGCACTATCTTGTCGAGCACCGACTTGGGACCGAGGCCGGCTTCGTTGGTGTGGTTGTAGACCACATCCATCACCACGTTCATGCCGATGTTCTGCTTGATGGCCTTGACCATCTCGCGGAACTCCAGGATCCGCTGGCTACCCTCGGCATCGGTGGCGTAGGAGCCTTCCGGCGCCGTGTAGTGATAAGGGTCATAGCCCCAGTTGAAAGAGTCAACGCCACGCAGATAGCCGGAGAGCTCCTGCACTTGCGGGCTCTCCTTGCTGTCGGCCCCTTGCAGATCGGCCAGCACGGCTTCTATGGTCTGGCCACCGCCGCAGTAACCACCAAACTTGGAATCCTTCACCTCAGCATTGACCTGACACAGCTTGCTGAAGTCATCCTGGAGGTTGGCTACCTTGGCCGGATCCTCGTTGACGGTGGCGATGTCGAACACAGGCAACAGGTGCAGATGGCTGACGCCGCTTTGGGCAAGGGATTGCAGATGCTTGACCGGTACGCTGTCGCTGTCGGTCAGGCCGAGGAACTTGCCTCTGTGTTCCGGCTTGGTGGACTCATCGTTGCCGGTCAGATCCCGGACATGGGCCTCATAGATGGTGATGTCGGCAGGGTTCTGCTGGCTGTGGGGCGCCTTCAGGTTGTCCCACCCTTCCGGCTTGAGGGCCGGATCATCGAGATCCACCACCTGGCTGAACTCGGAGTTCATCGCCAGGCTCAGGGAGTAGGGGTCTGTTACCTGATAGGATTCCAGCTTGCGACTGAGCGGGTGATAGACCTCGATATCATAGCGGTAGAATTTTCCGACCAGCTCCTGACCCCCTTGCACGCTCCAGCTGCCGCTGGCGTCGTCTTGTGTCATGGTGCGCTCGCCGAGGGCCTTGTGCTGCTCGTCGAACAACGCCAGCTTGACCGACTTGGCGGTTGGCGCCCACAGCCGGAAGGTGACATTGCCCCCCTCAACGATGGCGCCATAGGCCAGCTTGGTGGCTTCCTCTGCGTAGAGGGCATCGAGGGCGCCGGCGCTCTGCACCAAGGTCGCCCCCTGCAAAATGCCGTCGGCATCCGTACCTATGGCCACCAGCTCGCCCTTGAGCAGGGGCTTGAGATCTTTGCCGGATGGCAGGGCGAAGGCCGCTGCATCCTTGAGGTGCGGGTACTTGGCCTGCTGTTCGGCGGTCAGGCTGGTCGCGGTCAGGCTGAGATAAGGGAAGTCGAACACACCCTCGGCATTGGCCTTGATGGTGCCCGACTCTGTGTAATAGAGGCGCACATGGGGCTTGTCCTTGCCCCCTTGCCAGATCAGGGTGTTGCCGTCGATCAGATGGGCGCTGGCCCCGGCCACGCCAAAGGCAGCGGTAAAGGCATCGGCACGACTGTCGAAGACTTCGCTCTTGCCCGCAACTATGGCCACGGTGCGATCAGGGTGATCGCTGAAGACCACCTTCATGTCGGCGCCGGTCAGGTTGGCGAGATCGCCGTTGCGAACAATAAAGTTGATACAGCCTTCCAGCTTGGCCAGGGGAACCACCCAGCTGGGGCCGAAACTGTCGACCGCCGTCGGGGTATTGGCCTTGTCATCCCAACCCGCATTCAGACCGCTCTCGGCGGTGGCGTTACAGGCGTCGTTGTTCCACAGGTGCAGGCTGTGGTTGGCAAAGGGCCCTTCTATCCCGCGCGCGGCGCTGGTCTGGGTATCCACCAGGGCGATCACCGCCTGATCGGGGCCGGCAACCAGTTGCTCGGCAGGGGGCTGCACATCGGGCAGACGGGCGACAGGCCCATCCGTCGGTTCAGGGGTGGAGGGTGAAGAGCTGTTGTCATTGCAGCCGGACAAAAGCGCGAGCAGTGAGGCTGTTACCAGCGCCACTTTGGTCTTTTTCATATCCATTTTTTTATAATTCCCGCTGTAGTTAGTCTCGATATCCGAGTACCCGGTCATTGCCGAGCGATGCCATATTAATCAGCGGCAATCGTTTCAAATGTGAGCAGAAGGGCAAAAAAACCAACCATTTTCAACAAGATAACGTTTTCATAACGAAAGTTGGATCCGGCTCACAGACCCGGCCACCATTTGGCGCCATATCTGGTCGAACCCGCTGGCACCTTGAAAAAAACCAGTTTTCAATCAGCCAGATAGCGTGAGCAGGAGCAGCAGATGAAAAGGATTGAAGAGCAGGCCAAACGGCTGGATCTGGAGTATCAGGGGATTGCGCAGCTGTTTGACCAGTTTTGCCAGCAGGCGGGCGGGCTCGCAGAGCAGTATCACTTCTTCAATTGGCCCGACTTTGAAGACACGCCGCCCCTGAGTCGGGCCTTCACCCTGCTGGGAGAACCCCGTGAGCTGCGGCTGCGCTGCCTGCCGGGAGAACGCGGCACCTTGAGCGGCCTCATCCAGGTGCGCGGCGAAGATGGCACAGTGCATGCCAGCCTGGGTTTTCGGGCGGATGGTCACCTGTTGCTGGAGTCCGGACACTTGCTGAACAACCCGCCCGGGCTGCTGCTCAAGCTGCTGCTGGGGGCCATCTGGCAGCACAAGCCGGACGATGACCACAGCCAGCATCACTGACGCGCACCAAAGAAGGGGCCTTGGCCCCTTCTTTGAGCATCCACTCGACGTGTCTGCTTATGGCTGGGCGATCTCTATGGTGATGTGGACCAGCTCCTCGTGGATGGCGAGCCGCTCACGGATCTGGCCAGCCGGGATGGGCGTCGCCATCAATAGAGAGAGTACGCAGGCATACTGCTCCTGCCCCACCCGCCAGACGTGCAGATCGCGGATCTCGGCGTCCGGCAAGTCGGCTATCACCTCGCGGATCTCCGCCACCAGCGGGGTATCCATCTCGGCATCCAGCAGTACCCGGCCCGAGTCGCGCAGCAGCCCCCAGGCCCACACCGCCACCAGCACGGCCCCCGCTATACCCATCAGGGGATCCAGCCAGTCGGCTCCCCACAGCATGCCACCCACCAGCGCCAGGATGGCCAGCACAGAGGTGGCCGCATCCGCCAGCACATGGATGTAGGCGGCACGCAGGTTCAGATCCTGATGACCGTGATGATCAGCATGGTCATGATGAGAGTGATCGTGATCATGATGACCATGGCTGTGACCGTGATGATGACCCTGATCATCCTTGAGCAGCCAGGCACAGGCGAGGTTCACCAAGAGGCCCACCAGCGCGATGGCGATCGCCTGTTGATAGTGGATCGGACTGGGATCCAGCAGCCGGAACACCGACTCGAACAGCATCAACCCGGCCACCCCCACCAGCAGCAAGGCGCTGGTGAAGCCCCCCAGTACCTCTATCTTCCAGGTACCGAAGCTGAATCTGTGGTCGCGGGCAAAATGACGTGCGGCACGATAGGCCAGCACGGAGAGGCCGAGCGCCAGCGCGTGGGAGCTCATGTGCCAGCCGTCCGCCAGCAGCGCCATTGAGTTGTAGAACCAGCCACCGCTGATCTCCGCCACCATCATGATGACGGTGAGCAGCACGGCCCAGCGGGTTTTCTGTTCCGCCAGCGGATTACCCTGGTGCACAACGGGTTGATGGCAGTGGGATGAGACGAGGGATGACATGGATTTCTCCTGAGGGCGATGATGCAATATACTATACCCCAGTATAGTTTTATTGATCGAGAGGATCCTCCATGTCACACACCATTCACGGCAAGAAGAAGCTGCTGGCGCGGGTGCGCCGCATCAAGGGCCAGACAGGTGCACTGGAAACCGCACTGGAGCAGGAGGGTGACTGCGCCGCCATTTTGCAGCAGATCGCCGCCATCCGCGGTGCCGTCAACGGCCTGATGCTGGAGGTGCTGGAGGGTCATATGCGCGAGCATCTCGGCGCCGAAGAGGCCACCCCGGCCGAGCGGCTGGAGGATCTGGATCAGGTGGTGCGGGTGCTGAGATCCTACCTGAAGTAAAGGCTCCCCGGCCTGCTCGCCACTGGCGCCAGCCATGGGAGCAAGTCCGGACCCGAGCCCTTTACAGCAAAGGGGACCAGGGCCGTGCACGGCAGGTCCGTTTCAGACTTGAGCCCTCGCCCGCTTTACGCCATCATGACCGCCGATCATTGATCCCCTTACCCTGGATTCCACTTCGCAAGGACCCCCCATGTTTGAACACGTCGATGCCTACGCTGGCGACCCCATACTGACCCTGGTCGAGACCTTCCACAAAGACACCCGTGAGCAAAAGGTGAATCTGGGGATCGGCCTCTATTACGACGAGCAGGGCCGCATCCCGCTGCTGGCGTCCGTGCAACAGGCTGAAGCCCGGCGCGCCGCTGCACCAGCTCCGCGCCCCTATCAACCGATGGAAGGGGCCGCCAACTACCGCACTGCGGTGCAGCACCTGCTGTTTGGCGCTGACCATGAAGCGGTCAAGGCCGGCCGCATCGCCACCATCCAGACCATAGGTGGCTCCGGCGCGCTCAAGATCGGGGCCGACCTGCTCAAGCGCTACTTCCCGACCTCCGAGGTGTGGGTCAGCAATCCGACCTGGGACAACCACAAGGCCATGTTCGAGGGGGCCGGCATCCAGGTGCACGACTACCCCTACTACGACGCTGCCACCGGCGGCGTCCAGTTTGATGCCATGATCGACTGCCTGAGCGCCCTGCCGGCCAGGAGCATAGTGCTGCTGCATCCCTGCTGTCACAACCCGACCGGCGTGGATCTCTCCTCTGCCCAGTGGGACAAGGTGATCGCGCTCGTGGTGGATAAGGGGCTAATTCCCTTTATGGACATCGCCTATCAAGGCTTCGGTGATGGTCTGGAAGAGGATGCCTACGCCATCCGTGCCATGGTGGCCGCCGGCGTCAGCTTCTTCGTCAGCAACTCGTTTTCCAAGAACCTCTCCTTCTACGGCGAACGCTGCGGCGGCCTTTCGGTCATCTGCAAAGATGCCGAAGAGGCGGGTCGGGTGCTGGGCCAGATGAAGGCGACAGTGCGTCGCAACTACTCCAGCCCCCCCACCCACGGCGGCCAGATCACAGCGGCCGTGATGAACGATGCCAGCCTGCACGCCCTCTGGGTCGATGAGGTGAGCGAGATGCGCATCCGCATCAAGGCCATGCGCCAGAAGCTGTTCGAGGTGCTGAGCGCCAAGGTGCCTGGCCGTGATTTTGGCTACTTTATCAGCCAGCGTGGCATGTTCAGCTACACCGGCTTCACGCCGGAGCAGGTTGACCGCCTGCGCGAAGAGTTCGCCGTCTATCTGGTGCGCTCCGGTCGCATGTGCGTGGCGGGCCTCAACAGCCGCAACGTCGACTATGTGGCCGACGCCATGGCCGCCGTGCTCAAGGGCTAACCCGTGCAAGCCCCGCTCAAGCGGGGCTTTTTGTTTGTCCCTATGTTGTGGAGCTGTCATGGATCTGATTGCACTGTCCAGGCTGGGAGGCCGTCATCTGGTCACCCTGCATCTGCTGCTCGACAGCCAGAGCGTCACCCGCACGGCCGAGCGGCTCTGCACCACCCCTTCCACCGTCAGCAAGACCCTCAACCAGTTACGGGATCTGCTCGGCGATCAGCTGCTCTACCGCCAGGGCAACCAGCTGCTGCTCACCCCCATGGCCGAACGACTCGGCCCTACCCTGCACCGACTGCTGAGCGAGCTGAACAATCTCACCAGCCAGGGCGGTTTTGACCCCAAAACCTGGCAGGGACAACTGAGGTTTGCGCTGCGGGAAAGCAGCATGGTCTGGCCGATGGGGCCCATTCTGGGCCAGCTGATGCAGGAAGTACCGGGCCTGGTGCCCAACGTCTGGAACAAGGATGAGCAAGGTCTGACGGCACTGGCAGCGGGCAAACTCGACTTTGTTATCCTGCCCCACGACCAGAGCCAGCCCCTGCCCCGCCAGCCGGGTCTGGTATGGGAAACCCTGCGGGAAGACAGGCTGGTCTGTCTGCTGCGGGCGGACCATCCGGCGCTGGACAAGCCCTGGGATCTGGATGCCTACCTGAGCTGGCGCCATATCGCCATTCGCGATCAGGAACTGGCCAACCCCTTCTTCGAGCAGAGCCTGGCCCAGCTGCAGGTACGCCGCCAGATTGGTGCCACTCTGCCGGATTTTGGCAGCGCATCAGCCCTGCTGCGCCAGAGCGATCTCATCCTGACCGCCATCGAGGGTTGGGCGTTACAGAGCGCGGCTTTGGGGTTAGCGATCCGTCCAGTCCCGTTCGACTATGGCGCAGTCACCCACAGCCTGGTGTGGTATGGGCCGGCGGGCGAAGAGCCGGCGCTGTGCTGGTTCAGACAGCGGATCCTGACACTGGCCAGGGAGCTGGGTTAACGCCCCCGGGCTACACGCATTGCAGATCCTGCGGGCGCCATTACAGACCCGAAGAGGAGATGGCCCCACCAGGGGAACTCCCATGGCAAGGCTCGCAGAGAGGAGAAAGCCTCAGGGCTTCCTGGTGTAGATGGGATTGGGGAAGGGCGCGATGTTGTTGCCCAGCTCAGTGATGCGGGCGGCCCCTTGTTTGCGCACCTGATCGACCCGCAATACATGGTGCATGGGGATCATGGTGCGGTCGACGTCGGCAAATTCACTCTTCAATTTCTCGTGGCTGGGATCGACGATCAATGCCGTGTGGTTATCCCACACGAAGTGAGCGATCTCGATAAAGCCGAACAGCTGACCCTGACTCACTTCCCTGACATAGACTTCATAACGCTCGCTGTGGCAAATGAACTGCACTCGGTATAAGGCGTTGGATTCACTCATGTTCGTCTGTTGATTGTGGGCGAATACCCCATTCTAGCCGCCCCCTCTCAGAGCTCAAATAGACAGCAATCACAGTTACGTCATCTTCAGACTCAGACTGCAAAAAAGCCGCCTCCAGACTCAACATCAGGCAGGGCGCTGGCAAAAGCATCCCATCAAATTGCTTTGCGATCAGTTAATTAGCCTGCAAACACAGGGTCAGATAATGGCCGGCAGGGAAACGGGTCCAAGTCCCCTGTCGCTCACCGCCCTGGCGAGGCGGGTCAGCTCATCTCTGCCCGCCTCCGGCCAGCTCGTCGCCACCCCGCGCACACCATGCTGACGAAAGCCGTTGAGGCGGATGGGCACTGGCCCCAGACTCTGCAAGAAGAGGACAAGCGCTGCCCCCAGCTTGCCGTCGGCATCCAGAAAATCGCTGCGTCCCGGCACGTGGAGCAGCCGCAGCTCGGCCAGCTTGCCATGCCTCGCCAGCAGGCGCAGCGAGGCCAGCACCCGCTCGCGGCCAACACCTGTGAGTGAGTGGTGCACCGAGTCGCGCCACCCCTTGAGATCTATCATGGCGCCGTCCAGTACCGGCAGCAGCCGCTGCCAGCCCATTTCGCCAAGGGATCCGTTGCTGTCGAGCAGACAAGTCAGGTGCGAGAGATCCTGTGCCTGCCTGATGGCCGTGAACAGGGCGATCACGAACGGCAGCTGAGTCGTGGCCTCGCCGCCAGAAACGGTAATGCCGGTGAGCAGAGGGCCGTAGCGGCGCAGCAGGGCCAGCACCTCGGCAACCGACATCTGGCTGGTCTTGGGGCTGGCATGGCGCGGGCAGCCGTCGATGCAGCGATCGCAATCGGTGCAGAGCGCCGCCTGCCAACGCACTCTTCTCTCGCCAGGACGGCCCTCGATGAGCGTCAGGGCACCGCTCGGGCAAGTTGCCACGCAGTCACCGCAGTGATCGCAAAACCCCATGGTGTGAGGGTTATGGCAGCCGGGGCAGCGAAAGTTGCACCCCTGCAGGAAGAGCACCAGCCGGTTGCCCGGCCCGTCCACGCAGGAGAAGGGCAGCCAGCGGCTGACCGTTGCGGTGCGCTCCGTTGGCTCCCTCCTTTCCTTGCCACATTCAGTAGTCACACAGGGTCGCCTCACGGCCAACCACTCTCGGCGCTCGCTGACGAATGGCCGTCAGTTCACTCGCCTCGGCACCGAGACAGGTGGTCTGCAGCCGCGACCCTTCGGTCGCGAAACGGGCCACGTCGCTCTTGCGGATCATGTAGCCGGTCACCCGCACCAGATCGCTGTCCGCCACGTTGGCGGTGAACTCGCGCATGCCGATGGCGAGGGCCCCCTTGCAGAGCTGCAGCAGCGCCTGCGGGTTCTGGCGTATGGTGGGATCCAGGGTCAGGATCTCGCTGATCCCGGAGTGATAGAAACCGTGGTGCGGCGCCAGGGCCAGCACATGGCTGGCGGGATCCGGCTCCTGACCGTAAGGGATGCGCACCCCGGGAGTCACACCGCGATCCACGCTGAGCCCGCCCTGAGAGTGGAGCAGGGCGCGACCACCCCAGGCGTGTACCTGTGGCGTCCCGGTCACATGGCGGGAGAGCTGGGCCGAGATGCGATAGCCAAGCTGGTTGGCCTCCTCGTCATGTCCGTAGCGCTCGGGCAGATTCTCCTTGTCCATCAGCAAATTGACCGCCTCCGCCATGCCATAGATGCCGAACATGGGCACGAAGCGGTCTTCGTCGATCAAGCCCTCCTGCACCAAAAAGCTGTCGAAGAAGCCGGACTCCTGATGGAGGAAGGCGGCGCGCGCGCCGATCAACTGAGAGGCGAGACGGCAGTAGTGGGGTAGCAGACAGCCCATGAAGTCGTCTATGCCGTGGGCCTGCTCGGCCACCCGCTTGAGGGAGAGTCGCACCAGGGTATTGGCGCCACCGGCCTGGGGCAGAGCGTTGTAGCAGCTGACGATGCCAAAGCCACGCTGGTCGAAGGTGTTGCTATGGAGCGGATAGTTGGCGATGTGCGGCTTGCTGCAGCTGGCTATGTTCTGCACCGCCAGCATCAGCAGGTTGTCCGGGGTCTGCGCCGGATCGTGGAACAGGGTCAGGTTCGGCGCCACCTGCTTGAGCTCGCCGTCGATGCGCAGGATCAGGCGGCAGAGACGGTTGTCATCGGGGCCTATATTGACGTGCATGAAGGCGTCCGGCAGGACCCGATCCAGATAGATCCAGAACCCTTTCAGCTTGCGATGGAGGGTTTCGTCATCCAGCTCACCCACAAAGGGCAGCAGCAGATGATCGAGGCGCCCCAGCCAGACCGGCATGCCGGTGACGGAGGGCACATGGTGGTAGAGGATGCGCAGGGCATCGAGCGCCTCGTCAAAATCCTTGGGGGGCGCCAGCTCCAGCCATGCGGATCCCTGACTCAGGAACTTTGCATAATCCGGCAGCACGTAGCGCGGCTTGTAGGGAGCATGTCCCTCGAACATGTCACAGAGAAAACCCTGCGCCAGCGCCTCGGCGACCGCCGGTGTCAACTCTGGGTAAGGCAGCGCATTTTCGGCGGCCAGCGCCAGGGCATGGTTCTTCTGAGCGGGCGAGAGCAGGGGATCGCGCACTATGCGCTGACAGGTTTCGGTGAAAGACATGGGGAGCTCCTTGGCGGATAGTCCCTAAATCCTCACACTTGAAAGGTGTTTTTTGAAGTGACATTCACAACATGGCGGATATCCATAAAGGACATCCACCATGCCAGATCACGGACCTACCCCAGCCAGGGCAAGAACGCGGCCATGCCCCCCTGCCAGCGCAGCAGGAAGAAGCCCCCCATGCCCACCACGACCACCAGCAGGGTCGGCAGCCGCAGCAGGGTCAATGCCGTCACCAGCAGGGTAGCGGCTAGGTAGTCCGGATCCCAGTCCAGCCCCTTGCCCGGCTCATAGCTGAAGACGATGGGCAACCAGATGGCGGTCAGCACCGACTGGGCCGAGAAGCTGAGGAAGGCCCCCATCTCGGCGCCGGGTTGATAACGGGTCAGCCGCGAGAAGAAGGCGAAGCGATTGAAGAAAGTGATCAGGGCCAGCAGGCCTATCATCAGCCAGCTCATTGTCATCTCCTCATCCGGTGCAGCACATAGCCCACCACCATGCCGGCCAGCGCCGATATGATGATGTAGACCTCCGCCAGCAGCGGCTTGGTGAGCAGCGCTGTGCCGCCGCTGACCAGGGTCGCCGCCACCATGGGCAGGTTCTTGAGGGCGGGTATGGTCATGGCGATAAAGGTGGCCGCAATGGCGAAGTCCAGCCCCATCTTGTCCAGGCCGTCTATGTACTGACCGGCGGCGATACCGAGCAGGGTCGCCAGATTCCAGAACAGGTAGAACACGAAGCCCGCGATCAGGGCATAACCGGGATGGAAGCGGCCGCTGCGCTCCCTGTCCTTGAGCGCCACCGCAAACATCTCGTCAGTCAGAAAGAACGCCAGACTGGCACGCCAGCGCAGGGAGAGCGGCAATACATCGCGACGGAAGGTAAAGCCATAGAGCAGATGCTGGGAGGTGATGACGAAGGTGGATCCCATGATGGGCAGCAGGGGCGTCCCTGCCCCGAACAAGGTGGTAGCCGAAAGCTGGGCAGCACCGGCATAGACCAGCAGGGACATGCATTGGGCCTGTAGCGGGCTCAGCCCCACCTGCAATGCCAGGGCGCCGCACAATATCCCCCAGGGGATGACGGAAATGGAGAGCGGCAAAATATCGAGGGTGGCGCGCCACCAGAGCGCGCGGGCGCTCTCGGCACCGGCGGGAAGGGCACTCGTTGCTGACGGCATGGGGTCATCCTTGTTGCATCCACGGCGAGCGGGAAAAACTAGCACGACACAAGGTCGCAGACCAAGGACTAAAACGGATACTGCAAGGGTTCAGAAATGCAGTGCGCCCCCATGAAGGGGGCGCGCAGAGAGGCAATCAGGGCTGGATGATGATGGGGGTGCCGGGCTCGATGGCGTTCCACACTTCGTCCAGATCATGGTTGAGCATGGCGATGCAGCCATTGGTCCAGTTGGACGGCTGCAAGCGGGTGTTGCCTATGCTGTTGCGCTGACCATGGATCATGATCATGCCACCCGGTCGCACACCCAGCTCGTTGGCCGTCTTGATGTCGTCCAGGTTCGGGTAGTTGATGTGGATGGCCTTGTAATAGTTGGAGTTGGTCTTCTTGTAGTCGAGGATGTAACGCCCTTCCGGCGTACGCTGATCCCCTTCACGCTGCTTGTGTCCCTTTGGGGCCGGCCCCAGGGCAATCCAGTAGCGTTTGACCTCCTTGCCATCCTTCATCAGGGTCAGGCTGTAGGAAGACTTCTTCACCACTATCATGTCGGCAGACAAGGTGGCAAAACTCAATGCGGGCCACAGCCCCAGCAAACACAGTAATACGGCTCTCATTCCATCCCTCGACAAGCCTCTGGTTAGGGCTTTTCTTGTTACCAAATCATCTGAATGGCACCACCCCGTGGGGCGGGCGAGCGCCATCATATTGGATCGCCATCAATACTCAATATATCCAGAGAAACATATCCCGTGCCATCTTTTATAAATTGTTACAATTAACAGCCAAAACAAGGGGATATCCCCCCTATATCGGGATAGTGCCCCCCGGGCGATTGGGGGGAAGATAAGGCGCTTTTTCACCTACTTGGAAACTTCCATCATGCGATGCCGACTCTCTCTGCTGATCCTGCTGATCTGCTCCCCCTTGCAGGCGGCCGAACCGCTCTGGCTGCGCGAGCCTGCGCTCTCCCCCGATGGCAAACAACTTGCGTTCACCTGGCAGGGCCGAGTCTACCTGAGCGCAGGGGATGGCGGACTCGCCATGCCGCTCACCGACAGCGACTACCTGAGCCAGCGCCCGCTCTGGTCACCGGATGGCAAACAGATCGCCTTCGCCGCCAACTTATATGGCAACGAAGATGTGTTCGTGGTACCGAGCGCAGGGGGCGATATGGTGAGACTGACCCGTGACTCCCGCCCCGATCTGCCCCAGGCATTCAGCGCCGATGGCAAGCAGTTGCTGCTGAGCAGCCAGCGACTGACCACGCCCGAATCGGATCACTTCGTGGCGGAAGGATTCCAAGCCAGCGCCCTCTACTGGACCCCGGTCGGTGGCGGCGCCCTGACGCCGGCACAACCTCTGCCCGCTACCCTGGCTCGCACCCACGGCAAGCAGCTGGCCTATCAGATGCCGGGCATGGATCAGCCGTTTCGCAAACATCAGCACTCGTTTGCCGTCTCCCGCCTCTGGCTGTTCGATGGCAAAGCCCATCACCAGCTGACAGAAGACAGGGTCGCCGCCAGTGATCCCGTCTGGGATGACAAGGGTGAGGCACTCTATTACCTGAGCGAGCGCAGCGGCGATTTCAACGTCTGGCGGCGGGACCTGGCCAGCGGTCAGGATCGTCAACTCACCCACTATCAGGGTCACCCTGTGCGCGGCCTCTCCGCCTCCCGCCAAGGGGATCTGGTCTGGTCCTGGCAAGGGGAACTGTACCGTCTCGATGCGGGCAGCAAGACACCGCGCAAGCTGGCTATACAGCCGCTCTTTGCCAACGCGCCCGCCGAGAGGAGCTGGATGCCAGGCCCCATCGACGAGGCCCTCGCCCGCCAGGATGGTGACGAGGTGATACTGGTGAGCCAGGGGGACTTGTATGCCATCGATACCCGCCGCGAGCGAGTGCGCCAGCTCACCCGTCATCCCAGCGAGCAGTCATCCCCCCTGTATGTGGACAAAGAGAAGGGGCTCATTTATCTCTCGGAGCAGGATGGTCCGGCCGCCCTCTATCGCCTGAACAAAGCGCAGCCGGATGGCTTGTTCAGCGATCCCGGCACCCTCACGGAACAGAAGCTGCTGGCCATGCCGGATGCCGCCATCAGCAAGCCGACCCTCTCCCCCGATGGCAAGCAGCTCGCCTTCGTGGTGGATGGTCAGGCCGTCCACCTGCTGGATCTCGCCAGCGGCAAACAGCGACCGCTGGTCGCCGCCGAGTTCAACCCCTCCCGCCATACAGTGGAGCTCGCCTTCGCCCCCGATTCCCGTCATCTGGCGCTGACCATACAGCCTGACTCGGCCCAGCAGGAGATCGCCGTCATCGACATAGCGGACCCCAAAGCCGAGCCGATCAATGTCAGCCTCAACGGCTATCGGGATATGAGTCCTGCCTGGAGCCAGGATGGCGGCATCCTCTACTGGCAATCCACCAAATACGGAGTTCTGGGTGCCGATGGGGAGCCGCTTGGCGGCAGCCTGCTCGGCCTCTACAGCAGCCGCGCCGCCAAGAGCGACTTCATCGCCGAGCAGACGCCCCCCAAAGCGGGTTACGGCTTCGAATCCGACCGGTTGGCACACAGAGAGGCGCTGCAACTGCAGCCCCCAGGCCTCATCCTCGCCAGCCGCATCGTCGATGATCACCTTATCTCGCTGGTGGAAGAGAGTGACACCAACGGCGAGAGCGAGATCAAGGGCTACGCCCAGGATCTGCGCAAGGGCGAGACCCGAGTGCTGTTTGACGGCCAGCCCGGCCCGGCGCAGGCCAGCCTCAATCAGGATGCCAGCCTGGCCACCCTGGTGCGGGAAGGAGAAGTGACCCTGATTGACACAGGTTCAGGCGAGGCAAGGTCACACCCTTTCGACCTGCTGCAGACCGGAAGCTCGCTGGCGCTCATGACCGCCGCCTATGACCAGATAACCCGGCTCACCCGCGACGAGTTTTATCGTGCCGACATGAACGGCGTGGATTGGGATGGCTATGTGGCCGCCTATCGCCGCCAACTGGCCGGTATCAACAATGGCAGGGACTTCGGTCATCTGCTGGCGGAGCTGGCCGGTGAACTGAACGTTTCCCACACCTGGGGAGTGGGTCCGGCGTCATCCCCGCGAATGCCCGACAACACCGCCAGCCTCGGCGGCTACTGGCAAGATGGCAAGACGGGGGTTGAACTGGTCGCCCTGCTGGCCGGCGGCCCGCTGGAACAGGAGACAGACCTGACACCGGGAGCCCGTCTGCTGGCCATCAATGGCACCGAGATTCCTGACCTGAACGCGCTGGATGCCCAGCTCAACCACCAGGCCGATCAGCGGCTGGCCCTCACACTGCTGCCCAAGGGGAGCAAGGCGCCGGTGCAGCTCGACGTCACCGCCATGGATTTGCAGCAGGAGTACAAGTTGCAACTGGATGGCTGGGTCGCCAAGCGCCGCGCCCGGGTGGCGCAGTTGAGTCAGGGTCGGGTGGGATATGTCTATCTGCCGGAGATGAACAGCGCCGTGTATGAGGAGATGGTCGCCGATGCCCTCGGCCGTCAGCGTAACCGCGAGGCGCTGATCGTGGACGTGCGCTTCAACAAGGGGGGCTATCTGGCCAATACCCTGGTGGAGTTCCTGACCGGCAGCGGCAGTGACAAGGGCATGGCGCGCAGCTGGCCACGCCACGGCAAAGGGGAGACAGACGCCGCCACCCGCCAGTGGACCAAGCCCTCGGTGGTGCTGGCCAATGCAGGCAGCTACTCGGAAGGCTCGGCCTTCCCCCAGTACTACCGCACCCTCAAGGTCGGCCCCATCATAGGTGAGCCAGTCCCGGGCACGGGCACCATGGTCTATGCCCATGACTCCAGACTGATCCCCGGACTCGCCTACGGCATCCCGACCCTGGGGCTGCGCAACCCGGATGGCAGCTTCTACGAAAATCAGGAGCTGATCCCGGATCTGCAGGTCGCGCTCACACCAGCCGACATTATCAGCGGACGAGATCCCCAGCTGGAGGCAGCCGTCGAGGCTGCCCTCGCCCAGCTGTCAACGAAAGCGAAATAGCTCGCGATGCAGGCGCCCGCCCGGCAACAGCCGAGTCAGGGCGTCTGCCATTCCTTCCGGCCCGCAGAACCAGACGTCACCGGGCTTGCCCTGTGCAAGACCGGCCAGATCCAGCCGCCCCGCCTCCTTGTCCAGATGCAGCCGATAACGAACCCCGGTACGCTGACACAACTCGGCCAATCGCTGGTGATAGACGGCGCCGGCCAAGTCCGGCGCACACTGGATCAATGTGATCCCCTCCCCCCGTTCACCACGGGCCACCAGCCCCTCCAGCCAGGCGACGAAAGGGGTAATGCCGATCCCGGCGCCGAGCCAGAGCGACTGCCCCTGCCGGGGGGGACAGACAAAGGCGCCATAAGGTCCCGTCACTGTCACTGGGCCATCGACCCGGGCCGCCTCGACCAGCTGGCGGGTATGATCCCCCAGCGCCCGCACCGCAATCACCAGCTGACGCTTGTCGGGCGACACCCGCACCAGGGTAAAGGGGTGCGGCCCCTCCTTGGCATCAAACTCGAAGAAGGCAAACTGGCCTGGCCTGTAGTGCGACAGCGGCGTCTCCAGCTGCAAGGTGAATTCACGGGTACTGTCCGCCAGGGTGCGCAGCGCCACTATGCGGCCCTGATGGCGATCCCGCTGACCGGTCAAGCCCAGCAGGGAGTAAACCGCAGCCACAGCCCCTGCGCCGCCCAGCAGCGAGATCCCGAGCCCCACGGGTGTCAGCAGGCCAACCTGGGGCAACAGGCAGAGACCGTGTACCCACCCCGCCAGATAGATGAGCGGCGCCAGACGGTGGATCACCCGAAAGCGGCCATAGCTCACCAGCGACAACAGGCTCACCACCACCAGGGCTATCAGCAGATAGAAGCTCCACTCCCCCAGTGTATTGCCAAGGGCATGCAGGGAGAGGCCATTGCCAGCCCCTGCTCCCGCCCCGCCACCAGCCCCCCGGCGGGCAGGCCGGGTCAACCAGCCGGCCGTCACAGCCCACTTGGGTGCTTCCACCAGCAGCCAGTGACTGGTCAGGGCCAGGGTCGCGGCCATGGCGCTGTGACGATGGAGCCGCAACATGCGATCCAGCCCGCCACACCAGACTTCCAGCCTCGGCAAACGCAGCGCCAGCAACAGGGTCAGCGCCATGTAGCCCAGCCCCAGCAGGCCGGTCAGCAACAGCATCTCATGGCGCCAGGGCCAGATGCCGTTGGTATCCCCTGCATATCCAGCCCACCAGATCAGTGCCGCCAGCACCGGCAGCAGCCATAACGCCCGCTTGGTCACCATTTGTTGCTCCTTGTCCCGTCATCTCATGCATTGCTCACCCGGCTCGCCCAATGGCCACGCCGGTATCCTGATCCCATTACACGCCTGTGCCATGACAAGACTTTGCCAGCCACCGGCCATTTGGTGACAGAGTGTGACAAGAGGGAAGATACAAAAATGGGGCCGGATGGCCCCATGGTTAACCGGCTTTGCGCAGTGCCCGCTTGCGCATCAGGCGGTAAAGCAGCTGATTGTATTTGGCCCAGGAGTGGATCAGCAGGAAGATGCCAAGCAGCAGGGCCAAAAACAGCTGCCCGGCGCCCTGCGCATCCAGCGAGCCGATAAAGCTGTCCCCTTCCCCTTTATCCAGATAGTTGAGCCAGGGTTGCAGCGCCAGAAACAACCAGCCAATCCAGGTCACCAGCAGGATCAACAGATCCCGTAGTCGGTACTGCCAGCTGCAACGGGCACCGTTGCGTATGATCATCTCGTTGGCGAACTTATTTTTTGTCACGGAAGGACTCTCCTCTGTCAGGGCTTTCCCATACGGCAAGCTGGCCACGGCGACGCAGGATCGCCTTGGGCACGGCAACGATCACCGTCACCAGATTGAGCAGCCAGTAGATAAGCGGATACCAGATACACCAGACGAAGCTGCGGGCCATTGTCTTGTCATAGTGGTTGTCGATGAAGATGCTGACCCCGAACTGCAGCAGGCAGATGGCGGTCATGATGACACCGGTCCACTGGAACAGCTGACCTTCGGCCAGCTCCCCCAGATCGGGCCGGATCAGCCAGATCAGCGCCAGCAGCAACATGCTGTAGCACCAGAGGACACTGGAGAGGTACTCCAGCAGCAGCAACCAGAAGTGGCGGTTGCGCCAGCGCATTGCCTGCAGGCCGTAACGCAGTATCACTTCGGCCCCGCCCTGGGCCCAGCGCAGCCGCTGCTTGTAGAGACCGCGCACCGTCTCCGGCATCAGCACCCAGCACAGTGCCTGGGGCTGGTAATGGATGAGCCAGCCCGCCAGCTGGAGTTTCCAGCTGATGTCGATGTCTTCGGTGACCATGTCCGTGCTCCAGCCACCCACCGCCTCCACCGCTGACTTGCGAAAGGCCACCACCACCCCGGACACGGTAAAGACGGTGCCATAGATGCGCTGGGCCCGCTTGATAAGGCCTATGATGGAGCTGAACTCGCCGGTCTGGATCTTGCCGATGATGGTGGAGCGGGTACGCACCCGCGGGTTGCCGGTGACGGCCCCCACCTTGGGGCTCTCGATGAAGTGCTTCACCATCCAGCGCACAGCGTCATGATCGAGTACCGCATCGCCGTCTATGCCCACCAGTATCTCCCCCTTCGCCCGTTCGAGACCATTGTTGAGCGCCATGGCCTTGCCCTGATTGTGCTGGTGCAGCACGGTAAGGCGCGCATCCTGCGCCGCCAGCCGATCCAGTCGCTGCCCCGTGTCATCCTTGCTGCCATCGTTGATGGCCAGCACCTCGAAATCGGGATAGCGCTGGCGCAGCAGGTGGCTGATGGTCTCCTCCACATTGGCCCCCTCGTTGTAGCAGGGCACCATCAGAGTCACCTTGGGATAGCTAGGCAACGCCAGCCCGGTTCTGGCGAGCGCTATGTCCCGCCGCTCCCACTGGAAGTAGTAATAGAGGCCGCCACAGATCCACACCATGGCCATCATGCTGGGGTAGGCCAGGGTAAAAATCGCAATGCCTGAGAGAAATCCGCTCACCGTGCCGCCCCCGCTTGTGTGGCCATGGCCGCACTGACGGGCACGGCGGGAGCCACCGGCAGCTGGACTGGCTGAGGCTGGGTCTGCACCGAGAAGACGAGCTTCAGCACGGCGGGATCCGGCTGATTGTTGTGAAAATCGTCCGGGTAGTAGCCGAAGTTTTTCACCCCCTTGCGCTGGATGATCTGCATCCAGCGCGCCAGCTCCTCATCCGGGATCGGCTGATCGGTGCGCCAGTTGCGGCTTTGCAGCTCGAACACCAGCCGCTCGGCCGGCACCTGGGCCAGGGATGTTTCCGCCAGCCGGGCCAGCCACTCATCCGGATTTTCTGCCTGTTCCATGTAGGGCATGGCCATCACGGCCGTGTAGTCATAGGCCTTGGCGAACGCTGCCATGCTCTGGGCAAACCACTGCTGGGCGTCAGGCTCGGTCACCAGTGCCGCATAGATGTTGCGGGCTGTCTTGAGGCCGTCAGCCCCTCCCTGGCGATAACGGGCAGCAGCGTCACGCAGCGCCAGCGTAAAGTCGATCAGCAAATCAGTCTTGTGCTCACCCTGAGCCCGCAGGGCCTGGGGGGAGCGCGCCAGCGGCATGGGCCCTTCGTAATCGCTGAGGAAGGCGTCATCGTGGAACAGCAGGCCGTCGAACTTGGTGTAAAAACCGAGATCCTCGTAGATATCCAGCAGCAGCTGACGGCTGGCTGCATCCCAGGGTGATAGGCGCAGATACTGCCCCCTGGCGGGGGCGCCGGTGCGACTGTCGGTCACATAGGTGTGGTTCGGCCCCATGTCATAGGCCATTACCGGCATCCAGGCATACACCTTGACCCCGACCCGGGTCTTGAGCTGCCAGGCGACCCGATTGAACAGATCCGCCCTGACCGGCATGTGACGATTGGGGAAGTAGAGCGCCTCCGCTACCCCGTCACCGTTGTCATCGGCATAGGCCTGCAGATAGACGGTGGTGATGCCGTATCCCTTGATCCGCTCCAGCAGCAGGTCGATGTTCTTGTTCAGCTGCAGCGGATCCTTGTCATAGACATAGTCCAGATCCACGTGCACCAGTCGCTCCTCCTGCCGCTCCCAGGTATTGCCTCCCATGATCTCGTCCAGAGTCTCCAGGCTGGTGTCCTCCTCCAGCAGATAACGGCGCACAGTGGCTCCGGAATCCCCCAGGGTGTTGAGCCCCTCAATCAGGGTGAAGCTGTAGGGTATGCCGCTGTCACGGGCCAGGTTCAGCGCCGTCTGGTTGAAGGCACCATAGGGCCAGACCATGATGCGCGGTGCCCGGCCGGTCTGCTCCTTGAGCTGGCGGACAGACGCATCGAAGTCGGCTTTAACCCGCACCTGATAGTCCGCCATGGTTTCGTAACCGGCCGGACTCCAGCCCGCCGTGGTCACCGCCGGCTGCACATTGCCCTGGGGATTGGCGAGCAAGCCGTAGTGGGAGGCGAAGGTGTGGGAGGCTATCTCCACCAGTCCGGAGGCCTGCATCTCGCGGATCTGCGGCCAGCCGACGAAGTAGCTGCGCGGCAGCCTGTCGTTGCCATAGGGCACCAGCTTGTCGTCAGGCACATCCAGCCAGCTGCCCACCAGGGCATAGACAGCCGGGTAGTTGTAGAGCTTGAGCAGCGGGTAGACCAGCCGGTAGAAGCTCTCGTAGCCATCGTCGAAGCTGAGCAGAATGGCCTTCTCCGGCAGGGCTGCCTTGCCAGCCTTGGCATCCAGCACCTGCTGGAAGCTGACCGGGTGATAGCCCTGCTGCTTGATCCAGTTGAAGTGGCGGATCAGGGTGTCGCGCCGTATGGTCTGGGGGTAGAGCTTGAGGTTGGGGGTCAATTTCAGATCGACGATATCGTGGTAGCAGAGCACCACATAGTCATCGGGTTGACGGGCAGCCTGTGCGGCCAGTGGCATGAGCACGGACAACAACAGGAAAAGAGGGGCAAGCCAGCGTCTCATCACATGAAACTCCATTGCAGATTGGCGAAGACGAAATTTCCATATTCGGGGTTGCCGTCGTAGACGGCCTGGCGCCGGCCCAGGCCATAGCCCAGGCTCAGTGCGGGGGAGAACACCCAGTCGTGGCGATAGCTGAGTTGCCAGCCCGGGTTGCCGCCATACTCCTGCTGCCAGTACTGATTGCCGCCGATGACAAGGCTCTGCAGCAGGGCGCGACGGCCATCCAGCGGCAGCCGGTAACGCCCCGCCAGTTCCAGCTCCAGATTGCGATCCCGCAGGGGATTGAAGTAATCCACCGCCACCGCCTCGTTGCGGGAGGTGGCAGCCCGCAGTGTGGTGTCGAACCACCAGCGATCCCGACGCCAGAGATCCTGACGCAGCCAGCCGGAGGCGGTGAGCCGCCGATTGCCATCACTGATGTCCATCCGTTCCAGCCGCAGGCCCGCCTCCCGGGTCTCGTCCTGGCGCCAACCCAGATCGAGCTGATATTGATCTGCGTAGTTGCCCCGAGCCAGCGCCCGCAGCGGGGTATCGGCGCTGTTGAGGTTGATGGCAGCACCCAGGGTCCAGCGATCGCCCAACCGCCAGTCGAGGCGGCTCCACAGATAGCCCTTGTGATTGAGCTCACTGCCCATTCCCCCTTCTAGGGTCAACAGCAGCGGATAGAAGGAGACTTCGGCCCCGAGCCCGCTGTAGGCGGCACGCTCCGGCTGCCCGTCAAATTCACCGAAGCTGCCCTGACGACGGACAAACAGCCGATCACCGCCATCATTGCGAGCGCTGTAAAAGCGGCTGTCGTAACTCCAGTCACGACTGGCCTGTACCGAGCCCCCTTCATTGCGACCATGGGTCAGCTCAGTGGTCAGCATGGGGGCCTGCTCCAGAGCCAGCCGCTGTTGCAAGTCCCGGCGATCCTTGGTCAGGTTGCCGAGGGCCCGCACCGCCTGCGGTGTCTGTTGCCACTGCCCCTGATCGAGGCGGGCGTGGAGGCGACCCGGCTCGGCGAGTCGGGTACGGCCAGTCGGCAGCCAGCGCACCGCCTGCTGATAGGCCTGCTCGGCGCCATCCGGGTGACCGCGCCAACGGCGGATGTCCCCCAGCTGCAACCAGAGCCAGGGATTGGCAGGGGCCGTTTTCAGCCAGCCTTCCAGCTGCGCCTCTGCCTGCCCGGCCTGACCCCGCCAGGCCAGCAGCAGGGTTCTGAGCTGCAGCACCTTCTCGTAGTCATCGTTGGGCATGCGCATATTGCCGGTGAAATCCCAGCGAGTCGGCGGCTCCTGCCAACCCGCCAGCAACCCCTGGGCGGCGCCGTAACGCTCCGCATCAGAGTAGGCGTAGAAACGCTTCTCCAGCAGCGTCTTGTCTTTGGCCCGCTGCGGGGTCGCCAGTTGCCGATAGATAAGGGAAGCCTCGTCCACTCGCCCCAGCCCAACCAGCGCATCGGCCCGCGCCTCCTGCACGTATTCCGGCAGCGGCCCCTCGGCTTGCAGGGCGGCAGACTCCCGCTCCGCCTGGGCAAACTCACCGAGGGCAACCAGGGTCACCACCAGATCACGGCGGGCACTGAGGTAGAGCACATGATCGCGGGGAGCCCGGGCCAGGATCTTGTCCTGCAGGGCCAGGGTGTGAGTGAGGGAAGTGCGAGCCAGCGCCGGATCCTCGGTCTGCGCCGAGATCCGCAGCAAATTGACCGCCTGGTAGTAGTCGAGCCAGAGCCGATCCACCGGCTTGAACAGGGCAGGATACTGCCCCATCAAGTCGGCAGCGGCGGGACCCGCCCCCAGGCTCACCGCTACCCGATAGAGCGCCAGCACCTGTTTACTGTTGCCGGGTTCCAGCGCCAGCCACTGCTGGCGGGCCAGCATCTCCCCCATGGGATCCTCGGCCTGACGGGCGGCATAGATACGCGCCTCCAGCACGGCCCGATCGCGACCGAAACGGGCCTCGTACTCTCCTGCCGCCTGATGGGCCAGCACACGGTTGCCCTGATCGCTGGCGGTGAGAAACAGGCCAAGCCAACCGGTGGGATTGCCCGGGTCACGCCCCTGCAACACCCGGTAATAGCTGATCGCCTCAAAGTAGCGCTTCTCGTCCCGGGCGGCGCGGGCCACCCCTTCCAGCGTGCTGTTGGCAATGGGACTGAACTCGCAGGGGGCGCAGGCTGCCAGCGCCCCCTTGCGATCACCGCGCCACAGCTGCACGGCGATCAGATCGTCCAGCACCTTGCCGTCGCCGGTTTGTCGATAGAGGGCATCCAGTCCTTGCGCCGCGGCGTCAAGCTCCCCTGCCCTGGCCTGGATGACCCAGGCTTCCCGTACGCTATCCACTCCGCCAGCCAACACCAACAGGGGCAAGAGCGCCAATAACCAAAAGATGCGATTCATTCGCAACATTCCACCTTTGACACGCGCCGGGCAGATCGGTCCTTGAATGCCCTGACGATTACGCACATATGTCCGACCCTGCTGCCGTGGCAACGCAGGGTGACTTCCTGACGGATGTGCGGTTGTGATGGTGAAAGGCGAGGGATGAACCAACGCCTTCCTCAATGCGCGGTCCAGCTGTCTCCGGGAAGAGACCTGTGACTTTCCGAACCCGATTCGCATCGGGGGTGGCGAGGCGGCCAATTCTGCAGCGGTGGGCGAGTTAGTCAATCGAGTCAGACAGGAACCATTCTCGATAAGCCACCGTCTGTTGCCTGTCCCTGTGGACTCAATTTTTCACTATTACTATTGAGGTAATTAACAGAATTCCATTTTGATTGGCCTGCATCGATGGTCCATCAAGCAATGGGGTTAAGCTTCCCCCCTTGATTGCCCCCTGCAGCGAATCTGGCGCATCCGAATCCAGTATTGGCTGACTACGACAGACTACGTCACGACCACAAACAAGCCCCATCTGATAACCTCCCTGACAGGAAATCATCGACCTCAACCGCTTCTGGCCCCTGGCAAGAGGCCAGGGCTTGCCGCCGCTGGTGCGGGCAAATTTGGCTGTACCGCAGAACGGGCAAGGGCGTACCCTGATGCCATCGACTTGGCCAAGGATCTTGAATGAAGGGTTTACGGATAAAGGCGCCAGTACTGGGCTGCCTGCTGATTTCACTGCTGGCGGCGCCTCTGGCCGCCGCCCCCCTGATACTGCAAGGGGAGACGCTGAGCTATCGCATCGCCCCCGATACCCTGGCCATCTCGGTCAACAAGGTGCCGGTCAGTGCCGGCCAACCCGCCCGTCAGGTCGACAAGCTGACCCGGGGTGAGCAAGAGGCCAGCTGGCACTGGCCTGCCCAGGACGCCAGGGTCGAGGTCAAACTGGACGGTGATGATCTGCTGCTGATCCTTGTCAGCGACACACCCCGTCAGCTGGCCTGGTACAGCCTGCCGAAAAACCAGACCCACCTCTCCATGGCCTTTGGCGAGGGCAGCCGCTTCTCGGTGCGTGACAGCGACTGGCTCGGCTATGTCGGCGACGAACTGGCTGAACTCAACACCCATTACGACCTCAAGCTGCCGCTGTGGAGCCAGGATGCAGGCAAACAGACCTACAGCTGGATCCTGCAAACCCCCTACGACAACCAGCTCAACTTCACCCGCAAGGGGGGGCGCCTGCAACTGAGCGCCCGCCACGAATTCAGCAGCTTCAACCAGCAGGCTCCCATGGTGGTGCGTCTGAGCGTGGGGGATGACTGGCTGGCAGGGGCCCGTCGCTACCGGGAGTGGCTGCAGGCCGAGGGGGAGTGGCAATCCCTCGCCGACAAGTTTGCCCGGATCCCCGCTGGCCGCCGCCTGATTGGTGCCAGCCATGTCTATCTGTGGGGAGATGCCCTGCTGGATCGACAGGATGTGAAGGATTGGCCTGGCCTGCAGGCCAGACTCAATCAAAAGCTGGCCTGGCTGCAAGCGTTCAGCGGCGAGGAGCGGGAAGCGCTGGCCACAACGGCTCCCGAACCCTGGCAGCAGACATTGATCATGGCCGGGCTCAACCGGCTGATTGCCAGCCAGCTCCCCCTGCCCGCCCAGCAGGGCCCCGTCAGCCAGAGCAAGGTGCTGGCCCTGCGCCAGCAGTGGGTCAGGGGTCAGCTGGGAGATCTGCTGGTTGCGCAGACTCGCTGGGGACAGGGCCTGTCACTGCCTGTGATAGAGACGCTGCAACAGGCGGGACTGCACAAGCTCTGGCTCGGCACCCCGCAATGGACGGCGGCCCTGCAACAGGGTTATGCCGTCACCGCCGCCCAGCGCCTGGGCTATCTGGTGGGCAGCTATGACTCCTACGATACCGCCATCCTTCCCGGCAGCAACGACAGCTGGCTCACCGCCCAGATCCCTCCCAAGATCGGCAAGCGCTGCGCCATCATGGAGGCCAACGGCAAACCCAAACCTGGCTTTGGTGGCGAGGGAGCCTACCTCAATCCCGGTTGCACCCTGCCCTTCGCCAAGAGCCGCATGAGCGAGCTGGCCAAAGCCAGCGGCATCAACAGCTTGTTCCTCGACGTGGACGGCACCGCCATGGCTTCCAACGATTACAACCCGGCCCATCAACAGGGCAGCCAGGCGATGATCGCCGCCCGCAATGCCCGCATGGCCTGGGTGGGAGAGCGGCTCGGGCTGGTGCTGGGCTCGGAGGATGGCAATGCCCTCACCAGCAAGCCGCTGATGTTTGCCCACGGCATCCAGAGCTGGGGGTTCGGCTGGCAGGATGCCAGCATGCGCAAGCAGGCCAAGTCCCCCTATTACCTCGGCAAGTGGTGGCCGGACGAAGCGCCGCAGGTCTTCTTTCAGCCCGCGCGCCTCAAGCCACGCTACCTGAAAACCGTGTTCAATCCGGCGGACAGGTTGCCCCTCTATCAGGCTGTGTTCCACGACTCTGTGCTCAACAGCCATCACTGGCTGCTGGACAACCTCAAGTTTCCGGGCATCAAGGAGGAGCGCGCCCTGCTCGGCCTGCTTTACAACACACCGCCGCTGGTCAACCTGAGCCGCAGCACCCTGGAGAGCCGTCTGCCCGAGTTGGTCAGACTGAGCGATCAATTCGCGCCGCTGCACGAGGCATTGTGGGACAAGGCGCTGGTGGGATTTCGCTGGCGCGACGGGGTGGGCCGGGTGCAGGAGACCCGATTCTCGGATGGCAGCCGGCTGGTCGCCAACTTCAGCAACAGCTCCATCATGCTCGATGGCCAGAAACTGCCGGGCAAGCACCTGCTCGTCGCCCTCAAGGGCAAGCCGGTCACCCTGCTGACGATGTAATCGACTCGCTCGCCATATAAAGAGAGAGCCCTGCCAATTGGCAGGGCTCTTTTGCAGGCGGGGTTCATCTAGCCCAGGGTGGCGGGCTCGACTTCGCTCTGGCGCCGGATCCAGCCCTCGAAGTCCGCCAGCATGCGCGCCTCCGACTCGCTGTTGTCGGCAATCAGCTCAGTGCCATGCACCACCCGGATGCGGGCATTGAGGGGCGCCCCCTCACCGGCCGGCGGCCTTTGCTGCGCCGCCGCCATGCAGGCTTGGGCCTGCGCCCAGGCGTCGGCCACGCTCTGGTTGCATACCTCGGCCAGCGGCACTGCGCTGAATCCCTCGCCGGTCAGGCTCTGCAACGTCTCATCGTGGGTCATGCCGTTGCCCGGCCCCCAGTAGTGAGCCGCCAGATCCGGTCCGATGCGCGGGTTGTCGGTGAGGTATCCATCGCGCTGAAGGAAATAGGCGCGGGTCTGCTCCACCGCCATCAGTGCCAGCAGATAGCCGTGATAGGCACAAGCCGACTCCTGATTCAGCAGATGCGGAATGGCCAGCAGCGGCCTCGGGCTCTCTGTCCCCAGTATCTTGCGCTCCCACTGACGGGCCAACGCCAGCACGGCGTCCGGAGTGCGCTCGCTCTCCTCCATGGCGTAAAGATCCCGCTCGAAGTAGGAAACCAGCGCTATCTGGCGCTCGTTGAAGGCACGAAACGGCTGACGCGCCGCTATCATGGCCTTGATGAGCGAATCTGGGATCACCTCTCCCGCCGCGTTCCTGGCATAGCGCTTGAGCCAGTCCGCATCGTCCAGCAGGCTGTCGCAGAACATGGACTGGGTCTCGGCATAGGCCATGGAGGTGGGTGGAAACTCCTGTGAAAAGCAGGGGGCGTTGCCAGTCACATTGGCAAAGTGAGCGGCGTGGCCCCCCTCGTGGAACAGGGTATTGAGGCCACTCCAGCCGCTGCCCACCTGAGCCGGGTTGGCCAGACTGGTGAAGTTGACCACGGCGGGAACCCACTTGTCCTCCTGCCAGAAGCTGGGCACAGGGCCGTGGCAGAAGCCGTTCTCGTATTTCCCCTCCCGGGTCAGCAGATCCAGGGTCAGAGTCGCATCCCGATACTGGATGCCGAGCCGGCGGAAGCTCTCGACCCAGTCCTTCAGCGCCCGCGAGAAAGGCACATAGGGGTCGAGCTGGCGGGTCACGTCGCCGCTGACGAAATAGCGCAGGTTGTGGGGCAGCAGCGCCGCCTCTCCCTTGGCGCTTTTCAGCTCTGCCAGACTCTGTTGCACCCGCTGCTCGGTGCGGGCGATAAAATCATCCAGCACGGCAAACAGCTGTTCCGGGCTCATCTGCTCGTTCTTGCGCACCTTGTAATCGAAATAGTCGCGATACCCCATGGCACGGGCGAAGCGGTTGCGGATCGCCACTACCTCGAGAAAGCCGTTGTCGACCACCCACTGCTCCAGGGTATGGAACATGGCCAGCGCGCTCTGGCGCACCGCCTCGTTCGGGCTGGCGGCAAGGGAGGTGCTGGCGGCGGGCAGACTGCCGACGACCTGCTGACCCTGCTCATCCAGCAAGCCGAGTTTCAGCTCCCGGCGACGGGCAAACAGCGCGGCCTCGGCCGCCACCAGCTCGTCCATCAGGGCGGCGGCAGCCGGATCCTCGATGACGTTGCACTCGAAGAAGGCAATCCAGCCCCCCAGACCACGCTTGAGATCCGCCTCTTCGGCCTGGGACAGCATCTCTCTGAGCTCCGGCAGTCGGGCCGGGTTGGCGCAAAACGCCTTGCAGGCCTGCTCGGCGGCGGTGAAACCTGCCTGATCATCACTGGTGCCCATGTAGGTGGACCAGAACAGGTCCTCCTTGCGCCTGTGTACCTGCAGGTAATCGGCATTGAGCTGATTCAAATAATTCCTGGCAATGGAATGCATAAATTCCCTCTTGTATGGGGCTGACCCGCACGGGTGCCCGCTCCTTTTTGGTGAAATGCCAAGCCATTCACATTTTTTGGCAAATGATGCGCCGGGATGCGCACAACCACGCTACCAAAAGCGACGGTTTCTGTCTGCTGGCTATACTGGTTGTCAAAACACTCAATTAGCATTCAGTCACCACAAACCATTGAAAGTTAATTAAATGTTAACAGCCAAGTAATCAGGGCCATTGTCATGTCTGGCCACAACAAGACCCACAGGGAAATCAGGGAGACCTTATGTTCAAGCTTGGTGATATCGCTGTGAGCCGCAAATTGATGTTGCTGCTCTCACTGGCGCTAGTCGGTTTCATCGCACTGCTGCTTATTTCGGCCAGTGCCTTGCATCGCAATCTGATGAGTGAGCGGGAGGCCCGGCTGCAGGCCGTGCTGGATCTCGCCATGAGCCGCATCCAGTCACTCGCCACCACCTTGCCCGCCGCACAGGCTCAGGCAGAAGCCAAGGCCATGCTCAACAGCATGCGCTTCGATGGCGACAACTATCTGTTCGTACTCGATGAAACTCGCCACGTTGTGGTACACCCCGTCAAACCGGAACTGGTTGGCCAGCAGATGGGCCAGAGCGGCGCCGAGACAGCCGGGGATCACTGGCAACGCATGGTGGAACTCGGCAAGGGGGGCCAGCATGGCCGCCTTGAATACCAATGGATAGGACCCTCCGGTGATGCCGCCCAGAAGATGTCGCTGGTCGCCGGCTATCAGCCCTGGGGCTGGATCCTGGGCTCTGGCGTACTGCTGCAGGACATTCAGGCCACCATCTGGTCCCAGTACCAGCTGATGGGCGGCGCCACCCTGCTGGTGATCCTGCTAATGGGGCTGCTGGGGTTTGCCATCAGCCGCTCCATCGTCAATCCCCTGGCCGAGATCAAGCGAGCCATGCAGCAGGTGGCGGCCGGGGATCTGGTGATCAGCATACCGGTACACGGCAAGGATGAAATGGGGGTCGTCGCCGCCTGCACCAACCAGGGGCTCGACGCCATTCGTCACGCCCTGATCGAGGCCAGCCAGGGGGCCCGCAACGTGGCAGATGCCGCCCTGCGGATCGCCTCCTCGGCAGAGGAGACCAATCAGGCGGTCAACAGCCAGCGGGATCAACTCTCCCAGCTCGCCACCGCCATGAACGAGATGAGCGCCACCATTGCCGATGTGGCGGGTCACGCCGAAAATACCGCCCGGGATACCCAGGAAGCCACCAGCGAGGCCGGGCTGGGCAACCGTGACGTGCATGCCAGTGTCAATGGCATACAGGCGCTGGCCACCGAGGTGGAACAGGCCACCCAGCAGGTCAATCAGCTCAAGGAGGGAGTGATGCAGATAAGCGAGGTGACCGCCGTCATCAGCGCCATCTCCGAGCAGACCAACCTGCTGGCCCTCAACGCCGCCATTGAAGCAGCCAGGGCCGGGGAACAGGGACGCGGCTTTGCCGTGGTCGCCGACGAGGTACGCCAACTGGCGAGCCGCACCCGCCAGTCCACCGAGGAGATACAGAGCACCATAGCCCAGCTGCAGCAGCGGGCAGTGACCGCCGCCAGTGCCATGGATGCCAGCCGCAAGCTGGCGGAGAGCAGCGTCAGCCAGTCCGAAAAGGCAGGGCAGGATCTCTCCCTCATCGTCAACCACATCCAGCATGTGAGCGACATGGCGATCCAGATAGCCACAGCGGCGGAACAGCAGAGCGTGGTGGCCGAGGATATGAACCGCAACGTCAGCGGCATCAATGATTCGGCCCAGGAGATGTCACAATCCGCCACCTATCTGGCGAAAGAGAGCGAGCTGCTGGCAGACCTCTCCCGCAGTCTGGATGAGCGACTGGCGGTGTTCAAACTCGGCACTGCCATCGATCAGACCCTGGCACAGCGGCTGGCCCCGCTGCATCAGCAATCACATCAGGCCGAACGCCCCCGCGCGCGCCACTGAATCGTCTCGCCTTGTCGCACTCCATCCTCTGTCAGCCCGGCTGGCAGAGGATTTTTTCATGGATGAAAAATGTCGAATTTTTGCATCTTATCGACATGATGACCGACATTCGGTGTGATGAGACGATTAAATAATCCATTAAAAACATAACGTTAATTTTTAGCTCTACTCCGATGAGTCAAGCTGTAAACATTTACACTTAATTAACTAATCAAAATTGGCCATGATGATGGTGTCGCAATACGCGACACCATGACCCTTTATGTAGTCATTTGGCAAACTGGTTGAAAGGCCAGGACGCAAAGCCTCCGGTCTAAAGACATGTCGTCCAGGATAGCGGGGTTGCCACACGCAAGTGTGTATCGGGGAACTCCCCTGCCAACTTGACTGCCCACATCTATCGAACAGAGGAATGTATGGCAGCAAAAATCCAACTCAATCACGTCGCGGCAGCGCTTGCGCTGCTGGCCAGTGGTGGCGTTCTCGCCCACGGCTACATCAGTCAGCCGGAATCGCGCAACTATCTGTGCAAGACCGGTGGCAACAGCCAGTGTGGCGCAGTGCAGTGGGAGCCCCAGAGCGTGGAAGGCCCCTCCGGTTTCCCGCAATCCGGCCCTCAGGATGGTCAGATTGCCTCGGCGGGCAGCCCGAACTGGAGTGAACTCAACGCCCAGACCAGCGACCGCTGGACCCGCCGCGAGGTACAGGCCGGGCCATTCGCCATCAGCTGGACCTTCACCGCCAACCATGTCACCCGCAACTGGCGTTACTACCTCACCAAACAGGACTGGAACCCGAACCAGCCGCTGACCCGTGCCGCCTTCGATCTCACCCCTTTCTGCGTGGTGGATGGCAACATGGTACAGCCGCCCAAGCAGGTCACCCACAACTGCAACCTGCCGGAGCGCACCGGTTATCAGCTGATCCTGGGGGTGTGGGAAGTGGGCGATACCAGCAACAGCTTCTACAACCTGATCGATGCCAACTTCAAGGGCGGCACCCAGCCCCCCTTGAGCTGGAGCCAGGGGGGCACCATTTATCCCTCCACCGATCTGGCGGCCGGTGACAAGGCCAGAGCTCTGGTGTTCGACGCCAACGGCGTGCGCCCCGATCTGCAGACCGAGCTGACCATCGCCAGCCCGGAGCAGGGCCAGAAGAACAACTGGACCCACGCCCTGGCGAGCAAGATCAATGCAGAGCAGAGCCAGATCCGCGCCGGCCAGCAGAGCGGTGAAGGCCAGTTCAACCCCGTCTACGGCCAGAACACGGTCTACTTCAAGGCCGGCAGCACGCTGGAGCGGGTCGAGATCCAGCTCGAACAGCTGCAACCGCCGGTGGGCAACGACATCAGCGTGAGCGGTCTGGAGAGTGAATACCTGCTCGACGACGGCAAGGTGACCCTCGACTTCACCATCACTGCCCAGGGGGATCTGACTGTCACCAATACCTTGTATGACCACGGGGGTGTGGCCAGGGGCCAGTCTGCCGCCGATATCAAGGACAGCAGCCAGAGCTTCACCATGCCGCTCACCGGGCTTAGCGCCGGCCACCATCAGCTGGTGATCGAGGCCAAGCCGAAGGCGGGTGGCGAAGCCCTGCAACAAACCCTGGACCTGATGCTCAAGGATCCGGCCGCCAGCGGTGACTACCAGTTCACCTTCCCGCAGGGACTGACCTCCTACACGGACGGCACCAAGGTGTTGCAACCCAAGAACGGCAAGGTCTATCAGTGCAAGCCCTTCCCCTACCGAGGCTGGTGCAGCCAGTGGTCGGCCAGCGCCACCCAGTATGAGCCAGGTATTGGCACCAACTGGCAGGATGCCTGGATTGCCTTGAACTGACCCGGCACAGAGTGATAACGCAATAAACAAAACGGGGAGCCACTGGCTCCCCGTTTCACATCGTCTGGCAAGGTTCAGATCTGGTAGTCGATGACAGGCTCACCGCCCATGGCGCGGGCCTGAATGTCTGCCAGCGCCAGCTCCGGATTGCAGAGCTGGATAAACTGCCAGGCGAAATTGTGCTGGAACTGCCCCTGCTTGAGCCCGATCCAGGCGGTGTGTGGCGCAAACAGCCGGCTGCCGTCAAGCTGCACCAACCCCCTGTCGCGCTGGGTATCGAATGCCATGTCCGCCAATATGCCGACCCCCATCTCCAGCTCGACATAGGTCTTGATGACGTCCGAATCCTGGGCAGTCAGCAATATCTGCGGCGTGATCCCCGCTTCGGCAAACGCCTCATCCACCCGCGCCCGTCCGGTCAAGCCGGCCTGATAGGTGATGATGGGCCAGTGTGCCAACGCCGCTAGGGTCAGCTCCCGCTCGGCGGTGAGGGGGTGCTGCTCGGGCACCACTATGTTGTGGTGCCAGCGGTAGTAGGGAAACGCCACCACCCCTTCGCTCTTGTCGAGCCGCTCGCTGCTGATGCCGATATCCACCTCGCCGGTCTGCACCAGCCGCACTATCTCCTCAGGGCTGCCCTGACGCAGCTCCAGTTGCACCAGCGGAAACTGTTCGCGAAACGCCTTCACCACCCGCGGCAGGGCGTAACGGGCCTGGGTGTGGGTGGTTGCCACCAGCAGCCTGCCGGACTCGCGGTTGGCAAAGGTGCTGGCCAGTTTGCGGATATTGTTGGCGTCATTGAGAATGCGCTCGGCGATCACCAGCAACTCCTTGCCCGGCTCCGTCATGCCGAGCAGCCGCTTGCCATAGCGGATGAACAGCTCTATCCCCAGCTCCTCCTCCAGCTCGCGAATATGGCGGCTGACCCCGGACTGGGAGGTAAACAGGGCATTGGCCACCTCGGTCAGGTTGTAATCCCGCCGCGCCGCCTCCCGTATAATGCGTAACTGCTGAAAATTCACGCCATCGCCTCCTGCGCTGACTGGCCGGTCGGGTTGGTCCCGCCGCCGTTTTTGTTATTGCCAGCCCGACCCTGTGCCGGACTGCAAGCCTGATACTGTTATCGCGATAAGAGAGTCACACCCTGATCCTGTCGGTTGGCATAGGATGGCGGCGAGTCGCTCTCGCCTGGATGCAAACCCTGGCCATCAAATCTGGTAGTCCGGATAGAGCTGGGCCTGCCTGGCCACCAGTCGCACCCCCTGCCCCGGGGCAAATGCCCTGGCCGCCTCTTTGCTCAATTCGGCCTCGAAGTGTGCACCGTTTGTATCCCCAATGCCACGCAACTCCACCCGGATACGGGGCCCCATGGGCAGCAGTCGGGTGATGGTGGCGCGGATCCCCCCGCTTGCATCTGCAGGCACTATCTCCAGCTCGTGGGGACGCACATAGGCGATCGCAGCGCTGCCCTCCGCCAGATGGGAGCTGATGGGGCCTCCCAGCCACTGTTCGCCGATGCCAAGCCCCTGACCTGCCACCCGACCGCGAAACAGGTTCACGCTGCCGAGAAAGCTGTGCACAAAGGCACTGGCGGGCTGGTCATAGACCTCGGCCGGCGTGCCTATCTGCTCGACCCGGCCGGCGTTCATCAGCACCACCCGATCCGCTACCTCCAGCGCCTCCTCCTGATCGTGAGTCACGAACAGGCTGGTGACATGCAGCTCGTCATGCAGTTCGCGCAACCAGCGGCGCAGCTCCTTGCGTACCTGGGCATCGAGGGCACCGAAGGGCTCATCCAGCAGCAGCACCTTGGGTTGCACCGCCAGGGCGCGGGCCAGGGCGACCCGCTGGCGCTGACCGCCGGAGAGCTGGGTCGGGTGGCGATCGGCCACATGGCTGAGCTGCACCAGATCCAGCAGCTCCTTGACCCGGGCGCGGATGACAGCCTCGGTGGGACGCTCTGACCTCGGCTTGACCCGCAGGCCGAATGCCACGTTCTCGAACACCGTCATGTGGCGAAACAGGGCGTAGTGCTGGAACACGAAACCCACGTTGCGCTCACGCACATCAAGGTCGGTTGCATGCTCACCGCGGATGATGACGTGGCCAGAGTCGGCCTGCTCCAGCCCGGCTATGATGCGCAGCAAGGTGGTTTTGCCACAGCCGGAGGGGCCCAGCAGCGCCACCAGCTCGCCATCGTGAAAGTCGAGGTTGATGTCGGCCAGCGCCGCGTACTGGTTGAAATGCTTGTTGAGCCCTTGAACCTGAATGCTCATAGATGCCTCTTTTCAATAATCGTTATATCGAGATCAATGGGGTATGGGGCCCGGCAGCTCGCGCAGCCGTGCCTCTCTCGCAATATCAGTGGGGCTTGTCAGGCTGCACACGTAGCCGGGCCAGCAGGGTTTCGCCCAGCAGGGTGAAGATCCCGAACAGGGCCAGCAGGCTTGCCACCGCGAAGGCGGCGCCGGTCTGGTACTCGTTGTAGAGGATCTCGATATGCAGCGGCAGAGTATTGGTCTGGCCGCGAATATGGCCGGAGACCACTGAGACAGCCCCAAATTCCCCCACAGCCCGGGCGGTACAGAGCAGCAGGCCATACATCAGGCTCCAGCGGATACCGGGCAGGGTGACACGCCAGAACATCTGCAGACCGCTCGCCCCCAGCATGATGGCCGCCTCCTCCTCTTCCGGGCCACGGGCCTCCATCTGGGGCAGCAGCTCGCGCACCACGAAGGGCACAGTAATGAAGGTGGTGGCCAGAATGATGCCCGGGGTGGCGAAGATGACCTTGATGTCGTGCTCGCTCAGCCAATCGCCAAACCAGCCGCGACTGCCGAACAGCAGCACCAGCATGAGCCCGGCGATCACCGGCGAGACAGAGAACGGCAGGTCGATGAGTGTGATGAGCAGCTGCCGACCGGGGAAGCGGAAGCGGGCTATGGCCCAGGCCGCCGCCAGCCCGAACAGCAGGTTGAGGGGCACGGCGCAAAGCGTGACCAGGGCGGTCAAGCCCAGGGCGCTCAGGGCATCCGGCTCGCTGATGGCGTGCCAGAAGAAGGCGATCCCCGGGCTCAGCGCCTGAATGAAGACGGTGGCCAGCGGCAACAGCAGCAGAGCGGCAAACCAGCCCAGTCCAAGGGCAATGAGCAGCCATTTGACCCAGACGGGCTCACGCGTGACGGAAGGGTGGCGGGCCAGCGGGGCTGGCGCCACACCCTGGACCAGATCCAGTGTCGAGTTGGATGCGCTCATACGCGAGTCCCTCCTATGCGTGCCCAGCTCCAGGCCTGCAACTTGTTGATGAGCAATAACAAAATAAATGAGACCAGCAGCATGACCACGGCGATGGCAGAAGCACCTGCATAGTCGTACTCCTCCAGATGACTCATGATCATCAGGGGGGCAATTTCGGAAACCATGGGCAGGTTGCCGGCGATAAAGATGACGGAGCCGTACTCCCCCACGCCACGGGCAAACGCCAGGGCAAAACCTGTGAGCAGTGCCGGGATCAGGGTTGGCCACAACACCCGCAAAAAGGTTTGCCAGCGGTCAGCCCCCAGGCTGGCGGCGGCCTCTTCCTGTTCCGTCTCTGCCTCCCGCAGCACTGGCTGCAGGGTGCGTACCACGAAAGGCAACCCGATGAAGGTGAGGGCAATCACCACGCCGATGGGGTTGTAGGCAAGCTCTATGCCCAGTGGGGCGACCCACTGTCCGATCCATCCGTTGGGGGCGAAGATGGCGCACAGGGCAATACCGGAGACGGCGGTGGGCATGGCGAACGGCAGATCGATCAGCGCATCCACCAGCCGGCGACCGGGGAAGCTGTAACGCACCAGTACCCAGGCGAGGATCAGGCCAAACAGGCTGTTCAGCAGCGCCGCGATGAAAGCGGCACCGAAACTCAGGCGAAAGGAGGCGAGCACCCGGGGTGAGCCGATCACCTGCCAGAATTCCCCCGCAGTAAGATTGTTCACCGCGAACAATACCAGCGCCGAGAGCGGCAGCAGTACCAGGATACCGAGATAGAGCAGGCTGAAGCCGAGGGTCGGACCAAAGCCTGGCAAGACGGAGTAAGAACCAAATCGCATAACGCTTCCGTTTGTTATGAAAAACATTCGATACAGCGATTCTGCGCACGCCTGTTTGAGACAACAAACACCAATAACGCCTTTGCTAAGCACTTTTTTATCTAACCAGGGCGGCACTGGTTTTTAGCGCCATAAAATGAAAAAAAAGGTCTTTTATATAAATAAAAGACCTAAAAAATGGAGCGTCGTGCAATGTACCAAGCAATCAAAATCAGGCTGTTGTCATGTCGGGTGCTTTCTCTCCTTCTCTGCAAATTGAACGGGTATTGGCAACCCTTTCACCGAAAACTGAGGGCCGCGCGCCGCTCCCACACCGCCGGCGTCGGCGCCACCACCATCTCGGCCCGCCGATAGAGGGTGCCGAGCAGGTTGAGCCCCTGGTGCCACTCGCCGTGGCCGGACTGGGCATTGAGGTGGCCCACCTCGCCTGCATCAAACAGCGGCACCTGCCACTGCCGGCTCCAGTATTCGGCCCGCTCGAAGCTCATCCAGGGATCGTTGCGGCTGGCCACCAGCTGGGCCGACACCTTGAGCGAACCGGCCAGCGCCTCATCCACTATGCCGAAATGGGCAGGATCCGCCGGCGCCACGATAAAGAGCGAGGCCACCTTGTCGGGCTGCTGGCGCGCCGCCGTGATGGCCGCCAGGGCGCCGAATGAGTGGGCCACCAGATGGGCCCGGCCGCGCCGGCTGCGCAGCTTGCTCGCCAGCTTGGCGCTCCAGACCGTCAGGTCCGGTTTGTCCCACGGCAGGCCAACCATCCGCTGCCAGTGGGGGAAATATTGATGCCAGCGGCTCTGCCAATGATCCGGCCCACTGTTGTGCAGACCGGGAACCAGGAGGATCTTGTTCATCTTGGTGCTCCTATCAGCTGGCACAGGGGCCAGTGCGGGGTGAACATGCCACAAGGAAGCAGGGTGCCTTAGCCGCCCGGCTGGTAAATCTGGTCAAACAGCCCGCCTTGGGCGAAGTGCTTCTGCTGGGCCTTGTCCCAGTCCCCTTCCAGATCCTTGACGGTAAACAGGGTCAGTTGCGGGAACTGGGCTGCCGTCTCCTTCTGGATCGCCGGATTGCTGGGACGGTAGTGATACTTGGCGATGATGCGCTGCCCCTCGTCAGAGTAGAGATACTCAAGGTACCCCTTGGCGACAGCCTCGGTGCCATGCTTCCTGGCCACCTTGTCGACCACGGCCACCGGAGGCTCCGCCAGGATGGAGACGGACGGCACCACTAGTTCAAACTTGTCGCTGTTGCCCGCCTGACCCAGCACCAGCAGGGCTTCGTTTTCCCACGCCAGCAAGACATCGCCGAGACCGCGCTCGATAAAGCTGGTGGTGGCACCACGGGCACCTGAATCCAGCACCTTGACGTTCTTGTAGAGATCGCCGACAAACTGTCTGGCCCCCTCCTCACTGCCGCTTTTCTTCAGGGCATAGCCCCAGGCCGCCAGGTAGTTCCAGCGCGCCCCGCCGGAGGTCTTGGGGTTGGGGGTGACGATGGCCACATCCTTGCGCACCAGATCGCCCCAATCCTTTATCTGCTTGGGATTGTCCTTGCGCACCAGGAAGACGATGGTGGAGGTGTAAGGAGATGCGTTGTTGGCAAGGCGACTCTGCCAGTCGGCGGCGATAAGCCCCTCCTTGGCGATGGCATCGACGTCATAGGCCAGCGCCAGCGACACCAGATCCGCCTCCAGTCCATCCACCACGGCCCGCGCCTGCTTGCCGGAACCACCGTGAGACTGGCTCACCACAACATCGTCACCCGTCCTGGTTTTCCACTCTTTGGCAAAGGCGGCGTTGTACTCCTGGAACAGCTCGCGAGTCGGATCGTAGGAGACGTTGAGCAGACGGATCTCGGCGGCATTGGCCTGACCGAGGGCCAACAGGGAGAGCAGGGTCAGGGCTGTCATTCGTAGTTTCATGGTGATACTCCATATCCTTGGGTTGAATGCAGCATGCCGCGGGCTTGTTATGCCGAGAACCAAGAAATAACGCTTTGCTTATCTCTTTTGCTCATATCAATCCGCCGCACGGCCCCACTCGCACACTCTGTGAGCCATGCCTCTCTGCCCCGGTACAGCCTGTGCCATCATGGGTTCAAGGCAATCACACAGCGAAAAGGAAGTCGTTATGTGGATCAATGCAGACCCCGTCAATGGCGCCCTGGTGTCGCTGGCCATCGGCCTCATCATAGGGCTGGAGCGTGGCTGGCAAGTGCGCCAGCTGGGGGACAACCAGCGCATCGCCGGGATGCGCACCTATGGCCTCATCGGCCTGCTCGGCGGCGTCTGCGCCCTGCTGTTGCCGACCCTGGGCCCCTGGCTGCCGCTGCTCGGTCTGCTGGCGGTGGTCATGGGCTGCGGCCTCTCGGTCTGGCTGGCCCAGCGCTGGCAGGGGGAGTTCGGCCTCACCAGCTCGGTGGCCATGCTGCTCACTTATCTGCTGGGGCTGATGTCCGTGCTACTGAGCCCGAGCGAGGCGGTGGCCTGCGCCGTGCTGGCCGCTCTCTTGATGGGGCTCAAGGGCAAGATCCAGCAAGGGATGCTGTTTCTCAGCGAAACCGAATTTCACGCCACACTGCGCTTTCTGCTTATCTCCCTGGTGCTGCTGCCGGTGCTGCCCAACGAGGAGATGGGGCCCCTCAATGCCTTCAACCCCTTCAAGATCTGGCTGATGGTGGTGGTGATCGCCGGCATCTCGTTTTGTGGTCACTTCGCGGTGCGTCTGCTCGGCACCCGCGCCGGGCTTGTGCTCACCAGCATGCTGGCGGGGCTCGCCTCCTCCACCGCTCTCACCTTGCAGTTTGCCCGCCTCAACAAGGAGCAGGGCGGGCTGGAACGGCTGCTGGCCACCGGCATACTGCTGGCGGGGGCCACCATGTGGGTGCGGCTGCTGGTGCTGGTATTGCTGATCCACAAGGGGCTGGCGATGCGCCTCGCCGCTCCCCTGCTGCTGCTGGCAGTCATTGTCTACGGCTTTGCATTCTGGTTCTGGCGCCAGCGGGAAGCGCTGACCGACGGGCCCGTACAGCCCAGAACCAGCAATCCGCTGGATCTCGCCACCGCCATCAAGTTCGGCCTGCTGCTGGCGCTGATAGGTTTCATGGCAACACTGCTGCAAAGCCGGGTGGGTGACTCGGGTGTCTATCTGCTGGCACTGGTGTCGGGGATCACGGACGTGGACGCCATTACCCTGTCGCTCTCCCAGCTTTCCCACAAGGAGCTGGGGCTGGAGGTCGCGGCCCGGGGCATACTGCTGGCAGGGCTGGTCAACTCGCTAGTGAAAGGTGTGTTGGCACTGGGTATTGGCGGGCGCCGGCTGGGACTCATGGTGCTGCTACCCTATCTGGTTTCTGCCCTGCTGATCCTGCCGCTCATCTGGCCAAGCGCCTGATCTTGCAGCAAGTGACAGCCTGACGCTGCAAGACGGGTGGCGTATACTGGCCCCTCTTGGCACATGAGGAGAGACGAGCATGGCAAGCGACTGGGACAAGATACTGGCGGGCGGCGCCCTGGATAGCCAGAGCGAGGAGATAGCGAATGACAGGATCCGGGGTCAGGCGCTGCTGGCACAACTCAATGCGTCATCCGCCGGGGATCACCCCCTGCGCCAGCGCTTGTGCGGCGAGCTGTTCGGCCACTGTCCCGCTTCCAGCTGGATAAGCACTCCTTTCACTTGTGAATTTGGCCGCAATATTCACATAGGTGAGCAGACCTTCTTCAACTTCAACGTCACCATTCTCGACGTGGGTGAAGTGCATATTGGCAACCATGTGCTGCTGGCCCCCAACGTGCAGATCTACACGGCCACCCACAGCATGGATTACCTGGAGCGCCGCAACTGGACCGCTTACAACAAGCCGGTACATATAGGCGATGACTGCTGGATCGGCGGCGGCGCAATCATCTGCCCCGGAGTCACCATAGGGGCGCGCTCCATCATAGGGGCTGGCGCCGTTGTGACTCGCGACATCCCCGCCGACTCGGTGGCAGTAGGCAACCCCGCTCGCGTGATCCGCAGTCTGAGCCCTGACGCCCCCCGTGGCTGGGAGCTGGCACTGTGATCTGGCTCGCCCTGTTTCCCCTGCTCTGGACCGCCTGGCTTGGCCTTGTTGACGCCAACTGGTGGCCGCTCGCCATCCTCACCACCATGAGCCTGCTGACGGTACTGGCCTACGCCCACGACAAGCGGCAGGCCATTCGCGGCGGCTGGCGCATCCCCGAATCTCGCCTCCATCTGCTGGAGCTGTGCGGTGGCTGGCCCGGGGCCCTGGTCGCCCGTCACTGGTTGCGCCACAAAACCCAGAAGGGCAGCTACCGGCTGGTGTTCTGGTTTATCGTGCTGCTGCACCTCACCCTGTGGGGACTCTGGCTCGGACGCCCCCTCTGGCAGGGTGTCTGAGGGGACAAGACCCGCTACCACCACAAACATGGCTGGCATCAAGTTCCTGGCAACGGATGGCATAAGCCCGGGTATCACAGGGCTCATGCTCACCACCAGAGCGGGCATTGCGGCCCCTCACCGGGTATGAGACAACAGAGCCATTTCTCGCGTATTTATCGACAAGGAGTCACTCATGACCATGTGGACAGGCATAGTCCTGATCGTCTTTATCAGCATGCTGTTCGGCTATCTCACCAAACGTGCCCGCTACCAGCTGGGAGATGCCCGCATCACTGACCGCCTCGGCAAGCAGGATGTGATCATCAACAAGTTGCAGGAGCGTATTGCCAACCTGGAAGCCATCGTCATCGAAGAGGAGAAGCGTCGCCCCTTCAGGGACCTCTGATCCGGCGACCTCGGCGGCAAACCGGCCAGCCTGGCGCTGCAAGGGTTTGCCGCTTCTCCCGCAATCCTTCCCCTTCCCCCTATAGCCCCAAAAACTAAATTCACAGCAGGATCAGCACCCTGTCTTCGATTGCTTAATTTTTCGCCAACCTGGCTCAATCCCTGCTCTGTCATTGTCATCAGCCGTACCGGAGAGTGACATCATGATCAGCACCCTGCTTCCCATCGCCTCGATAGCCCTCAAGCTGGGCAGCTATCTGCTGAGCAGCAACGCCAAAGCCCAGCCCGAACCTGAGCCGGTACAGGAAGAACGCCTGCCCCCCACAGTCCAGAGCCTGTTCCAGCGGCTGGGGGTCAAGGATGCCGACAGCGAGCAGAACCGCCCCGCCATCAACCAGTTTATGAGCGAGCTGATGCAGACCCTGGGTCAGGAAAACAATGGCCACTCTCTGACCGAGGCCATAGACACAGCCCGCAACCAGCTCGCCAACGGCACCCAAAGCACCCGCTTGGATGCCCTGCAAAGCAGACTCGATACCCTCAAAGGCGCACTGGGCAGCAGCGATCTGAACCTGGATCAACTGCTAAGCGCCTTCAAGCAGACCCTGCCCAATGGCAAGGGCGAAGGGGTCGGCAAGCTGCTCAATGCCAGTGCCTGATTGAAAATAAACACATAAAAACGGCAACCTTGGATTGCCGTTTTTATTGAGACCAGACGGGATAATCTATTGCTGTGGCAGCGACTGTGGTGGACTCAACATAGACTCTGCCATCTCTACCAGCCCGCGATCTTGCAAGGTATTGGCCGCGCCCTGACGATCCGCCGCCTCCTTGTTCTGGCTCAGTTTGAACTTGCCGACCAGCTCGGTTATTTCAATTTCGATGCCGACCACGGCCTGCACTCTGGCCTCAATATATTCCCTCGGCGCATCCGCCATCTTCCAGGGGGCAGGCTCGGCGGATTCATGACGCCGCGTCAGGTTCGCCAGCAGCCGGCGCACGAAGCGCGCATCATCGTGGATACGAATTCGGCCGTGGGCGTGTACCACGCTGTAATTCCAGGTCGGCACCTGCTGGTGATGCACTTGCTTGCTCGGATACCAGCTGGGGGAGATATAGGCATCCGCGGCCTTGAAGATCACCAGCACCTCGTCGCCATTGCTGGCCTCTTGCCAGAGCGGGTTGTTGCGGGCGACATGGGCGCGCAATACGCCCTGCTCCCCACTCCCGGCATCCAGCTCGAACGGCAGATGGTTCGCATCCAGCCCCCGCTCACCGTGGGTGATCAGGGTCCCCAGCGGATGGGCCAGGATCAGTTGATGCAGCGATGCGAGGTCGGGCGTTTCGAAATGGGATGGCAGATACATGCTGGCTCCTTTATCCGGGGTGGTGTGTCCGTACGCAATGTCTCGAGATCATGCCCTGCCTGGCAAGCGCCGTCATCTCGAATCTGCCTGCCGACATCCTACGAGGACCTTGATCGTATGGGGCTGGCAACGACCATCAGGCATTCAACACCAGCACTTCACTGCAAACCAGATTTAACACCGTATGCTGGTGAAGCATCAGGTCAAATGACGAGTGAGGACATAGATCCCCCTCATGTCGTCGTTACCCACTCAGGCTGGAACTCCTTTGGCGAGATAACCAATGTGATAGACGTCGGCCCCTGGCGGCATCGTCGGCGGCAGCGACGGCAGGAAATCCACCTCCAGCCATTGCCAACGGGAAACATCCCATCCGCTCAGCATGGCCCCGGTGTGCAACTCGGCCAGGCTGCAATGCGGCGCAATGCGGGTGCGCCGCAAGATGGCCACCCTGGCCTGGTCAAGCGCCTCCATCTGCTGGGCTGACAGCAGATGCCAGGTCTCGATATGGGGCCAGCCAAAGTGCCTGGTGAGCGCCGCGAAGCCCTCGCTGGCAAGGAAACTGTGCATCGCCTCGACGCTTTGCCACACATAGAAGGGGGCATAGCGATTCTCCCGGCATGGCAGTGCGGCCTCGTCATGGCGGCCATAGAGATAGGCCTTGAACAGCAAGCCGGGAAAGCCGTCGAGTTTGGCGCCATTGCTGGCGATACGCTCTTCGATAAGCCTCATGTCGTAATCCGCCGGCAGGGTGAATCTGTAATGCATGGCGATCATAAGATCACCCCCTGCCGAAACATCATACCCCGTCCGAAACTCCACTCCTCGCTGCCGTTCAGCTGAATGACCACCATGAGGTTGTCGGGGTGAATGTCCATGTCTGCGTGCAGACGCTCGGCAAGCCGCAGATAGAGTCGCTGCTTGACCTCAGTGCTGCGCGGCCTCCCCGCCAGGATCTGGAAGAGGATGAAGTCTCCGTCCCGCTGGCCGGTCTGATAGTGGGGATGATAAACAAGCGCCTTGGCTGGCAAGACCTCCAGGATCTGGAATTTGTCCTCCCGCGGTACATCAAACACCTCCACCAGGGTCTCATGATAGAGGTCGGAGAGCTGTTGCAGGCGCACGTCACTCATCCCCTCGCGCAGAGTGATACGGGTCAGCGGCATGGGTGCGGCTCCTCACGGCTGGGCAGGTAGCTCACGGCGGTGACCGCCGCAGGCAATCCGGCGTAGAAAGCGAGATGGGTGAACAGCTCCTCCAGCTGCTCCCGTGTCAGGCCGTTTTGCTGGGCAAACGCTATGTGCCACGGCAGCTGTTGCACCCGGCCCAGCGATGCCAGTATGGCCAGGGTGATCAGGCTGCGTTCGCGCGCAGACAGGGCGGGCCGCTGCCAGATATCGCCAAACAGCGTCTCTTCCGCCAGCTGGGACAGTCTCGGCGCTGCCAGCGCCAGGTCGTCACGATCAAGAACAGGATGGGTCATGGCAATCTCCTTGGTTGGTGAAGCCACTCTCTATCACTGCTACAATTTTAAAAATCAAAACGTTCAAGACAAACAATCCCGATTATCAGGACTATCATGCAACCCCTTCCCCTGAACCTGGATCTCGATGCTCTGCGCAGCTATGTCCTTGGGCTGGACTGTGGCAGCTTTGCGCTGGCGGCGCAGCGGCTGTGCCGTTCCACCTCGGCGGTCAGCGCACAGTTGAAAAAACTCGAACAGCAATGCGGTACCGAACTGGTCATGAAGAGGGGCCGCCACCTGGTCCCGACGGCCAGTGGCGAACGACTGCTGGGATATGCCAAACGGCTGCTGGAGCTCAACGACGAAGCCGTGCTTGCCCTGAAAGGGGAACTGCTGCAAGGGGAGATCAGGCTGGGGGTTCAGGAAGATTTTGGTGAATCCCTACTGCCTGCCGTGCTGGGCCCCCTCTGTCGTCAGCACCCCGCGCTGCGCATGACGACGCGCATCGATCGCAATGCACAGCTGATGAAAGGTATCAGGGAGGGAACCCTCGACATGGCCCTGGCCTGGCAGCACCCGGAAGAGAGGATGGACGCCCATCTCATCGACATAGTGTCACTCCAGTGGATTGCTCACCCGAACTGGGATCGGGCGCCCCTGCTGGCACGCGGAGAGCCCTTGCCCCTGGTGCTCTTCGATGCCCCCTGCCTGATGCGTTCACGGGCCATCAAGGCTCTGGACGATGCAGGTATCCCGTGGCGCATCGCCTTCACCAGCCAGAGTCTGGGCGGGATCTGGGCGGCCTTGCAGGCAGGGCTAGGGATCACAGTGCGCTCTGCCATCGGCATGCCGGCCTCTCTCTCCCCGTTGGCCGATGTGCTGCCGTCGCCGGGCACGCTGGGGGTCGTACTGCTGGGAGCAGGCAATGGATCCGGTGAGGCCGAACGCCAGTTGCAAAGCCTGCTCACCCAGGCGGTGCAGCGGGCCCATGCCACGCACCAGAGCTGAGGATACGGTCTCTTTTTCCTGGCATCTGGGCAGGCAATCTCCCTCCCCTTTATTCATCATCAGGCAAACAAAAAACGGCAACCCCTGGGGTTGCCGTCTTGTGCTCATGGGAATCAATCCGCTTTGCTTTAACCCGCCCGCTTGGCCAGCCACTGTTCGGCGGCGGTGAGGGCCGCATCCACCAGCTCGCGGGCGACGCCGCCTTTGGCGACCCGCTTGGCCAGCGTCGCTTCCAGCTCCAGGTTGGGATAGACATCCTCGCCGATGACGGGGCTGAAGCGCTGGAACTCGGGCAGCGAGAGATCTTCCAGCGGCTTCTTCACCTCAAGCGCATAGACCACTGTCTCGCCGACGATATGGTGCGCCTCACGGAAGGGTATCCCTTTGGCCACCAGATAGTCCGCCAGCTCGGTGGCATTGGCATAGCCGCCCTGGGCCGCCGCCTTGGTACGCTCGACGTTCACCTTCAAGTCGATCAGCACCAGCGCCGCCATGTCCAGGCAGTCGTGCCAGGTGTCGAGGGCATCGAACAGCCCTTCCTTGTCTTCCTGCATGTCCTTGTTGTAGGCCAGCGGCAGTGCCTTCAGGCTCATCAGCATACCCATCTGGGCGCCGACCACCCGCCCTGTCTTGCCACGAATGAGCTCAAGCGCATCCGGGTTCTTCTTCTGCGGCATCAGGGAGGAACCCGAGGTGACCGCATCGGAGAGCTCGACAAAGCCCGCCTCGCCGGTGTTGTAGAAGATGAGGTCTTCGGCAAAGCGCGACAGGTGGGTCATGGAGAGGGACGCCACGTGCATCAGCTCCACCACGTGATCCCTGTCCGACACCGAATCCAGGCTGTTGCGGGTCGCGCCGCCAAAGCCCATATCCAGCGCCAGCGCTTCACGGTCGATGGCATAGGCGGTACCCGCCAGGGCGCCGCAGCCGAGCGGGCTGGTGTCGAGGCGCTTCAGGGCATCCTGCAGACGGGAATAGTCCCGCTCCAGCATCTCCACATAGGCCAGCGCCCAGTGGGCGAAGGTGACGGGCTGGGCGCGCTGCAAGTGGGTGTAGCCCGGCAGCACGGCAGCCTGATTGGCACGGGCAGAGGCGACCAGCCCGGATTGCAGGGCACTGATGGAGCCGAGCAGCAGCTCCCCTTGCGCCTTGCACCAGAGTTTGAGGTCGGTGGCGACCTGATCGTTGCGCGAGCGGCCGGTGTGCAGCTTCTTCCCAAGATCGCCGACGGCGGCGATGAGCTGACTTTCGACCCAGGAGTGAATGTCTTCGGCATCGGAATTGAGGATCTGGTGGGGATCCTGCTGTACCGAGGCGAGCAGCACTTCCATCGCCTGTTGCAGCTTTCCTTGCTCGTCGGCGGTCAATACGCCCACTTTCACCAGCGCCTTGGCCCAGGCCATGGAGCCCTGGATATCCTGCTCCGCCAGCCGGTAATCGAACCGCAGCGAATCGTTGAACTGCTTGAACCGGCTATCGGCTCCCTGACTGAAGCGTCCACCCCAAAGTGCCATACTACTCTCCTTGAATGCGTTGTCGGCGGCGCCTTGCGCCGTCGAGCTTGAAATCGTGCCCTGTTTTTCTGCGAGCCTGTTATCTCACAGAAGCGGCCGAGGCGCTGCCGCTCTGCTCACACCCCGCCATATGGGAGGGCTGATAAAAGAGGGGGCCATGCCCCCTCACCTGTATCAGCGGATTGGCGTCAGCTTAGCCGTGGGTGTGGTCACCGCCGATCGCCTGATGCTGCTCCTTCATGGCGCGGATCCGGCTGGCCAGGGTGTAGAGACGGATAAAGCCTTCTGCATGGCTCTGGTCATACACTTCATCGGCACCGAAGGTGGCGAAGTCTTCGGAGTAGAGGCTGTTCGGCGACTTCTTCTGCACCGCAGTGACCTGACCCTTGTACATCTTCAGAATGACTTCACCGTCGAGATCCTCGGCGATGGCATTGGCGGAGGCGACAATGGCCTTGCACAGCGGGGTGAACCAGCGACCGTCATAGACCAGGTGAGAGAACTCGGCACCCAGCTTTTCCCGCCAGGCGCGGGTCGGTCTGTCCAGTACCAGCTCTTCCACGGCGCGCAGTGCCGCCACCATGACGGTGCCGCCCGGAGTTTCGTAGCAGCCACGGGACTTCATGCCCACCATGCGGTTTTCGGTGATGTCGATCCGGCCCACGCCGTGCTTGCCGGCACGCTCGTTCAGGGTGGTCAGGATCTGGTGCGGGCTCAGCGGCTGGTCGTCCACGGCAACCACTTCGCCTTTGGCGACGGTCAGCTTGACGTATTCCGGCTCGTTCGGTGCCTGCTCGGCAGAGACGGTCCACTGCCAGACCGCTTCGGACGGCTCGTTCCAGGTGCTCTCCAGCTCGCCACCCTCGGTGGAGATGTGCCAGGCGTTGGCATCACGGCTGTAGATCTTCTTCAGAGTCGCCTTGCAGGGAATGCCGCGGGCTTCCAGATAGGCCAGCAAATCTTCCCGGGAGCGCATGTCCCACAGACGCCAGGGGGCGATCACTTTCAACTGGGGTGCCAGGGCAGCCACGGCACCTTCGAAACGCACCTGATCGTTGCCCTTGCCGGTACAACCGTGAGAGATGGCATCGGCGCCTTCCGCCAGGGCCGCTTCCACCATCGCCTTGGCAATGATGGGACGGGCCATCGAGGTGCCCAGCAGGTAGGTGCCTTCATAGACGGCGCCGGTTTTCAGGGTCGGATAGACGTACTCTTTGACGAACTCTTCCCGCAGATCCTTGACGATGCATTTGACCGCACCGGACGCGATGGCCTTTTGCTCTATCCCTTCCAGATCGTCACGCTCCTGACCCACGTCGGCGACGAAGGCGATGATTTCGGCATCGTAGTGCTCTTTGAGCCAGGGAATGATGGCCGAGGTATCCAGTCCGCCCGAGTAAGCCAGTACGATCTTGTTGATTCCGCTCATTTTACTTCTCTCCATGATGATTCGATAAGGTGTTGTAATTCAGGGTCGGTGGCCGCGTTGCTTACTTACGCTACTTGTTGCCAAGCAGGGTCAGCAGCACGGCGTTCTGGATATGCATCCGGTTCTCTGCCTCATCCATGATGAGGGAAGCAGGTCCGTCCATGACGTCGGAAGTGATCTCCAGCTCCCGGTGCGCCGGCTGGCAATGCAGCACGTGCTGGATGCCGGTGCGCTCAAGCAGGGCCTGGTTGATCTGATAAGGCATGAAGATATCTTTTACCTGCTCCATTGGTGTGTTGTCACCCATGGAGACCCAGGTATCGGTATAAACCACGTCAAACCCTTCAATGTCGCCCACGTCATCACTGATGTGAATGGTGGCGCCGGAATCGGCCGCCAGCGCCTGGGCCTGCAGGAAGATCTGGGTATCCGGGCCATAGCCTTTCGGGCAGATCAGGGTCACGTCTGTACCCAGGGTCGCCCCCAGCAGCAACAGAGAGTGGCTGACGTTGTTGCCATCGCCGAGGTAGGCAAGCTTCACCTTCGACAGATCGTCGTAATGCTCGGCAATGGTCATAAAGTCGGCCAGCCCCTGACAGGGGTGGTAAAGATTACACAGGCTGTTGACCACGGGCACAGAGCCGTAGGCTTGCAGGTCAACCAGGGTCTGGTGATCGAATACCCGCGCCACTATAGCGTCACACCAGCGGGACAGGTTGGCGGCGAAATCCTTCACCGATTCCCGCTTGCCCAGGGCACCGTTCTGTTGATCCAGATAGACGCTATGGCCGCCGAGTCTGGCGATGCCGATGTCGAAGGTCACCCGGGTGCGCAAAGAGGGCTTCTCGAACAGGGTAACCACGCTCTTGCCCGCCAGCGCCTGGCTGTACTTTTTCGGGTCGGCCTTGACCGCTTTCCCCAGCGCTATCAGCGCCTCGATCTGAGCCTTGCTCAGATCACTATCTTTCAGAAGATGTTGCATCGGAGGTTCCTTTTTCCAGCCAGGGTTAGAGGGTGACTTGGGTGCCGACGGCACCGCCAGCCAGCAGCTTGAGCAGTTGATCCGGGTAACGCCAGCTGGCAACACAGACCGGCTTGCCGAGGGTCTCGGCGGCGTGCAAGGCGGCTTTCACCTTGACCGCCATGCCATCGCTGATCACGCCCTTCTCCATCAGATCCAGTGCGGTTGCCTTGTTCAGCTGCGGCACCAGCTTGCCCTTGCCATCCAGGATGCCGCTCACGTCCGACAGCATCACCAGATCGGCGCCGAGCGCCTCGGCGATGGCGGTGGCAGCCTGATCCGCGTTGACGTTCATCAGCTGGCCGTCGGCCGTGATGCCGATGGAGCTCACCACGGGCAGGAACCCCTGCCCCAGGATACCGGTCACCAGTGCCGGGTTGCCTGGCTGGCAATCACCGACCGCACCGAGATCCGGATCGAGCTGGGTCACCTGGCACAGACCGCCATCGGCGAGGCACAGACCCACGGCCGGAATGCCGGTGGCAATGGCCTTGGCCATCATCTGCTTGTTGGCCGTCCCGGCCAGCGCACCCGCAATGAAGGGGATCTGCTCGAACGGGGTGACCCGCAGGCCGTTCTTCTTGGTGGAACTCAGGCCCAATCCCTTGAGCAGGTCATCCACCAGACAGCCGCCACCATGTACCAGCACCAGGGGTCTGTGTTGCTCATCCAGAAACGTTTTGAGGGTGCCGAACAGGGCGGTCAGCGCCTCGTCGTTCTCGATCAGGGCGCCACCCAACTTGATAACCAGTGTCTGCTTGTCCATATCTCTCAATCCTTTCTTAAATCAGGCCGGTGGCCGGGTCAAAACCGAATTTAATATTTATGCATTGCATTGCCTGGGAGGCGGCGCCCTTGAGCAAGTTGTCGATGGCAGAGACCACCACCAGCATATTGCCCTGCTGCTGCCAGGCGATATCGCAGTAGGGAGTGCTTGCCACGCCACGGATGGAGGGCATCTGGCCGGTGAGGCGCACCAGGGGTTTTCCTTCGTAGGCCTTGAGGAAGGCCTGATCCACCTGGGTCGGCGTCACGCCATCCGCCAGCTGCACATAAATGGTGGCCAGGATGCCGCGCACATAGTTGCCAAGGTGGGGCTGGAACAGCACCTCCTTGCCCAGGTGGTGGCTGATCTCCGGCTGATGCCTGTGGTTGAAGGTGCCGTAAGGACTCAGGCTCACTTCGCAAAAACTGGTATTGATGGCTGCCTTGCGACCGGCCCCAGAGACGCCGGATACCGCATTGATGATGGGCTGCCACCCCTCGGCAATCAGACCGGCCTGTTGCAGCGGTTTGAGGGCGCACAGAGAAGCAGTCGGGTAGCAACCTGGCACAGCAATCAGCTGGGCGGCGGCAATGGCATCGCTGTTCCATTCCGCCAGACCGTAGGCGGCCTGCTCCAGCAACTGCTCGTTCTCGTGGGTGAAGCCGTAGAAGGAGGAGTAGAATTGCTGGTCCTTGACCCGGAAGGCGCCGGAGAGATCGAACACCGGCAGCCCCTTGGCCAGGAACTTGGGTGCGAGCTCGGCACTCACCTCATGGGCGGTCGCCAGCAACACCAGGTCGGCCTGGGTCAGGATCCGGGTCATGCCATCTTCATCCAGCGGCAGCAGCGGCTGATCCAGCGCGCCGACCCACTGGGGATGCAGAGAAGAGAAGCGCTTGTGGGCATCCTGGCTGCCGGCGGAAACATAGAGACCGAACAGCTTGAGTTGAGGATGGTTCTGGACCAGTGCGGCCAATTCGGCTCCCGCGTAGCCACTGGCACCGACGATAACGGTGTTAAGCATTTTTGAGTATTCCAAGTCAGAGTTCGAAATTCACAGCATGGCGCTGCAGACAGTGCAAGGGGTGAGGAACCGCCCCTTCAATGCAACGAGTGCGGAGGGGCAATTCAGGCGGGGTTGTGTCGTCGGTTATAGATCAGGTGACAGAACATTAACTTTCCCTTACAACTAGAAGCCTTGTTGATGAGCCACGAATTCAGGCAAACTCACAGAATATTCATGCACTCACTTTGCATTTGTATTTTCTAACAGAAACGTTCCGGGGACGCAAGGAGCAGCTGATGGCCAATCTGGATTTTTTTGCACTTTATAAGAATATTATTGCGATTCCCTCTATTAGCAGCACAGATCCGCACTGGGATCAGAGCAATGAGGCGGTGATCCGGCTGCTGGCCGACTGGTTCGGCCAACTCGGCTTTCAATGTGAAGTGACGGCGCTGCCGGAGCTGCCCGGCAAGTTCAATCTGGTGGCCACCATAGGCCAGGGAGAAGGCGGCCTGCTGCTGGCGGGCCACACGGACACAGTGCCGTTCGATGAAGGGGGCTGGAGCAAGGATCCCTTCAAGGTGACCGAAGAGGGCAACCGCCTGTACGGCCTCGGCACCATCGACATGAAGGGCTTCTTCGCCTTCATAGTGGAAGCGCTCAAAGAGATCGACCTCACCACTCTCACCAAGCCGCTGCGCATTCTGGCCACCGCCGATGAAGAGACCACAATGGCGGGGGCACGCGCCATCGCCGCCGCGGCCGAGATCAAACCCGACTATGCAGTGATCGGCGAACCGACCGGGCTGGTGCCCGTGGTGGCCCACAAGGGCCACATGTCGGAAGCGATCCGCATTACCGGCAAGAGCGGTCACAGCTCGGATCCCGCCAACGGCGTCAATGCACTGGAGATCATGCATCAGGCCATGGGGCGGGTGCTGCGCCTGCAACTGCGTCTGGAAGAGACCTATGCCGACTACCGGTTCGCGGTGCCGCAACCCACGCTGAATCTGGGATACATACATGGGGGAGACAGCCCGAACCGCATCTGCGGCTGCTGCGAACTGCACATCGACATGCGTCCCACCCCGCAAGTGGGGCCGGACGAGCTGATGGGCATGCTCAAAGAGGCGCTCGCGCCCATAGAGGTTCACCAGCCAGGCTGCCTGCACCTGCAACACCTGCACGAGCCCATCCCCGCCTATGCCTGCGCGGACGACTCAGTGCTGGTGCGCGAGGCGGAGCAGGCAAGCGGGCACAAGGCGGAATCGGTGAACTACTGCACCGAAGCGCCCTTTATCCAGCAGTTGGGATGCCAGACAATTGTGATGGGCCCTGGCCACATAGCCCAGGCCCACCAGCCGGACGAATACCTGGATCTGTCGTTCGTCAAACCCACCACGGCAGTGCTGCAACACCTGATCCGCCGGTTCTGCCTGTAAGCCATAGGGTATGTAAGTAAGTTACTGACAGTCCGCCCGGGACAGGTGAAGGAAATACATGTTCTGAATCGGCCTGTTATTTGACCTTGCGCAGACAATCTGGGTAGATTGTCACCCTAAGATGACGGAGCATATGTTGTAATCACACAACAATAAGTGAGGCTGTCTCTCACCTCGGATGGAGAGAGACACCAACCAGATAAGGATGTGGAATGAACGAAAAGTACGCCGCTCTACGCGCCAACGTAGGCATGCTGGGTCAACTGCTGGGCAAGTCCATCAAGGATCATCAGGGACAAGCCTTCCTCGACAAGATCGAAACCATTCGCCAGTTGGCCAAGTCCTCCCGCAAAGGCAATGAGGCAGACCGGGAACGTCTGCTCGAAACCCTGCGCACCCTGAGCGATGACGAGCTGTTGCCGGTGGCCCGCGCCTTCAGCCAGTTCCTCAACCTGGCCAACGTGGCCGAACAGTTCCACACCATCTCCCGCCGCTGCGAAGAGCAGGTCTGCACGCCGGATCCGCTGGAGCAGATGTTCGCCAAACTCAAGGCATCCAACCTGTCGCAGGAGGCCATCATCCAGGCCGTGCGCGAGCTGGATATTGATCTGGTGCTGACCGCTCACCCGACCGAGGTGACCCGTCGAACCCTGATCCACAAGCACGTCCAGCTCAACGACTGCCTGGAAGCGCTGGAACTCTCCGATTTGCTGCCCCGCGAACGGGACAAGATCCTCAATCGCATCGAACAGCTGGTCAATCAGGCCTGGCACACCAACGAGATCCGCGAGCAGCGTCCGACCCCGGTAGACGAAGCCAAGTGGGGCTTTGCCGTGGTGGAAAACAGCCTCTGGCCGGCCATTCCCGAATTCATGCGCAACTTGGACGAGCGTCTGCAACAGCACCTGGGTGTGCGGCTGCCGCTGGATGCCGCGCCGGTCAAGTTCACCTCCTGGATGGGCGGTGACCGCGACGGCAACCCCTTCGTCACGGCCAAGGTGACCGCAGAGGTACTGGAACTGGGCCGCTGGATGGCGGTGAGCCTCTTCTACAAGGACATCAAGGAGCTCACCTCCGAGCTCTCCATGTCCGACTGCACCGACGCCGTACGCGAGCGGGTGGGTGATCACCCCGAACCCTATCGCGCCCTGGTGCGCGAGCTGCGTGAAGCGCTGCGCGAGACCCAGGAATACCTCACCGCCAAGGTGCAGGGTCAGGTGAGCGAGAGCCGCGACCTGATCACCACCACGGCCCAGCTGCGCGAGCCGCTGGAGCTCTGCTACCACTCAATGCACGCCTGCGGCATGGGCAACATCGCCGACGGCATGCTGCTGGACGTGCTGCGCAAGCTGGCCTGTTTCGGCATCCATCTGGTCAAGCTGGACATACGTCAGGATGGCGAGCGCCACGGCCAGGTCTTCTCCGAGCTGACCCGTTATCTGGGCATGGGCGACTACGCAGAGTGGAGCGAAGACGACAAGCAGGCTTTTCTGCTCAATGAGCTCAACTCCCGCCGCCCCCTGATCCCGACCGACTGGGAGCCGAGCGACGAGACCCGCGAGACCATAGACACCTGCCGGGTGATCGCCCAACACGACCCGGATGCGTTCGGCATCTACATCATCTCCATGGCTGGCGCCCCGTCCGATGTACTGGCGGTGCAACTGCTGCTGAAAGAAGCCGGTTGCAAGTTCCGCATGCCGGTCGCCCCCCTGTTCGAAACCCAGGAAGACCTGATGGCGGGCACCGCCGTGATGGAGCGCCTGTTGTCGGTGGACTGGTATCGCGGTTACATCCAGGGTCGCCAGTACGTGATGATCGGCTACTCGGATTCCGCCAAGGACGCGGGCATGATGGCCGCAGGCTGGGCCCAGTACGCTGCCATGGAATCTCTGGTGGCACTGGCCGAAGCCAGCAATCTGCGCCTGACCCTGTTCCATGGCCGTGGCGGCACCGTCGGCCGTGGCGGCGCCCCCGCCCATCAGGCGATCCTGTCCCAACCGCCGGGATCCCTGCGCGGTGGGCTGCGAGTGACCGAACAGGGCGAGATGATCCGCTTCAAGTTCGGTCTGCCGAAAGTCGCCATTCACAGCCTGAACCTCTACACCAGCGCCGTGCTGGAAGGGAACCTGCTGCCGCCGCCCAAGCCCAAAGAGAGCTGGCGCGCCGTGATGGAGCAACTTGCCACCGTCTCCTGCGATCACTACCGCAGCATAGTGCGTGGTCATCCGGACTTCGTGCCCTACTTCCGCGCTGCCACCCCTGAAATGGAACTTGGCAAGCTGCCGCTCGGCTCACGCCCGGCCAAGCGCAAGCCCAACGGCGGCGTCGAGAGTCTGCGCGCCATCCCCTGGATCTTCGCCTGGACCCAGAACCGGCTGATGCTGCCGGCCTGGCTTGGCGCCCACAAGGGGCTGGAGCATGCCATCACGGACGGTCAGAAGAGCGTGCTGGAAGAGATGAGCCGCCAGTGGCCCTTCTTCCGCACCCGCCTCGAGATGCTGGAGATGGTGTTCCTCAAGGCCGACCTCTGGCTCGCCGAGTACTACGACACCCGTCTGGTACCGCAAGAGCTGTGGAATCTGGGCAAGCAGTTGCGCCAGGAGCTTGCCGACGCCATCCAGATCGTGCTGCAGCTGCGCCCGCAGGGAGACCTGCTGGACGATCAGCCCTGGATCAAGGAGTCCATCAATCTGCGCAACCCCTACACGGATCCCCTCAACGTGCTGCAGGTCGAACTGCTGGGCCGCTCGCGCAACCACACCGAGACCCTGCATCCCGAACTGGATCAGGCGCTGATGGTCACCATCGCCGGTATTGCCGCAGGCATGCGCAACACGGGTTGATTAACAGCAGGCTTTAGCCATCTCGATCAAACCAAAGGGCGCCTCAGCGCCCTTTGTTGTTTTCTTGCAGCTAGACACAGGTGATGGCCTGATGATAAGAGCGACAAGAGACAAGGTTCGATTCGCAGAACGTCATCAACTCCAAGGCCTGCTCTTGACCTTTACTTGATCCGCTTCCCCTCTGCATCAACGACCCTCTCCCCATCTTCCTTGGTAAAAGCGCCTTGCTGGGGGCTCGGCAAAATATCCAGTACCACTTCGGATGGACGGCACAGTCTGGTACCAAGCGGGGTCACCACTATGGGGCGGTTGATCAGGATGGGATGGGCCAGCATGGCGTCAATCAACTCATCATCGCTGAAGCGGTTTTCGGCCAGTTCCAGCGCCTCATAAGGAGGGACGTTCTTGCGCAGCAGGTCGCGCACCGGCATCCCCATGGCCCCAATCAGCGCAACCAGCGTCTCGCGGCTCGGCGGTGTTTCCAGGTAGTGAACGACGGTCGGTTCAACCCCTGAGTTGCGGATAAGTTCCAGTGTATTGCGGGAGGTGCCGCAAGCCGGGTTGTGGTAAATAGTGATCTGGGTGTTATGCATGATTAAGCCTCTGCGTTTGGATAGTTGCGTTTCATTCTAAGAGCCACATTGACCAGGGCGATCAAGACAGGCACCTCCACCAGCGGGCCTATCACACCGGCAAACGCCTGATCCGAATTCAGGCCGAACACGGCGATGGAAACCGCAATGGCCAGCTCGAAGTTGTTGCCGGTGGCAGTGAAGGCAATGGAAGCATTCTTGTCATAGGGAATACCCAGCTTCTTGCCGACCAGGAAACTGGTGAAGAACATCAGCACAAAGTAGACCACCAGCGGGATGGCAACGCGTACCACATCCATCGGCAGCTCGACGATCATCTCGCCCTTGAGGCTGAACATCAGCACTATGGTGGCCAGCAAGGCGATCAGTGTGATGGGAGAAATGGCGGGGATAAAACGCTCGTTATACCACTGCTCACCCTTGGCCTTGACCAGGTATTTCCGGCTCAGGAAGCCTGCCAGGAAGGGGATCCCCAGATAGATCAGCACGCTTTCGGCGATATCCAGCATGGTGATATCCACCGCGAAACCCTGCAAACCAAACAGCGGGGGCAGCACTGTAATAAACAACCAGGCCATGAAGCTGTAGGTGAGGATCTGAAAACCGCTGTTGAGCGCCACCAGACCCGCACCGTACTCCTTGTTGCCGCCCCCCAGATCGTTCCACACCAGCACCATGGCGATGCAGCGTGCCAGACCGATCAGGATCAGGCCCACCATGTAGTCCGGGTAGTCATGCAAGAATGTCAGGGCTATCACGAACATCAGGATGGGGCCGACGATCCAGTTCATCACCAGAGAGAGGGTAATTGCCTGACGGTCGCGGGTCATGGCCCCCATGGTGCCGTAATTCACCTTGGCCAGCGGCGGATACATCATCAGGATAAGGCCGATGGCCAGCGGGATATTGGTGGTGCCGACCGACATGGCCTCGTTCCACTGAGCCACCTGGGGGAACAGATAGCCAATCCCCACCCCCATGCCCATGGCGACAAAGATCCAGAGGGTGAGATTGCGGTCGAGAAAGCTCATTTTTTTGCTGACGGGCAGATCGCAGCAGGCATTGGTACTCATCAAGAGACTCCATGGGGATTGGATGAAACGAAGGACTCAACCCGGGCAAATGCCTCTGTTGGTTGCGCCTTGGCAGTAAACTCGCTCTGATGCATGTCACCCCGCCCTGTGGACAGGGTGACACAGCGCTTGCAGCGCCTTGACACCCACCGGCTCGACGGCCTGCAAGGGCACTACGGCATAACGCTTCGCATGCTCCTGCTTGACCGCGTCGATATGGGGCTGCTGGCGATACGCTCGCTGGGCCAGCAGAGGCGAGGTGACGCAGGCCGGGGCCAGCATGTGATTGACCACCCAGGCCCAGGGCTCGATACCGGCACGGCGCAGGTCGGCTTGCAGGTTGGCCGCCTCCTGCACCGGGGTGGGCTCGGGCAGGGTGACTATCATCACCTTGGTCTGTGTCGGATCTTGCAGCTGCATCATGGGGGTGGTGAAGTGCATCCCCTTGCCCCCCATCTGACGGGCAATTTCCCTGTGATAGGCACCGGTCGCATCGAGCAGCAAGAGGGTGTGGCCGGTGGGCGCGGTATCCATCACCACGAAGCGCTTGCCCGCCTCGCGGATGATCCGCGAGAAGGCCTGAAACACGGCTATCTCTTCGGTGCAGGGGGAGCGCAAGTCTTCTTCCAGCAGGGCCCGGCCCTGGGCATCCAGACTCGCCCCTTTGGTGGCCAGCACCTGGGCACGATAACGCTCGGTTTCGGCGTGGGGATCGATACGGCTGACCTCCAGGCTGGGCAGTGCCCCTGCCAGTGTCTCCCCCAAATGGGCCGCGGGATCTGAGGTGGTCAGGTGAACCGGCAGGCCCCGACTGGCAAGCTCTACCGCCACCGCTGCCGCCAGGGTGGTTTTACCCACACCGCCTTTGCCCATCAGCATGATGAGCCCGTGGCCATCGCTGGCCAATTCATCGACAAGTTGCTTCAAGCCAGGATGTTGCTGGCCCTGTGACTCGGCGGCCGGGCGTTCGACCTCGTCGGTCCCGTTGACAGGCGCTGCACCGAGCAACTGGCGCAGGCTGTCCACCCCTACCAGATTGGTGGCCAGCAGCGGCACTCTGTCTTGTGAAAGACTGGCCAGCAGCGCTGGTATCTGCGCCATCGCCTGTTGCTCACGTTGCCATACGGCAGTTGCCAGGGGGTCATCCGCCAGCTCGCTTTGGGGGAAGATGCCATTGATGACCAGTTGCTGATTGGCAAGGCCGATAGCGGCCAGTTCGTCATGGGTACGCGTTACTTCCCGCAGGGTCGAGGCTTGCGCCCGAGCCACCAGAACAAGCCGGGTTTTCCCGGCATCTGAGAGGGCTGCAACGGCCTCTGCGTATTGGCTTCGCTGTTTTTCCAGTCCGGCCAGTGGCCCCAGACAGGAAGCATCGCCCTTGCCCTGCTCCAGAAACTCGCTCCATGCCCCCGGCAGTTGCAACAGACGTATGGTGTGACCTGTGGGTGCCGTGTCGAACACGATGTGGTCGTATTCCCCAATCAGCTTGCTGTCGGTCAAGAGCGCGGTGAACTCGTCAAAGGCGGCAATCTCTGTAGTGCAGGCACCGGAGAGCTGCTCTTCAATGCTGCGCACCACGCTGTCGGGCAATTTGCCACGCACTGGGCCGACGATACGTTCCCGATAGGCTTGTGCGGCGGATTGCGGGTCTATCTCCAGTGCCGACAGTCCGCTGACTGCCGCTATGGCGGTAATCTTGTTGCCTATTTGGGTATCAAAGACCTGACCTACGTTTGAAGCCGGATCCGTGCTGACCAGCAGCACCCGTTTACCGCTGTCACACAAGGCGACCGCGCTGGCACAGGCCAGCGAGGTCTTGCCTACGCCACCCTTGCCGGTAAAAAAGAGAAACGGCGGTGCATCAGTCAGAAACGAATAGCTCAGAAACGAGGACATAAGAGACTCCTATCAGGCAGAACAAGGCAATCAACCCCGCAGGCGGCAGGGATGCGGCCAACTAAAGGGTCACGCTTAGCAGCAACCGCTGCTGCCGGAGCAGCATCCACCCTTGACGATCCCTTTGATGGCGCCCGCTTTGCCCGGCCCGGCGGCTGGCGGATTGGCTTCAGCATCATCGATTTTTGCACCACCGCTTTCAGCCGCGTTCAGTGACGCAAGACCGGCATAGCGGGTCAACTCTGCGCGGCTGGGATAACGGCCTGTCAGCACCACCTGACCATCGACCAGCACCAGCGGCAAGCCTTCCTCCCCTGCGTGGACAAGAAAGGCACTCACCGCCGCAGTCTCGGCAAACACCATGGGTTGCTGGGCCAGATTGAATCGCTCTATGGCAACCCCCTGCCCCTTGGCCCAGGCAAGGTCGGCGGCGAAGCTCACCAGGCGCTGTTCAACCTCGGTTCCGCACACACCGCTGGCACAGCACAGTGCCGGATCGAAAATCTGGATAATTGACATGGTATTACTCCTTATTGCAGCAAGATTGCTCGGGCAATACATGGGGCGAGCAGCCGGATTCGGCCCGCATCACGCCACAGGCTTCGGGGTGACCGGCACAGCACTCCTCGGTGAGATAACCGATCAAATCGAGCATCAGGGGGATATTGGCGCGATAGCGCAGAAAACGCCCCTCCTGCTCCACCGATACCAGCCCGGCGTGAAGCAGGGCCTTCAAGTGAAACGAGAGGCTGTTCGGTGCAATGTCGAGCTCGCCAGCGAGCTCACCGGCCACCCGCCCTTCCAACCCGGCCTTGACCAGCAAGCGCCATACATCGAGACGGATACCGGATGCGAGAGACTCGAACACCCTGGTGGCCACATCTTTGTGCATTTGAAGTCCCTCAACCCATGGAATGGATTCAACTATACAAGAATAGTTGAAATGATCAATATGCCTGCACTATCTCTGCACTCTGTTTTTGGCATTTTCCCTGTTGCGGGTAGTCCGGATGATTTTGTGAATGCATGGTCTTTGTTGGCGCGGCAGGGATGATAAGATTGGCAGCAACTCGTGGCCCTGGTTGTGGTGTGACGCTTTGCCACCCGGGCTGACGCGCACCGGACTCAATGTCCTCCCCGGATGATCGCCTCATCGAGCCTCTCATTCAGACAGACGCTCATCCGTGGAAAAACAGCACATCACAGACCCGATGCCAGATGACAACACAGCTCAAAAACAACGACTTAATGGTGGATGCACATTGATTAACATAGAAAACATCCAGCAGCACACCCCCATGATGCAGCAATACCTTGGCCTCAAGGCCGAGAACCCCGAGATACTGCTGTTCTACCGGATGGGTGACTTCTACGAACTCTTCTACGACGATGCCCGCAAGGCCTCCCAGCTGCTCGATATCTCCCTGACCAAGCGCGGCCAGTCGGCAGGCAACCCCATTCCGATGGCGGGAGTGCCCTATCACGCCATCGAAGGCTACCTGGCCAAGCTGATACAGCTCGGTGAATCTGCCGCCATCTGCGAGCAGGTGGGGGATCCCGCCACCAGCAAGGGGCCGGTGGAGCGCAAGGTCATTCGCATCATCACCCCGGGTACCGTCTCCGACGAGGCGCTGCTCTCGGAGCGACAGGACAACCTGATCGCCGCCGTCTATCACGATGGCCGCCGCTTCGGTTACGGCACCATGGACATAGGTTCCGGACGCTTCTTCATCAACCAGTTCGACAAGGAAGAGACTTTACTGGCGGAGCTGCAACGCACCAACCCGGCCGAGCTGCTCTATCCCGAATCCTTCGCGTTTTTGCAGCACGTCGAGGGCCGCCGTGGCCTGCGCCGCCGTCCCGAATGGGAGTTTGAACTGGGCACAGCCCGCAAGCTGCTGTGCCAGCAGTTCGGCACTCAGGATCTGGTGGGCTTTGGGGTCGACAAGAGCGAGACAGCCCTGTGCGCCGCCGGCTGCCTGATGCAGTATGTCAAGGACACCCAGCGCACCGCCCTGCCCCACATCCGCAGCGTGCGCCTCGAGCAGCCGGACCATGCGGTCATCATGGATGCCGCCACCCGCCGCAACCTGGAGCTGACCCAGAATCTGGCGGGCGGCTATGAAAATACCCTGGCCGAAGTGCTGGATCGCACCGCCACCCCCATGGGCAGCCGTTTGCTCAAGCGCTGGATCCACCAGCCGATCCGCGATCGGGTGATCCTGAAAGGTCGCCAGAGCACCATCAAGGAACTGATCGAGCAGAACCTTTATGACGAGCTGGGCGGCCTGCTGCGCCAGGTCGGCGACGTGGAGCGGGTATTGGCTCGCCTCGCCTTGCGCTCTGCCCGCCCCCGCGACCTCACTCGCTTGCGTCAGGCGTTTGCCCAGTTGCCAGAGCTGCAGCGCCTGCTGGCGGACAACCGACACGAAGCGGTACAGCAACTGGCTGAGCGCGCAAGCACCTTCCCCGAATTGCTGAGCCTGCTGGAGCGCGCCGTGATGGAGGTGCCGCCCGTGCTGATCCGCGATGGGGGCGTCATCCGTGACGGCTTCAATCAGGAGCTGGACGAGCTGCGGGATCTGGCCAACGGCGCCACCGCCAGTCTGGCCCGCATCGAGGAACGCGAGAAGGCGCTGACCGGCATCAACACCCTCAAGGTGGGCTATAACAGGGTGCACGGCTTCTATATCGAGGTGAGCCGCGCCAACAGCCATCTGGTACCGGCCCACTACATCCGCCGTCAGACCCTCAAGAACAACGAACGCTACATCATTGACGAGCTCAAAAAATACGAGGACAAGGTGCTCACCGCCCAGGCACAGGCGCTGGCGCTGGAGAAACGGCTCTACGAAGAGCTGCTCGACACCTTGCTGCCCCACCTCGGCGATCTGCAGGAGTCGGCGTCCGCGCTGGCAGAGCTGGATGTGCTGGCCAACCTGGCCGAGCGGGCCGAGACCCTGGACTACCGCTGCCCCGCCCTGATTGACGAGGATCAGATCCTGATCGAGGCGGGCCGTCATCCGGTGGTGGAGCAGGTGATGAGCGATCCCTTTATCGCCAACCCGATCCGGCTTGAACGGGAACGGCGGATGCTGATCATCACGGGCCCCAACATGGGGGGTAAATCCACCTATATGCGCCAGACGGCCCTTATCGTGCTGCTGGCCCATATCGGTGCCTTCGTACCCGCCGACAGCGCCCGCATCGGCCCCATAGACCGCATCTTCACCCGGATCGGGGCGTCGGACGATCTCGCCTCCGGCAGATCCACCTTTATGGTGGAGATGACCGAAACAGCCAACATCCTCAACAACGCCACCGCCCGCAGTCTGGTGTTGATGGACGAAATTGGCCGCGGCACCAGCACCTACGATGGTCTCTCCCTGGCGTGGGCTTGCGCCGAGCAGCTGGCGAGCAAGATTGGCGCCTATACCCTGTTCGCCACCCACTACTTCGAGCTGACCCGGCTACCGGAGCTGATGGAGGGGCTGGCCAACGTCCATCTGGATGCGGTGGAGCACGGCGACACCATCGCCTTTATGCACGCGGTGCAGGAAGGTGCGGCCAGCCGCTCTTACGGCCTGCAAGTGGCAGCGCTGGCGGGGGTACCGAAATCGGTGATCAATCAGGCTCGCCACAAGCTGGCGGAGCTCGAAAGCGCCACGCCCCTGGTCACAGGGGAAGTTCGCCCTGTCCCCAGACCGCTGCTGCCCCAATCCCACCCTGTGGTGGATGAGCTGGAAGCGGTACGGCCGGACGAGCTCACCCCTCGTCAGGCGCTGGATCTCCTCTATCGCCTCAAGCAGATGCTGTAACCGCCAGCCGACTAGAGCAGCATACAAAAGGGGAACCTCACGGTTCCCCTTTTACTTTGCACGGTTTGACTCTCAGGCCATCAGCCCGGACCTATCCGATCCATCAGGCTCAGGTTGACCGAGCCGGGGTGACGCTTGAGCTTCTGTCGATACTCGAACTGATGCTGACTCTCCTGCTTGAGCCCCAGCACCAGGGAGTAACACATGGCCAGCATGATCACCGAGAACGGCAGTGCGGCTATGATGCTGGCCGCCTGCAAGGCTGCCAATCCACCGGACACCAGCAAAATAGCGGCGACCAGCCCCTGCCCCAAGCCCCAGATGGCACGGTGCAGCACCGGCGGCTCCTGATCACCGATGGAGAGCAGCGTGGTGATGACCAAAGTGCCCGAATCGCTGGAGGTGATGAAGTAGGTGCAGATAAGCAGGGTCAGCACCGCCTTGGCGATCCAGCCGAAGGTCTCCCACTGCATCAGGTCCACCGTCTTGTAGAGTGCCATGGTCACGTCCTGATTGACCGCCGCCACCACGCCACCAGCGCCGAACAGCTCCAGGTTCATGGCAGTACCGCCAAACACTGTCAGCCAGAGCATGCCGAGCAGGGAGGGTACCAGCAGCACGCCGAGCACGAACTCGCGAATGGTACGGCCCTTGGAAATACGGGCGATAAACATGCCGACAAACGGTGCCCAGGCGATCCACCAGCCCCAGTAAAACGCGGTCCAGCTCGACTGCCAGGCCGAGGTACCGTTGGCTTCGGTGTTGGTCCAGAAGCTCAGCTTGACGATGTTTTGCAGGTAGTCACCGATATTCTGCACATAGGCGTTGAGTATGTAGGTGGTCGGCCCCAGCACCAGGAAGAGGCCTAGCACGAAGACGCTCAGCCAGATGTTGAGCTCGGAGAGGATCTTGACCCCGCGCCCCACGCCGGAGACCGCAGACAGGGTCGCGATCAGGCTGATACCGCCGATGAGCCAGAGCTGGTTGGACTGCGACACCGCCATGCCGAACATCTGGTTCAGACCGGTATTCATCTGGGAGACGCCGAGGCCGAGGGAGGTTGCCACCCCGAACACGGTACCGAACACCGCCAGCACGTCGGCGGCATGACCCCAAAAGCCGTAGATGCGCTCACCGAGAATGGGGTAAAGCACAGAGCGAATGGCCAGGGGCAACTTGCGGCGATAACTGAAGAAAGCCAGCGACAGGCCGACGATCACATAGATGGCCCAGGGGTGAAGACCCCAATGGAAGAAGGTCAGCCGCATGGCGATCTGGGCCGCCTCCGGCGTCATTCCTTCGGTGATGAAGGGGTTGCCCTGCAGGTGATTCATGGGTTCTGCAATGCTCCAGAACACCAGACCTATGCCCATGCCGGCGCTGAACAGCATGGAGAACCAGGCAAAGTAGCCAAACTCCGGTACCTGATCGTCGTCACCCAGGCGGATGCTGCCAAAGCGGCTGAACATCAGATAGACGGCGAAGAACAGGAACAGGGCGACCACCAGAATGTAGTACCACTTGAACCCGGCAATGATCTGATCCTTGGCGCCGGTAAACCAGGCGGCGGCCGTCTCGGGTACAAAGACGCCGAACAGCAGGAACAGTGTGATGACGGTGAGGGCCGTCATGGCCATGGTCGGGTTCAGGCCTTTCAATAGCCCTTTGGTTGCTCTCATCGGGCCTCCTTAGTCGTTGTTGAAAAAGTCTTCACCCACATGCTCGCCTGCACCGCCGATGGCGCGATAGACCATCTGGCCGGCAGCAAGTTCGCGATGATCTACCAGAGTGACGGAAGGTTGACCATTCACAGCATGGCGCTTGCCCAGGAAAATAGCCATGGGAACACCCAGATTGGAAATGCCGCTGGTGATCCAGAGCCGGTTGAAGTCGTAGGATCCGCCGATAAACTCCAGTTGGGCCAGACCGGTATCGAGGCCGGTCAGGTAGAAATTCATGGCACTCTCGTCAGGGAACAGGTGGACCAGCACATAGGCATAGCGCAACTCGTTCACCAATTCCTTTAGGTTGAAAGCACCAGTCTCGCTACAAGAGAGCGGCAGCTCACCGTCGTAATGATGCACCTTGAGGGTATTGGGATCCTCTTCATAGGCAGGCTGATAACGTACGAACGCCGAGGTGTCAGGCAGTTCGTAACGGACTCTGACCACACGTAAATCAGCCACTAGAGACCTGATGTCCAGATAGTCATTCATCATTTTACTCCTCAAATATCAGGTTAAAATTCGGTGAACGGCCGATAATCTAACACAAAAACCATTAGAGCAGAAATTATTAGACCAAAACCATATTGATCTTGTGATGAAATAGGCGGAGAATTTTGCGCCTCTCAACAGCCCTGCAATGACTCACACCCATGGAAAAACATGATGAAGTGCTGGTTGCACTGCGCCAGATTATTCGTGCCATCGATATGCACTCCAAGCGCTTGATCAAGGAAGCCGGGCTGACGTCGCCGCAGCTCTTGCTGCTCAAGGGGATCAACGAGCTGGGACAGATTTCCATGCGTCAGCTGGCCGACCACACCAACATGAGTCAGGCCACTGCGACCACCATCATGGACCGTCTCGAGAGCCGCCAGCTGGTACAGCGCATTCGCAGTGAAACCGACAAGCGAAAGGTTCACGCGACACTGACTGACGCAGGTCGTGCCCTGCTGGCCCAGGCGCCAACTCCGCTGCAAGAACGTTTCATCCAGCGCTTTCAGGCACTGGAAGCCTGGGAGCAGACCCTGTTGCTCTCCTCCCTGCAGCGCATCTCGTCGATGATGAATGCCGACGCGATAGATGCAGCTCCCGTGCTGAGCGTTCGGCCGCTCACCGAAGAACGGGCATGAAAAGGGTACGGGCATAAAAAAAGCTCCCGACGGGAGCTTTTTTTCTATGGAGACGTTTTCTACAGACCCAGTGGCTGTATCACTCGTCCAGGCTGATGCCGATGTTGGACACACCGTCCTGGGCTGCAAATACCTTGATCGCCAGGATGCGGTCACTGTCACGCTCGTGGGCCACCCGCTTGAGCAGCTCAACCTGAAACTCCAGCTCGGCCTCGATATACTCGTGCTCGTAGAGTTCTTCTTCGGTCAGATCGCGCTCTTCCAGCATCTCGATGAAACCGGCTACGGTTCCCACTGAGGCATGGCTGGCATCTTCGGCCTCTTCACCGACCCGGCAGATCACCGAGTTGTAGGCGCTGCCGAGTGCCACGCAGGCATCCAGCGCCGGATAGGCACCGTAGGATTCAAACTTGCTGGGCTCCGGAATGTAAACTTCAAACGCCTCCAGGATAGCCCCCAGATTGACGCGGGATCCCTTCACTGTCAGGTAGTTCCACATCTGATCCAGCGCGTGTCGAAAAGCCTTCGCATCACCAAAGCCGGATGCCTGGGCAAACAACGCATAGTTGGGGTACATGCGCTCTGCCAGCGCCAGGGTGTAGACGGTCTGTTGCCAAGGCTGTAGCTCGGCCAGTCGCTTATAAAACTTGTCACCAAACACTGGAGTCGGATCCTTTGCAAAATGTGGGACAGATTGTAGCCCACGAGGGGCCGCACGAAAACGAAAAAGCGGCCTGGTCGACTATCTTGCCCGATCAACTCGGGTAAGATGAAGGCAGAGCGGCCTCTCTCCCACGCCGCAAATCTGATAAGGAACAAGAGTATGAGTCAACGTACCCTTCTTTTGCTCAGCCAGGACAACGCGCACTACGAGCGTCTGCTCAAGGCGGCTCACCTCCCCCATTTGCGCATTCTGAGAGCCGACAACCAGAGCGATGCCGAGAAACTGATCGGGGAAGCCCATATCCTGATGGCCGAGCCGGCACGTGCCAAGCCGCTGCTGGCCAAGGCCAACAAGTTGAGCTGGTTTCAGTCCACCTATGCCGGGGTCGATGTGTTGCTGGATGCACGCTGCCGCCGCGATTACCAGCTCACCAATGTGCGCGGCATCTTCGGCCCGCTGATGAGCGAATATGTCTTCGGCCACCTGCTCAGCCTGATGCGTCAGTTGCCACTCTATCGGGAACAGCAAAAACAGCGACTGTGGCAGAGTCATCCCTATCAGGGGCTCAAGGGACGCACCTTGTTGATCCTGGGCACAGGCAGCATAGGCCAGCACATAGCCCACACCGGCAAGCACTTTGGCATGAGGGTGCTCGGCGTCAGCCGCAGCGGCCGTGAGCGGGCCGGTTTCGATCAGGTGTATCAGCTACCGGCACTCAACAAGATGCTGGCCCAGGCCGATGTCATCGTCAGCGTCCTGCCCGCCACCCGCGAGACCCATCATCTGTTCACCGCATCCCGTTTCGATCATTGCAAGCCGGGCGCCATCCTGTTCAACGTCGGTCGCGGCAATGCCATCAACGAAGGCGATCTGCTCACTGCCCTGCGTACCGGCAAGCTGGGCATGGCGGTGCTGGATGTGTTCGAGCAGGAACCCCTGCCCGCTGACAGTCCGCTCTGGGGCCAGCCCAACCTCCTCATCACGCCGCACAACAGCGCCTACAGCTTCCCCGATGATGTGGCCCTGATCTTCGTGCGCAACTACATCCGCTTCATCGACGGCCAGCCGCTGGATGGCAAGATAGACTTCGACAAGGGTTACTGATACGCCCATGACACCAATGAAAAGGCCCCGCCAATGTGGCGGGGCCTTTTCTATTTGGCTGGAAACCGGCTTCAGCCTGCCTCCATCTCCTTGCGATAACTCTTCACCTTGGCGAGGAACTGGCGCTTGGCCTTGCCGGAGAGCGGCTCCGCCATCGGCAACTTGACCTTCATGGCATCGACCGGGCGGTTGTTGATCCGCACCTCATAGTGCAGGTGAGCACCGGTGGACCGGCCCGTGTTGCCGGAGAGCGCAATCTTGTCACCCATCTTCACCTTCTGGCCGGTTTTCACCAGCAGCTTGCTCAGGTGCAGATAACGGGTCATCAGGGTACGACCGTGCCTGATCACCACATAGGTACCTGCCAATGGGTGGCTGGTCGCCTTGAGCACGACACCATCGCCGGTAGCCAATACAGGCGTGCCCACCGGCAAGGCAAAATCGGTGCCCTCGTGGGGGCGGACCTGGCCGGTGATGGGGTGACGGCGGTTCGGGTTGAAACTGGAGCTCACCCGATAGCGGCTGTGGGTCGGATAGCGACGGAAGCCGCGCTCCAGACTGTTGCCCTGGCCGTCATAGTAGTTGCCATCTTCGGACAGCCAGGCCGAGACCCCCTTGCCCTGATTGAACACTTCAACGCCCAGCAGCTGGGTGTTGCCCGTGCTCTTGCCCTCGACCGTCTCCTGACGAACCAGCACCCTGAATTTATCGCCCTTTTTCAAATCCTTGGCGAAATTGAGCCGCCACTGGAACAGGTTGGCAATCTTCTGGATATGGCTGGCCGGGATACCCGCATTGCGGGCACTGACATAGAAACTACCGTTGATGACGCCGTCATAACTCTTCTGCTGCCACTCCACCTCTTCATTGAGCATGTTGGCGCTGTAAGTGTCGTCGGTACGTTCCAGGACCAGGGTCTGCTTGATGTTCAGACGAATCTTCATCTGTTGCAGTATGTTGTCCTGATCGATCAGCAACTCTATGGTCTGGCCAGGCTTGAGGCGGGCAAGGTTATTCTTGCTGTCCGCATCCAGCACCTTGTAGAGGGTGGTGGTAGAAAGTCCCAGATTGTTGAAGATGGTGGTCAGATTCTCACCACTGCGCACCCGATAATCCTGCCACTGGGGAGTGGCATCGGTCGGGATGTCATCTTCCGGGGTCGCCGCTTCCACCAGCTCGTGATCCGGGATGTCGTTAAAGTCCGTATTGTCTTCGTTGGTTGCTGTGCCATGGGTCGCAATCGGCAACTCAAGACGCAATGGCCGCTCCAGGATGTCACCTGGTGCCGGCAATATGGCTACCGCGGACAGCGTCATGGCCGTGAGCAGTAACATGGCATAAAAATGCTTGCGGGGAACCGGGGGTTCCCAATTGGCAGCCTGTGCTACCAAGGGACGGAGACGTTTCATCCGCTATCCTGTCATTAGATCCAATGGGTGTTAGTGGTCGGTCTGATTGTTATAAAACCGTATAAAACTGATTGTTTGACCTAAATACTCACAATAAGTTCATACCAATCTGCATGAACCTCACATTTTATGCATAACATTCCCTTATGGGCAGAAATGATCGTCTTTTTTAACTATTTTTTCCTATTTTTAAGAACCGGGTCCGATCGTGTTTGACCCAAGGTTTCATGATGTTGCGATAACTTTTCCATGGAGTGGATATGTCGTTAGCAAAACTGTTAAACCGAATCATCCTGATCCTGTTCGTTATCGGTGCCGCCCTGCTGTTCATGCTGGAAGTCACCACGGTACGTCAATCCATCATCGACCAGATGTCAGCCAATCTTGAAACGGCCATCACGGCACTCGGGCTGGTACTGCAAGGTACCCTGCTCAACGATGACAAGGTGCTGGCAGAAACCATCGTCAATGCCATGTTTGACGGCGGTTTCGTCAGCTCGGTCACCCTGCTGGATCCTGACGGTCAGCCGCTGTTTCAGAAGGTCTTCCACACAGCGCAGCAGAACGTACCAAGCTGGCTCCCTTCTGTTATCGACATGCCGCCAGTCAACATTGAGCAGGAACTGACCGATGGCTGGCGCATGCTGGGCACCCTCACCCTGGAGGGACATACCGGCTACGCCTACCAGCATCTGTGGAATGCCATCAGCCGTACCGGACTGGCCCTGCTCGCCGGCTTGCTGGTATTCACCCTGGTGATCTCCTGGGTATGCAGCCGCCTGCTTCGCCCCCTCGAGCAAATCAACCAGCAACTGGTCAGGATCCGCAAACGCCAGTTCAGCGGCAGCCTGGAATCCCCCTGGCTGCAGGATCTCAAGGAGCTGGTCATCTCGGTCAATCAGCTGGTCTCCGAGCGCAAGCGTGACCTGCTGCAACAAAGGCTCAAGGTCACCCAGCTTGGCAAGCAGCAGGCAGTGACAGTTGAGCTTCCGCTGCAAGGGCTGATGGACGGGGAAGAGGGTATGCAACAACAATATTTCTTCTCCACCCAGGGCAAGATCCGCCTCTACAGCCGCCTTGTCCCAACCATTTCCCCCTCTCTGGACAGCTCGCCGGACGAAATCCAGCACCTGCTTGAACTCTGGCTGCGCAACCCGGCGGAAGGGCTGCAACTGCCCCTCAGCCTGCTCAGTCATGCCGACTGGACACAATTTGCGCCGCTACTGGCCAAAGCAAGGGGAAAGACCCTCGACTGGCGCTGGGATCTGGCAAGCTTCCCGCCTCTCGGGGAGGAACGGCTCGCTACCTTGCAGGAGCAGGGCGTCGAGATGGCATTTAGCGCCATCCCCATGACCAACGACACCTTCAACCAGCTCGACCCCATCAATCCCGTCTTCATCAGCTGCCAGCCGTCACAGGATCCCCTCTATTGGAATCTGGTCGCTCAATGCCTGCACAGTTCGGGCTACACCCTGCTGGCTGAAGCCAGCGAGATCCAGGATATAAATACCCTGCGCGCCTGGGGTATCGATGGCTATGCCAGCAAGGAGGCATCATGAACAGAACCTGGTCGTTGCTCGCCCTGCTGTGGCCGCTGCCGCTGCTGGCCAACCCCGTTACCCTCGCCACCGGCGGTGAGCAGGGGATCTATCATCAGGTCGCCAGGGAGTTCTGCCGACTGGCCAACAAGAGTGATCCCGAGCTGCAATGCAAACCGCAGGCCACCTCAGGTTCCATCGAGAATCTTCGCCAATTGCAGGCTGGCCAGACAAGCTACGCTCTGGTGCAATCGGACTGGCTCTATCAGGCCAGCAAGGGGCTGGGTCCCTATGTCAGCCAGCCTCAACCCGAGCTGAGAGCCCTGTTTGCCACCCATGCAGAACCCTTCACCATAGTGGTGCGGGCCGATGGCGATATCACCAGCCTGGAGCAACTCAAACTTGCTCCCATCGACATGGGGCTAAAGAGCTCGGGTACCCGCCAGACGGCGCTGGCGCTGTTCGACCTGCTGGGTGCAAAGGAGCAGGATCTCGATCTGAAGAGTGCAGGCAATCTGGTCGATGCACTCTGCAGCAAACAGATAGATGCCTATGGCCTGGTGATGGGCCACCCGAACCGGATCGTGCTCGATACCGCCAAGCGCTGCGCCATCCGCTTTCTGCCGATTGAGGGAACGCTGCGGGAGCAACTGATCAAGGGAGTCAAGTATTACCAGCGCAGTCAGGTGCCCGCTCGCATCTATCCCGGCAACCTGAAAGCGACCCCCACCTTTGCCATCGCGGCTACCCTGGTGACCAATGCCGCTACGCCGGAGGCCGATGTCTATCGCCTGACCAGAGCCATGCTGACCCAGCAGACCAACTTCAACGAACAAACCTATGGCTACGCCAACCTGTTTCACAAGGCGCGCAACAAGACAGGCCCGGTGCTGAGCATCGAACAGCACCCGGGTGCTGCCAAATATTTCGAGGAGCTGAAAACAGCGGGGAAACTATAACTGACGACGGGGGGAGCGCAGTTGCTCGCTGGAGAAACGGGTCTTCATCGATGTCCACTGCGCCAACCGGTCAGCACTGCCCGCCAGGGTGCCTTCACGGCGGGATTTCATGATCCAGATGCTCTTGGCGTCGAAGCTGTAAACAGGGATGAGATCGGTCCGCTGGCTACCGGGCAGGATCCGGCTGTTGATGTTGTCGAGCACCATAGGGTCAGACTTGGGAGTCGGGAAATAAAGCGTCACCATGTGAAACTGGTTGTATTTCACCGCCTTGACATAAGCCAGCCGCAGCTTTTTCTCATCCACCCCCAGCTCCATCAGGGTGTAGTACTTGGCAATGCTGTAATCCTCGCAATCCCCACCTCGGGCACCGATGAACTCCAGCGGATTGGCCCAATAATCCTCATCTCCCCACAGTCTGGGATCCTCGCTGTAGGTCAGGTTGTTGAAGTAGTTGTTCACCAGCTCTATTTTCTGCTGATCCGTGGTGCCGGCCCTCGGTGACAGCAAACGGGAGAACGCCTCGGCCCGCTGGATCGCCCTGCCACCATAAACCTCCTGCAACTTTGCCCGCAGTTCAGGGCTGGCGATATATTCGGAGAGGCGAGAGGCTTGCACGCTGGCGCAGAGCAGCGCCAGCGTACAGGTGGGAATAAGCAGCCATTTCATACGAGACACTCCATGTCAGATGATGAAGGTCAGTATAGTTGGCCACGGTTGACCTATCGATCAACCCGCCCTGGCTCAGCGGCACTGGGCGAAGGCGTCGGCCAGTTGCTGCATGAACTGCGGATAGCCATCCGGCCCGAGCGGCACCTGCTCACCCACTTCGTCCAACAGCAGCACCTTGGCACCGGTATTGCGGGCGACCGACTCGATCACTGCCGGCGAGAACTGCGGCTCGGCATAGATGCAACTCGCCTGTTTCTCCTGCAGCGCCTTGCGGATATCGACCAGCGTCTTGGCGCCAGGGCGACGCTCCGGGCTCACGGTAAAGTGCCCCTTGGAGCTCATGCCGTAGTGACGCTCCCAGTAACCATAGGCCTCGTGAAACACGAAATAGCCCTTCTGGCTCACCGCCTTCATCTGCCCGGCAATCAGCTTGTCCTTGGCATCCACCTTGCCCTTGAAGGTCAGCAGGTTGGCACGATAGCGCTCGGCATTGGCCGGATCCTGGGCGCTCAAGGTTTCGCTCAATGCGCTGGCGATGACCAGTGCCTGGGTCGGCCCCAGCCAGATATGCGGGTCCACCCCTTCATGATGATGCCCTTCGTGTCCGTCATGGTCCGCGTGATCATGGGCAGCATGGTCGTGCTCATCGGCATCATGATGATGGCTGTCATGGCTCGCCTGAGTTGCGTAATTGAACAGCGGCATCCCTTCAACCTGAGTAAGGGTCAGCACATGCGGATGTTTGGCCAGCGGCTTGGCCATGAAACCTTCCAGCTCGGGACCCACCCACACCACCAGATCGGCGCCGTTGATACTGCGAATATCGGAGGGGCGCAGGGCAAAATCGTGGGGGGAGGCGCCGGTCGGCAACAGTACCTTGGGCTCGCTCACGCCATTGGTGATCGCGGCCGCGATAAAGCCGAGGGGCTTGATTGTGGTCAGCACCTCGAGGGCACGGACAGGCAGACTCACTGCCAGCAGGGCAGTAATCAGTGTAAGAATTCGCATAGAGATCTCGTCAGGAAGTGAGTGTGTGATAATATAACAAACCAATGCTGCTGTTATATTATAACTCTCACAGGCTGTAAACCCCGGAGCTGTCATGACCCAACTGGTGGAGCTGAAAGAGGTCTGTCTTTCGTTCGACGGACGATCCGTGCTCGACAAGGTCTCCTTTACCCTGAATAAAGGCAAAATCACTACCCTGGTCGGCCCCAACGGGGCGGGCAAGAGCACATTGAGCAAGCTGGTGCTGGGCCTGCTCACCCCGGATTCCGGCGAGATCCATCGCAGTCGGGACCTGAGGGTCGGCTATGTCCCCCAGCGCCTCTATCTGGACCCTACCCTGCCGCTGACGGTGCGTCGCTTTCTGCAACTCGGCAAGAATGGCCGCCTCTCCATCGATGAGGCGCTGGATCGGGTCGGCGCGGGGGACCTGCTGGACAACCGGATGCAGAAACTCTCCGGCGGCGAAATGCAGCGGGTGCTGCTGGCCCGCGCCCTGCTGGTCAAACCCGAGCTGCTGGTGCTGGACGAGCCGGTTCAGGGCGTGGATATCACGGGCCAGATCGAGCTCTACGCCCTCATCAGCCAGCTGGCGGCCGAGCTAAACTGCGCCGTGCTGATGGTCTCCCACGACCTGCATCTGGTGATGGCAAGCACCCATGAGGTGATCTGTCTCAATCGTCACGTCTGCTGTCACGGTGAACCGGAAAGCGTGGCACGCCACCCTGAATTTGCCCGCCTGTTCGGGCGCCCTGAACAGGAGGTGCTGGCGGTCTACACCCACCATCATCACTGCGACGGCGAACATCATCATCACGAACCGCAGGCGCCCGTCATCCGCCTGCCGTCTCGCAATCAATAAGCGCAGCTAAGGACATTCAAGTGGACAGCTTTCTGTTATATGCCCTCGCGGCAGGTCTCGGCATCGCCCTGCTGGCCGGGCCTCTGGGCAGCTTTGTGGTGTGGCGCAAGATGGCCTATTTCGGCGACACCCTCTCCCACGCCTGCCTGTTTGGCATAGCGCTGGGGATACTGCTGCAGGTGGATCTCACCCTGGCCGTGGTGGTCTGCTGCCTCGCCATGGCCATGCTGCTGGTGATCATGAGCCGCAACCAGCAGGTGGCGACCGATACCCTGCTCGGCATCCTGGCCCACAGTGCCCTGTCGCTGGGCCTGGTCACCTTGAGTTTTATGGATAACGTGCGGGTGGATCTGATGGCCTACCTGTTCGGCGACCTGCTCTCGGTACAGCCGGTGGATCTGCTCTGGATCTACGGTGGTGGCGCCCTGGTGCTGCTCACCCTGTGGCGGTTGTGGGATCCCCTGCTCTCCATGACCATCTCGGAAGAGCTGGCGCGGGTGGAAGGGGTCAGAGTCGATGTGCTGCGCTGCGTGCTGATGCTGCTGATTGGGCTGGTGATCGCCGTAGCGATGAAGTTTGTCGGGGCGTTGATCATCACCTCCTTGCTGATCATTCCCGCCGCCACCGCTCGCCGTTTCAGCCAGACGCCGGAGCAGATGGCCGGTTTTGCGGCGCTGATCGGCTGTCTGGCTGTGCTGGGCGGGCTCAGTCTCTCCTGGTATCAGGACACGCCTGCTGGCCCTTCCGTCGTGGTCTGTGCCACCAGCATGTTTATTCTGAGCCAGTTCAAGAAAGCCTGAATCTTGGGTGGCCTGATGCTTGCCATCAGGCCACTGCAAATCCCTCGGTGGCGTCTGTGCCGCCAGCCTGTGTATTCTGCGCCACGTCAAAAAAGCCCAATCTGAGCATCAGGGCTGGGCTTTTGTTTGCAAGGCCATGCTCTGGCGCGTCTCCATCATCAGCCATTGGCGCAACCGGCTGATGGCGGGCTCATGGGCCCGGGATCGTTTGCAGGTGAAATAGAAGGCATCCCCCGTCTCCAGCTGGTGTACCGGCAAGGCCACCAGCTGGGGATCATCCGGCCGCAACATGTAGTCGTTCACAAAGGCCACCCCCTGATCCCAGGCCGCCGCCTCCATCGCCAGCAACACATGACTGAAGTGGTGCATGCGCGCCTCATCGGGAATGATCAGCTCACCCGCCTTGGCCCAGCGCTGCCAATCCTCTCCCCGCGCCTTGTAGATGGACTGTACCGACAGGAGCGGCAGTTGCCAGATGGCCTGCGGCCACTCCCCTTCAACTTGCTGCAACAACCGTCGGCTGCAAACCGGAAAGAGCCGCTCCCGATAGATGAGATCGTGGCAATAGCCACGACCATGGGGCGAGACTGTGATAAAGCAGTCTGCCACCCGATCGGAAAGCTCAGGATCTTCCGCCACCATCTCCAGGCTCAGATCCAGCTCGGGATAGAGCTGACGCAAGCCCGCCAGGCGCGGGATCAACCACTTCACCGCGAACGAACTGTAGACGGCAAGCCGGACTCGCATCTCGCCACCGCCGCGCAGTTGTTCGCTGCTCTGGGCGATCTGGCCGAGCCCGGCCGCAATACCTTCGAAGTAGACCTCCCCCTGGGCTGTCAATGACAACAGCCGCCCCTGGCGCAGCAGCAGCCGTTCCCCCAGAAAATCCTCCAGCAACCGGATCTGATGGCTGACCGCACTCTGGCTGACGTTCAGCTCAAGGGCCGCGCGAGAAAAGCTGAGCAGGCGGGCGACAGCCTCGAAATATTGAACGGCACGCAGGGGAGGCAGTTTCATTATCCAAAATTCTCATAGATGGTGATTTTTTATCATTTTACTGGATAACTGACCCCGCGCTACCCTGCCCTCATCTGACGTGGGAGGTGGTATGAATGCAGTCGGGATCGGGATCCTCTATCTGGTGCTGGGCAATATGGTGGCGGTCTTTTCCGATGCGCTGGTCAAGGTGCTGGAGCCGAGCCAGCCCGTGTTCCAGTTTGTCTTCTTTCGCCAGCTCTCCGCCGCCCTCTTGCTGACGCCCTGGCTGCTCTGGTCTTGGCGTCGCAATCCGCCGGTCGCCATCAAGTGGCATCTGCTGCGAGCCCACATCTGGGCGGTTGGCGTCTGCCTGATGGTGATCGCCCTCACCCGCTTGCCGCTGGCCACCGCCAATGCCCTCTTCTATGCGGCGCCCCTGATGATGGTACCGCTGGCAGTGTGGATGGCGGGGGAAGCCATCTCGCGCCAGAAGGTGCTGACCGCGCTCATCGGTTTTATCGGAGTGCTGATCGTGCTGCGGCCGACCGAGGTGAACTGGGCCGCGCTGGCGGCACTCGGGGTGGCGCTCTCCATGGCGCTCAACAACTTGCTGATCAAGCGGATCCCGCTCAAGCAACCCATCGCCCAGACACTGTTCTTCACCAACGTGCTGAGCATGCCTTTCATACTGGCGCTGGCGCTATGGGAAGGGGGCGACTGGCAGTGGCAGATGTGGTGGCCCGCCTTCGGCTCATCGGCGCTGATCATGGTCTATGCCGGCTTGTGCGTGGTGGCCTATCGCAAGGCGGAGGCGAGCAAGATCGCCTCGGCGGAATATACAGGCCTCTTGATGGCGGTTGCCATCGGGGTCTGGCTGTTTGACGAGCAGCCGGGTCTGCCGCTGCTGCTGGGGTGCTTGTGCATCATAATCCCGCTGCTTGCCATGGCCCGCAGCAAGCCAAAACCCCTGGCAGAACCGGCGGCCTGAATCAACGCAGCAAGGGGGCGACCCTTTGCTGCAGATGGGGGAGCACGTCCTGCTCGAACCAGGGGTTCTTCCTGAGCCAGAAGGTATTGCGGGGAGACGGGTGCGGCAACGGCAGCCAGGCGGGACCATAGTCGGCCCATTGTCTTACCGTCTCGGTCAGCGAACCTTTGCCGGCCTTGCCCAGATAGTACTGTTGGGAATACTGGCCGATGAGCAGGGTCAGCTCGATATTGGGCAGCAGAATCAATACCTTGTCGTGCCAGGTGGGCGCACATTCAGGACGAGGGGGCAGATCCCCCGACTTGCCCTTGCCGGGGTAGCAGAGCCCCATCGGCATGATGGCGATGCGGGACTCGTCGTAGAAGGTCGTTTTATCCACACCGAGCCAGTGACGCAGCCGATCGCCAGAGGGGTCATCCCAGGGGATGCCGCTGGCATGCACTCGGGTGCCGGGAGCCTGACCGATGATCAGCAGACGAGCACTCTCTTTCCCGCGGATCACAGGGCGCGGGCCCAGCGGCAAATGAGCCTCGCACAACCGGCAGGCCCGGATCTGTTCAAACAGCATATCGAGTCGGTTCATGGGCCCGATGGTAACAGAGTTTTCCCCCTGATCCTGCTTGTGAAAGATTCAACAGATACTTATCATGCGGCCCCTAATGTTTAATTTAATAAACGAAAAACGATGAAAAACTGGATGGGCACCGGCAGCGCGGCCCTCTCATTCGCGCTGTGGGGCATGCTGCCCCTCTATTACCAGTTCATGCCCGAGGTCAACATGTGGGAGCTGCTTTCCCACCGTGTACTCTGGTCTGTCGTTCTGCTGGCTGCGCTCTTTGCTCTCTTTGGCTATCAGGTGCCCTGGGCACGGCTGCGCAGTGAACCGCGCCAGCTGGGCCTCATACTGCTGGCGGGCCCCGTCATGTCCATCAGCTGGTGCATGTTCACCTGGTGTCTGACCACGGGTCAGGTGCTGGCCACCAGCCTCGCCTTCTTCATGACGCCGCTGTTCAATATCGTGTTCGCCGTCATCTTCCTCAAAGAGAAGCTCACAGTGCAAAAGCACCTGGCAGTCGCCCTGGCACTGGCCGGACTCGCCTACATGCTGTTCTCCTACGGTCAGCTGCCCTGGTTCTCCCTCATCATGGGGGCCAACTTCGCTTTCTATGGTCTGCTCAAAAAGAAAGTGCACTACGACGCCGGTGTCAGCCTCTACCTCGAAGCCCTGGTCCAGCTTCCCGTCGCCCTGCTGATCATTGGCGCTCTGACGCTCAACGGCATGAGCCAGTTCATGGCCGGTGACTGGGCCGACCGACTGCTGCTGATGGGCAGCGCTCCCGCTACCCTGCTGCCGGTGGGGCTGTTCTGTTACGGCATGATGCGCACCCGCATGAGCACGATGGGGCTGCTGCAATATATCGAGCCGAGTCTCGCCTTCCTGCTCGCCATCCTCTGGTTTGGCGAGGCGGCGGATCCGGTCAAATCGGTCGGGTTTGCCTTTGTCTGGGCGGGCCTGCTGGTGAGCCTGCTGCCGCTGCACCACCTCAGGCGCGGCGGCAGCAATGATGCTCAGGGTCTGCTGCGATAGGATTCCAGAATGGCATGCCACTTGGGATCACGATCCATCTGTTCGGCGATGTCGTTCAATCTGGTATGCAGCTTGTGACGGGATTTGGGCAGCAGCAGGTGGCGGGTATAACTGGATTGGGGGAAAGGTGAAATAAAGAGTTTCCCCTCGAAACCGGGGTCATGGGTAAAAAAGGCCAGCGCAGAACCGGACACCAGAGTCACATCGATGCGGCCCCGCACCAGCAGGCTGAAATTGATTTTGACCTTTTTGGCATCGTGGCGCACCAGATCGCCCCGGGCCACAGCATCATCGATGCCCTGATAGCGGTAGCCCTCTATGCCACCGAAGATCAGACCCTTGAGTGAATCCGGGCCACGATAGGTGACAGGTTTGGCCAGGCTGGAGATAAGCTCGTTGGTGTCGCGCATCATGGGAAAGGTCCACAGATAGTGCTCGCGCTGAGGATCTCCGACCCAGGCAGGATTGACCCAGCTCACCAGACCGTCAAAGCCAGGATCCGACATCTCAAGCGCCAATCTGGCGCGATTCACCAGCCAGAGCTCAAGTCTGGGTTCTCCGCCAAGCTTTTCATTGAGATACTTCACCAGATCCCGGCTCAGCCCGGTCGTCTCCCCCGTCACGAAAGGGGGATGCTGATGATAATCATAGAGACGCAGCGTCTCTCCATGAGCCGACATCGGCAACAGACACCACAACCAATACCAGACTCGCATCGGACCTCCTTGGGCTGATCTTGAGTTTGGCACAGACAGATCGAATGAGAAAATCCGTGATGGACGCCAAACCGACTACCCTGCCCCCGCCAAACCAATGGTCCATCTATCTGGTTCGCACTGCGGCCGGTCTGCTCTATACGGGGATCAGCACAGACCCGATCAGGCGACTTCGCCAGCACCAGAGCGGCAAAGGCTCACGCGCCCTGCGCGGCAAGGGACCATTGGTGCTGGTGTGGCAGCAGACAGTTGGTAACAAGGGTGCCGCGCTGCGGCTCGAATATCGCCTCAAGCAGCAGAGCAAAACCTTCAAGGAGCGCCTGGTGCAAGAGCCGGATCGCTGGGCCGACTGGAGTCAGCCCTGGCTGACGGTCGTCACGCCGCCCCTGGAAGCACCACAAAAAAGGCCACTGCAAGCAGTGGCCAAGGAAGGATCCGATAACAGGGAGGGTTAACGGTAGGTATTGGATTGCTTGCGCCTGTTGCTGAGGAACCAGCACACCACCAGCAGCACCAGCAACCAGGGCGCCAGCTTGATGATGAGAGCAAACATGCCGGCCAGGGCGCCGAACAGCACGAAGACACCGCTCACCACCAACATGGCCAGCACGGTGAACCCCGTCAGCGCCATCGCGACCAACACCAGTATCAAGACGATAAATTCCAGCATGTTCTGCTCCTCACAGGCTTCTCTTGCCGGCTGAATGACCCCGGGGTCAGTCCAGCCAACGTTTCAATTCACGACGGGGCGGCATGATCAGCACCGCCAGCAGATAGGCGGCCAGGGTCAGCGGCGGCATCAGGATCAGGGCGATCAGCGCCATTATCCGGACCGTCACCCTGGAGAGCCCCAGCCGGCTGGCAATGCCGGCGCAGACCCCGGTCAACTTGCGATGGGCAAGGTCTTTCGGCCAGGGCGTCATGATTATGCCTCCACCTTCTGACCCTTCAGACGGGCCAGCTCGCGTTCAATCTCGTCATTGAGTTCCAGCTCGCGGAACTGGGCCTCCAGCGAGGGATTCTGCCCCAGGGTTGCCGCCTCCAGCTGGGCTTCCAGCTGATCGACCCGCCCCTGAAAACCGTCAAAGCGGGCCATCAGCTCATGCATGCGCTGATTGTCGACCTGAGCACGGGCACGGATGCGACTGTGGGCTGTCTGCTCCCGCAGGGTCAGCATCTTTTGCTTCTCGCGGGCCTCGCTCAGCTTGGCCGCCAGTCGCTCGCTGTCGGCGGTGAGCTGGGCCAGCACCTCGGCCACACGGGCCTTGTCCTGCTCCAGCTGCTCGCACTTTTTGACCTCGGCCAGCTTCTCTGTGAGAGCGGCACGGGCCAGATCCTCACGCCCCTTCTGGATGGCGAGCTCGGCCTTGGCCGACCACTCCAGGATCTGGTGTTGCAACGCCTGCTGGTGACGCTCCAGCTGTTTCTGCTCGGCGATGACGCGGGCGGCCTGGGTTCTCATCTCGACCTGCACCTGCTCCATCTCTTCGATCATCAACCGCAGCATCTTCTCCGGCTCTTCACTCTTGTCGAGCAGGCTGTGCAGGTTGGCATTGATCACGTCGGTCAGGCGGCTGAATACGCTCATGGTCTGGCTCCTTGTTCATTGGGATGGCTATCTCTTCCCATAGCATTACAAGAGCCGTGCCAAAATAATTTATTGTTGTTTTACATATAGATATGGATTTTATGCTGAGATTAAAGATGAGAGAGTTGGTTAAAATAACCAATAAAGTGGTGATTTTAACCAACAAAAAAGGGAGCCAGCGGCTCCCTCCATGTCATCTTCCGTTCAAATTCAGGCAGCCTGATGACGACCCAGCTTGCTATCCAGTTCAACCAGCTTGCTTTCCATCGCTGCACGGCAGGTATCGGACAGATCTCGAATGCCGGCGGCGCCGTGCTCCTTGCTGCACAGCGGAGCCATCACCTCGACCAGCACTTCACCATTGTCCCAGCGGTTCAGGTCAACCTGACCGAAGTAGCTGGAGCAGACGATGGGCACCACGGGCACCTCGGCCTGCACGGCGGTGTGGAAGGCGCCGGCCTTGAACGGCAGCAGGCCACGGCCCTTGGAACGAGTGCCTTCAGGGAACATCCAGATGGAGGTACCGTGATTCTTGATGCGATCCACCACCTGACCTATGGTGCCGATGGCACGAGAGCGGTTGGAGCGATCGATCAGCACGTTGCCGGAGAGCCAGAAGATAAGACCGAAGAAGGGCAGCCACAGCAGACTCTTCTTGCCCACTGCCACCACGCCCGGCATGACGGCACCGGTCACGGTGAAGATGTCGAAGTTGCTCTGGTGGTTGCAGACGTAAACCGCCGGGCCGAGCGACTTGATCTCGTCCGGTATGGTTACCTTGACCTTGAGCCCGAGCAGCGGGCAAACCGCATGGTACATGCGGGCGAAGACAAAGACGTTGTTGGGATGACGCGGACGCACCAGACAGAGCAACAGACCGAACACGAACCAGAAGACGAGCAGCAGGGTTAGCAGCAGCACACGGGCAAGTTTGAGCATCGAACACCTCGGATTTTAACTCGGCGCAGTATACTGATCCCCCTTTTAGCGAACAAGCGTTCGCCAAACAGAACTGACCACCCCGCAGCGCACATATGGTCGTATCGAATCCTGCTGACTTGCCCCTGACATTATTGATCGATAGGATATGCACCATTCAACAGGGTAGGGCGAGCATGATTTTGCGACAACGCGTGGCGACAAGACTCCTGCTGCTGGTCTGCATTCTGGTGCTCAACTGTGCGGCCCAGCCGCTGGCCCGGCTGGCTCAGCTCGATCAGGCCCTGAGTTGCCAGCTGCTGCCTGTCCCATCTTCCGGCGCCGAAGCCGACGATGCCCAAACCGCGACACCCCAGCCGAGCAGTTGCCAGCTCAACGGCAAGTGGCTCAGTGCCGCTACCCTGCTCTGCGTCGAACAGATCTTCTTTGCCATCGCCTTCGTGATTGCCCTGCTGGCGCCGCTGTCGCGCCGCTCTCCCGCCTTGCCCCCACCCAGAAACATATCTCCGCCTGAACGGCGACTTCATCTTACTCTCTGTGTCTGGCGAGAATGAGTTAGCCGCGGTTTACACCACCCTAACTTTCATTTTCAAGAGACAAAAAAATGTCAAACATCATCAAGACCGCCCTGTTGATGGGCGGCCTGCTGTGGCAATCCATGGGATTGGCCAGCGATACCGGCTGGCTTGCCAGCCCCCAGAACGATCACGCCAAAGTGCGGCTGCAAGCGGATACCCGAGATCCCGCCCAAACTCGTGTGCTGCTGAGCCTGGAGCTCGAGTCCGGCTGGAAGACCTATTGGCAGAACCCGGGGGAAGGCGGCATTGCCCCTGAAATCTTCTGGGATGCCCCTCAAGCCACCCAGCAGTGGCACTGGCCTGTGCCGGAGCGATTTGACGTCAGTGGTATCTCGACCCAGGGCTATCAGAAGACCGTCAGCCTTCCTATCACGCTTGCTCACAGCAGCAGCGATGCGCTGACTGGCACCCTGCGCCTTTCGACTTGCAGCAATGTCTGCATTCTGACCGACTACCCTTTTACCCTTGCGCTGGATGGCTCTGCGCCGGAAGGGTTCGACTTTGCCTACGCCCAGGCGATGAGCAAGCTGCCACAAACCCTGCCGGATACCGTCATCCTCAAAGCGGGTTATCAGCAAAACCAGCTGCAGCTGACCGCCGACAACCCGCAAGGCTGGCAGGATCCCCAGGTTTTCCTCCAGCGTCTGGAAGGGGCCGAATTTGGCAAACCCGAGCTGGAGGTGCAAGGCAACACCCTGATCGCCCGTATTCCGGTCAGCGATGGCTGGCAAAGCGATGCGCCCGACATCCGTAACCAGCAACTCGGGTTCGTGCTGAGCAGTGGTGAACAGGCCTGGCAGAGTGACGCCAGCATAGGTGACCCGCTGACCCTGCCCCAGAGCGCTCACTCCCTTGTCTGGTTGCTGGGCGCCGCCCTGTTGGGTGGCCTTATCCTCAATCTGATGCCCTGCGTGCTGCCGGTGCTGGCGCTCAAGCTGGGATCTGTGTTGCAACTGGAAACCCGCGAGCGCCGTCCGGTTCGCCTGCAATTCCTGGCGGCCAGTGCCGGTATCCTGGTCTCCTTCTGGGCGCTGGCACTGATGAGCACACTGCTGCGCGCCACCCAGGGGGCGGTCGGTTGGGGTATCCAGTTCCAGAGCGTCTGGTTTATCGGCTTTATGGTGGTGGTCACCCTGCTGTTTTGTGCCAACCTGCTGGGGCTGTTCGAGTTAAGGCTGCCAAGCAACCTCAATACCCGTCTCGCCACCACGGGCGGCAACAGCCTGGGCGGTCACTTTCTGCAGGGGTGCTTCGCAACCCTGCTGGCGACCCCCTGCTCCGCCCCCTTCCTCGGTACAGCGGTCGCCTTTGCGCTCGGGGCACCCCTGGGTCAACTCTGGCTCATCTTCACCGCGCTGGGGATTGGCATGAGCCTGCCCTGGCTGCTGATCGCCGCCTTCCCCCGTCTCGCACTCTGGCTGCCGAAGCCGGGCCGCTGGATGGGCCGCCTGCGCATTCTGCTCGGTCTGATGATGCTGGGCTCCAGCCTCTGGCTGCTCAGCCTGCTCGGCAACCATATCGGTCAATTCTGGATGCTGATCCTGATGGCGCTGATGCTGGCTGCCCTGCTGCTGGCCGTGGTGTGGCGTCATGGCATTCGGGGTGTGACCCTGGGACTGGCCCTCACCTGTCTACTGGGTGGAGCCCTGCTGCTGGGCGGCGCCTTTACGATGGAAGGAAAACCCCAGCGAGATACCGTCAACTGGCAGCCACTCTCGGAGCAAGCCATCCAGGACGCGCTGGCGCAGAACAAGCGGGTTTTTGTCGATGTCACTGCCGACTGGTGCATTACCTGTAAAGCCAACAAATTCAACGTGCTGCTGCGAGATGATGTGCAAAAAGCGCTGAGCGCCCCCGATGTGGTAGCCCTGCGCGGGGACTGGAGCCGTCCCTCCGCCAGCATCGCTGATTTCTTGCGCCAGCGCGGCAGCGTGGCCATTCCCTTCAACCAGATTTATGGGCCGGGCCTGCAGGGTGGCGAGATCCTCTCCCCCCTGCTGGACCGACCGACCCTGCTTGGCACCCTGAAGCAAGCAGCCATAGCCCCCTATCAAGGAGACACCAAATGAAATCGCCCCTGCTCACCCTGACCCTGCTGGGCACCCTGCTGACCCCGGCCCTGCACGCAGCCCCCTTCACCCCGGAGCAGGAGTCCCGCATCAAGGAGCTGATCCGCGAGACCCTGGTGGCCAACCCCAAAATCCTCGATGAGGTGGCCGATGCCTGGGAGAAACAGAATGCGGCGGATCAGGCCAGCCAGCTTGGCAACTTCATCAAGGGCAACCAGGATGTGCTGTTCAACAGCGCTACCAGCCCGCGCCTGGGCGCCAAAAACCCCAAGCTGACCCTGGTGTCGTTCACCGACTACAACTGCCCCTTCTGCAAACAGTTCGATCCCCACCTGACCAAGCTGCTGAAAGCCTACCCAGATGATGTCGGGCTGGTGATCAAGCTGTTGCCGTTCAAGGGGCAGACCTCTGCCAAGGCGGCCCAATACAGCCTGACCCTGTGGCAGCTGGATCCTGCCCGCTTCCTCGCCCTGCACGACAAGCTCATGAGCAAGCAGGGCATGCTGACCGAGGCTGATATCAACAAGGCACTGGCGGCCACCGGCAACACTGCGCTCAAACCCGAAGCCAGGACCACCGAGGAGCTGCGCAACAGCCTTCGCATCGGCACGCTGCTGGGAGTGCAAGGGACACCGGCCACATTGATCGGCAACCAGCTGGTGTCGGGCGCCATCCCCTATGAAGAGCTTGAGCAAATTGTGAAAGCCGAACTGGCCAGGAAGGGGTAACCATGGAAGCCAAACCATCCCTCCCCCATCGCCTGCGACGCTGGGGCAAAGAGGCACTCTGGCTGCTGCTGTTTGGCGTGGTCATTTCGACGGCGCTGGACCTCTGGCGCAGCCCGGCGCTGCCAGAAGGCAGCCCTCTGCCCACCCTCACCCTGCAAGATGGCACTACCGCCGACCTGCTGGCCATGAGCCGGGACAAGCCGCTGCTGGTCTACTACTGGGCCAGCTGGTGCGCCGTCTGCCGCTTCACCACACCGACCGTGGAGCAGCTCTGGCAGGACGGTGAAAACGTGCTGACGGTGGCACTGCGCTCAGGCAACACGCAGCAGTTGAGCAAGGGGATGGGCAAGAAAGGGCTGACTTTCCCGACCCATAACGATGAGCGAGGGGACCTCGCCGCCCGCTGGCAGGTGAGCGTCACCCCCAGCTTCCTCATCGTCAAGGACGGCAAGGTGGTGAGTACCACCACAGGCTGGAGTTCGGGTCTGGGGCTGAAACTGCGCCTGGCCTGGGCCAGCCTCGGCTAAACCGGCCTCACGGGTGCCGACATTGGTGCTCTTGTCCCTGATGAAGAAGAGCACCACTCGGCCCAAATATGATCGAGATAGAGGTAGCGTTTGCCCAAACGGGCGGGACAACCCCTGTTGACCGCCCGCATCCGGCCTCTATCGACCATCGACTTCACATCCTCATACAAATACAGGAGTGGATATGACTTCCATCATCGCGCGTTTTCTGTCGACCCGGAGTGGCCGCTATTTCTTGCCGCTGACACTGATCCGGATAGCGTTCGGTCTTTTCTTCTTTGCGTCCGGTTTGAATAAATTGATCCAGCCAGATAACCAGCAGGCCATGCTGCACACCATGATAGAGGCAGGGCTCCCGTATCCTGCCTTTATGGCAACCTTTGTGGCAGGCAATGAAACCCTGTTTGGCTTGCTGCTGGTTTTTGGTCTGCTGACCAGGTTGTCCTCGCTGGTATTGCTGGTGATCAACATTGTTGCCCTGGTGACCATAGGTCTTCATCAGATACCCGCCGACGTGACCGGGCTCGAATGGTATAGCTGGCTGCTCTATCTGCCCGAGTCTGTCTATATCCTGCTATGCATCTTGCTGGTGGTACAGGGTTGTGGCCCCTGGGGGCTCGATCGCCATCTTGTTCGCCTGCTGCCAGAGGCGGGGCACTGAACTCCCCTTGGCAAGCCGCAGTTGTTTGTTTACTGCACCACTCAGCTCAGATGACTCAACGCCCGGCCTGCCGGGCGTTTTTTCAACCACCATCACACATGCCCCACCCTCTTCTTGCCAAAATGGCAGCGCTCGGAGCTTTTTTCGCATTAGCAACTTGCTTGCCATACCGCCTCCTATTCATGGCGGAGCTGGCCTGTTTCCGTTAAAATGACGGGTTTTTGCCGTGCCTGGTTTCTCAAGCTCCACCATCAGGCGCCCGCATTGTGAATTCCAAGATGCCAGTGATGCAGGATCTGCCATGAACAACTACTTTCGGGTACTGGGCGTCAAGTCCAATGCCAGCGAAAACGACATCAAAAAAGCCTATCGACGGCTGTCGAACCAGTACCACCCAGACAAGCTGTTGGGGGCGAGCGAAGAAGAGCGAGAGCTGGCAGCCATCAAGCTGCACCAGGTAAAGCAGGCCTATGAAGTGCTGTCAGACCCGAAACAACGGGCCGCTTTCATCAAGGATTTCAACAACGTCATCGTGACCGATCCCGCTTCTGCCATGCAGGAGATGTGGGACCAATTTTACCCCTGAGGCGCTATGCAAAAAAAATGGGACCAGGCGCGGATCAAAGCGCTGATGAGTGATGCCAGTGAGAACATCGAATCCTACCGGGATCAGGACGACCCCAAGGCGCTGGAGCAATTCACCGGCAAGATGAAGACACTGCTGCTGGCTGACATGAGCATGCTGGAATTCATGCCTGAATACCTGCCGCTGGCCCTCTATGGCAGAGTGCAGTTCCCGGCCAAGGCCAAACCCGAGTGGAACAAGTGGCTCGGCAGCGGCGTACAACCCTCATGGGACGAATTCAAGGTGTCGGTGGCGTTCAACAATGCCGACCTGCCACTGGTGAAAGCGGTACGGGCCCAGAGCGAAGATCAGCTGATCGAAGCCTGCGCCGTGCTGTTCCAGCTGGACAACCCGCTGCCGCGCGGCGGCCGCCGTGCCGATGACGACTACGAACTGCGTGACGACGACGATGACGACGGGGAAAACGCTGACGCCGACTACAACGGTGATGGTGACGACGACGGCGATCAAGACATGTACGACGAAGTACGTTTCTAACTTGGGGCAAAGCATGCACAGTCTGATAGAAATTACCGCCATCGAGATCAAAGAGCTGGCCGTGATCGAGCCGAAACAGGCCAGCGAGAAATTCGAACTGATCGCCAAGACAATGTCTGACGATCAGTTGGCCGAAGTCATTGAACAGATTGATATCGTCACCCTGACCCAGATCAACGGCCAGCACGACATGTCGTTCCCGTCGATCATCTCCGAGCTGATGACCCCGGAGCGGATCCGCGACATCGTCTGCCAGCAGCCCCTTTACTGGGAAGAGGCGATCAAGAACAACGCCGAAGAGCTGCAGCAGCACACCTTCGACTTCCTCAACTACCTGATCCGCACCCAGGACAGCGACGCCAAGCAGGCGGAGATCCTGGAGTGCATCGCCGAGGATCCGGCCGGTCTCTTCTACCTCGCCATCCCCTTCATCGAGTTCTATCGCGGTGAGCGCTTCGAGGATGAAGAGGGCTTCCACGACACGCTGCACGCCGAAGAGGAAGATCTGGAAGAGGCGCTCTCCTACAGCGACCGCCAGCAGAGTGAAAATGCCCACGACTACCCGCTGGATGACCCGCGCAGCCTCTTGATGCTGATCCGCGAGCTGACCCCGGACGTGGAAAAAGCCATCAAGGCACTGCTGCGCAATGAGCACTCATCCTGGGAAGGGATTATCAGCAAGTTCGCCAGCGAGCTGGTGATGCAGGCCAAAGATAAGAACGATGCCTCCGACGAGTACGCCGAAGTCGACGACATGTTCAGCTTCCTGGATTGAGGAACTCCGTCATGCAACTAGTCATACGCGATGTCAATCAGGGCCCCTTTCTCACTCAGGTGCTGCGCTTTGGCCGCGAGAGCGAACACTTGAGCGATCAGCAGCTGGGCCAGATCAAGGGCAAGGCGGTGCTGATGAGCCTGAAGTTCGCCGACAAGTACTACAACAAGTACAAGATGCATCTGCTGGAACAGGCCGCCCACGACGTCATCGGCGTGGTCAGCCTGGGCCTGCTGGAGCTGTCGCAACGGGATACCGCCAAGGCACTGGCCCTGCTGCAGGCGCCGGAGGGGCCCATCAAGCCGTTCCAGAAGGGCTGGTCCATGCTGATCTCGGTCAGCGCCAAGCAGCCAGGTGGCAACAGCCTCTATGGCGACGTGGATGCGCGGCTTTTGGACAAGATCTCCAGCCCGCCGGATGTGGAGGAGTGGCAAGGGTGGCAGGAGTACGAGAAGGCGCTGGTGGAGCATAACAAGGCCCGCCTGATGAGCCTGATCGATCAGCACTTCTTCGCCTGCGAGAACGACCACCCCACCATGGAGGACAAGCTGGCCGAGGCCCTGCTCTACCGCATTCTCTGCGGCAATGGCAGCGGCGCCGCCAAACTGAAGGTAAAGCAGGATCTCAAGCGTCGTCTGGCGCGGGAAATCGTGCTGCAAGAAGCCTGGTACGACACCGACTATCTGGCCGCCCAGCTGGAGCTGCTGCTGGCGGAGCTGCCGAGCGAACTGATCACCGGTCTGCGTCAGGAACTCAGCAAGGGGTTTGTCCCCAACCTGCTGCACACCCTGGGCTTTGTGCGCCAGTACCAGTTGCTGCAACAAGAGAACGCCGAGCCGGAGAAGCTCGACAATTTCGAGATGCGCGCCGGTCTCAAGCACCCGCTGCTTGGCTGGCCGCTCTACCACGACTTCTAGGCCAGCTTTGGCTCGGGGCCACTGCCAACGCCACCGCTGGTGGCAGCAAGCAGGATCTGCCCCGTCATGACCCAACAACGCCCGGCTTGCCGGGCGTTGTTATATCTGACCACCACAGTGACGAGCGGGAAACACTGGGGGACGAGGTCAGGCCATCCAGGTAGGGTGCAATAAGCGAAGCGCATTGCACCGACAAACCCGCGTATCAAGGGTGATGCAACTGCCCCCGTTCACGTCCCCGTGGGCTGCGGGAACAGGGTTTGAATGAGAGGGCAGTCTCAGCCACGCCCCTCAAGACCTCAGTGCGCAATAGTCCACATGGCGCTATCTACCCCGGTTTCACGAAAGTCGATGATCGCCGGATACTGTTTACCACACCCTTCCACCGTCCAGCGCTCTTGCCAATAACGGCTACCCGGCTCTCCCTTTGGCGGCTGCAACACAACCGGCACAAAGCGCTCTGGCGCCTCACAGCCCTTGGTTGCCACCCAACCCGCTACACCGACCATGGCATCCTGGATCAACTGCTGATTGGCCAGGGTTCCCTCCTGTACCGGTTCGGGCTTCTCGGCTTGCGCGTACAAGGCCCAGCAGCAAAACAAGAGCGGGACATATTTCATCATCAGATCTCCAGCAGGTAATCGACAAAATTGGTTCGTTTGGGGCTTTTATGATGCACTGAAACACTCCTAAACAAAATCTCTCTCGGTGCAAGGAAGGGATTATCAAGCCTATGCCTCCCTCCCAGATGGTGAGCCGAAGACGGGGGAAAGTCCGGTATTCCTATCGAATCCCCATAGGAACTACCTCGTTAGCGTCATTGGTCCATAGAATGTAAGGAATATAATGAATCCCCCATACCAGCAGCAGGGGCCATGCTGTGAGCAGAAAGCCCGACCGTATTACCGCGATGCAGCAGATCATCGATGCAGTGAAGCAGGAATTTGCGCTCTATCAGCCGGATACCTTCAGATGCGGACCAGACAATAGCTGCATCGGCTGCCCCAAGAAGCTGATGGAGCTGGTCGACACTGACTTATCCTATTGGCAATATCGGATAGATCGCGGCATCCCGCCCTCCTTCGACGAGCTCAACCGCTTTGGCAAGATGTGCAAGAACATCCGCCGGGCGCTGATGCGCAATGGCCGCATTCCCGCCTGATGCTTTGCACCTGCGTCTGATAAGGTTTACCGACAGGCCCAGATCGGGCACAAACGAGAAGGAGAGGAAGATGACCCAGGAGCGGATCCAGACCCGATATAGACTGGCGGGCACCTTTACCACTCAGGCCGAGCTGGAGCAGGCCATCGCCCGGGCGATAGAGGCCCACAAACAGGACTTCTTCCCCCTGCTGGAACGACTGGTAGATGTGGGTGACAATCGGGTCAAGCTCAGCCAGAAAGATCCGCTGCGGGTACTGGGGGTGGAGCTCGACAAGGCTGACACGGGGGGCAACGCCCGCCTCAACTACGAATCCAATTTCGCCGAGGGCTGCCGCCTTATCGACGAATATGACCAGCACCAGACCAGCGTGCCCTTTCGCCTGGAAGGCGATGAGCTTGTCTTCGACCTTGAGCTGCCCATAGCGTGGAATTTCAATAATTGAAGGCTCGGCGGTGCAATTCACCTTGTTTATTGCACCGGCAGCATATGTGAAATCGATGGGGTGTCAGTCATGGTGCTACGGACCGAATGAAGCGGCTATCAGGAAGGCGTGAGCCCGCGAAATAAGGGATTTACACCTTGATGGTTGGCATTTAAATAAAGATGCAAGAGCCGCCAATTAACCTAGTCATCTGGTATACGGTTGTTTCCAGGACAACAAATTGAAATATCGAGGGGCACCATGCTTGAGCATCAATCCGCAGCAATACCGGTATTGAATGACAGTGATTACTATGGTTTCGAGCACAAAAGTGCTGGGGATTTTCCCTTTTATCGAGAGGGGCCCCATGCATTATCTGCCCGCCGCTGGGTACTGCTCCTGCTGAGTGCGGCGCTGGGTTTCTCGATGCTGACGTTGCCTGTCGAATTTTTTAAAACCACCATGGGCGGCTTTGTTCCCGCCATCCTGTTTCCGCTTATCCCGCTGGTCGTGCTCGCCATGATGGTAGGTAAAGGGTGGCGAGCACTATTTCGCACGCCGACATGGCGGGATATTCTGTTGATGGTGGCCATTGTTGGCGCCAATATTCTGGTCTCCTTCACCGTTGCAATCTTGCTGCAGCTGCTTTTCAAGATGAATACCAATCCGGTCAACACCCTGCTGGCAGGGGCATCCGATACGGCACTCATCCTCTTTTATTTAAAAACGGCTCCGCAACTCTTAGGTGAGGAGGTGGTCTCCATATTGCCGTTTCTGGCTGTGCTCTGGTTTTGTCACCAAGCACTCGCCATGACGCGCAAGCGTGCAATCATCACCGCCTGGCTCTGTACTGCGCTTATCTTCGGTGCGTTGCATCTGCCCACTTATGAGTGGAATTTTGTGCAATGTTTTTTGGTCATCGGAACGGCCCGCATTGTGCTGCTAAGTGGCTACATCATTACCAAAAACATTTGGGTATCAACCGGCGCACACATTATCAATGACTGGCTGCTGTTTACCATCATGGCGGCTTTTCTGGGCGTTCACGCAGCTGGGTAGGGGCAATCCGTACAGCCCACTGCACCGGCAACCTCGCGGGGTCAATCACGGTGCAATTCACCTTGTTCATTGCACCCAAGTGGTTACCTCCCCTAACCCTCTCCCAAAGGGAGAGGGGACAACTCAACACCAACCTCAGGCCGTGGTGGTCATGCCATCAACTGTCGGTGATTAAAGAACTCCCTTCTCCCACTCTTTGCCATAGATAAGGGGAGAAGGGTCGGGGATGAGGGGGAGCAAGCCATCGACAAGCAGCAGAGCGTCAAATAAAACAGAGGCAAGTAGGGTCGATTAGCGCAGCGTAATCGTCCGCACCGCAAGCTCGGTGGCTATGGACATAGAGAAGAGATCAGCTGGAGCACCAGCAGAATCACGGTAACCTGTTTTCGCGAGCGTCTGATTACGCTTCGCTAATCAAACCTACGGCCCTAACATTACCACCCCATATATTTATTATGAGAGGGACTAGGTGTTAATTAAAAAACTGAAGTTCCAAATTTAACTTTTTTAAAAAATTATTCGTCAATGGAAGTAATAGCAATGATGCTACGGCATAAATTAAACCAAAAAAGATATTAATGTGAGATATTAAAAAGAAAAACGCATAATACAGAATCATGAATGCACATGATGTTAATAACTTCACCCAAGGTATCGATAAATTACCTTCAACTATTCCAATTTCGACATTGGCCTTTTCTCCAGATATAGCAATATGTACTATTGTAAAGCATGAAAAAATAATTAGAGAAATCACAAATAACACAATCGCTATTTGTAGGGGTAAACTGCCATCGATTACATTAGACTCAAGCGTTAAAGTTGTTAAGATCACAGCCAAACAAATCCCCGAAAGACTAGAGTAAACCCATTTCAACTGTTCAAGCGCATCATGTGACATATAAGTCCTACATATACAATCGAGAATCATGCCTAAAAAATTCATTTAATAATCGATAGAAAAAATAATTTTAAGAAGAAGGGCGATTTCGCGCCCTTCTTCTTAATTACCCTTCCTGACTTTCCTCAGCAACCGGCTCGGCACCGGCGGCGGGTTCAATCTCGATACGATCTACTCGCTGCAAACCGCGGGGCAGCTTGGCGCCACGGCGTCCGCGCTCGCCGCGGTAGTAGTCGAGATCGGCAGGTTTGAGAGTCAGCTTGCGCTTGCCGGCAAACAGGGTGACATATTGCCCCTGCGGGATAATGGCGGCCATCACCATAAACTCTTCCCGTGCCTTGACCCGCGCCGACGGTATGCTGATCAGCTTGTTGCCCTTGCCCTTGCCGAGCACCGGCAAGGTGTTGAGCGGGAACAACAGCATGCGCCCCTCGTTGGAGATGGCCATGCAGAGATCGGTCTCTGGCGAGCCAATCTTCTGGGGTGCCATCACCAGGCCCCCTTCCGGCACTGTCAGCAGCGCCTTGCCGTTCTTGTTCTTGCCGATGAGATCGTCATAGGTGCAGACGAAACCGTAACCGGCGTCGGAACAGATGAGATAGGGTTCCCCCTCGTTGCCCATCACCAGATGGCGCACCTCTTCGCCTGCGCCCAGCGCAAAGCGGCCGGTGAGTGGTTCGCCCTGACTGCGAGCCGATGGCAGGGTGTGGGCTTCCAGTGCATAGGTGCGCCCCAGGGTGGAAAGGAACACCGCCTGCTGGTTGCTGCGGCCACAGGCGTGGGCCAAATAGCCATCCCCTGCCTTGTAGGAGAGCCCCGCCACATCCACGTCGTGGCCCTTGGCAGCACGCACCCAACCCTTGTCAGAGAGGATAACGGTGACCGGCTCGCTCGGGGTCAGCTCTTTTTCGGTCAGAGCTACCGCGCTGGCACGCTCCACCAGCGGGGTGCGGCGATCGTCGCCGTACTTCTCGGCATCCGCCAGCAGCTCTTTCTTGAGCAGGGTGTTAAGGCGACGCTCGGAGCCCAGCAGCAGTTCAAGCTTGTCGCGCTCTATGGCCAGTTCGTCCTGCTCGGCACGCAGCTTGAACTCTTCCAGCTTGGCCAGATGGCGCAGTTTCAGCTCGAGGATCGCCTCGGCCTGGGTCTCGCTGATGTTGAAGCGCTCCACCATCACCTTGCCCGGCTCATCCTCGGTGCGGATGATCTCGATCACCTCGTCGATGTTGAGATAGGCCACCAGCAAGCCTTCGAGGATGTGCAGGCGAGCCAGCACCTTGTCGAGGCGATACTGCAGGCGACGGCGCACCGTCTCGCGGCGGAAAATGATCCACTCGGAGAGGATCATCTTGAGGGTCTTCACCTGGGGGCGGTTGTCCAGCCCCAGTATGTTGAGGTTGACGCGATAGTTCTTCTCCAGATCCGTGGTGGCGAACAGGTGGGCCATCAGCGCCTCCATGTCCACCCGGTTGGAGCGGGGAATGATCACCAGACGGGTCGGGTTCTCGTGGTCCGATTCGTCGCGCAGGTCGGTGACCATGGGCAGCTTCTTGGCCACCATCTGGGCGGCGATCTGCTCCATGATCTTGGCGCCGGAGGCCTGATGGGGCAGCGCCGTGATGACGATGTCGCCATCCTCCTCGTTCCACACAGCCCGCTGCTTGATGGAGCCCTTGCCGGTCTCGTAGATTTTGCGGATGTCATCGCGCGGCGTGATGATCTCGGCGCTGGTCGGGTAGTCCGGCCCCTGAATGTGCGCCATCAGCGCATCCAGCCCGGCATTGGGGTTGTCGAGCAGCTCTGCACAGGCGTAGGCCACTTCCCGCGCGTTGTGGGGCGGAATGTCGGTCGCCATGCCCACGGCTATGCCTGTGATACCGTTGAGCAGTATGTGAGGCAGGCGGGCGGGCAGCACTACCGGCTCTTTCATGGTGCCGTCGAAGTTCGGCGTCCAGTCCACAGTGCCCTGGCCGAGCTCGGAGAGCAGCAGCTCGGAGAAGCGCGACAGGCGCGCCTCGGTATAACGCATGGCGGCGAAGGATTTGGGATCGTCCGGCGCACCCCAGTTGCCCTGACCGTCCACCAGCGGGTAGCGGTAGGAGAAGGGCTGAGCCATCAGCACCATGGCTTCATAACAGGCGCTATCGCCGTGAGGGTGGTATTTACCCAGCACGTCACCCACGGTACGGGCGGATTTCTTGTGCTTGGAGAGGGCCGACAGACCCAGCTCGCTCATGGCGTAGATGATCCGCCGCTGCACGGGTTTGAGGCCATCGCCGATGTGCGGCAGGGCACGGTCCATGATGACGTACATGGAGTAGTTCAAGTAAGCCTGTTCGGTAAAGGTGCGCATTGGCTGGCGCTCTACCCCGTCCAGACTGAGCTCGATAGCATCACTCATGTGATAGTTCTCTTTCGGTTCGGGAGCCGCCACAGGGCGACTCCGGCTAAATGCTTGCTGGCCCGCACAGGGCCAGCAGACGGCTTAGATGATGGCAAGGTTGCCCTTCTCTTCCAGCCACTCGCGACGATCCGGGGCGCGCTTCTTGGCCAGCAGCATGTCCATCAGTTGCAGGGTCTCGTCCCCCTCCTCCATCTCGCCCATGGTGAGCTGCACCAGACGGCGGGTGTTGGGATCCATGGTGGTTTCCCGCAGCTGTTTCGGGTTCATCTCGCCCAGACCCTTGAATCGGGTCACCATCACCTTGCCCTTCTTCTTCTCGGCCTCGACCCGCTGCAGCACGCCGTTCTTCTCGTCTTCGTCGAGGGCATAGTAGACCTCCTTGCCGATGTCGATCCGGTAGAGCGGCGGCATGGCCACATAGACGTGGCCCTTGTTGACCAGGGTGCGGAAGTGCCTCACAAACAGGGCGCAGAGCAGGGTGGCTATGTGCAGACCGTCCGAGTCCGCATCCGCGAGGATGCACACCTTGCCGTAGCGCAGGCCGGAGAGATCTTCGGAGTCGGGATCGAGCCCGATGGCTACAGAGATGTCGTGCACTTCTTGCGAGGCGAGCACCTGGCCGGCCTCCACCTCCCAGGTGTTCAGTATCTTGCCGCGCAGGGGCATGATGGCCTGAAATTCGCGATCCCGCGCCTGCTTGGCGCTGCCACCCGCCGAGTCACCCTCCACCAGGAACAGTTCGCCTTGCATGGGGTCGGCACAGTTGCAGTCGGTGAGCTTGCCGGGCAGAGCCGGGCCCTGGGTAATCTTCTTGCGCACCACCGTCTTGGCGGCACGCAACCGGCGCTGGGCGCTGGAGATGCAGATCTCGGCAATCTGCTCCGCCAGCTCGGTATTGCTGTTGAGGAACAGGCTGAAGGAGTCCTTCACCACCCCCGACACGAAGGCCGAGCTCTGGCGCGACGATAGCCGCTCCTTGGTCTGACCGGCGAACTGGGGATCCTGCATCTTGATGGAGAGGATGTAGGCGCAGCGATCCCAGATGTCTTCCGGGGTCAGCTTGACCCCGCGGGGCAACAGGTTGCGGAACTCGCAGAACTCGCGCATGGCGTCGAGCAGGCCCTGGCGCAGGCCGTTGACGTGAGTACCGCCCTGCGGCGTCGGGATCAGGTTCACATAGGATTCGGCGAGGCACTCGCCCCCTTCCGGCAACCAGCACAGCGCCCAGTCCACCGCAGACTGCTCTGTGCTGAAGGCGCCGACGAAGGGCTGCTCCGGCAGGCAGGTGAACTGCTTGACCGCATCGACCAGATAATCCTTGAGGCCATCTTCGTAGCACCACTCCAGCTTGATGCCGGTGTTCTTGTCGAGAAACTTGATGGTGAGGCCGGGGCAGAGCACGGCCTTGGCCTTGAGCAGGTGCTCCAGCTTGGTGACCGAGAAGCGGGGCGAGTCGAAATAGCTCGCCTGCGGCCAGAATCGCACCCGGGTGCCAGTGTTGCGGCGCCCGCAGGTGCCGGTGATGGTCAGATCAGACACCTTGTCGCCGCGCTCGAAGGCGATGTCATAGACCTGGCCATCGCGACGCACCGTCACCTCGACCCGATCGGAGAGGGCGTTCACCACCGAAATACCCACCCCGTGCAGACCGCCGGAGAACTGGTAGTTCTTGTTGGAGAACTTGCCCCCCGCGTGCAGCTTGCAGAGGATCAGCTCCACACCACACACCCCCTCCTCCGGGTGGATATCGACCGGCATGCCACGGCCGTCATCGATCACCTCGAGGGACTGGTCTTCATACAGGGTCACCTCCAGGGTACGGGCGTGGCCCGCCAGCGCCTCGTCGACGCTGTTGTCGATGACCTCCTGGCCGAGGTGATTGGGCCGGGTGGTGTCTGTGTACATGCCGGGGCGACGACGCACCGGTTCGAGGCCATTGAGGACCTCAATGGCATCCGCATTGTATTGAGTGGACATGGAGGGCCTTGCGAATTGACGTTTGGGGAGAATCTTACTCGTTGGGAGGGCCTTGGACAAACCCGACGGCGGGAAAGGGTGATCCAAACAGGGGCCGACAAGATACTGAGCCGGGATCAGATGCGCCTGACGCCACAGAGAGTGCCTGTGTCAGCCTGGAGAAGGAGACATTGAAACCAAAAGACGCTGCCACCCTGATGATGACATCTGCGGATGACGCCCTTGTGGCTATTTCCCTCTATCGGCCGGATGGTTTACCCCGTCGCGCAGCGGCACCTCAGCCAGCTCGAACGGGTTGACCCCCTCCAGACAGGCAAGGTTGTAACCATACTCGGCCGGGTTGGATCGACGTTGATGATGGGTATAGATGCCGCAGATGCTGCAGAAGTAGTGCTTTGCGGTGCGGGTGTTGAACTGGTAGCAGCGCAGTTCGGCCTCCCCTTGCAGGATGCGTATGCCGTCCAGCGGCACAGAGGCGACGATGGCGCCCCGTCGCCGGCAGAGGGAGCAGTCGCAGCGACGGGGATCCACCACCCCATCCGGCAAGGTAAGTTCCAGTACCACGGCCCCGCAGTGACAGCTGGCCCTGTGCTTTTCCTCAATCCGGGTATTGCCAATGCGTTTGATCATCCAGCCTCCTTGCTAGCTGATGCGCCCTCCAATCGGGTCAGTCGAACAGGGTATCGCGCCGTCTTTGCAACAGATGGCCATGCAGGGTGCGCAGTTGGGACGCCACCACCCGATGACGGGAGAGTTCAGGCAAGTCGTCGATGGGGAAGTAACCTGCACCTTGTGTTTCATCGGTTTCGCCGAGCAGCTGACCGCCGATCACCTCGCACAAAAAGAAAGCCTTGTGGGCGTGGGGCAGCTGGGGCGGATGGGGGTGCTTGAGCTTGTCGAACAGAGCCAGCAGCTGCACGGCCCGACATTCGAGGCCAGTCTCTTCAACGACCTCGCGCACCACGGCACCGGCTGGCGAGTCCCCGATATCACACCAGCCGCCGGGCAGGGTCCAGCAACCGTCGCTGCGCTCCTGCACCAGCAGGATATGGCCAGCCTTATCAACGATAAGGGCTCGTACATCCAGCTTGGGAGTGGGGTAGCCGCGATCGAGGTCGATCCACTCGGCGATGGCGTCCGGTTTCAGGTCGCTATGACTGGCAATCAGGGCGACCGTGGCCGCTCTGAGCGCCTCAAAGCGGCCAATATCGAAGGGATCCCTGGAGTAGGTGAGGCCGGCCTGCGCTGTGGCCAGCACCTGTTCCAGAAAGGTGGCCAGCGGCGGTTGCATCGCTAGAGCCCGAGGAAGTGGATGATCTGGGCGGGGTAGCGTTCAAACCCTGTGAAGGCGTGATTGCCGCCGCACTCCAGCGAGAGACGGGCGAGCTGATATTCGGTCAGCGCCTTGCGATAGTCGAGCACCTCGTCCTCCTGCTGTTGCAGGATCCAGAGCCGTTCAGGCGCCGTTACAGGTACCGCCAACGCCTTCAGTTCATCCATGTGTACCGGCAGCAGCTCGAAGCACTCGTTGGTATAAGGATTGGTCTGGGGGCCCAGATAGTCGCAGAGCAGCTCATGGGGGCGCACCGCCGGATTGATCAGGGCCGCGCGACAGCCGTACTGCTCGGCCACCCGGGTCGCCATAAAACCGCCGAGCGAGCTGCCCACGGCGCCGAGCTTGAGATGGGCGCCATGACGGGCACTGACATCTTCAATGATTTGTTCGATGGCAGCCCAGGCAGCGGCAGGCGTATTGGGCTGGGCCGGAATAATGACCTCGATGTCGGGTCTGTATTCGGCCACCCAGGCAGCCATCTGCTGTGCCTTGGCAGAGCCTGGCGAAGAGTTGAAACCGTGCAGATAAAGGAGAACCGACTTCATGCAATGCTCTCCTCAATAACCGGTGGCATCGGGGTCTGGCACAAACTGCCCCACTGGCAGGCGCCACACCTGGCTCGCCACCCGGCCATCGGGATGCAGGGTGAGATAGCGCCAGCCCGGGCCGGACTCATCCAGCGCGAAACCATCGCTGAGCGGTTTGAACTGGATGCAGGTGGAGGGGCTGGCAATCAGCCGCACCCCGCGGTGCACCTCGTCAAATTCCTGATGGACATGGCCAAACAAGATGGTTTTCTGCTGGGGATGACGAGCCAGCACGGCGAACAAGTCGTCGGCATTCTTGAGATTGTGCTGATCCAGCCAGGCGCAACCGACCGGCACAGCCTGATGGTGCAGGGCGATCAGGGCGTGGCGCTCGGGATGTTGACGCAGTGCGCTGTCCAGCGCCGCCAGTTGGTGATCCCCCAGCACGCCATGGGGTTTGCCGCGTACCTGGGTATCGAGCAGCATCACTTGCCAGTGTTCGCCCACCAGTTGCTTGGCCTCGCTGATCCCTGCCGCATGCAGGTACTCGGTCATCAGGGGGCCGTCGTCGTGGTTGCCGGGCAACCAGTAGATGGGGCGCGCCAGCGGAGCCATCATGCTGGCAAAGCGCTGGTAGGACTCCGGACTGTGATCCTGCGACAGATCGCCAGTCGCCAGGATCAGGTCGAACGGGTGCTCATTGACCTGCACCTGTTCCAACACGGCAGCCAGGCTCTCTGCGGTGCGCACAGCCAATAGCCTCCCCTCGGCACTCGCGAAGAGATGGGTGTCGGTAATTTGTAACAGGCGCACACTGCCGTCCTGCGCCTGGGGTAGCTCTGTTTCCAAAATCACGCTTCTTTGTATAAGTTCAACTAGAGGATTAGAGGATGTTGATCAAGCTGGTACCATGTCTGAGACAAAATCTTAGCCAATCGGCCAGAAACAGATTTACCTGCTCCTTTTCATCCCGCTGGTGCATTTTTTTATTGGGATAATCATAACGTGGTTGCAACCTCGAAATCTGTTGCGCCGCACACACTTCCGCCATCCGCACGTCATGATACAAACGAATCTCGATGCGAGCCTGCAAGTAGCTCGGCAATTCCGGGTTGTGCTGTGCCAGGATCACCTGACTGGTAAAGCGGCTCTCCTCGCTGACGATGAGCTGGAACTGCAACCCGTTGCCCACCTGATAGCGGCGTTCGGCCCCGACTGTGCCACCGGGTGGCAGCAGTTTCATCAAGGCCATATAGTTCACCTCGCAGGTGCGCTGCAAGGACATCAAGTCAGGCACATAGCGTTTCATCGGGCTCTGGACTAACGGCATAGCGCAGCTCCATCAATCAACACCCGTGAGTAATTCACCTCGCAGGTACGCTGCAAGGACATCAAGTCAGGCACATAGCGCTTGCCCTGCTGCTGGACGCGCACCACCTCAGCGCTCCGCCAGCCAGCGAGCCCGCAGCTCGCCGTGATTGAGGGCCAGCCACTGCAGTGCGATGACGGAAGCCGCATTGTCGATACGCCCCTCCTTGAGCCAGGCATAGGCCTGTTCACGACTCACCACGTGAACCCGGATATCTTCGCCCTCTTCCGCCAGACCGTGGATCCCTTCGGCCTTGCTGGCATCCACCTCACCCACATAGACTTCGATACGCTCGGTACTGCCGCCCGGGCTCACCAGATAACTGATGGCATGCTCGCAGCGACCGACCTCAATCCCCGCCTCTTCCACCGCTTCCCGGCGCACCACCACCTCGGTAGTCTCCCCTTCATCTATGATGCCGGCCACCAGCTCCAGCAGCCAGGGGGTGGAACTGGTCTCGATGGCGCCAATGCGAAACTGCTCCACCAGCACTATCTGGTCGCGCACAGGATCATAGGGCAGCAGCGCGGCCGCATGGCCGCGCTCGAACAGCTCGCGCACTATGGGCTCATTCCAGCCCCCCGCAAATAACCTGTGTTGCAGGCGATAGACATTTACTTTGAAGAAGCCGTTATATCCCGATGATTTTTCGATAATTTTTACATCATCAGCAGAATAGTGACGGGTTTGGGGCAAGGCTTGCTGCGACATACGAGACTCCCGCCAGCTTGACTTGGCTCGGTTTGACCATAAAATCCGAGAACATGAATGAACATTCATTCACTCGTTCCCGACGGAGATGAGGGATGGATTTTAGCAGTCACAGGACATTTGGCTAGGCACGAGGGGGAGAAAACTCCCCCTCGTGCTTGACGTTCCTGTCGCTGGAAAAGAGACAGTTATCATAATATTTTGCTTATAGTAGAGTGATTAAGCTGAAATCAAGCTTGCTCAGTGACAATACCCCTCCTTCATCCAGCGACAGCTTTGGGTTAATACATAAGGTTAAAACGATCTATGAAAAGAACACTCTTGTCAGCCATGGTGTTGCTGGGCGTCAGCGCCGGCGCCCACGCCGAGAACCTGCTCGACATTTACCAACAAGCCCAGATCAAGGACACCCAACTGCAGGAATCCAAGGCCAAGCGTGACCAAGCCTTCGAGAAGATCAATGAATCCCGCGCAGCCCTGCTGCCGCAAATCAATCTGGGAGCCGGCCTGAACTACCTGCAAAACAAGGGTGATACCCAGACCAACAGCAACGCTACTGGCTCCCTCTCGCTGGATCAATCTATCTATCGTCGCAGCAACTGGGTCAACCTGGACCTGACCGAGAAGAGCGCCACCCAGTCCGATGTGGCCTACAACCTCGAAATCCAGAATCTGATGCTGCGCACCGCCCAGGCCTATTTCAACGTGCTCAAGGCAATGGACACACTGGAATTCGTCCGCGCCAACAAGGCCGCCGTAGAACGTCAGCTGGAACAGACCCAGCAGCGTTTCGAAGTGGGCCTGACCGCCATCACGGACGTGCATGAGGCCGAGGCCGAGCGCGATCAGGCACTGGCGGACGAGATCAATGCCGAGAACACACTGGACAACAGCTACGAGAGTCTGCGCGAGCTGACCGGCATCGACCACCGTCAGCTGGACGTACTCAATACTGAGCGTTTCAGCCCGCAGAAGACGCCGTTCAACTCCGACAAATGGCTGGAGCTGGCACTGGACAAGAACCTGCAACTGCACAGCGCCCGCATCGGCAAGGATATCGCCAAGGAGCAGATCGATCTGGCCAAGACCGGTCACGAGCCGACGCTGGATCTGGGTGCCGGCCTCTCTACCAGCTACAACGACTACAAGGACGAGATCCGCAACCCCGAGAGCAACAGCAATCAGGGCAACATAGGCCTGAACTTCAAGTTGCCGCTCTACACGGGTGGCGCGACCACCTCCCAGGTCAAGCAGTCCCAGTTCAATTACGTGGCGGCCAGCGAGCAGCTGGAGCGCAGCTTCCGCTCTGTGCAGAGCACGGTGCGCTCCTCGTATAACAACGTGAACGCCAGCATAGGTTCGGTACGTGCCTACGGCCAGTCCGTCATCTCCGCCGACAGCGCCCTCAAGGCCACCGAAGCGGGCTATGAAGTCGGTACCCGCACCATAGTCGACGTGCTGGACTCTACCCGCAAGCTGTACCAGGCCAAGCAGAAACTCTCCGAAGCCCGTTACAACTACATTCTCAGCATCCTCTCCCTCAAGCAGGCCGCCGGCACGCTGGAGCAGAAAGATCTGGAGGAAGTAAACCAGGGACTGATACCTGCCGCTCAGGTCAAGAACAAGTCCTGATCCCGACTCGCATCCAGTAAAAAGGCGACCCCAGGGTCGCCTTTTTGTTATCCGCTTTCTATTGTCCGCACCGGCCGCTTCTCTTGCCGCAGACTGGTGAACGCCGCGAGACTTCCATACTCCGGTGCGGGCCAGACATAAAAAACCCGGCCTGGGCCGGGTTTTGACTCAGCCGCGTTCGCGGATAGTCTTGATGATGTCGCTGGTGGAGCAGCCATCTTCGAAGTTGAGCACGCGTACTTCACCGCCGTTGGCGGTCACTTCATCATAACCGGCGATATCCTTCGGCTTGTAGTCACCCCCCTTGACCAGCAGGTCGGGCAGCACTTCGGCGATCAGCCGCTGGGGCGTATCCTCAGCGAAGGGCACCACCCAATCCACGGCCCCCAACGCGGCCAGCACGGCCATGCGACGGTCGGTCGAATTGACCGGGCGACCCGGCCCTTTCAGGCGACGGACGGAGTCATCGGTATTGACCGCCACTATCAGGCGATCTCCCAACTTGCCGGCATTGGCGAGGTAGGAGACGTGACCGGCGTGCAGTATGTCGAAGCAGCCGTTGGTCATCACCACCTTCTCGCCACGCAGGCGAGCAGCCTGCACGGCAATCTTGAGCTGAGCCTCGGACATGACGCCAAAGCCGGTCTCCTGCTCGGTGTAGAGCGCATTGGCAAGCTCCACCGGGCTGACGGTGGAGGTACCCAGCTTGCCGACCACGATACCGGCGGCGGTGTTGGCCAAGGCACAGGCCTCGTCCAGGCTCATGCCGGCGGCCAGCGAGGTGGCCAGGGTGGAAATGACGGTATCACCGGCACCGGTCACGTCGTAGACCTCGTGGGCCTGGGCTGGCAGGTGCAGCTCGGGCTGGCCTTCGCGGATCAGGGTCATGCCGTTTTCGGAGCGGGTGACCAGCAGGGCTTCCAGCTCGAAACGCTTGACCAGCGCCAGTCCCTTGGCGACCAGATCCTCTTCACCCTTCACCTTGCCCACCACGGCCTCGAACTCGGACATGTTGGGGGTCAGCAGGGTGGCGCCGCGATATTTCTCAAACTCGGTCCCCTTGGGATCGACCAGCACAGGAATACCGGCAGCGCGGGCACGCTGGATCATGCCGGGTACGTCGTTGAGGGCACCCTTGCCATAATCGGAGAGGATCATCACGTCGCTGCTGGGCAACGCCTGCTCCACCTTGTTCATCAGCAGAGTGGAATCGACATCGTGGAAAGCCTCTTCGAAGTCGAGGCGCAGCAGTTGCTGGTTGCGGGAGAGCACCCGCAGCTTGGTGATGGTCGGATAGTCGGCCAGACGAACGAAATCACAGGCGACCTTGACGCCAGCCATCTGGCCAGCAAGGGCATCGGCCGCTTCATCCTGACCGGTCAGGCCAAGCAGAACGGCGTGGGCGCCCAGAGCGGCGGAGTTGAGAGCCACGTTGGCGGCGCCACCCGGGCGCTCCTCAATGTGCTCAACCTTGACCACGGGCACCGGTGCCTCGGGCGATATCCGGCCGGTGGGGCCATGCCAATAGCGGTCCAACATGACATCGCCAACGACCAGAACGCGGGCTTTTGCAAACTCGGGCAGGGTGATTTTCATCTGTATCGACTCTCAAAACCTGAAAAATCAGCCGCCGATTTTATCACACTCTTTTACGGGGTGTGAAAAAAGCACGCGGCCCTGCTTCGCTACCGTGAGCCGACACAGTGAGCAGACATAGACCAGCCATGTCAGCTCTGACCAGGCGAGAGGCCATTCGCACCCGACCCCGCTTTTCGGCTAGAATCCCCCGATTGCCAGTAAAACTATCCAATCAGGATATCCACGAGCCTTTATCGCCTCCCCTTTTTGGCTGGACTCTCCAGATCATGGCGATTGCGAACAAGAGATTTTTCATGGCCCACGAACACGCCCCTCGCCTCGAACCCCATCTGTTCCATCCCCGTTATTGGGGGAGCTGGATCGGCCTCAGCCTGCTTTGGCTGCTGGTATTGTTGCCCTGGCGCAGCCAGATGTGGTTGGGCCGTCAACTGGGCACCCTGGCCCGCGTATTGTTGAAATCCCGCGTCAAAATTGCCCGCCGCAACCTTGAACTGGCCATGCCGGAATTGACCAAGGATGAGCGGGAGAAGCTGCTCAGGCAGAATTTCGAAAGCGTTGGCTGCGCCATCTTCGAAGTGGGTATGGCCTGGTTCTGGCCCGACTGGCGCATGCGCAATCTGATGAAGGTAGAAGGGGAAGAGCACGTCATCGCCGCCATGGAAAAGGGTCAGGGCATGCTGCTGCTCTCCTGCCATTTTCTGACGCTGGAGCTCAACGCCCGCTGCTTCGGCCTGGTCAGGCCGGGGGTTGGCGTCTACCGCCCCAACACCAATCCTGTCCTGGAATATGCCCAGTACCACGGTCGCTGCGCCTCCAACAAATATCTGGTGGACCGCATGGACGTGAAGGGAATGATCAAGGCGCTGCGCAACGGCGATGCCCTCTGGTATGCCCCGGATCACGACTACGGCTCCCACGCCAGCGTGTTCGTCCCCTACTTCGCCGTTGAGCAGGCGGCCACCATCACAGGGACCGCCACCCTGGCCCGGGTGAAAAACACAGTTACCCTGCCCTGCTACAACATTCGCACAAAAGAGGGCTATGTCTTGCACATAGGCGCCCCTCTGGCGGACTACCCCAGCGGCGATGACGTGGTCGATGCCACCCGTGCCAACAAAGAGATAGAGGCCGCAGTACGCAAGGCCCCCGAGCAGTACATGTGGCTACATCGCCGCTTCAAGACCAGACCGAGCCCGGATGACATTGGATACTATTGAGTAAGAAAAAGATGAAAAGACCGCCGAAAGGCGGTTTTTTATGGCCTGCCGCCCACAAAGGGTTTTCATTCGTAGCTGAATATTTTATTAATAACCCTGCCGAGCGGCGGGCGGCCCCCGCCAGGAACAATAAAGCGAACGAAGGGAAGCGAACATGAAAGCCACTCTTTTACTGGGCGCCCTGTGCGTATTGACCGGTTGCAGTCACCAGACCCAGAGCGTGCACCTCACCTCACTCCCCCTGAGCAACATCACGGATGTGAATGCCCAGTGGACCCCCCTGACCAGAGTGGAGTCACGCTATCCCAAGGAGGCCATTCTGGCCGAAAAGATGGGATGCACCTCACTCGAGTATGTGATCAATGAAGCGGGTCAAGCCGAGCAGATCCACGTACTGGCTCGCAGTGACGAACAGTTCAGCGAGGTCGCCATAGAGACGCTGCAACAGTGGCAGTGGCAGGCGACTACCGCCAATCCGGACCATACCCCCATCAAGTCCCAGACCCGATTCGAGTTCTGTATCGAGCACAACGGCCAGCCCTGTGACACCGGCGGGCTGGCGCAACTCTGCCAGGGGGAAGACATGGTTCGCAGCACAGGACTGGTCTACACCCAAGTCTGAAGCCTTCGCCTGTGATGAGAGTGTCGACCATGAAAAAGGTGAGCCCGGGCTCACCTTTTTCGTCACTACCCGTCACGCCCGCCGGGCACAAGCATCATGCAGTAGCGTGCAACCAGGCGGCGATGGCCAGTTGCAGCCGCACATAGTCAGCCCGATGGAAGAGAGCAGACAGTGCCGTCTGCCACTCAGGTTCGGCCACGTCTTGCGCCAGCAAGGCCAGATGAGTCGATAAGTCGGTCAGCGCCGCCAGCCAGGCCGGTGCCACCAGCGTATCGGCTGCCTCGATGACAAGCGCAATACCTTGCCGGATCTCTTGCAGCGCCAGGCGTCGCTGCTCGGGGTCCGCCTGTTCCAGCCAGTACTGCTCATGATGTTGCCAATGCTGCAGGCCCGAGGTGATGCGCATAGCGGCATCGACCCCATTGACCACAGGCAAGGATTGCAACGCCAGCGGCTTGCCGAGCCCTGCCAACCGATAGCCGCGCTGCGCCTTGGATTGCGCGCCCAGCCTGACACCACCCAGCACGGTCAGCCGTTCTGCCAGCGCGAACAGGGCGCTGGCATCGCCGGATTTAAGCTCAAGTTCCAGTTCGTTGATGGCCGTTTTTCCCAGCGAGCCGACGATCTCGCCCTGATCCCAGGCCAGCTCGATCTCGGCTCCCTCGAAGGCAATCAGCCAGTGACGACGCAGGAAATCGGTACGGAACTGGGCAACCAGCTTGCCCTGAATCTCGTCGCGGACAGCCAGACTCGGGAAGATCTCGTCCGGAAAGGCAGATAGCCGCGGAACATCCCCATGCACAGGGGCATTATATTCAGGCCTGGCGTGCAATCCCCCCACCACCTGACCCCGGCATTTAATCGTCTGCTCGGCAAAATCATCACTGCGACGAATGCGTAATCCCATTTCGAGCCGACGTAAATCCAGGGTCGGCGTATCAAAATAGACATTGCCAAGCTCCACCTGGGAATTGGATATAATTTCAATAGAATTCAGCAGGTTGGATAATGATTGTTGAATGTCTTGTGAGACAAAAAACTTTATCTCGATCTCAGTTTGCATAGTCATTCCGGGCTGGCAGGCAACTTGGGGGGGCATGATACTGAACGCGAGGATATAATGCCTGCGATACATCAGGATTAATTCACGGTTTTATTGATGGCGCAGTTCGGTTATCCTGCGCGCCTCATAACATCGTATCGAGTGTTTTTTCACCGACACAGGTTTGACCATGCCAGTAAATACTATTTTGGGGCTTTTTGCCAAGTCCCCCATCAAGCCGTTACAGAAGCATATCGTCAAGGTTCACGTGTGCTGCGAGCAGCTCATCCCCTTCTTTGATGCCGTGGCCGAAGACCGTTGGGAAGATGCCGAGAAGATTCGGGAACATATCGCCCAGCTGGAAAAAGAGGCGGACATCCTCAAACGTGAAATTCGTCTGAAACTGCCTCGTGGTCTCTTCCTGCCGGTCGCCCGTACCGACCTGCTGGAGCTGCTGACTCAGCAAGACAAGATTGCCAACCGTGCCAAGGATATCTCCGGTCGCATGCTTGGTCGTAAAATGGAATTCCCTGCCGAGATGCGCGCCGATTTCATGGCCTATCTCAAACGTTGTATCGATGCGACCGCCCAAGCCGAAAAAGCCATCGGAGAACTCGATGAGCTGCTCGAAACCGGCTTCAAAGGACGAGAAGTTGAAATGGTTGCCGAGATGATCCACCAGCTGGATCTTATCGAGGACGATACTGACACCATGCAGATCGGGCTGCGCCAACAGCTGCAAGCCGTTGAGCAGAAGTACAATCCGATCGACGTTATGTTCCTCTACAAGATCCTCGAATGGGTAGGTGACCTGGCAGACCAGGCCGAGCGCGTTGGCGCCCGTCTGGAACTGATGCTGGCTCGTTCGTAATCGACTGACTGGGTAAACACTATTAATGGACATTATCGCGAATTACGGCACTACTCTGGTGCTCGTGGCGGCCTTGTTCGGCTTTTTGATGGCCTGGGGTATAGGCGCAAATGACGTGGCCAACGCCATGGGCACATCGGTCGGCACCAAGTCCCTGACTATCCGTCAGGCAATCATCATCGCCATGATCTTCGAGTTTGCCGGTGCGTATCTGGCGGGCGGTGAAGTGACCGCCACCATCCGCAATGGCATCATAGATACCAATGCCTTTGCCGATACACCGGATCTGCTGGTGCTCGGCATGATCGCCTCTCTGCTGGCGGCGGGCTCCTGGTTGATCCTGGCCTCCTACTTTGGCTGGCCTGTCTCGACCACCCACTCCATCATTGGCGCCATCGTCGGTTTTGCGATGGTGAGCATTGGTCCGGAAGCGGTGCAATGGAGCAAGTTCGGCGGCATCGTCGGCTCCTGGATTATCACTCCGGCCATCTCCGGCATCATCGCCTACTTCATGTTCATCAGCGTGCAGAAGCTCATCTTCAACACAGATGATCCTCTGGCCAACGCCAAGCGTTACGTGCCCTTCTACATGTTCCTGACAGCGCTGGTGATCTGTCTGGTCACCATCAAGAAGGGGCTGACCCACGTCGGTCTGCACCTCACCGACGGCGAAGGGATCATGCTATCCGTCGCCATCTCCATCGCCGTGGCGTTTGCCGGCTGGCTCTACATTCGCGGCCAGAAGTACAACCCGCAAGATGACAGCAAGATGCACTTCGCCAACGTGGAGAAGGTATTTGGCATCCTGATGGTCATCACTGCCTGTGCCATGGCCTTTGCTCACGGCTCCAACGACGTGGCCAACGCCATCGGTCCGCTCTCGGCTGTCGCCTCCATAGTGGCATCAGGTGGCGAGATCGCCGGTCAGTCCTCCATTGCCTGGTGGATCCTGCCCCTTGGCGGCATAGGTATCGTCATCGGTCTGGCGACCATGGGCGGCAAGGTAATGGCAACGGTCGGTACCGGTATTACTCACCTGACCCCGAGCCGTGGTTTCGCCGCCCAGCTGGCAACTGCCGCGACCGTGGTGATTGCCTCCGGTACCGGTCTGCCCATCTCCACCACCCAGACTCTGGTCGGTGCCGTCATGGGTGTCGGTCTGGCGCGCGGTATTGCGGCACTGAATCTGGGTGTGCTGCGCAACATAGTGGTCTCCTGGATCATTACCCTGCCCGCAGGAGCCATCCTGGCCATCGCCATTTTCTACGTCTTGCAAGCTTGCTTCTCTTGACGCAAGCGGCAGCAAAAAGCCCGGGTCACTGACCCGGGCTTTTTTATATCTGGCAGCAGAAGAAGCTACTCCTCGTCGATAAAAGTCCACTCGTCGCGCACCCGACTGATGGCATCGAGCCGGCGCTTGGCGAGCTGCTCGCGAATGGCCTCCCCCTTGAAACCGGCTGCCACTATCTCCTTCACGGGCACGGCCTGGGCCGCGCCGAGCGCCTGAGCCACATAGTCGGGCTCGGCATAGACCCGATCCTCGAAGCCAGTACGGCCGTGGAAGTCGGCACGGCAGGCATCCAGCAGCTGGGCGAAACGCTCGGGTCTGCGCCAGGCATCCGCCTTGTCGAACACCTTGAGCAGGGTCGCGGGCTTGAGTTCGAAGGCGATGTGGATATGGGTGTGCAGATCGCTCACCAGCAGCGCCAGATCGCGGCAGTCGTTCGGCACCCGAAAGCGCTCGCAAAAGTCGCGGATCAGCGGCAGTCCCTTCTGGCCGTGACCGTGGTGGCTCGGCCAGAAGGCAGGCGGAGTCAGTCCCTTGCCAAAGTCGTGGCACAGGGCGGCGAAGCGCACCGCCAGCTCGGGGGAAAGACGACACGCCTGCCCCAGCACCATGAGAGTGTGGATGCCGGTGTCGATCTCCGGATGCCACTTGGCGGGCGCCGGCACACCGAACAGGGCGTCCAGCTCGGGGAACAGCGCCTTGAGGGCGCCACATTCACGCAGCACCTCGAAGAAGACCTGAGGGGTCTGCCCCAGCAGCACCTTCTCCAGCTCCTTCCAGACCCGCTCCGGGGTCAGGTGAGCCAGCTCACCTGCGTCGGTCATCTCGCGCATCAGCGCCAGCGTCTCGGGGGCCACCACGAAGCCCTGGGCGTGGAAGCGTGCGGCGAAGCGGGCAACCCGCAGGATGCGCAGAGGATCCTCGGCAAAGGCCGGGGAGACGTGACGCAGCATACGCTGTTCCAGATCCTGGATACCGCCGTAGGGGTCGTGCAGCCGGCCCTCTTCATCCTCGGCGATGGCATTGATGGTGAGATCCCGGCGCAGCAGATCCTGCTCCAGCGTCACTTCGGGGGATGCGTGGCAGACAAACCCGGTGTAACCGCGGCCCTGCTTGCGCTCGGTGCGGGCCAGCGCGTACTCCTGCTGGGTCTTGGGATGGAGAAACACGGGGAAATCCCGGCCAACCTGACTGAACCCCAGCGCCAGCATCTGCTCCACGGTCGCCCCCACCACCAGGTGATCTCGATCCCCTTGCGGCAATCCCAACAGGCGATCCCGCACTGCGCCCCCAACCAGATAAGTCTGCAATCTGCGTCTCCCTTGATAAACCTGCCCCGATTATACCGGTTTAGCCAACAGAGACTATGCCTGCTCCCCGCCTCGCCGGCGATAACCCTGCCGTACTGCAAACTACACTCCCGGCCCACACAATGGCGGCACTTTCGATCCCTTGGCCCCGCTCAAAACGCCGAAGTGGAGCAAGGCAGGCGCCAGCCCCCCTTATGGCATCCGGGTCTTTGACATCCCAGTGGGGAGGCTTTAACCTGCCGCCCATAACAATGGAATGGATCCTTATGTACACACAGTTCTTCGGTCTGTCGGAGCCCCCGTTCTCCATCTCGCCCAACCCCAAATATCTCTATATGAGTGAACGTCACGGGGAAGCCTTGGCCCATCTCAACTACGGGTTGCAGGATGGCGGCGGCTTCGTGTTGCTGACCGGGGAAGTGGGAACCGGTAAAACCACCGTCTCCCGCTGCCTGTTGCAGCAGTTGCCGGCCGAGACCGAGATCGCCTACATCCTCAATCCATCCCTGACCGAGCGCGACCTGCTGGCGGCCATCTGCGACGAGTTCCAGCTGCCGTACGACAAGGACGCCGGCCTCAAGCTGCTGTTCGATCTCATTCGCGATCACCTGCTGGTCAATCTGGCGGCAGGCAAGCGCAGTGTTGTGCTGGTGGATGAAGCCCAGCATCTGCTGCCCGGTGTGCTGGAGCAACTGCGCCTGCTCACCAATCTGGAAACCGACGAGAAGAAGCTGCTGCAAGTGGTGCTCATCGGCCAGCCCGAGCTGCAACAGATGCTGCGCCAGCCCCTGCTGCGCCAACTGGCCCAGCGCATCACGGCCCGTTACCACCTGTTGCCCCTTTCGCATCAGGACGTGGATGCCTACGTGCGCTTCCGGCTGCAGGTCGCAGGCTGTGTTCAGCCCATCTTTACTCCCAAGGCGACTCAGACCCTGCACCGCCTCTCCGGCGGCATTCCCCGCCTCATCAACCTTATCTGCGATCGCGCCCTGATCGCCGCCTTCGCCCGTGGCAGCCACAAGATAGTTCACGGCGACATCAGCCTGGCGGCCTATGAGGTGAGCGGCATTCGCGACGAGGGCACCTGGCAGTCCGGCCTCATGGTCGCTCTGGCGGGGGCCTTGCTGGTCGCCACCGGCTGGTGGGGCTGGCAGTTCTTCGGCTTCTTCCCCGAGCGCCCCGTGATCAAGGTAGAGGTGCCGGTCAAGGTAGACGACACCCCTGAGCAGCAGGAGCAGCTGACCCGCGCCATCAATCAGGCACTGGAGCCGGATAGCGCCATGCAGAATCTCTACAAGGTGTGGGGCTACCAGACCGAGCTGGAGGAGGCGACCTGCGACAACGCACCGCGCGCCGGCTTGCGCTGCCAGGAGGGCGACGCCTCGCTGGCGGAGCTGCAGGCCCTGCAACACCCGGCCCTCATCAGCCTGACCGACGAAACCGGCGGCATCTACTACGCGACTCTGGTGAGCCTGGGGCCGGACAAAGCCAACCTGCTCATCGGCAACCAGAGCTGGCAGGTAGACAGGCAATGGCTGTCCGATTTCTGGGGCGGCAGCTATACCCTGCTGTGGCGCATGCCCAAGGGTGGCGTTGCCCTGATCGGCAACAATGCCGGCGCGACCCAGGTACAGTGGCTGGACAATGCTCTCAGCCGCGCCCTGCAGCAACCGGATCGCAAGGTGCGGCGCTTCGATACCGAGCTCAAGAGCAAGTTGCAGCAGTTCCAGCGCGAGCAAGGGCTCAATCCGGACGGCATCGCCGGCAGCAATACCCTGCTGCGCCTCAACGTGATGGCCGGTGAACCCATGCCCAGACTGGAAGATGAGTCCAAGCGCACCGGCACGCCGGCCAAACTGGATGCCATGGACGACGAGTCCATGGTCACACTGTCCGAGGAGGCTTCCTGATGTCTACCCTGCTCAAGGCGCTGCGCCGGGCCGATCAGCCCCAGTTCACCTCGCATATTCCGGCGATGGGGTTGCCCGTCACCCAGGAAGAGGAACAGAACCGGCGCTGGATCTGGTGGCTGCTGGCCCCGCTTGCGTTGCTGATGGGCGCTGGCGCCAACTATGGCTGGCACCTGCTCAACAACCGCCCCATCGAGAAGACAATCGAAGTGAAAGAGGTGGTCACCCCCCCCTTCGTGCGCATCGAGCCCAGGCCCATGATCACACGCCCGCTGCCCCCGCCGCTGCCTGAACCCGTGGTCCGTCCCAGAGCGGTGCCCGAGAACAAAACGCCGGCTGCCAACAGCAGTCAGGGGCTGGCCGAGCGCATCATGAATGCCCTCAACAACACGCCGCTGATGGAAGAGGCTGTACCGCAGGCCCAACCCGAGGCGCAGGCCATGCCGATCAGCGCCCTGCCGCTGGAGCTGAAGCAACGGATCCCCGCCCTCTCCTACGGCTCCCACGTCTTCTCTTCCAATCCGGCCAAACGGGCCGTGATGCTGAACGGACGTGAGTTTCGCGAGGGGAGCGAGGTCGCCTCCGGGGTGACCCTGATCGCCATAGCACAGGACTACATCATATTGCAGGTGGCGGGTCAGAACGCCAGCCTCAAGGCACTGCAGGATTGGCGCGGCTGATCCAATCGTTATCCAAAAACCGGGGCAGCCCCGCTGACCTGATGTCAATTTCAAGAGGGAGCCCGAGAGCTCCCCTTTTTAATCAATAACATGAGCATAATGTGAACAACTCAGACAACACGACCTTCGCCACCCGGATCCTCGACTGGTATCAGGTCCATGGCCGCAAGACACTGCCCTGGCAGCAAGACAAGACCCCCTATCGGGTCTGGGTCTCCGAGATCATGCTGCAGCAGACCCAGGTCGCCACCGTGATCCCCTATTACCAGCGCTTCATGGCCCGCTTTCCTGACGTGCAGGCCCTGGCCGACGCCCCCATCGACGAGGTGCTGCACCACTGGACCGGGCTCGGCTATTACGCCCGCGCCCGCAACCTGCACAAGGCGGCACAGCAGATCCGTGATCTGCATGGCGGCCTGTTTCCGGAGCGGCTGGAAGAGGTGATGGCCCTGCCCGGCATTGGCCGCTCCACCGCGGGTGCCGTGCTCTCCCTGTCGCTTGGGCAGCCCCACGCCATTCTGGATGGCAACGTGAAGCGGGTACTCACCCGCTGGCTGGCGCTGCCGGGCTGGCCCGGTCAGAAACAGGTGGAGAACGATCTGTGGGAGCTCGCTATCCGCCTCACCCCCAAACTCGGCGTGGCCCACTACAACCAGGCCATGATGGACATGGGCGCCACCGTCTGCACCCGCAGCAAGCCCGCCTGTGACCGCTGCCCGGTGCAGACCGATTGCCAAGGCTTGTCGCAAGGCAAGCCCACCGCCTACCCCAACTCAAAACCGAAGAAGAGCATTCCGGCCCGCACCGGCATCATGCTGCTCATTCGTCACGGCGACGAGCTGCTACTGGAGAAGCGGCCGCCGCAGGGGATCTGGGGCGGGCTCTACTGCTTCCCGCAGGTGGAGTCACCAGCCGAAATCGACGGACTCTTGCAGCGGCTCGGGCTGAGCGGCCATGATTATCGGGAGCTGAGCGGATTTCGGCATACATTCAGCCACTTCCATCTCGATATTCAGCCTTTTCTGATTGAAATGGATGCACCACCGGCCCCCCAGCTCATGGAAGCGGATAACCGACTCTGGTATAACTTACGCCATCCTGCAGAAGTGGGACTGGCAGCCGCCACGGCCCGCCTGCTTGCCTACCCGGACTTACAACCATAGAGGTCAACATGAGCCGTACTGTATTTTGCCAACGCCTGAAAAAAGAGGGCCCGGGCCTGGATTTCCAACTCTACCCCGGTGAACTCGGCAAGCGGATTTTTGACAACATCAGCAAGGAAGCCTGGACCGAATGGCAGAAGAAACAGGTGATGCTGATCAACGAGAAGAAGCTGAACATGATGAACCTGGAGCATCGTCAGCTGCTGGAAAAAGAGATGGTGAGCTACCTGTTTGAAGCGGGCGAAGTGGCCATCGATGGTTATACCCCTCCCAGCCAATGAGTTGTACCTGTGAGCCAGCGAAGGCTATGCATCTCTTAGCTCACAGCCAATGAATGACGGGCGGCTTCGCCGCCCTGTTTGAGGATCCTATGGGCCGAATTTTTTGGCTGCTTTGCACCCTGCTGTTTCTCTCTGCCTGCTCATCTTCCCCCAAGCCCAGCGGGAGCGAGGATGACGCCCTGGTCAACGGCAAGGACATTCGCGGTTTCGAACACATGATCAGCGCGCTCTCCCATAACGTGAACGAGATATGGGGGCGTGAGGCGCTGTTTGCGGGCAAGTTTGACTACGTCAAATACACGGATCAGTACAAGAGCCGTGCCCACATCAATTTCTCCAGCGGCCACATCATGGTGGAGACGGTCTCCGGACTCGACCCCCAGGCTCACCTGCGCCGCGCCATCATAGAGACACTGCTGACCCCGGACGATCCGGCTGAGGTGGATCTGTACTCCGACCGGGAAATCCTGCCCGGTGGCGAGCCCTTCCTCTATGGTCAGGTGCTGGACAACCAGGGGCAGCCGATCCGCTTCGACTGGCGCGCCGAGCGTTACGCCGACTACCTGCTCAGTACGGCGATGAAAAAACGCACTCTGGGGATCCGTACCATCTTCTTCGTCGATATTCCCATGGTGGCCAACCATGAAGACAAGCGGGGTTACAAGTACGCCAGCATCATTCGTCAAGCGTCCCGCAAGTACGGGGTGGCAGAGAGCCTGATCTATGCGGTGATCAAGACAGAGAGCAGTTTCAACCCCTATGCGGTCAGCCACGCCAATGCCTACGGCCTGATGCAGGTGATCCCGGCCACCGCAGGACGGGATGTCTATGTAAGGGTCAAGGGCAAGAATGGCCAGCCAACCCGGGATGATCTGTTCAATCCGGCCTACAACATAGACGTGGGAACCGCCTACCTGCATCTGTTGCAGACCGTCTATCTGGCGGATATCCAGGACCCGCTCTCCCGTCGCTATGCGGTCATATCGGCCTACAACGGTGGCGCAGGCGGGGTGCTGAATACCTTCTCCAGCGATCGCAAGGCAGCGCCCGGCAAGATCAACCAGCTCTCGCCAGAAGTGGTCTACCAGATCCTGACAGAGCAGCATCCCAAGGCGGAAGCGCGCCGCTACCTCTACAAGGTCAATCAGGCCGAAAAGGGGTTCAAGCGCTCGCTGGCTCGCACCGGCTAGCGGCCAAAACAGAAGGGCGCCTCCAAAGAGGCGCCCTTTTTACATATGACCTGTGCTGCGGTTGTGCCTTACTTGGCGATAAACCCGCCCTTGCTCTGCGGTGTGGCGCCTACCTTCTCCAGGCTCTCCACTTCCACTTCGGTCTTGTTCCAGCTGTGGTCCACTTCACCACGGATACGGATCAGATCGTCCGGGCCCACTTCGGTGCCACGCCACACATCCTGATCCACTTCCACTTCCACTTCGCCACTGGGATCGCGGAACATATAGTTCTCGCCGCCCAGGTGTTTGACCAGGTTACCCTCCAGGGTGGCCCAGCTGTCATCGGCCAGATCCTTCAACTGAGCGACGGACACCTTGTTCTGATCCTGCGGGCCCGTATAGGCCGCCATGGCGAAAGAAGAGATGGACATCAGGGTCAACAGACCGATTACGCTTGCCTTGTTCATTTCATGCTCCTGTCATTGGGTACGGGAGCAGTGTGCAAGCCGGGGCGTGAAACAAACGTGAAGCCTCCCCATCTGGGTGAAGGGGATGTGACCGTAATCGATTTAATCAGCACTGCCTGCTGAGAAATTTAATTCGGCTGGTTACGCTGCAAAATGGCAAAACAGCTTCCCAGCCCGTTTGCCTATCGAGGAAAAGCCTGCAGGCACCACCTGCTTCACATCAACGAGAACGACAAGATGAAAAAATGGTTCGTGTGTTTATTGGGACTAATCGCGCTAACAGTTCAGGCCGCCGACAGTCGCCCCGCCTTCTCCCGGATCGTGATGTTTGGCGACAGCCTCTCCGATACCGGCAAGATGTACAGCAAGATGCGCGGTTACCTCCCCTCCAGCCCGCCCTACTATGAGGGCCGCTTCTCCAACGGACCCGTCTGGCTGGAGCAGCTGACCAAGCAGTTCCCGGGTCTGACCATCGCCAACGAAGCGGAAGGCGGTGCCACTGCCGTGGCTTACAACAAGATCTCCTGGAATCCCAAGTATCAGGTCATCAACAACCTGGACTACGAGGTCACCCAGTTCCTGCAGAAAGACAGCTTCAAGCCGGACGATCTGGTGATCCTCTGGGTCGGTGCCAATGACTATCTGGCCTATGGCTGGAATACGGAGCAGGATGCCAAACGGGTTCGCGATGCCATCAGCGATGCGGCCAACCGCATGGTACTGAACGGTGCCAAGCAGATACTGCTGTTCAACCTGCCGGATCTGGGCCAGAACCCCTCGGCCCGCAGTCAGAAAGTGGTCGAGGCGGTCAGCCATGTCTCTGCCTATCACAACCAGCTGCTGCTGAACCTGGCACGCCAGCTGGCCCCCACCGGCATGGTAAAGCTGTTCGAGATCGACAAGCAATTTGCCGAGATGCTGCGTGATCCGCAGAACTTCGGCCTGAGCGACGTCGAGAACCCCTGCTACGACGGCGGCTATGTGTGGAAGCCGTTTGCCACCCGCAGCGTCAGCACCGATCGCCAGCTCTCCGCCTTCAGTCCGCAGGAACGCCTCGCCATCGCCGGCAACCCGCTGCTGGCACAGGCCGTTGCCAGTCCTATGGCCCGCCGCAGCGCCAGCCCCCTCAACTGTGAGGGCAAGATGTTCTGGGATCAGGTCCACCCGACCACTGTCGTGCACGCCGCCCTGAGCGAGCGCGCCGCCACCTTCATCGAGAACCAGTACGAGTTCCTCGCCCACTGATGACAAGGGGCCGACACATGGTCGGCCCCTTCTTTTTGCTCCTTCGATCCCCTATTGGGTCAACGGTAACGTTTCACGATACCGTCATAGATGCCATTCTGCCTGATGGTGGCCAGCGCCTCCTGCAGCCGTTTGATGACCTCCGGCGCCGTCTCCAGGCTCGCTGCCACATAGAGTTCTCCTCCGGTAAAGTCCTCGATGTCGTGCACTATCTTGAGGGTGCTGGGATCGTAGCCCGCCTGACGCACATAGTAATTTGCCGACTCCTGCGACACGGGCCAGAGGTCTATCCGCCCCATCAACAGCTTCAACATATTGGCCTCGTTATTGTTGTTGCGCTGCAGGTTGGAAAAGTTGCGCCCCATCAGGTACTGCTCCAGCGCATCATTGCGCACAGTGCCGATGGACCAGGTTCGCGCCTGCGACAGCTCGCTGAATGGCTTGATGTCGTCACGCTTGGCCAGGGCAAACACATGAAAGTTGATCTTGGCGATCACCCCTATCCACTGAAATTGCGCCTCACGCTCGGGGAAGCGACTGATGCTGTAAATAAGCACATTGGGCCGACTGCGAGCCAGTGAAATAGCTCTCGCCCAGGGGTAGATATCCAGATTGTACTCAAACCCCGCCTCCTCCAGCATGGCCTCCACCACCTCTGTACCCAGCCCCTTGATCTCGGCCTCCTCCAGATAGTTGTAAGGTGCATAATCCTCGGTCACCACCTGCAAGGTTTCGACGGCCCACCCCGGGGCCAACCACAGCGACCAGCACAGCCATATCCATTTGCCGTTCATCTCCACCTCGGTGTGATCCTGCCTCGCTTAACTATTGTCGCCCAGCCCCAGAGATCAAATCACGCCGACCGGCGGCGGGAGTAATAATCACAATATGCTTTATATCAGTTGCTTGAGAAGCTGAGGAAAGGGACTACGTTTAACCTGTTGTGGCTGTGCTATAGCCCCGACCCATAGAGGAGAGGCGACACAAGATCCCCCCTCACCCAACATGCAATTGCAGAGGCTCAACATGAATAAATCACTGATTACCTTACTGGTTTCAGGCTTGCTTGCGACCAACGCCCACGCAGCCGGACAAGACAACACCTGGTATGGCGGCGCCAAATTGGGTTGGTCCAATTTCTACGGTGTCGATGAAAACAACATCACCACCCTGCTCGATGAAGACAACGATGAAGTGGGCGCCGGTGCTTTCGCCGGTTATCAGATAAACCAGAATCTGGGGATCGAGCTGGGTTACGACTACTTGGGCAACTACAAGTACAGCGGTACCCGTAGCGGCGCGGCCTTCAACGATAAAGTAGAGGCTCAGCTGGCTCAGCTTACCCTCAAACTCGGCTTCCCGGTGGCAGAGAATCTGGATCTATACGGTCGCCTTGGCGGCGGATACGGTTGGGCCAGCAGTGACAAGCTGGATAACGACGGGCGATTCAACTTCGTCGGGGCACTCGGCGCAGAATACGCCTTTAATCTGGATTGGGCCGCCCGCCTCGAATACCAATACAGCTCGCCATACGGCGACCGCGAAGATACGGGTTTGCGCATGGACAATGGTCTGCTGGCCGTCGCCATGGTTTATCGCTTCGGCCAGGTCGCCCCTGTGGTAGCAGCCCCGGCGCCTACACCAGCCCCGGAGCCCGTCATGGTCGAGAAGCAATTCACCCTGAGCTCGGACGTACTGTTTGACTTCAACAAGGCGACCCTCAAACCGGAAGGCGGGCAGGCGCTGGATACCCTCTACGGTGAGATTGAGGCAGCCCGGCCCACGGATGGCGTCGCTACCGTAATAGGCTATACCGACCGCATCGGCTCGGATGCCTATAACCAGCGGCTCTCGGAGCAACGTGCCCAGACAGTCGCTGACTATCTCGTCGGCAAAGGCCTGCCAGCGGGCAAGGTCAACGTGGAGGGGCGTGGCAAAGGGTCCCCTGTCACCGGCGACAGCTGCACCAGTAAATCCAAGCATGAGCTGATCGTCTGCCTGGCTCCGGATCGCCGGGTCGAGGTCAAGGTGGAGGGAGTATCAGAAGTTCAGCAATAGTCTCATGACGCCACTTTGGTGGCTCCACGATAAAAAACGGGAGGCCGAGGCCTCCCGTTTTCATTCACGTCAGACTCAGGCGCCTTTGCGCACCTCTGCCGCAATCTGGTCAAGCAGCTGTTGCCAGCCTTGTCCCAGCTCGCTGACCAGGGAACCATAACCGTCGGCTGGCAGCACTCGCACCTGCTGGAAGGGAACATCACGCAAGACTGTGCCCTCTTCCGTCAACAAGCGCCAGCGGCCGCTCAGCACGGCACGTCCATCGTGGCGCCCCTGGAAGCGTTCGACCGAGATGCTCAGGACAGGGCCCTTGCGGGCACCGTCCTGGCGCACCACCCAGCCGGGCAGGCGGCTGGACAAGCCACTCAGGGTCAGCTGATTGAGCTGAGCATCGAGAAAACCTGCCCAGCGATGATACTCGGCGAAGTGCAGCTCATTGCCTTCCAGCTGATAGACCAGACTGACCCTGTCCAGCTGGCCCGACAGCGCAACCGGACGCAGCACCAGCTGATGTTGGGGTTGCGCCGTCACCGCGGCGGCCGGCTGTGCCTCTGCATCGAGAGAGTAGTAGTGCAGCGCCGTCGGGGCCGAACTGCAACCCGCCAGCAGGCCCAGCAAGGCCAGCGTCATTATCTGTTTTTTCATCATTGACCTCGCTTGGGCTCAGGATCGCGGGGACGGGCGCGATCAAAGATCAACGAACTCGGTTGTTCGTTGAGTGAATGCACCAGAGGCTGCAACTCACGCATCAGCTGATTGAGCGACTGTACCGACTGGCGCAGATCCTGATTGGTCTGGGAGTTGGCATCGTACTCTTGCAACGTGCTCTGCAGCTGCTTCAGGCTGTCGTTCAGGGACGCCGGCAACTGCTGGGTCGAGCTCTGACCGGTAAACTTGTTCAGATTGGTACTCACGGCACTGATGCTCTTGAGGGTCTGATCCAACGTGGCCAGGGTGCTGTTGACCTGCGTCAGCGTCTTGGCCGTGTCCATGTCGACGAACTTGTCGAGGATCTGGTTCACCTTGCGCTCGATCTGGTCCAGCCCGGCCTGAACGGTCGGGAACACCTGATAGCCGGCCAGCTTGACGGCCTGATACTTGGGGGCATCCGGATAGAAGTTCAGATCCACCACCTTGCCCCCGGTCAGCAGGCTGGAGGTCTTGAGCGTCGCCCGCAATCCTTCCTTGAACTGCTTGCCGAACAGGGCACGCCACTGCTCCTTCTCAGCATTGGCATAGCGGTGAGAGAGCCGCTGCACCTCGATGCGCGCCAGTACCGGTATCTGCCGGCTTTGGAACATCTGCACCCCTTTCTCGTCGATGAGGTAGGGGGCCGAGATGACGGTACCGACCCGGATGCCGCGATATTCCACCGCCGCCCCCGGATGCAGGCCACCGACACTGTCTTCAAACAGAAACACGTAATCGATGAACTGATCCAGACTACCGGCAAGCACACTGGCTTCATCCTGGAAGAGTGTGAAACCATCCATCTGCTTGACCGGCTCACCGGGGGCCCAGCCGGGCGGCAACCCCATTGTGATGCCACCGTCGAGCAGACTCTCCAGAGAATCCATCTTCACCTTCATCCCCTCGCTGCTCATGGAGACCTCGAAACCAGGGGTCATCCAGAAGCGGGTGTTGGCGCTCACCAGCACGTCATAGGGGGTGTTGATGAAGATCTGGTACTGCATCTCGCTCTTCTCGGGCAGGAATTTTGCCTCTTCCACCTGGCCTATGGTAAAGCCCTGATAGTTGATGGGCGACCCCACCCCGAGCGCACGGGTATCCCGGCTGCTCAGGGAGAGCCGCAGCCCCTTGGCATCCTGGGAGGCCAGTGGCGGCTTGTCCAGCATGGCGTATTCGTCCAGGGGCTTGCCCTTTCTGCCAGGCGCCAGCTCGATATAGGCACCGGAGAGCAGAGTGCTGAGACCGGAGACCCCTTCCCGGCCAACCCTGGGCTTGACCACCCAGAATTGACTGTCTCTCTTGAGCATGCCGGCAGCAGCGTTGGTCAGGCGAGCCTTCAGCACCGCATGGCTGTAATCCTCACTGAGTTCCACTGCCTCGATACGACCCACTTCCACCTCGCGGGAGCGGATCACCGTCTTGCCCGCCACTATCCCTTCGGCGGTAGCCACTGTCAGGGTGAAGCTGGGACCTTGCGAATACCAATGCTGGAACAGCATCCAGACCCCGATGAACAGCGCCAGCAGCGGCACCATCCAGATTGCGGCGGCCGAGCTCAGAAAATCAGAGCCGGGTTTCCACCTTTTCTTACGCTCACTCACGTTCGCGCTCTCCTTGTTGTAAATCCCAGATCAGGCGGGAGTCGAAACTCATGGCGGCCACCATGGTGATCAACACCACACCCGCAAATGCAACGGCTGCAGGGCCCGGATAGACGGTCATCAGGTTGTCGAGCCGGATCAGGCCCGCCAATATGGCCACCACGAAGACGTCGATCATCGACCAGCGTCCCACAAATTCAGTCATGCGATAGAGCTTGAGCTTGCCAAGGGGCGAGGCCCCGTGGCCGCGCTGTACCATATAGCAAAGCCACAGCAGCGCCAGGATTTTCACCAGCGGCACCACAACGCTGGCGATGAAGATCACTGCAGCTATGGGGTAAGACCCCATGGCCCACAACAAAACCACCCCGCCCATGATAGTGGAAGGGCTGTCATCCCCGAGGAAGACGGTATCCATGATGGGATAGAGGTTGGCTGGCACGTAGAGGATCACAGAGGTGAAGAGCAGGGCCCAGGTCCGGTTGATGCCACCCGGCTTGCGGCTGTGCAGGTGCTCACCGCAACGCTTGCAGCTGTGCTCCCCCACCTCGCCAAGAGCGCCGCAGATGTGGCACCCCACCAACCCGGATGCCATGGCGCTGGCCTCGGCATCAGCATCGAGCTCGCGGGGTTCGGTCGGCCCGAACAGCCGCTGCCACAGCCACATGCGATCCAGCGACGAGATCGTCTTGATGAGCAGTACCGTGTATCCGACGAAGGCCCAGAACGACAGCCCCATCTTGATGTCGGCCATCCCCATCAGTTTGACCAGCGAAATGAGCACCCCGATGAGGAACACATCCACCATCAGCCAGGGCTTTATCCGGCAAAGCAAACGGCCTAGCGCACGCAGGGAATTGCTGTGCAGATCCTTGTCGACCCGCCACAGCACCAGCATGATGGAGCCCACATAGACCAGCGGCAGGCCGATAAGCGTCAAACTCAGCACAGCCCCAAGAAACAGGTAGCCCTGATCCACCAGGGTGGTGATGCACTGCAGAAACGTCATCTCCTGCCCTACGCCCTTGGCCGAGAAGGACATAAAGGTGAAGGAGTTGGAGAGCACAAACATGATGATGGCCGCAAAGCCATAGGAGATGGGCCTGCGTTCCTGCTCCGGCAGATGGACGCTCAGGACATGACCACAGCGCGGACAGCTGCTCTTCTCCCCCACGGCCAGCACTGTGGCCGGAACCAGCAGGTCACACTCTTCACATGCGGTCGCGTCATGGGTATAGGTGGGTTTGTGTAGGTTTGAAACCGGATGCAAGATGAAACCCCAAGATGAGGCCCGCCACGGGCCAGAGGCGCCAATTATTACAGCCGTGGCCCCCGCCGACCAGTACTGTCGTTACACCATACGGGATGGGCGTGAGAATGACTTTGACAAGCCAGTAGCCATTTAGCACAATCAAACGCCACTTTTTTCCGCGGGACAATAATTTATGACAACTGAATCCCCAAGCTACTCCACGATTGAGCAAGCCTTCTCCCTCGGGAACGGGCAAGATTCTGCCCTCAACTGGTTGCGTAAAAATCGCAGTCAGGTCGCCATCTTCCTGGTGAGCGGCATCAAGCTGGAAGGAACCATCAGCGGCTTCGACCAGTACAGCGTACTGTTGACCGATGCCCATGGTAACCAGCAGCTGGTCTACAAGGCCAAGATCTCCACCATCGCCATGCATTCCGGCCGTCCCCAGGTCAGCATACAGCGCGCCCGCAAGCCACGCGTCTCCATGGCGCCGCGCCCCCACGGAGCCCCGAGTCGTTACGACGACAATCAGGGCGGCAGCAGCGAGCAGTAACTGGCTTGCCTGAATCACCCCGAGACCATTGCTGCGTCAAAGGGTGACCGAGTCCATTCTCATTGATTATGTCTGTCCCGTATGAGAATGGACTCTATGCTTGGCCCGCTCGCGTCTCTCCCTCACCGCTTTCTCTTCAGTACTGCAAGTCGACCGGCTTGCCATCCCTGACCATGCAGGTCTGCATCCCGGCAGCCTGACCGGCCTGCGCACCAATTCCCGTATCCTCGAATACCAGACAGGTCGTCGGTTCAAGTCCTAAACGACTCGCTACCAGCAGGAAAGTATCTGGGTGGGGCTTGTGCAACTCCACATCGTCAGCGGTCACCACCACGGAGAAGTAGCGATCCAGTCCGGTATTGCGCAGCACGGCTTGCGCGTTGATACGCGGCGACCCTGTGCCTATCCCCATGGGGATCTGGCCGTGATAACGCTGGACCAGTTCCAGCATGGCCGGAAAGACGGCCACCTTGTGCAGATTGGCCACATAGTGCTCTGTCTTGCAACGGGTCACGACCACGGGATCCAGGGCGATCTGCTGCTGCTCGGCAACCAGCAGGGCAATTTTTCGACTCGGCATGCCTCCCAACTCATAGAACCAGTCAGCATCGAAGCGAAAGCCAAACTCACGGGAAGTGTGTTCCCAGGCGGCAAGATGCAGCGGCATTGAGTCCACCAGGGTGCCATCGAGGTCAAATACCAGGCCTTGAAATCCGGATAGGGTCATGGTGCAGGATCTATGTCTGAGAATGGGTCCCCATTCTAGCCAGAGCCACTCCTCATCGCCATGCCCTAGGTGGCGAGAAACGCTTGCCCCCACATTTGTGCCTGAAAATAGATGGGTGTCAGCCTGGCAGGATCCAGCTGGTAGTGCGGTGCCAGCTGGGCAAGCAGCGGCCAGTCTCCTTGCTCGTAGGTTTTCACCAGTTGGAACAGATGAAAGAGTGGCCCCTCATGGAACTCCAGCGCTCGCTGCACATCCTTGGGCAGATGAGCCTTGAGCTGGGCGGAGAGCAGTGAACCATCCAGCACCAATCCCACCAGAAAGGCCCAGCTGGCGGCATCCTTGCCAAGCGCAGTCATGGCAATCAGCTCGCAGAAGCGGCCACGGGCGATGGCCATGCGGGTACAGGCCTCCGGCATGTGATGACTGACCCGCGCCAGCCCGTAGATGAGGACGAACTTGCGGATCTCCTGCTCCCCCAGATAGGAGAGGGCTCTCGGCACAGAAGTAATGGAGCTGACGTGATCAAAGCCGGGAGCATTGACATAGGTAAGCAGCTGACCCGGCAGCCAGGCGTCCTGCTCCAGCAGGCTGGCGACCCTGGCAAAAGAGAACTCCTCGTGGCAGATGACTTGCAGTATCTCCTGCACCAGCTTCATGTCCGGCTGGGCTGCGCGCTGATTGACCAGTTCGGGACGAGCAAGAAAACCGCCGGCGAAGAAATCGACCCCGGCCTCCTTGAGCGGCAAAAAATCCCCCCAGGTCTCGATGTCCAGAGCCATTCGCTTGTGCTCGGTCGGCTGGCTGATCCCCTCCTCTCCCATCCAGAACACCAGCAGACGGCAGGCGTTGAGCCAGCGTGGTTCGCGCTGGGCGCAGTGCACGGCCAGACGCCGCCGGTAGTCACGCCACTGGGTCAACACGGGAAACGAGGCGGGCAGGCGCTCGGCAGAGGCCTCGACCAGCGGAATGGTATCCGGGTCAAACAGCAAGGGACGTTGCTCATCGAGCTGTTCATGGCTGAAGGGCAACAAGTATTGACGCCCCTGGGCCAGCAGACGGCATTGCGCTGCGAGCAGAGTCCACTCGGCAGGGTCGGCAAGCTGGTAATCAATGCCATAGGCAACGAGGGCAAGACGGCGGTTGAAGATGGGGTAACGACGTAACAGCATGGGCTCACCGATAGGCTAGCGTACACGCCCTCCCCTGCGACTTGGCATGATAGAGCGCCTGATCGGCCTGTTCGGTCAGGCTCTGCCATGTTCCATCCAGCGAGGGAACCAGATAGCTAAAGCCTATGCTAACCGTAATGAAATCAGCAACTCGGGAAGCCGGATGCGGGATCTTTAATTCACTCAGCCCCTGATGAATCTGTTCGGCCAACCGCTCGGCTTCACCAGGCTGCGGACCGCACAGCAGGATCACAAACTCCTCCCCGCCGTAGCGCGCCACCAGATTGGTGCGTCGTCGCTCCGCCTCCTGCAACAGGCTGGCCACCTGTTGCAGACACAGGTCTCCCTTGGCATGACCGAAGTGATCGTTATAGGACTTGAACTCATCCACATCGATCATCAACACCGCCAGCAAGCTCTGATGACGACGGGCCCACTCCCACTCCCGTTGCATGGTGAGATCCCAGTGACGACGGTTGGCGATGCCGGTCAAGGGGTCTTCCAGCGACAGCATGGACAGTCGTTTGTTGGCCTCCTCCAGTGCCCGGTTGGTTTCTGCCAGCTGCATGGTGCGCTCGCTGACCCTCAGCTCCAGTTCCCGGTTGAAATGCTCCAGCGCGGCCTGGGTGCGTTGGCGGATCAACAGCTGGGAGAGCATGGCGGCGTACTGCTTGAAGATCTCGCTCTGGTAGGCCTTGAGTGGCCGACGCCACAACAGGTTGTCGGCAGCGATCCAGCCGATGGGCATGTCACCGTCCCACAGCGAAACCATGGCATTCCAGCCGCGCCCCACCTCCTGCTTCTCGTAGTAGAGCGGCGCATCTTCCAGCACCAGCACATAATCCTTGCGACGCAGCGCCTCCTGCACAGTGGGGTGCTCCGGGATGGGGCTGACGAAGTGGTGCTCGTCGATGAGCTCACCCGCCTCGTTGGTGCCCCAGGTTCCGCGCATGGTCTTGAACTCGGCGTCGACCAGGAAGATGGCGATGCGATCAAACTGCAGATCCTGGCGCGCCAGCGCCACCGCATCGTGCAGCAGCTGCTGCTCGCTATCGCAGCGGGAAAGCTTGACCCCCACCTGATGGAGCGCCTGCAACATGCTGAGGAAGGAGTCCTGCAACGCCTGACTGCGGATGAGGTCGGCCTGGGTGTGTCTGCGCTGATCCCGCTCCTGATCGATCTGGCTGGCGAGCAACCGGCTCTCCAGCTCGGCGGCCAGGTAGTGCATCAGCAACTGGATACTCTGCTGCTGGCGTCGGGAGAGGCGATCGAGACGACGGCGGGTTTCCAGATAGACCACGGCCTCCAGCCCCTTGTGGCGCTTGAGGGGGAAGCAGGCGCGCAGGCGCGGCGTTTCCGGTTCGACGGTTTCCCAGACATCGGCGGTCGGGGCTGTCTGCTCCACCACCAACTGACCCTTGTCGAGCGCATGTTCGATGAAGATGATGGGGAGTTTGGCGGGCGCAAGGGCCTCTGCATTCAGGCAGATCAGCCCCTGCTCCAGTTGAAAACTGTAAAGTTGGGACTCGGGCGCCCGCAACCACAGGTAAATCTGTTCGGCTTCTGTCTTTTCCCTGACTGCTGCCAGTGTCACTTCACAGAGGTGTTCAAAACTGGTGAAGTGCTCTGGATCCCATTCCTGCATGCCTGCCATCCTTGGTTGTATCCAAGCGAGTATATCGGCAAACATTGCACATTAATTGACTAGGCAGTCAAAAGCGCGATCCAGAGCCCAATTTTTATAACAAATTCAATGCCTGCATCGCACTACGGATGCGCTCGCGGGTCGCCTCGGACAACGGCATAACCGGCAGACGGCACTCTTCGCTGCAAAAGCCCAGCAGGGAGACCGCATACTTGGCACCTGCCGGACTCGGCTCGGCAAACATGGCCTGATGCAGCGGGATGAGTTTGTCCTGCAGTTCACGCGCTTCCTGCCACTTGCCGGCCAGGGTCAGGTTCTGCACCTCGGCCACCAGTCTGGGTGCCACGTTGGCGGTAACAGAGATACAGCCTTGCCCGCCACCTATGTTGTAAGCCACCGCGGTAGCATCTTCACCTGAGAGCCAGGCAAACGGCTTCTTGATGAGCTGACGCTCGGTCCAGGGACGAGCCAAGTCACCGGTGGCATCTTTCACGCCGGCGATGCGCGGCAGTTCGGCCAGACGGGCCAGGGTGGCAGGTTGCACGTCAACGATGGCGCGCGGCGGAATGTTGTAGACGATGATGGGCTTGCTGGTGGCGTCGTGTACCGCCTTGAAGTGGTGATAGAGTCCCTCCTGATTGGGACGGTTGTAATAACCGGCCACGTGCAGGGTGGCATCGGCCCCCGCCTGCTCGGCATGACGGGTATATTCAATGGCCTCGACCGGGTTGTTGGAACCGGCTCCAGCGATCACTGGCACCCGGCCGGCTACCTGCTTGACCACCAACTTCACCACGCGGCAATGCTCGTCGTGGGTCAGGGTCGGACTCTCGCCCGTCGTACCGACCGGCACTATGCCGTGAGTGCCCTGCTCTATGTGCCACTCCACCAGGCGGGCCAGTGCGGCCTCATCCAGCTGGCCCTGTCGAAATGGGGTGATCAGGGCAACTATCGAACCTTGAAACATGGGATTTCCTTCTCCTGGATACGGTAAAAATACTAATAAAAAACCCCGGTACGGGTTGCGCAACCGGGGTTGAATCTTCTCAGGGATGAGAGGTTACGCGCGAACGTCGGCAGGCCCGAATGTCAGGCTTTTTTTGTGCTTTCGTTTCAACTCGTTGGACCGCATTTCATCATCTCTGGTCAAAAAATGGTGTCTGGGCATATTTCGGGAACACGGCATAAATGTCAAGGCGAAAGGGGCTATGTATAATGGCCGCCCAAAATTGCGTGGAGAGACCCGATGAGCAGCCCTATCAGTGCCGTCAGCCAGATGCTGGAACGAAACCAAGCCCTCTTTGTCGGCAAGCGGCTACTTGTCTGCGGCACCCTGGAGGATGACTATCCCCGCCAGCTGGCTGAGCTGGCCACTTCCCTGACTGTGTTTACCACGGATTATTGCTACTACCGCAGCCAGCAGGCAACGTTGGGGGACGCTATCCTGTTCGACCACCAACTGGGCGGTGCCCCCCGTTTCGATGCTCTGCTGCTGCTGATGCCCAAGGCCAAGGCAGAGGCCCAATACCTGCTGGCCATGATGACCCCCTTGCTGGAGGCGGGTGCAGACCTGTTTCTGGCTGGGGAGAATCGCGGCGGCATCAATGGCGCCGACAAGCTGCTGGCCCCCTATGGCAACAAGCCAGTCAAGCGCGACTCGGCCCGCCGCTGCTCTCTCTATCACGGCGAACTCAGCAAGCCGGTTATCCCGTTCGAATTGGATGCCTGGTTCAGCCGTTATGAGTGCAAGGCCGGTGACACCGAACTGACCGTGCTGGCCCTGCCCGGCGTTTTCAGCGCCGCCGAACTGGATCTCGGTACCCAGATGCTGCTGGCCAGTCTGCCCACCATGGGCGGCAAGTTGCTCGATTTTGGCTGTGGTGCCGGCGTCATTGGCTCTGTGCTGGCCAAACGCAATCCGGGGCTGAAGGTCAAGATGGTGGATATCAGCGCACTTGCGCTGGAGTCGAGCCGCCGCACCCTGGCCATCAACGGTTTGCAGGGACAAGTCCAGGCCTCCGACGTCTATTCCGACATCACAGGAAAGTTTGACCACATCGTCTCCAACCCCCCCTTCCACGCCGGTCTAAAGACCTTCTATGCGGCCACCGAAACCTTCCTCGCCAAGGCACCTGAGTACCTATCGGCGAATGGTGGCCTGACCATAGTCGCCAACGCCTTCCTGCGATATCAACCTATACTGGAAACGCACTTCAAACAGACCGACATAATCAGCAGCGATGCCAAATTCAAGGTCTATCTGAGCAAAGTGTAAATAAGTGTAACCAGCGTCAGGAAACTGGTAGTGAGCCCCATCCGGGATCTGATAAGGTAAATACCAATCGTATAACCACCCCTTTAGGGGTGTTTTTTTGCAGTGATCTGAAAACCTTTTCACATCATCAACTCAGGGAGAGAAATACGATGGCAGGCATACTCACCATGATACTGGCGGGCGGAGAAGGAACCCGTCTCCAGCCGCTTACCACCACCCGCAGCAAGCCCTCTGTCCCGTTCGGTGGCAGTTATCGACTGATCGATTTCGTCCTCAACAACTTCGTCAACGCGGACTTCCTGCGCATCTACGTCTTGACCCAATTCAAGTCCCAGTCCCTCTATCTGCATATGAAGAAGGGCTGGAACATAGTCGGCATCACGGACCGCTTCATCGACCCTATTCCAGCCCAGATGCGAATGGGAAAACGCTGGTATGACGGCACGGCCGACGCCATCTATCAGAACCTGCGTTTCATCGAGATCTCGGACCCGGAGCACGTCTGCATCTTCGGCTCAGACCACATCTACAAGATGGACGTGAGCCAGATGGTGACCTTCCACAAGCAGAAGGCCGCCGCCCTGACCGTCGCCGCCCTGCGCATGCCCATCGAGGAGGCGAGCGCCTTCGGGGTGATAGAAGTGGATCAGGAAGGCCGCATGATCGGCTTCGAAGAAAAACCCAAACATCCGAAGCACATTCCCGGCGACCCCACGCAGGCGCTGGTTTCCATGGGCAACTACATCTTCGAAACCGAAGCGCTTTATCGCGAGCTGAAGCGTGACGCCGCCGAGGAGAACTCCAGCCACGATTTTGGCAAGAACATCATTCCCAGCATGTTCCCCCGCGCCCCCGTCTATGTCTATGACTACAGCACCAACGTGATCCCGGGCGAGAAACCCACCGTCTACTGGCGCGACGTGGGCACGCTTGACTCTTATTGGCAGGCACATATGGACCTGGTCGCCGACGATGCCCCCTTCTCCCTCTATAACCGCAAGTGGCCACTGCACACTCACTATCCGCCCCTGCCGCCCGCCACCTTTGTCGATACCGATGACTGCAAGGTCAAGATTGCCAACTCCCTGATCTCTGGCGGTTGCTTCATTCAGGGCAGCCAGATCCAGCGCTCCATACTGGGATTTCGCTGCAACATAGGCCCCTGCAGCCACATCAGCGAGTCAGTGTTGCTCGGGGATGTGAAGATAGGCGAAGGTTGCTCCATAAGACGCGCCATCATTGACAAGAACGTTGAAATTGCACCCGGCACCGTGATCGGTGAAAATCTGGACCATGACAGAGAGAGATTTACCGTATCCGAAGGCGGTATCGTCGTGGTACCTAAGGGAGCAAGAGTTGGCTATTAACCCACTGAAAATCCTGTTTGTTGCCTCGGAAGTTGAGGGGCTTGTGAAGACCGGGGGCCTGGCAGATGTAGCCAGAGCCCTGCCATTGTATCTGGCCCAGAAGGGCCATGACGTCAGGATCATCTTGCCCTTCTACAAGACGATCAAGCGCCGTGATGAGGCCAGACTGATCGCCTCTCGCTGGTTGCCAACCCATCCGGGACTGCCGGACATCGGCTATCGCATCTATCAGATGGAGCTGGAAGGGGTCTGTGTCTATCTGCTCGACTGCCCGCAATATTTCGATCGACCCCAGCTCTACGCCGAGAACAACCAGGCTTATGGCGACAACGGTGAGCGGTTCGCCTTCTTCTCGGCCGCAGCGCTACATGCCTGCGAGCAGCTGGACTTCGCCCCCGAGATAGTGCACTGCAACGACTGGCATACCGGTCTGCTGCCGCTGCTGCTCAAGACCCGCCATGCTCACAACCCCTTCTTCCAGCACACCCGCAGCGTGATCAGCATTCACAATGCAGCCTTTCAGGGGGTATTCGGTCGGGAGCAGTTCTGGGCCATGCCCGAGATTGCTGACTATGAACAGCGCATCAGCTACGACTATGGTCACGTCAATCTGCTCAAATGCGGTGTGCTCTATGCCGACAAGATCAATGCTGTCAGTCCCAACTATGCCAGTGAATTGCTGACCCACCTGGGCGCCCACGGCATGGCCAGCGTGTTCCAGCAGCGGGCTGCCGACTTGCGCGGCATTCTCAATGGCTGTGACTATAAGGATTGGGATCCGGCATTTGACGACTTCCTGCCCGCCACCTATGACGTGGACAACCTCGCTGGCAAACGGGTCTGCAAACAGACGCTGCAGCGGGAAGCAGGCCTGCCGGTCACGGACTTGCCCATCTACGGCATGGTGTGCCGCCTGACCGAGCAGAAAGGGGTACACCTGCTGCTACCCGTGCTGGACAAGTTCCTGCATCACAAGGTGCAGGTGGTGATAGTGGGGTCGGGTGATCCCTCCCTCGCCGCCCAGTTGCAGGCCACGGCACAGCGATACCCGGACAAGCTCGCCTTCCTCAACACCTATGACGACAGACTGGCCCATCTGGTGGAAGCGGGCGCCGACTTCTTCCTGATGCCCTCTCTGTTCGAGCCTTGCGGCCTCAACCAGATGTACAGCCTCGCCTACGGCACCTTGCCGCTGGTACGGGCCGTCGGTGGCCTCAAGGATACTGTCGTGGACTGGGATGCGGAACCTGAGCATGCCACCGGCTTCTGTTTCAACGATCCAACCGCCAATATCCTGCTCGATGCCATGCGCCGCAGCCTGCTCTATTACCTGCAGGATCCCGAGCGGTTTGCCCAGGTACAGCGTAATGCCATGAATACCCGCTTCAACTGGCCGGATTCGGTCACTCAATACGAGCAGATGTATCAGGATGCACTGGCCCGGCAGTGATGCTCATTGCTGAACTTTTGTTCCCTTGATGCCGCTTTGAACGTCAACAGCGAAAAAAGTCCCCTTTGGCTGTTGACGCTCATCCAAAACTCTATAGAATCCCCCACCGCAGTGATGCGAAGGTGGCGGAATTGGTAGACGCGCTAGCTTCAGGTGTTAGTGTCCCACGGATGTGAGGGTTCGAGTCCCTCTCTTCGCACCAATACTGCCATGCTGATTCAGCAGCATTGTAAATCCAACTGGAAAACCCGAATGTGCGAAGGTGGCGGAATTGGTAGACGCGCTAGCTTCAGGTGTTAGTGCCCCCCGGGTGTGAGGGTTCGAGTCCCTCTCTTCGCACCATGCTTCTCCAGACAGCATGTAAATCAAAACTGGTAACACAATGTGCGAAGGTGGCGGAATTGGTAGACGCGCTAGCTTCAGGTGTTAGTGTCCCACGGATGTGAGGGTTCGAGTCCCTCTCTTCGCACCATGCTTCTCCAGACAGCATGTAAATCAAAACTGGTAACACAATGTGCGAAGGTGGCGGAATTGGTAGACGCGCTAGCTTCAGGTGTTAGTGCCCCCCGGGTGTGAGGGTTCGAGTCCCTCTCTTCGCACCATGATTCTGACATGTAAAAACAGAGCAATGCGTTCCAACCGCATTTAAAAACCAGCTGGAGAAAATCAGTGTGCGAAGGTGGCGGAATTGGTAGACGCGCTAGCTTCAGGTGTTAGTGTCCCACGGATGTGAGGGTTCGAGTCCCTCTCTTCGCACCATTCCTTATATAAAAGGCCCATCACGAGAGTGATGGGCCTTTTGTTTTTACTCCTTGTTATGACTATGCTTTTGACAACTTACCGCCCATCGTCATGCCAAGGAGCGCATATGATACTGGATACCGATATTCACAACTTCTATGAACATCTGGTGCTCAAGGAGATCGAAAAGCAGGGGCTGAATCAGAAACTGAACAGCGAGCAGATGGCCGATCTCTGCTGCCTGACCCTGAACCAGCTGCCTTCCCACTATATTCGCCACGATGTCGACATGATCTACTTCCTGACCGACGCCAAGCGTACCGAGATGGAAAACAACGTCATCGCATCGCTCAAACAGGCGCAAGAGAAGGTCAAGAACGCCCCCGCAGCCCAGTCATAACCAGGATTGCTGCCAGAGCAAAGCCGCTATGCCTGTCATCCCGGCCACCGGCAGCAGTATCAGGACAGGTCTCAGCCTGGGTTCCAGCATGACCCAGGCAGCCAGCACAAAGCCCAGACTCCAGATGCCGTACTCCTTTTCCTGACCCCAACCCAGCACGGCCAGCAGTCCGACCAGCAGCACGACTCTCACGATCCAGATCATGGTGATATATCCTCTTGCATTAATTGATAACGATTATCATTTGTATTTTGTGAGTATGCAATCGGACTTTGCTATCGGTGTCGAATGTCACATTCGGGCCAATAGAGCGCTCAAATACAGGTTATGAGATCAACTAATTTGTAATTTTTTCAATCAAAATTGCATTTTTGCTAAATCAGTTGGGATTCCCCCCCCCAGGTTTGTGGTAGATTGCGGCCTCTTTTGGGTTGGCTCCTCGGGATACAGGTATCCACAGGACGAGAGGGTCCGACCTTGGCGAGCAAGAGTTTAGGAAGCATCTATGCAAAACCAGCAAAACCAAATTCGATTACCGGGCATGTTGCAGGTATTTGGCTGTCTGGCCATTTTCCTGGCCCTGGCATTCTCGTTCACCAGCGTGCTGGACCTGCCAATTCAGTTGGCACTGTTCATCGCCTGGTTCGTCATCATGGGGCTCGGCATCAAGCTGGGTCATGATTACAAATCCCTGGAGCAAGCTGCCGTTGACGGTGTTTCCAAAGGGATGGGGGCCATCCTGATCCTGGTCTCCGTCGGCGCCCTGGTCGGCACCTGGATCGCGGGCGGTATAGTCCCCAGCATCATCTACTTCGGCCTCAAGGTAATACACCCGTCCATCTTCCTGCTGGCAACGCTGATCATCTGCTCCCTCACCTCGCTGGCCACCGGTACCTCCTGGGGCTCTGCCGCCACCGCCGGCATCGCCATGATGGGGATAGGCCACAGTCTTGGCGTCCCTGCGCCACTGGTGGCGGGTGCCGTGCTCTCAGGCGTCTACTTCGGTGACAAGCTCTCCCCCCTCTCCGACTCAGTGGTACTGGCCTCCACCATGTCCAATGTCGACGTGGTGGAACACATCAAGGGGATGCTGCCCATCAGCCTGCTCTCCTACATCATTACGGCCGCACTGTTTACCGTGGTCGGCATGCAGTATTCGGGCAACGTCAGCCTGGAGCAGGTCAATCTGGTGATGGAGGCGCTCGACAACCAGTTCAACATCACCCCGCTGGCCATAGTGCCGGTCGTACTGGTACTGGGTCTGCTCGCCAACCGCAAACCCGCCTTCCCGGTGATCAGTTTCGGCGCCCTGCTGGGGCTTGTCTGGGCCATAGCATTCCAGGACATGGATCCGGTCAAGGCGATGCATTCCGCCTACAGCCCCTTCCCCATTACCTCAGGTATCGGCTTTATCGACAACATACTGGGGCGCGGCGGCATGGAATCCATGCTGGGTTCAGTCGCCGTCATCATCTTCGGTCTGGGCTTTGGTGGCCTGCTGGAGAAGGTAGGTATTCTGGAAGTGATCGCCAATGCCTTCGAGAAGCGCATCAACAGTATCGGCAGCCTGACCAGCCACACCATAGGGACAGCCTTCCTGGCCAACGTATTCGGTTCGGCCATGTATGTATCCCTGATCCTGACTCCCAAAATCATGGCCAAGAACTACGACCGGCTGGGACTGGCACGCAAGAACCTCTCCCGCAACGCCGAGTTCGGCGGCACCCTCACCTGCGGCATGGTGCCCTGGAGCGACAACGGTATCTTCATGGCCGGGGTACTGGGGGTGGCGACCCTCGACTACCTGCCCTACATGTGGCTCAGCTTCACCTGCATCATAGTGACCATCACCCTCGCCTATCTGGGCAAAGCGGTGAACCGGGTTCCCGTCATCGAAGCGGCCAGCTCCCGCTGATCCACACAGCAACAACAAAGGCGCCTCAGGGCGCCTTTGTTGTGTCTGGACAGTTTTCAGGGGTAGAAACCGCGGCTGATGTGGCTCTGCTTAGCGCTGCTTGCCGCTGCCGATACCGAACGGGATGCGGTAGTCGCTGCTCTGCTCACCCAGGCTGACGGTCAGGTTGCCCTGAGTGCGGCTCGGAATACGTACCTGCTGGGTGCCCATCAGATTGGCGTGAACGGAAGCCACCACATCCCCGGACTCGTTGCGCACTTCCAGCATGGGGTTGGTTTTGCCATCCACAGCGGCGGTTGCATGCCAGTTCACAAACAGCACGCCCGGTGCAGCGTTGAAGTCAGCGGGAACGGAAGCCTGAGCAAAACCGGCAGTCATCAGGCCTGCAACGGCCAGCATCTTGATTACGTTTTTCATGTTCATTCACTCTCTTGGTTTTTGTGTCATTGCCAAGGCCGGTTCGGCCTGAATCAATGCATCCTTGCAAGAGGTTATTCAAATAGTATGTAGTTCTTTCACCGACGTCTGACACTCTGGTTTCTGGTGTCATCGCCTGAAACAACCTGTTATTTGGCCACCTGGCGTTCCTGCCTAAGCGTTGAGTGAATATTAAACACCTCTGCCCACCTTTGTTAGCGAGATAAACTGGCCTAGATGTTCAAAAAAACTGACCGTGATGTAAATCACAGGTTCAGATACAGCTCACGGTGCAACTGACACTGAACTTCGGAGGGGATAAGAACCGGGATGAGGGGGAAACTTCATGCATAAAGGGCAGGATCCCCTGCCCCTTGATATTTAGATGCTCGCCAGCTCCTCTGCCGTCATGGGCCGCAAGACCCTGCAAGGATTGCCGACGGCAACCACATTGGCCGGAATGTCTCTGGTGACCACAGAGCCTGCGCCGATCACGCTGTTGTCCCCTATGGTGACACCGGGGCAGATAACTGTGCTGCCGCCGATCCAGACGTTGTTGCCTATGCGCACTGGTTTGCCAAACTCGACCCCCGCCACCCGAGGGACAAGGGCAACGGGGTGAGCGGCGGTGTAGATCTGCACCCCGGGGGCCAACAGCACGTTGTCGCCGATATGCACTTCGCACACGTCGAGGATGGTGCAGTTGACGTTGGCGTAGAAGTTCTCTCCCACATGGATATTGGCGCCATAGTCGCAGAAGAAAGGCGGGTTGATAGCACACACATTGCCTCGGCTGCCGAGCAGTTCCCGCAGCAGCGCATCCCGCGCCGGTTTCTCCTGCCAACTGGTGTTGAAGGTGTGATAAAGGAAACGACAGCGCTCGCGCGCTGCCTTGAGCTCGGGGTCGCCCGCATCATAGGGCTGACCCGCCACCATCTTTTGCCACTCAGTGCCGTGCACCGGGGCCATTGCGTTTGCCATCACCTCGCTCACCACCTACTCCACCAGCCAGATCAGAGATTCATAGGGGCGCAGCATACAAGATTGCGGCATTGCCGGACTATCGGGGTAGTTGCCAAGCAGCAGATGACCCTCCCTCTCTTGCAGATCTTGCGGCAAGTCGAAGGCCACAGGCTCACCGTAGAAATTGCTTACCACCAGCAGGGTCTGACCCTTGGCACTGCGGGTATATGCCCAGATGTGCTGATGGCCTGGCACCTGCTCCTGATAATCCCCCTGCGTAAAGATGGGATACGCCTTGCGAAGCGCGATCAGATTCCGGTAGTGCCAGAACACTGAGCCCTGATCGGCCAGTGCCGCTTCGGCGTTGATCTCGGTGTAATTGGCAGCGGGCCTGAGCCAGGGCGAACCTTGGGTGAAGCCGGCATTGGGGGCTGTGCTCCACTGCATGGGTGTACGGGAGTTGTCGCGAGACTTGGCACCGAGAATAGCGAGGATCTCGGCTTCGTTCATGCCTTCGGCCTGCTTGATGGCGAAGATGTTGCGGCTCTCCACATCCTGGTAATCGTCGATGCTCTGATAACCGGGGTTGGTCATGCCGATCTCCTCCCCCTGATAGATGTAGGGGGTGCCCTGCAGCCCGTGCAGCGTACTGGCCAGCATCTTGGAGGCGGCAACGCGATGCTCGCCCTCGTCCCCGAAGCGGGAGACGATGCGCGGCTGATCGTGGTTGCACCAGAACAGGGCCGACCAGCCCTTGCCATGCATGCCGCTCTGCCAGTGGTTGAAGATACGCTTCAGTTCGAGGAAATCGAACGGCGCCTTGGTCCACTTGTCGCCATTGGGATAATCCACCTTCAGATGATGGAAGTTGAACACCATGGAAAGCTCGGAGCCATCTAGGGCACCGTAGCGCTGGCAGTGCGCCAGCGAAGTGGAGGACATCTCCCCCACCGTCATAGCGCCGACCGGGGCGAATACGTCGCGGCTCACATCCTGCAGGAATTCGTGGATACGCGGCCCGTCGGTATAGAAGCGGCGGCCATCGCCCACGTCGTCGTTAGGGAAAGTCTGATCCTTGGATATCAGGTTGATGACATCAAGACGGAAGCCATCAACCCCCTTGCCGGCCCAGAAGTGAATGATGTTTTTGACCTCGGCGCGCACCGCCGGGTTTTCCCAGTTGAGATCCGCCTGCTCGCGGGCAAACAGGTGCAGATAGTACTGGCCGGTGGCTGCATCCAGCTCCCATGCACTGCCGCCAAACTTGGATTGCCAGTTGTTCGGCACACCGCCATCCACAGGATCTTTCCAGATGTAGTAGTCGCGGTAGGGGCTGTTTTTATCCCCCAGCGCCGATTTGAACCAGGCGTGCTCGGTAGAGGTGTGGTTGACGACTATGTCCATCACGATACGAATGTCACGGGCATGGGCTGCCGCCAGCAGCGCCTCGAAATCGGCCATGGTGCCGTAAGCGGGATCAATCTGGTAGTAATCGGCAATGTCATAGCCGTTATCCACCTGGGGGGAAACATAGACGGGGGTCAGCCAGAGGGCATCAACCCCCAGGGTCTTGAGATAATCGAGGCGGGCCATGATCCCCTTGAGATCGCCGGTGCCACGGGCACCCGAATCCTGAAAGCTCTTGGGGTAGATCTGGTAAATCACGGCGCTCTGCCACCAGGGTGTTTGGCTCATGGGTCTTGCTCTTGTCTCGAATGAAAAAGGGAGAGGGCGGCCCCTTGCGAGGCCGCCCTGATGAGTGCACTCAAGCGATGGCTTGAGCCAGTTTGCCCGAGGCCTGTTGACGCTTGTAGACCAGCAGGGTCAGCACCAGGGGCACCACAATCGCCACCAGCATGGCGATGGCGTAGATGGCCCAGTATTGCGGCTGGATGGAGAGGATACCCGGCAGGCCCCCTACCCCTATGCCGTTGGCCATCACACCGGCGAAACCGCAGATGAGGGCCGCGCAGCTCGAGCCCACCATGGCGCACAGCATGGGGAACTTGTACTTGAGGTTGATTCCGTACATGGCCGGTTCTGTTACCCCCAGGTAAGCCGAGATAGCGGCAGGCACGGAGATCTCCCGCTCGTTTTCCTTGCGGCTGATGAGGATGATCCCTACCACGGCAGAGGCCTGGGCGATATTGGAGAGGGCGATCAGCGGCCATATCGGGGTGCCACCCATGCTCTGCATCAGCTGCAAGTCCACCGCGTTGGTGGTGTGGTGGATGCCAGTAATGACCAGGGGCGCATAGAGGAAGCCGAACAGGGCGGCACCAATGGGTGCAAACGAACCTGTCATGGCGGCCTTGGCGGCAAAGCCGACACCGTCACCAATCCAGCGACCGAAGGGGCCGATAAAGGCGTGCGCCACTATCACCGCCAACAGCAGGGAGATAAAGGGCACTATCACCAGATAGAGATACGCCGGAATGATGCGTTTGAGGTTGGTTTCAACCCAGGCCAGGAATACCCCCGCCAGCAGGGCCGGAATGACCTGGGCCTGATAGCCCACCTTCTGGATGACGAAGAGGCCGAAGTCCCACACTTCCGGGGTCTGCTGGCCGATGCCATAGGCATTCATCAGCTGCGGCGAGACCAGGGTGATACCCAGCACGATACCGAGGATCTCGGAGCCGCCCATCTTCTTGACCGCGGACCAGCAGACACCCACCGGCAGGAAATGGAAGATGGCCTCGCCCAGCAACCAGAGGAAGGCGTGGACCTGAGCCCAAAACTGGCTGATCTCGACCAGGGTGTGGGTCCCGTCGTCGAACATCTTGATGTCGCCGATGACGTTGCGAAAACCCAGGATCAAACCGCCTGTGATGATGGCGGGCAACAAGGGCACGAAGATCTCCGCCAGGTGGGAGATGCCGCGCTCCAGCGGATTCATGTTCTGACGGGCAGCCAGCTTGGCGGCATCCTTGCTGCCACCGCTGACACCAATCTCCTCGGTGAGCGCCTTGTACCAGTCATCCACCTCGTTGCCGATCACCACCTGGAACTGGCCAGCATTGGTGAAGCAACCCTTTACCGCCGGTATGGTCTCGATGGCCTTGCTGTCTGCTTTCGCCGGATCGTTCAGGACGAAGCGCAGCCGGGTCAAACAGTGGCTGACGGTGGCGATGTTCTCCTTGCCGCCGATCTTGTCGATCAGGGTGGCAAGCTGCTGTGCGTTGATCTTGGACATGAGTCTTCCCTCTGTGACTCCATTGATATTGGTCTGCCTCGCCCTTTTGGGCCAGTCTGTCGGCCGGAGCGTTTTTGGTATCGTTCCCATTCAGCATGCAGGCAATTTGGTCAGATCGAAATGGGAACGTTCCCATTTCGTGGTCAACATCACAGAAAGCGCGTTTTTTGTTCAGGGCTAAGTGATGGTGCTCACAGTGTGTGGCAGGGTGCTATGGTCGCCAGCGGACAGCGGCCCTGCTCAATCTGGCCGAGCAGCTGGCGGGCCGCCTGCTCCCCTGCCCTTTTGTAGCCCAGATCCAGGCTGAGGGCGTTGGGGAAGAGAAAGGTGAGCATGGGGTTGTTGCCAAGGCCGGTCACCAGCACTTCGCTACGCCCTTGTTCTTGCAAGTATTTTGCTGCACCTATGGCGAGGGTGTCGCTGGCGCAGACCAGCGCCTGGGTGGTGGGGGTAAGCAAGTCGGCAGCCAGCCGGTAGCCACTTTGCAGGCTGAGATCGCCGAGGGCACTGCGCGCCGTCAGTCCCTGTTCGGCGCAGTAGCCGAGATAGGCATCGAGCCGGCGCTGACCTGTGGTGAGATCCGAGGTATCGACACCGAGATAGGCGATGTCGCTTATCCCGCGGATGGCCAGCTCTGCCAGCATGGAGCGCACAGCCCCCCCATCGTCGAAACAGACCGAGGAGAAACCAGGATATTCACGCGCCACCAGCACCAGTTTGTCCTTGAGCGTGGCCATGGCCGCATAGTCCAGATCGTTGAAAGCAAACAGGATAATGCCATCCACTCCGCGCCGCTCCAGCACAGCCAGATGCTCCTGCACCTTGGCCGGGGCAAACTTGCTCTCCATCAGCACGGCGTCATAGCCACGCTGATAGAGGGTCTCCAGCATGCCGCGCACCGCCTGATTCTCCGAGCTGGAATCGAGGCGCGAGACGATGATCCCCACCACCTGCTGGCTCTGGCTACGCATGGCCCGCGCCGACTTGCTCGGCACGAAGCCGTGTTCGGCGATGACCTGCTCCACCCGCTCGCGGGTCGCCTGTTTCACCTTGGGATCCTGGTTGAGCACCCGGGAGACGGTCGACTTGCCGACGCCCGAGAGGCGGGCGATATCGAGGATGGTCAGTTTCTTGTCCATGAATTGGCTCACAGGGGGATCGGCGGTGGAATTGCCCACATTGTTGTGATTAAGCCCTGTGAATACAAGCCCATGGCGTTAGAATACCTTTTTTGCCCCGGCGATCGCCGCGCCGTTCGCCATTGCACAGGACGCGCATCATGGATCTGTTGGCAAGTCTGCACTTCTCCCTCTCCATCACAGGTCCCATCTGTGTGGTGCTGCTGCTCGGCATCTGGCTAAAGCAGCTGGGTCTGCTGCCAGACAGCTTCGTCGAATCCGCCTCCCGCCTGGTGTTTCAGGTCACCCTGCCCGCCCTGCTGTTTCTCAGCATGGTACGCACCGATTTTTCCACCATGCCGAGTCCATGGCTCATTCTCTACGGCTTGCTCGGCACCCTCACCGGCTTTCTGATCCTTGAGGCACTGGCGGCCCGCTTCATCCCGGAGCGGCGTCAGCGCGGCATCTTCGTGCAGGGCAGCTTTCGCGGCAACATGGGGATCATGGGGCTGGCCTATGTGCAAAACGCCTACGGGCCGGAGGGGATCGGCGCCGCCGCCCTGTTGGTGGGCTCGGTAACCGTGCTCTACAACATCCTGGCCGTCATCACCCTCACCCGCAGTCTGGGGGGCGGCAAAGGGATCAAACCCATTCTTAACGGGATCGCCAAAAACCCTCTCATCATCGCCATCCTCTCGGCCCTGCCATTTGGCCTGCTCGGCATTGAGTTGCCCCAGCTGATCATCACCACGGGCAACTACTTCGCCAACATGACACTGCCACTGGCCCTGCTCTGCACCGGCGCCAGTCTCAATCTCAAAGCCCTGCGCGGCGGCGCCATGCTGACCGGCTGGGCCACCGTCAACCGGTTGTTCTGCATTCCCTTGTTGCTGGTGCTGGGGGCCTGGGCGCTGGGCTTCAGCCAGCAGGCCCTCGGCATACTGTTTTTGATAAGTTCCACCCCCACTGCCGCCGCCAGCTATGTGATGACCCGCGCCATGGGGGGCGACAGCGCACTGGCAGCCAACATCATAGCCACCACCACGCTGGGCTCGCTCATCACCACCAGCCTGGGCGCCGCCCTGATGAACTATCTGGGGTTGATGGGCTAGTCTGCATTGGGTATGGCAGGGCTTGACCTTGCTGCGGGCGGCAGCTTTAGGCTGGCTGCACATCAACAGAGGAGTGATCCCATGACCATCGAACTCACCATTTCCGGCATGTCCTGTGGTGGCTGCGCCGCCAGCCTGCAAAAAGCCCTGCTGGCCCAGAGTGCAGTGACCCAGGCCCAGGTGGATTTTGCCAGCAGCAAGGCCGTCGTCGAGAGCGAACTGAGCAAGGCGGAGCTGATCGCCCTGATTGAAGCCAAGGGTTTCTTGGCGAGTTAAATTATCTCTATAGAGGTATAAATCAGGTTAAAATTCTGTACCCAGCTGTTTTTTGGTGAGAGTCATCACAGACCCCCTCAACAGAAAGCGCAAACTTGCTGCAATTTTTATCACTCAGAAGGATTTGCAGCATGACTCTCCCTATCCGCAAGACACTGATCGCCACCGTACTTGGCCTGACCCTCTCCCCGATGGCCATGGCCCTGCCACAGGTTCATATCCTGGCTACCGGTGGCACCATAGCCGGAGCGGGACAGTCCGCCACCCAATCCAACTATGAAGCAGGCAAGGTGGCCATCGAGACCCTGATCGCCGCCGTGCCCGAGATGAAGAACGTGGCCGAGGTGCAGGGGGAGCAGGTAGTCAAGATCGGCTCCCAGGACATGAATAACGAGGTGTGGCTGACCCTGGCCAAACGAGTCAACGAGCTGCTGGCCAAGGATGACGTGGATGGCATCGTCGTCACCCACGGTACCGACACCATGGAAGAGACTGCCTACTTCCTCAACCTCACCGTCAAAAGCGACAAGCCTGTGGTGCTGGTCGGTGCCATGCGCCCCTCCACCGCCATGAGTGCCGATGGCCCGCTCAACCTCTACAACGCCGTGGTCACCGCCTCCGACCCCAGCTCCAAGGGCCGTGGCGTCATGGTCGCCATGAACGACACCGTGCTGGATGCCCGCGACGTCACCAAGACCAACACCACAGGGGTGCAGACCTTCGCTGCCCCCAACTTCGGCCCGCTGGGTTACATCCATAACGGCAAAATCGACTATCAGCGCACACCGGCACGTCTGCACACCAGCAAGACTCCATTCGACGTGAGCAAGCTCGACAAGCTGCCGCAAGTGGGCATCGTTTACAGCTATGCCAACGCCACCGATCTGCCGGCCAAGGCCATGGTGGATGCCAAGTTTGACGGTATCGTCAGCGCTGGCGTGGGCAACGGCAACCTCTACCACACACTGTTCGATACCCTGGCCAAAGCGAGCAAGGACGGCATCCGCGTGGTGCGTTCCGCCCGCGTACCGACCGGCGCCACCACCCTGGATGCCGAGATCGACGATGCCAAGTACGGCTTCGTGGCCGCCGGCACCCTGAACCCGCAGAAGGCACGCATCCTGCTGATGCTCTCCCTGACCCAGAGCAAGGATCCGGCCCAGATCCAGCGCTGGTTCCAGCAGTTCTGATCCCGGTGCTCAGCGTCAGCTGAGATATTTTGATGACAATAAAAAGGGCAGGATGGAATCCTGCCCTTTCTCATGGCGTCATCTTCACATGGATCGTACCGTCAGCTCACCACCAGCCAGCCACAGAAACCGAGATAGACCAGCCCAACCCAGGCCAGCCTGCCCGCCGTCATCTGCGCACGGCTGAAGCCCCACCACAGCAGCACTACCGCCAGCAGGGTCACCAGCGAGGAGACCATCATGGTGCTGTCCAGCAACCAGGGGGTAAACAGCAGGCAGAACGCCTTGGGGATCGTACCCTGGATCATCATGGCGCCTGAGATGTTCGCCAGCGCCAGCCGGCTCTTGCCCTGCCGCACCCAGATCAGCACGTTCATCAGCTCCGGCATCTCGGTCGCCACCGGGCTCAGCAGCAAGGCCGCCAATACGGGGGAGAGACCAAACAGCTCGCCCATGCTCTCCAGCTGATGCACAAACAGCTGGGCAGCCAGCGCCACCACCACCAGCGCCACCAGGGTCTGCAACAGCACCTTGCCGAGCGCCGGGATCTCGGCCTCGGGATCCAGCTTGAGGGGCTCGGGCAACTCGACCTCGTGGCTGTCGGTCTGCTTCAGCTCGCGCCGCACATAGACCAGATAAACCAGCACAAACAACGGTGCCAGCCAGGCCTTGCCGGTGAAGGCCACCATGCCGAGGGCAACAGCCACCAGGAAGATACCGACAAACCAGGCTTGATCCCGACCTATCTCGCGCTGCACCTCGCCGTCGATGACTCGATGGGCACGGCTCATGCACAGCAACAGGGTCACGCCGACGGCGGCATAGCCTATGGTGGAGAGTACAAGAGGGCCACCGAGAGCGGCGCCGATCCCAATCTGTTGCTGGGCGGGAGCATCCCCCATCAGCAGGGCGGTCAGGGTGACGATGCATTCGGGCAAGGCCGTACCCAGGGCTGCCAGCAGGGAGCCGGTGGCACTCTGGGAGAACTTGAAGTGATGGCCGGTCCATTCGATACCGTTGACGAAATATTCGCAGGCCAGGTAGATGGTGACGGCAGAGAGCAGAAATAACAGCAGGGTGATAAACATAATAGTCAACCGCCAGGCGAGCAGAACAACCGATGGACCCGATACGGCTCGCCCGGCTGGCTTGCGTATCGAGGCCAAAGGTCTTGCAGAGCGATAGATGCTATCGCCGCCCATGCCATGGATCGGAAGATCCAAGAATGTTGACATGAGCCCTGCCCGGATCACGGGCGGGTTGCTACTCCCCAATGACAGTGCGGGCTTTTTACCAAACCGGCGGCCAGCTCACAAGGCAAACTAATGATCATTAACTCAGTAAGTTGTAAGAGAATGTAACTCGTCACTCGGTCAGCTCCCTCGATTTCTCCGTCCGGATCTCCACTCTTTCCCCTGGCATCCACGCCTTGGCACAACGATTGCTATGAGTTGATTACTGTCCACAATAGTTTGGGAAGGATGAACGATGAAACGGTGGATCCAACATTTCTATCAACTGAACCGCCTCAACTGGCTCATGGTCTGGTTGTTACTCTGCTGCAGCATCATATTGCTGTTTCCGGCCGGTCTGATGAAAGGTGCAGTCAGCCAGTGGGCCACGCTCCACGCAGCCTGGCTCGGGGTCGGCATGCTGATCGCCATCTCCTACTTCTGCAGTCAGGCATTTCTGATCGCCTGGGAGTGGGCCTGTGAAGAGTGGCAGTCCCGCCGCCAACAGGATCTGCTGGCCCAGATGATTGCTTTCCTCGACTTCAACGAGAAAGCGGTACTGCGCGAGTTCGTGCTGCAACGCAAAAGCGTCATAAATTTGCCGATCACCGAGCCTGCCGTCAAAAACCTGATGGATGCCGGCGTACTCACCTACGCCTATGGCAAGCCGATACGGGAGAAAGAGGACGAGAACCAGATCCGGGCACTGATGATTGCCCTGCCGGCACGGCCGCTGCTCACCTACAAGGTGCTGGGCCTCTCCCGCGGCAAGATGAGCGACGAGCAGGTGGAGCAGATCATGAGCGCCAGACCCAAATTCGCCCAGAAGGGTTTCCAGCGTTAACGTGCTGCCATCTTTCAAATAAAAGAGCCGGACTGTGTCCGGCTCTTTGCTCTCTGTTATATCTGTTTGTTTTTATTCGGTCCTGGCTTTCAAATAGCCAGCATAATCCGGGATCTGTACGCTGAATGCCTGCCGCATATGGGGGCAATCCATGATGAAGTCTGCAGTCGCCTCGTTGGTGGCAACTGGAATGTTCCATACCGCAGCAAGGCGCAGCAGCGCTTTCACATCCGGATCGTGGGGCACCGCATTGAGGGGATCCCAGAAGAAGATCAGCACGTCTATCTTGCCTTCGGCAATCAGGGCCCCGAGCTGCTGGTCACCGCCCATGGGGCCAGAGAAGAGGCAGGTAATGGGCAGTTGCGCCTGCTTGCCGAGCATGGTGCCCGTGGTGCCGGTCGCATAGAGATGGTGGAGCTTGAGCTCCTCCTTGCGGCGCATCACCCAGTTCAGCAAAGGGGTCTTCATGTTGTCGTGAGCCACCAGCGCCACCCGCTTGTGGGGGGCCATCTCACGTGCAATCAGTTCCATGTAAATCATCCGTAGCATTGTGATGGAAATAGAGCCGTATCCTAATCGAAAGCGGCGCCCGCTGCCTTGCCGGGCGCCGTAACTGTGATCACTTCGACTGTTCAATCCACTGCCGGTTCTTCTGCTCCAGCACAGAGATGGGCAACATGCCGTACTCCAGTACATGGTGGTGGAAGGCCTTGAGGTCAAACTGGCTGCCAAGGGCCTGCTCGGCGGACTCCCGCATCCGGATCAGCGCCAGCTGACCCGCCTTGTAAGACGTGGCCTGACCGGTATAGGCCATGTAGCGCGGCACCTCTGATCCTATGTCTCCCGCCCCCAACGCCGAATTCTCCTGCATGTAATTGACGGCCTTGTCGTGGCTCCAGCCATACCAGTGAATGCCGGTATCCACCACCAGCCGCATGGCCCTGAGCATCTCCTCGTTGAGGCGTCCGAAATACTGCAGCTGGTTGTTGAACGCGGACGAGCCCTCGACCTTCACATCCCCCACGGCCGGATCGTAGAGGCCGCGCCCCTGATAGAGCCCCATGTCGTGATCCGCCAGGTATTCGGTGTAGAGCGCCCAGCCCTCCGCATAGGCGGTATAGGAAGCGTTCGCCACATACTGCGGGAAGTCGGGATCCTTGGCCGCCAGCTCCTGGGCTATGGTGATCTGGAAGTGGTGGCCAGGCGCCGCCTCATGGGCCAGCAGGGTGCTGATGTTCCAGCTCTGCAAACCATAGGGATAGTAGGTATTGAGGAAGAACTGCCCCTTGCGACCGGTCTGCGGGTTGCCGTCCTGATACCAGGCAACGCCGCCATAGGGCGCATCCTCATAGGAAACGGGCACCACCTCGTAATCCAGTTTGGGGATGGTGCGCTCGGCATCGAAGAAGTCCGGCAACACCAGCGCGGCCTTGCTCTTGAAGGCGTTGTACTCCTGCTGTGCCCGCTCATGTTCGGCCAGCGCCTGCTGTTGTGGCTCACTCAGCGCCGCCCCTGCCGCATTGCTCGGATTCAAACCGGCAGACCAGACAGCCAGCGGATTCTGGTAGAAGAAGGCAGGCTCGTTGAGATAGCGGAAGAAGTCATAGATCTGGCCGCTTTGCTTGCTCTGGGCCACCTCCTCGCTGTCGCACTTGCCGACGGTATGACACACCTTGACCATGGCGCCGAAGATCCGCTCCACCTCGCTCAGCCCCAGCGCATGCACCTGCTCCGGCGTCATCTCGGTGGTGGTGTGCTTCTTCAGCAACCAGCGATACCAGTCACGGCCATTGGTCATGCCGCAGAAGCCATCGTCACACTCACCGTTGCCAAGACGCACCGCATAAGCGCCGCCATGCTGATAATCCAGATAGCCCCGCAGCGCCAGATAGCGGCCGTTGATGCTGTCCAGCACCGCCTTGTAATCGGTGCGCAGTGCCTCGTCGGCCTCCCCTGGCAGCTGTTGCCAGCCGAGGTAGGCACCGGAGATGGCTTCACCGTCCAGCTTGCTGTCGAGCTGGGCCAGCAGCCTGTCCACCAGCTCATTCGGCAAGGTGTTGCCCTGGGTGCTGCCCAGCTCGAACTGATGCTTCACTTCGGCCAGATAGGCGTCGTAGGCCTTGAGCCAGGTGAGGTGTTCCTGATACCAGGCCAGCGGTGCCGTCACCGCCTTCGCCCGCGTGGCTACAACAGTCCCCGCAGGTGTACGGTCCAGATCACGCCGCCAAGCTGCATCTCCCGGCGCGACTCGTTCGGCCGAGCTCTGCTCGAAGTAATCGAAGCCGCTGCTGATTGTGCGGGCGGCCTTGCCGCTGGCGGGCGCAGCCCCGACCTCATCGGCCAGATCCACCACCCGATTGCGGAAGTGATGGATCGGGATCTGGGATTGAGGCAGCTCGTAGCCCGCCAGGTTGATCTGCAAATCCCAGCGGATCATGTCGTAGAACAGTCGATCCCGCTCGCTCAACATGCTCGGATCCATGGCATCCAGCCGGGTGAGCAGCGAACCGTCAAGCGCCTTGCGCTGGGCGATCCCTGGCGCATCAATGGCAAATCCGTAAGGGTCCAGCGCCTGACTCGCACGCTGGGCCTCGTCCATGATTTGCATCAGGGATGCCTTGGTAGCGACGGGATCCGCCGGCGCGTTGGAGCTGTTGTCATTGCAGGCAGCGAGAGAGAGTGCGATGGCGCAAGCCAGCGCAAGCTTGTTGGGCAAGAAGTGCATGGTGTAGTCCTTTAACCTGTTGTTATTGTGTACCCCCGATAGGGGTTCCAATAGTGCACATCTGCCCAACATATTTTTGCGACCTGATTAACAAAAATAAGCTTATTTTTCATATGGATAAGCCGAATGAAAAGCTATGCAACGGATATGAAAAAACCCGCCTTGGCGGGTTTTTAAGTCAGCTTTTCATGCCATAACTATTCAGGATGAGCCGTGATGCAGCTGTGACTGCTGATAGTTCTCCAGCCCGATGCGATCGATGAGATCGAGCTGGGTCTCAAGCCAGTCTACGTGCTCCTCTTCATCTTCCAGAATGTCCTGGAACAGGTCACGGCTGATATAGTCCTGCACCGACTCGGCATAGGCGATGGCCACTTTCAGATCGGGGATGGCGTCCATCTCCAGCGACAAATCACAGCGCAGCATCTCTTCCACCGTCTCACCGATGCGCAGCTTGCCCAGATCCTGCAAGTTGGGCAGCCCTTCCAGAAACAACACCCGTTTGACCAGCTCGTCGGCGTGCTTCATCTCATCGATGGACTCGTGATACTCCTTGTGCCCGAGCGCCTTGAGGCCCCAGTCATCGTAGATGCGGGCATGCAGGAAGTATTGGTTGATGGCAATCAGCTCATTGGCCAGCACCTTGTTGAGGTGGGCAATGATCTTGGGATCTCCTTTCATCGACTCTGCTCCTTGGTTCGTGCCTGAGGCTTCGATCGTTAGAGCTTAGTCCAGAAAAGTGACAACAAGAGGTCTGGCGAGCCTGCTCGCCTGAAAGGAAGGGTGACCCTGCTGCCGGGTCGGGTTGGAAAACGCCTGCTCTTGATCAGGCCACTTCGTAGTAGAGCGGGGCCGTTTCCAGCTCTGCCTTGTCGAGTTCGGCGGTGATGATCTCCATGGTCATGCGCACGCACTTGCCACACTGGGCACCTACCTCCAGCGACTGTTTGAGTTGACGAAACTCGCTCTTGCCTGCCTGTACCGCCTTGCGGATCTGGGTATCTGTGATGCCACGGCACAAACAGACGTACATAGTGTTTACCTCATGCTGGAATGCCATGAAATCTAAATGAGAATGGTTCGTAGTGCAAATAACAATTAGTAATAAGATCCCTCGCTTGCCAGCCATCAGCCCCTTGGGGACAATACCTCTGTCACAGAGGAAAACATCATGCTCAAGAAACTGTTCACAGCGCTGTTCGGGAGCCAACCAGCCCAGGCCGTCGACGTCACTCCCAGCGAATACGCCGGTTATCTCATCTATCCAGAGCCCATGGCGGAAGGGGGTCAGTACCGGTTGGCGGGCCGCATCACCAAGGAGCTGGATGGTGTGCTGCAAACCCATCGATTTATCCGATCCGATCTGTTTGCCAACCCAGCCGATGCTGAACGTTTCATGGTGCAAAAGGCTCATACCTTCATCGACCAGATAGGGGATCGCATGTTTGAACCGCGCGTCAAAGCGGGCGACAGTTCAGCCTCATGAGCCCTGTCGAGGTGAAAGCCCTGCGCCAGACCCTCGCCCATGCTGGCGAGCGGCGACTGATCTGGCTGGAAGGGGATGAGGCTGATTGCATCGTCCGTGCCGAGCCGCTGCTGGACGGTGCCATCTTCTGGCTGGGGGAAGGCCCCGCCCACCACGGGCCCGTTCCCTCCGCCAAGGCGCTGCAACGGCTGGGTCAGGAGTGCGACACGCTGGTCTTCAACGCTTTCAGCGGCTTTCATCCCGACGCCTTCGGCGCCCTGGCGGGCACACTGCGGGCGGGCGGCATGCTGCTGCTGCTGACACCGCCCAGAGAGCTGTGGCCAGCATGGCCGGATCCCGACCGGATCAGATTGGTAGCCCAGCCGGAGGAGGCAAGCTGGGCGGGTCACGGCTTTATCGCCCGGCTGGTGCGGCTGCTGACAGGCGATCCCGCTCTTTCTCTGGCTCCACCGGTTTGCCAACAGCCCTGGCAACCGATAGGCGCCGAACGGCCATTGAGTAACGATCAGGCTCTTGCTCTGCCCGCCATCCACAGGGTGCTGCACGGCCATCGCCGCCGCCCCCTGGTGCTGAGCGCCGATCGGGGACGCGGCAAGAGCAGCCTGCTGGGCCTCGCCGCCGCCGCGCTGCTGCGCCAGCAACCCGACCTGAAGATAGTGGTAACGGCGCCCTCTCATGCCACTGTCGCCACCCTGTTCGCCCACGCCGCCCGGGCGCTCGAGACCACCCAAGAGCAGCTTGTGGGCCTCGAGTTCTGTTCACCGGATCGACTGGTACATGAGGCGCTGCAGGCCGATCTGTTGCTGGTGGATGAAGCCGCCGCCATCCCAACGCCGCTGCTGGAGGCCATGCTGGCCCGCCACAATCGCATCGTCTTCGCCACCACCGAGCACGGCTACGAGGGGACGGGGCGCGGCTTTCACCTGCGTTTCAAGCGAGTGCTTGACCGCCAGACGCCGGATTGGCAGGAGATCCACCTGGCCGAGCCCATCCGCTGGAGCACTCGCGACCCGCTGGAACCGCTGGTATTTCGCCTCCTTGGCCTCAATACCGAGGTAGATGCTCCCCAACCGCCGACCAACCCGAGCTGGCGGCTGATCGGGCAAGGGACGCTGGCCGCCGATGAGGCACTGCTGAATCAAGTATTCGGCCTGCTGGTGCTGGCCCACTACCAGACCACGCCGAGCGACCTCAGATCTCTGCTGGAGAGTCCGGATCTCGACATCCACCTGCTGGAACAGGCGCAGAGCCTGCTGGGGGTCGCGCTGGTAGCGCGGGAGGGCAATATCGCCCCTGAACTCGCCGAGGATATCTGGGCGGGCCGACGGCGCCCACGCGGCCATCTGCTGCCCCAGTCCCTGCTTGCCCACGCCGGTTTCAAGACAGCCGGGGGACGCAGCTACGCCCGGGTGATGCGCATCGCCATCCACCCGGCGCTGCATCGCCACGGGCTCGGCTCACGACTGCTCAGCCAGCTGGAGGACTACTACCGGCAGGAAGGGCTCGATTATCTCGGCTCCGCTTTCTCGGCCAGCGCCGACTTGTTGCCCTTCTGGCGCAAGGCCGGGCTGGTGACACTGCGCATCGGTTTGCAGCGGGATGCCGCCAGCGGCAGCCATGCCGCCCTGCTGCTCAAGGCGTTGAGACCCGAGTGGCAAGCCGAGCTGGACCTGTGGCGCCAGCGCTTCGTACAACAGCTACCTACCCTGCTGGCCGGGGAGTTGAAAGAGCTGGATCCCGAACTGGTGTGGCAATGTGTGAAGGGACAAGAGCTGGCCGTGCCTGAGCTGGATGAGTTTGAACGGGATGAGCTTGATTGCTTCGCCCATCACCACAAGCCGTTCGAGCTGTGCCAATCCACTCTACAGCGCTGGCTGACAGGCAATCTGCCGCGACTGGCCTCCCTGATGCCAAGCGAGCGCCAGCTGCTGATCGCCACCATCTGGCAATACGCGGACTGGGGTCGACTGGCTGCCAGGCTGCAACTGGCTGGCAAGCCAGCCATCATCAAGGCGCTGCGAGCCCTGCTGGCTCGCCTGCTGGATGCCCCTACCACTCGATAGTCTTGCCCTGCCAGTCGAGATAGCTGAGTTCGCCGTCAGGCACAAGTCGCGCCATCAAGCTCACCAGATGGCAGGCTACCTGCTCTGGCGTCTGCAAGCTGCCGGCCGGCACATTGGCGTGAAACGGACGCGAGAGCTGGGTATCCACAGTGCCCGGATGAAACGCCAGCAGCTTGACGCCCGGGGCACGCCGGGCGAGTTCGATGGACGCGCACTTGAGCAACATATTGAGAGCGGCCTTGGCAGCACGATAGCCATACCAACCACCAGCGCGGTTGTCACCAATGCTGCCGACCCGGGCACTGAGCACCGTCAGGGTGCAAGGTGAGGCGCCAAACAGCGGGAGCAGCTGGTTGATCCAGCGCAGCGGCAGCAAGGCATTGGTCTGGTAGAGGCGAGTCATGGCCTCGACATTGAGCGCTTCCAGCCGTTTTTCCGGCTTGATCTCCCCCTGATGCAAGACGCCATTGCAGATCACCAGATGGCGTAAACCAGGTGCCAGTCCGGCAATATGGCTGACGCAACGGCTCATCTGCTGGTCGCTGTAATCGCAGGGCAGCCAATGCAAGCGGGGATCATCACTCCCGGCGGGGGCCTGCTGACGACTAACCGCAATGACTGGGTTGGCTCCTGCCGCCAGCCAGTGCGCCACCAGTGCCTGCCCGATTCCGCCCCCTGCCCCTATCACAACCACAGCCTCTGCCATGTTCCGCTCCTGTTTGTGGTGAGTGTGATGGTCTTCTCCATCGCATCTTTGTTTCCCTGTTAAGCTGTTACGTGCCTTCCTACTTGCGGGATCAAGCAGTTATGAGGGTTATGTTGTGTGGATCTCTCCGGTGTGGACGGATCCATTCCTATACTGAGGGAAAACCGCAGCCGGTGCTGCCAGCGCAACCAGAAGCACGAGAGTCGCCATGATGTCCAAAAACGGGGAAGAGCGTAAATCCATCCTGACCGAGAGCGGGACCAACGAGCTCGAAATCATCGAGTTTCATCTCAAGAAGCATCTGCCAGATGGCAGGGAGAAGATTGCCTATTACGGTATCAACGTCGCCAAGGTACGCGAGGTGATCCGGGTACCGGAAACGACCGACTACCCCAATGCCCAGCGCCACATGGTCGGGGTTTTCTCGCTGCGTGAACGGCTGATCCCACTGGTGGATCTGGCGGGCTGGCTCGGGATCCGCACCAACCCGGACAACAGCAACAAAGTGGTTATCGTCACCGACTTCAACAAGATGGCGAACGGCTTTCTCATCGACAGTGTCAGCAGGATCCATAGAGTCTCCTGGGAGGATGTGGAATCCCCCAGCCAGTTTCTGGAAGCGGGCGAGAATGATTGCGTGGTCGCCGTGGTCAGGCGCGATGGCAACCTCATCATGATCCTCGATTTCGAGAAGATCATCGCCGACATCAACCCAGAGCTCAGCATGGAGAAATACGATGTGACCCAGGATCGCAAGGTCATCATCGACGATCGCATGATGGCACTGCGCCAGGCCAAGAGCATTCTGGTGGTCGACGACTCGGCCTTCATCCGCAAGATGATAGAGACAACGCTGCGCACCGCTGGCTACAACGTGGTGACGGCCAAGGACGGGGGAGAAGGGCTGGAGATGCTGACGGAGTTTGACCGCCTGTCACAGGAGGAGAAGATACCTGTGTCCGAGTTTGTCAGCGGCATCATCACAGACGTCGAGATGCCCCGAATGGATGGCATGCATCTGCTCAAACGGCTGCGGGACACCCCCGCCTTCAAGACCACCCCCATCATAATGTTCTCGTCGCTGATGAGTGATGACAACCGCCAGAAGGCATTGCAGCTGGGGGCCAATGACACCATCACCAAACCCGAGCTGGGCCGCATGGTCGGCATGATGGATAACTTGCTGCTCGGCATCCCCATTCCCAAACCGGGCAATCTGTAATGTCGTCAGTCTGACACTCAAGCAAACGGGCGCCTCGGCGCCCTTGTTGTTGATGTTGTTGATGTTGTTGATGTTGTTCCGCAGCATCAGAAATAGCGCTCCTGAGCGGTTCATCCCATTTCGCGAGAGAACAACGAAAAGGCAGAGCTTCCTTCTGGATCGAGATCCCATGCCAATCGTTCACTGACGGGCTGCTTGTCATTCCAAATCCTTATTGGCCTTAAGATTTTGTAAATTTTCTTATTGCCATCGCCCAAGCAAGATGGCTCTCAAATTGAGTTTGATGTGGCTGATGCCATGCGCCATCGAGACATCAAATGTCGTCTCTATCAATGAATCCCCTGGAGTCGCTATGCCGTTGTTCAAGCCGTTAATCACCCCTGAAGTGACCGATATGGCTCCCGGATTCCGGGCCTTGAGTATCACTGTCCAGGCGGCTGCCATTGCAGACCCCACTGTGGGGACGCGGGCTCTGGAACAAGCCTCCCTTGCCATGGCCAGAGAAGATGCACCCTGGGCTGATGCACACCTCTCTGCCTGGGCGGACCTCTTTAGAAAGTTTGGCGCCAAACCACAGCGCACTCCCTGCTCCGCCGAAGCCCTGAGAAAACGGGTTGCCCGTGATAGCAGCCTGCCGAGTATCGATCCTGTCGTTGACCTCTATAACGCCATCAGCATTGAGTACGCCATACCGGTCGGGGGCGAAAACCTGACTACCTATGAAGGGATGCCAAGGTTGGTAGTTGCCGATGGCAGCGAGCGATTCGACACAATGAAGGGCGGCGAAGTGGCTCATGAATCTCCAGAACCCGGCGAAGTGGTATGGCGGGATGACAAGGGGGTGACGTGCCGACGCTGGAACTGGAGACAGGGGGTCAGGACCAGGCTCAGTGTGGAGTCGAGCATGATGTGGTTCATTCTGGAGAGCTTGCCCGAAATGCCCCTGGAAGCTTTGCAAGCAGCCGGGAACAAGCTGATTGAAGGCATACAACAGATGATGCCCGGAGCCGTGATAGAACAAACCGTCATTGGCCATGTCGAGTGAGCACAACGCCGGGCTGGCCGTCTCGATGCTGCCAGCGTGATCGCAACGAGAAATGCAAAGAGGCTCCGAAGAGCCTCTTTTGTTATCTGAACCCGACTCAGCCCAGCAGCAGGTAGAGCTGATGGGCCGCCACACCGGCGCAGAGACCACCTATGGTATGAGCCACTATGGCGCGGGAGGTGAGATGGCGATAACCGAGCGCATCCAGCATGGCGGTGTGAGTACTCAGAAAGCCGCTCCAGCACATGCCCATGGCGGTGAATACCGCCACCTCGTTGCCGGTGATCCACCCCTTGCCGATGAAAGGAGGCACCAGCGACATGGCGGCCCCGACCGCTCCCAGCGAAGTTACGGGGAAGGCCACCAGCTCGGCATGGGTAAAACCGAACAGCATCTCGAACAGCCAGCCCACCTTGGCCGCCAGCACGGGCAGCAGCGCCACCCCCTGGAAGGCCTCGCCGGTATAGCCCTTGTCGCCAGGACCAAAGGTCAGCAACATGACGAAGGTACTGATGATGAGCACACCCGGGATCACCGCCATGCCGAGCTCCACCCCGGACTTGCCACCATCGAGCAGGGCATTGAGCACCCGGAGCCAGGTGGGAGCCGCTTCCTGACTCAGCCCGGGCTTGGCGCCCACACTCACCACTTCGTCATCAATCAGGGTCTCCCCCACCAGCGGCCTGATCATGCGCTGCATCAACCGGGTCGAGACCACTGAGCCGATGAGGGCACCGAGCAGACCTATCAAGGCCGCACTGGCAGTGGATTCACCGCTCGGCAGTTGCAGGGTGGCCATGAAGGTCACCACGATCAGCCCCATGCCAAAAGCCGTCCCGAAGTTGGTCAGAGACACCAGTTGCCAGGGGGTGAAGCCCTTGCGAAAGCGACTGTCTTTGGCGAGGCTGATCACCGCCGGGTTGTCTGAAAAGAACGTCATCAGAGCCGCCAGGGCGGTGCGGCCCGGCAGACGGAAGATGGGCTTCATCAGTGGCGCCAGCAGCACCTCCAGCAGGCGGATCACCCCGAACTCACTGAGCAGCTGGCTCAGCGCCCCCGATAGCACTGTAATCCCCATGATGAAGAGCACAGTATTGAGCAGCAGCTGATGGGCCGTATTGAACAGGGTGTTGACCAGGGCGGAGAGCCCCATCAGACTGCCGAGGTAACCGAACAGGCTGCCCAGAATGGCCAGTACCAGTACCGGCTCCAGCCAGCGGCGAAGGGAGGTTTGCGTTGCATGCGAATCTTTAACTGCTTGATTTTCCATACCAATCCTGATGACTGTCTCTGTGTGAATCGTTGTTTTTGTTATTGAACTCGTGACACCGGATGAACAGCCCGCCGAACTGGCGACTGAACTCAGGAGGAAACACCCGCTTGCCAGACAAGGCAGCATGGCAAGCCGCCTCACGCCAGGGGGAAGATAAACCCGGCACCCGGGAAAATTGAGGGGCGGGAGTATAACAACCGGGGCAAGTCAGCGGAAGAATACGGGCCACTTCAGCCAGCATCGCCATCGGGAACACCGGGAACACCGGGAACACCGGGAACACCGGGAACACCGGGAACACCGGGAACACCGGGAACACCGGGAACATTCATACCCGAATACCGTTCCCCTTCAACCATTTGCGCAATCGCCCGTTGGCATTGTGGTAGGGAGAGGTGGTATTGAACTGGATCATCCGCCCCAGGGTCCACTGCTCATACCAGGGGCGACCATACAGCTCATCGTCACCGCGCGTCACGATCAGCTCGACGATGCGGGCCCTGGCCGCCATCAGCCGGGCCAGCAGTGCCGAATAGGCCAGCCCCTCATAATCCCGATAGAACTTTTGGGCCAGCCTGCCCAGCTCGTTCCACTTAAAGCCCGTCTCGGGAAAATCCACCGGCAAGCCCGCCGCATCCCGCTCTATCCACTTGATCACCAACTCATTCCAGCCGATGAGGTAGGCCACCAGGTTGGCCACGCTCATGGAGGTGCCCTTGCTGCACCCCTCCATGGCCAACTCCTGTGCCTTGCTCTCGGGGACGGCCTGCAACGCCTTGAGCAGCTTGCCAAAATTCGTGTCGATGGCGAGCAGCAGCTCGGCCTTGTTGCTGGGGATCCCCATCACCTTTTCCTCCTTCATGCCTGCCACCCTGCCGCCCGGTCGGAATTGCCGCCAGCGGCGCCGAGTGCTAAGCTCGCGGCATCTGCGACCTGCGTTCCCACGCCGCCACTCCCGTCACAAGCAAGAACAGCAATGAATCAGCTCATTACCTATATCAAGGCCATCCATCGGCAACCTGGGCCAGCAACCATCACTCATCAGCAGAGTGAGCACTATAGCGAGAATGACGAGAGTGGCACCCTGATCCAGCACCAGCAAACCACCTATTGGTTCGCCAATGGGGTCGTCATCTGTCATCAGAGAGAGCAGGACCAGGTCCCCTCAGAACAGCTGTGCGCCGAATGCTGGATAAGCTATCGAGTTGTCACCAGCCACATGCCCATCACGCCGCCACGCAAGCTGTTCCACAACCTCTGTCAGGAGGCATTCTGGCTGAAGATGCAGGGCATCACGCCGGCAAGGTGATGTAGGACTGATCCACAGATGAAACAACAGCAGGGAGGAGGGACTTAATAGACTCAACGATCACCAGCAGGCCATCATCTCCATCGACAAACAACAACTGAACCTCTCATGCGATTCTGGTCAGCCGTAAAAAACAGGCAAAGAAAAAGCCCAGCATTGCTGCTGGGCTTTTATGTTGGCTCCTCCTGCTGGACTTGAACCAGCGACATACGGATTAACAGTCCGCCGTTCTACCGACTGAACTAAGGAGGAATTGTACTTGGTGCCCAGAGACGGAATCGAACCGCCGACACGGGGATTTTCAATCCCCTGCTCTACCGACTGAGCTATCTGGGCAATATATAAATGGTGCCGGCTACCGGAATCGAACTGGTGACCTACTGATTACAAGTCAGTTGCTCTGCCTACTGAGCTAAGCCGGCACACTTAAACCACTGTGCATGAACTAATTTTTACTTCATGGCACCAAATTTGGTGCCCAGAGACGGAATCGAACCGCCGACACGGGGATTTTCAATCCCCTGCTCTACCGACTGAGCTATCTGGGCGTGGGCGCTATTAAACGGATTTTAAGGCAGGTGGTCAACGGGAAATTTCACTTTTTGTCTCGTTCGTCTCTTTTTTGCGCAACATCATCCATTTCCCCTACTTCTTCCTGTCGGCGCTGTGCCTGGCGGCCCCAGACTCTGGGTTCTTCCCCCTTCAACAGACGGGCTATGTTCTCGTGATGGCGGATAAGGATGAGGCAGGAGAGCAGGGAAACCGGCAGTGTGTATTCTGGCTTGATCAGATAGGTAAAGAGTGGGCTAAGCAACACGGTAATGATGGAGGCCAGCGAGGAGTAGCCGCTCACCAGCAATACCAGCAGCCAGGTGCCGATCACGGCTCCCCCCATGGTGAAGCCAATGGGCATCATGGTGCCGAGTGCCGTCGCCACCCCCTTGCCACCCCGAAAGTGGAAGAAGATGGGGTACATGTGACCTAGGCAGGCAGCAACCCCGATAAAGCCGAGGTAGACGGGCTTGATTTGCAGATACCAGGCAAGATAGACAGGCGCCGTGCCCTTGAGCACATCGAGCAGCAAGACCACCAGCGCAGCCACTCGACCACCGAGACGCAACACATTGGTCGCTCCCGGATTATGGGAGCCATGATCCCGTGGATCCGGCAGACCCGTGATGCGGGAAACCAGCACGGCACTGGACAGCGAGCCGCCCAGGTAGGCCAGAATAATCATCAAAATCGTCAGGGCCGTCATCTTGGTCGTTTTTACCACGATATGAATGGGGTATGATGCAGGCCACATTCTCTGGCTTGGGGTTGCCCAAAGGCGTGTCGCCCAAACCGACCGCGCGGCAAACTGCTTGCCGAGCCTGCATCCCTGCGCTGTCATCACAGCCCATCAAGAGTAAAGAAGAAGTACTGTCATGGACAAGGTGTTTATTCGCGGACTCGAGGTTTTGACCACCATCGGTGTATATGAGTGGGAGAAGGGCATTCGCCAGAAGCTCTGTTTCGACCTCGAAATGGGGTTTGACAACCGTCCCGCCGCTGCAACCGACGATATCAATCTGGCACTGGATTACGCCACCCTCTCTCGCAAGATCTGTGATCACGCCTCCAGCAAGGTGGTGGAGCTGGTCGAAACCATGGCCGAGCAGGTCGCCATGCTGGTACTGGCCGACGAGCGGGTGCAATGGGTCAAGGTCACCCTGACCAAACCGGGTGCTGTCCCCAATGCGGCTGGCGTCGGGGTAGAGATACTGCGCCATCGCACTCCGGCTGCGAGCACCTGCTGATGACCAGCATCTATATCAGCCCGGGCGCCAACCAGATAACAGGGAGCACTGCATGACCCGTATCTACATCAGCCTGGGTTCCAATATCGAGCGGGAGCACCATATCCGCGCCGGTCTCGATGCCCTGCATGCCGAATTTGGCGAGCTCACCGTCTCCCGGGTATTCGAGAGCGAGGCGGTTGGCTTTGCCGGTCGCCCCTTCTACAACCTGGTAGTCGGCGCCGACACAGATCTGCCGCTGGCGACCCTGTGCCAACGGCTGCGTGCCATGGAGTTTGCCCACGGCCGCGAGCCGGATGCCAAGAAGTTTGCTCCGCGCACCCTGGATCTGGATCTGCTGCTGTATGGCGATCTGGTCTGCGATGTACCGGTCGCGCTACCCCGTGGCGAGATCCTCACCAATGCCTTTGTCCTCTGGCCGCTGGCCGAGCTGGCACCGAGCCTGCGCCACCCGGTTGATGGCCGCACGCTGGACGAACTGTGGCAAGGTTACGACAAGGCATCCCAGCGACTCAGCCCCATTCCCTTTCACTGGGAAGCGCGCGAGCTGCAGCATCACTGAATCAACAAGGGCACCCTAGGGTGCCCTTGTTGCATCTTGCAAGGCGGCTTATCCGCCATAAGAAAGTGTGATTGGGCCCGACCCCCCATGGCTGGCAGGATAGGGCTCGCCACAGGAGACCCCCATGCCGCTCGATACCATTCACGACTTCAACTACCAGCTACTGGCCCAATTGCCTCACCAGCGCTATCAGCACGAACCCATCCTCGACTACGCCACCGATGAAAGAGTCAGGGCCCGCTTTGGCTGGCAGGCGGTGTTCAGCAAGACCTTGTTTCTCAAATTCAAGGATGGCCGCTTCGCCCTGCTGCTGACCCATCAAGGGGGGCGACTCGACAACAAGGCGGTCAAGGCCGCGCTCGGTGCCAAGCCGTCTATCTGCACCGCCGAGGAAATGCAGGCAGAGATTGGCTGCCTGCCGGGAGCCGTCTGCCCCTTCCTGCCGAGGGCTGATATTCCCTTGCTGGTGGACTCGGCCCTGTTGACCCATGATGCCTTCACCTGGACGCCGGGCCACCCGGAGCAGACCTTTATCCTGGCGACCGAGCATCTGCCCCGAGTGCTGGCCCAGTTACCCTGCCAGGTCAGCTATCTCACCACGATTCAAGCCTGATTGCTGACGACAGCGACCGGATCACGCCTTGTCGCTTGCCAGTTGGGCAAAGATGAGCGCCGCCAGCATGGACATGAGACCGATGCACAAATAGGTGAGGTGGAAACCGGCCAGCCACTGCCCACCCGAGGCTGACGAACCGGCGGAGAAGAGCCCCAGCAGGCTGGCGGCGATGGCGACCCCCAAGCTCATGGAGAGCTGCATCACCACAGACAGCAGTCCATTGCCGCTACTGGCATGCTCCGGGCTCAAATCCTGCAGGGTCAGGGTATTCATGGCGGAAAACTGCAATGAGTTGATGGCGCCAAACACCATCAGCCAGCCCAGCAGCACCCCATAGGGAAGCTGGTTATCGATGAAGTAGAAGCTGGCGATCATGGCCCCCAGCGCCAGTGTGTTGCCGATCAGGATGCGGCGATAACCGATGCGCGGAATCAGCTTGTTCACCAGCGTCTTGGTCAGCATGGCGCCGAGCACAGTGGGGATCATGGTCATCCCCGCCTTGCTCGGTGAGAACCCCAGCCCCAGTTGCAGAAAGAGCGGCGTGAGGAAGGGCATGGCGCCGCTGCCGAGGCGGGCAAACAGGTTGCCCCAGACACCGATGGCGAAGGTGGATGTCTTGAACAGCGCCAGACTGAACAGCGGTTGCTCGGCATTGGCGGCATAGAGCCAGTAGCTCGCCATGGCGGCCAGACCGGACAGCAACGCAAACAACGCCCAACCGGTGGAGATGCTGTGCTCACCCAGCCCCTGCAAGCCCACCGACACCAGCACCATGCCGGCGCTGAACAGCACGAAGCCCTGCCAGTCGAACTTGGCCGTGCCTTGACGCAGGTCGGGCATGAAGTGCCAGCTGGCGATAAAGCCGAGTATCCCCACCGGCAGGTTGATGAGAAACACCCAGTGCCAGCTCGCCACTTCCACCAGCCAGCCCCCCAGCGCGGGGCCTATCAGCGGCCCCACCAGCCCTGGGATGGTGACGAACGACATCACCCGCAGCAGCTCATGTTTGCTGTAGACCCTCAGCACGGCGAGGCGCCCCACCGGCATCAGCAGGGCGCCGCCGACCCCCTGCAACACCCGTGCGGCCACCAGCATGGGCAGCGTATTGGCGGCGGCGCAGGCCAGAGACCCCAGGGTAAACAGCAGGATAGCCGCCAGATAGATACGGCGAGTGCCGAACCTGTCCGCCAACCAACCAGAGGCGGGAATGAGCAACGCCACCGTCAGCATGTAGGCGATGATCACCGACTGCATCTGCAGCGGGCTCTCACCCAGGGTTTCGGCCATGCTGGGCAGGGCCGTATTGAGGATGGTGCCATCCAGGGTTTGCATGAAGAAGCCGACCGCCGCCAGCGGCGGCAGCCACTTGCGTTGGGCAGGCGTAACCATGTGTGTGCTATCGGGCATGAGCAGCCACCTCCTCTTCAGATAAAAAAAGACCCGCACGAAAGCGGGTCATCTCAGCCTGTCAGGCATCCGGCTGGCCGAGCATGGCTCTGAGCTGCTCTTCCAGACTGGGCTCGGGGGCCTTGAGCGTATCAAGGAACAACTGCTCTATCCCCACCTTGTCCTGACTTTTCACGATAAACACCAGCCGGGACTGGGCCTTGCCCTCCGGCCAATCTCCCAAAGCCTGCTGCGGATAGAGCTGGCCGTGGACGCCGTGGATCACCACGGGCTGGCTCTCTCCCTCCAGCTGCAATATCCCCTTGAGGCGCAGCAGGGCATCGCCATATTGGGCCTGCACCGCATCGATGGCGGCCAGCAGGCGAGAGGGCTTGAGCGGCTCGCCGATGCGCAGGGAGAAGCTCTCTATGTTGCCGTGCTCGAAGTGAGTAGGCGCGGCCGTGCCCACCTTGGCGGCGAACGGCTTCATCTTCGGCTGCATCGGCGAAGCCAGTCCCTGCTTGGGGGATTCGGTGCGCAGCCAGGCCAGCAGCTGGCGCACGTCACGCCCCGCCGCCTCGTTGTAGGCACCCAGCTTTTCCAGCACCGCAGGCGACAGCTCGCCGTTGGTGACCCGCTCGATGGGGGCCGCCGGGTTGAGGGCGGCCAGCTGGGCCTCGACGCGCGCCAGCTGCTCGTCCTCCACCAGATCCCCCTTGCTCACCACCAGCAGATCCGCCAGCGCCACTTGTTTCACCGCTTCATACTGAGCCGCCAGCTGCTGTTCGATATGACCAGCATCCACCACTGTGACTGTGCCATCGAAGCGGTAGCGCTGGGCGATAAAACCCTCTTCGCGCAGGGTAAACAGCACGGGCGCCGGATCCGCCAGACCGGTTGTTTCTATGATGAGCCTTTTGAACGGCTTGATCTTGCGCTGGATGGCGCGCATGAACAGCCCTTGCAGCGCTTCCACCAGGGAGCCCTGCACCGAGCAACAGATGCAGCCGGAATCGAGCAGCACCACCTGCTCGTCCACCTGCTGCACCAGATGGTGATCCAGCCCGACAGAGCCGAATTCGTTGATCAGCACGGCGCACTCGCCAAGTTCCGGCTGCTTGACCCAGTGGTTGAGCAGTGTGGTCTTGCCGCTGCCGAGAAAACCGGTCAGCAGAGTCACGGGGATCCGGGTGTCTTGCATATCTGTCATATGGATGACTCCACTTGGGTCGGCAGGGTGATGAGCACGCGGGTATCTTGCATATGGGTCATTTTCAATCCTTACCGGTTGGCAAACAGGTCGCTGAGCCAGCGGTTCTCGAAGCGGCCATGGGGATCGAGCTCGCCCTTGAGGGCCAGGAAGTCGTTCCAGCGCGGCAGCAGGGCCGGGAAGTCGTAGAGATCCATCGCCAGATGCTTACCGAAGTGGGGAATGCCACCGAGGGGCACCAGCAGTTGCTGCAGCTCTCGCATCTGCTCCATGGAGCCGTTGACGAAGGTGCCGTCCGCCGCCAGATAGACCAGGAAACCGACCCAGCAGACCGATTTATCGTAGGCGGCGCTGAGCCAGGCCTCGGAGGGACCGGTACAACGCAGGATAAAGGGGTAGTGCAATACGCCCGGGTTGGCCTGCTGCCACGCTTGCAGGGTCTCCAGCGCCTCATTCATGCGGTGCAGCGGCACCGCCACCTCACAGTTGATCTGGGGTGCGGGTATCCCCTTGCAGAGGATCTGGTAGACGTTGCCCACCAGATCGGAGGCGTCCTTGAAGCGGCGCACCGTCTCGAAGTGCTCCCCCGCCAACGCCTCATCCTTGGTGTCTTTCGCCATTTTCTGCAGGGTGGCATCTATGGTGGCATTCATGCGGGCATCGATGTCGCCCTCCAGCAGCAGCGGCTCGCTGCCGGCGGCGCGGTAACGGGCCACCTCTTCCTCGGAAGCGGGATCCACCAGCCAGATGTGGCTCTCGCCGGTCCAGGCGAACCACCAGCTCTTCACGAAACCGTGCTCGCGATTGAGCCGCTCGTTGTGCTCCAGCAGGAAGGGATAGTCGGTGGTGAACTTGGTGCAGCGCATGATGCGGTTAGGCACGGTGCGAAGGCGCACGTCGAGCAATATGCCGAGCATGCCCATCCCCATTACGAAGGCACCGAAGCGCGGATCGGTGCGATCGACCCGGATGATGTCGCCATTGGCCAGCATCACAGTCATCGCCTCCACGGCATCGCACAGGGCGGACTGGTGCAGCCCCTGGCCGTGGGTGCCGGTGCTGAGCGCACCGCCCAGTGTCTGGATGCCGATGACGCCCGGGGATGCCGGCAGCATCCGCTCCATGGCGATGAGATCGGCGTAGATGGTATCGAGCGGCGTGCCCGCCTGATAGGTGACGGTATCGGCGGTTTTCGCCAGCTGGCCGCGCAGCAGGTACAAATCCACCAGCAGCGCCTGACTGCCCTCGGCATAGACGCTGTGAATGGGCTCGAAGGAGAGGCCTGAGCCGATCAGCCGCAGCTTGCGCTCCGGGTATTCACGCAGCAGCGCCTGCAGCTCGTCGCGGTTTTTCGGGCGCCACACCTGATCCAGGGCGCCGAGGGGGTTGGTCCTGGACCAGTTGAACAGCACCTCCCGATTGTTGATCGCCTTGATGCTGTGAAATGCCTGGAACTTGACCGTCATACCGCGCCTCATCTGACTTCTAAATGAGCGGCAATTCTACCGAAAAGCGGACCACAAGGCATGAAAAACAAGCCCCTACAGTCGGGGGTGGATAAGGAGAGCTGCCGGCTCTGCGCTGACAGGTCACGACACCTGGCGGGCACAAGATGCCTCCCTGGCTCGCATGTGACTGCCGGACAGTGACGACACAGACTCAGCGGGCCCGGAAACCACTGCCACTCTTTTGCGCCGCCAGCAACAAAGCATCGACCACTACGCGCAGCTTGGGCTGCATATGCTGGCTCCTGGCCCAGATGACATTGATCGGCATCTCGCCACCGGACTGGTCATGAAGCACACAGACCAGCGCTCCCGAATCCAGCTGTTCGTTGACCAGCCAGGTCGGCACCTGAACCAGGCCAAGACCAGCCAGCGCCGCTGCCAACACAGCCTCACCATCCCCCATTTCATAGCGTACCGGGATGTCGTAAGCCTCAGTCCGGCCTGCGCCATTTCGGAGCAGCCAGCTATGGCGATGCCCAGAGCGCCAGTCAATGATGCAGTCGTGCCGTGACAACTCATCCGGGGTCAGGGGAACCCCGCGTCGTGCCAGATAGGAAGGGGCCCCGCAGATGACCAGCTTCTGCTCTCCCAGCCGACGCGCAACGAGATCGGCCTGATCCTCCAGCGCACCTATGCGCACCACCAGATCGATGTTGGCCTCAATGAGATCGACCTTGCGCTCATTGAAGGTCACCGACAGATCCAGCTGCGGATGGCTGCCAGCCAGATCCAGCAGGATCGGCAGTACATGCCGGCGGCCAAACGCAGCGGGAAGATCGATTCGAACGCGACCCGACGGACTCTGTTGTCCCGATGCAAAGCTCTGCTCTGTCGCCTCCAGCACCCGAATCGCCTGGAGACAACTGACCAGATACGCCTCCCCCTCCTGGGTCAAACTCACCCGACGGGTTGTTCTGTGCAACAGCTTGACCCCCAGTCGCGCCTCCAGCCGCACTATGCTCTTGCTCAACGCCGAGCCGGTCAGCCCCAGCGCCAATGCCGCCACGGTAAAGCTGCCCGACTGCGCCACGGCGACAAAGTGTCTGACACTCAGAAACGGGTCTTGTAGTGCCACGGATTCAGTCCCTGAAGGAAATAGAGATTGGAATAATAGCCACTTAATCAATTTCAAGGAATCAATCACACTGTTTACAGGCTCATTCAACGCCGCATCTTGCACGTAATGGATTGGATGACCTTGAGTTCCCAACTCGCTCAGACATGACTTCATGACCAGACAGGAGAGACCAGATGTTGACCGTTAAATCCCTCAGTGGCCAAGTTGCCTTCGTACAAGGTGGTTCACGCGGCATTGGTGCCGCCATTGTAAAACGCCTCGCCCGCGATGGTGCCGCCGTTGCCTTCACTTATGTCTCCTCGGCCAGCAAGGCAGAAGAAATTGTCGCGACCATCACGGCTGCAGGTGGCAAGGCGCTGGCCATCCGTGCCGACAGTGCAGATGCCATCGCCGTACAGCACGCCATCCGCCAAACCGTCACTACCTTTGGTCGACTGGACATCCTGGTCAACAACGCCGGGGTGTTGGTATGGGGCGACATTGAAGAGCTGACCCTGGACGATCTCGATCGCACCCTGGCCGTCAACATTCGCAGCGTGTTCGTGGCCTGCCAGGAAGCAGCACATCACATGGGCAAGGGGGGGCGCATCATCAATATCGGCAGCACCAACGCTGACCGCATCCCCATGGCGGGGGGTTCCGTCTACGCCATGAGCAAATCGGCCCTGGTCGGCTTGACCAAAGGCATGGCACGGGATTTGGGCCCGAAGGGCATCACGGTGAACAACGTGCAGCCAGGCCCGGTCGATACCGATATGAACCCGGCTGACGGGGAATCGGCGGCGCAGCTCAAGGGGATGATGGCGCTGGCCCGTTACGGCAAGGATGAGGAGATCGCCAGCTTCGTCGCCTATCTGGCAGGGCCCGAAGCGGGATACATAACCGGCGCCAGCCTGACCATAGACGGTGGTTTCTCCGCCTGACCAGGTGGATGAGCCTCCCAGTAGCCATAAGTAGTCTCTGCACTGGTCCGGGAGCCGATTGCTGAGCCGAAGACCCCCCCTTTGATTCAAAGGGGGGGTCTGCTTTTGAGCAATACTGCTGCGCGAGTCTACTCGTGGAGAAAAAACCTGTTCCGCCCTTCTGGTATCGTCACTCAAAACGCCCATTCCCTGCCTGGGCAACATGAATCCGGTACTCTGTTGTTCTAAAGAATAGGGATTACAACCGCATGAGCCGCTCAGCCCAGATGAGGATCCGCCAGCTCGGGCAAGCTGCTGGCCAAGGCCTCTCCCTGTGGCAAATCGTCACAGAAGCGCTTGAGCGGCATGGGGCGACCAAACAGGTAGCCTTGCAGGTAGTCGACTCCCTTGGCTCTCAGATAGGCGGCCTGCAATTCGCTCTCGACCCCTTCTGCTATCAGTAACAAGCCGAGTCTGGCGCCCAGGTCGATGACATTCGCCACTATGTGCTCGGAGAGTGACTCTGTACCGATACGCCCGATAAAGGATTGGTCGATCTTCAGATAATCCACGTGGAACTGCTGCAGATAGAAGAGGCTGGAGTGACCCGTTCCGAAGTCATCGATGGCCAGCTTGACCCCCATCTGATCCAGTTGCCGGAACAGGGAGAGGGTATTCGGATCCACCACCAGCAGCTCACGTTCGGTCAGCTCCAGCACCAGCACTATCTTGCCGGGGGCAAACTGCGCCAGAAAAGTGCGGCACTCCTGCAGCAAAGCCAGGTCGCGACAGTGGGCCGCGCTGATATTGAAACTGATGTGAAAGCCATCGGGCAGGCGTACCTGCTCCCGGCTCAACACCTGGGCCACCTTCTTCATGATCAGGGTCGTCATGGGTACTATCAGCCCGGACTCCTCCGCCTGGGGAATAAAGAGGTCGGGACGGATAAGACCTGAATTGGGATGCTGCCAGCGCATCAGCACTTCCACCCCCATCAACCTGGTGTCACTCGTGGTAACCAGAGGTTGCAGATAGGGTTCGAACTCCTTGGCCCGCAACGCTCTGCGCAACTCGCCGACCGGGGAACCCGGGCGGCCCAGCAGCCACCATACCAGCAGTGCAAACGCTAACGAGAGACCGCATAGCAGAGAGAGGATCAGAGATTTGTGATCCCACAGCGAATGCCAGTAAGCCAGGGTCACGTAACCGGCATGAATGGAGAAGGGGTAGTGCGGTGAAGTCAGCTCGGTTCTGGCCAGAGCATGCAGGTCGGGGGCCTTGTCCAGATAGTGGCCTGCTTCATCAAACCAGGTGCTGCCCACCCGCATGAAGAGATTGCCGGCGTGATGGCTCAGGGTCAGCATGACGCTCAGGTATTCCCCATCGATGGCGCTCAAGGCCGCATGCCCTTCCTGCTCACTGCGCACTATCAGCAAGGGATGATTGGCCCGCACCTGATTGCCACGCATCAGCAGCAACTTGCGCGCTATATAGGGGCTGGCATCATCGACCTCACGCACGGAGCCAAACAGGGAGGTGCAGTACAGCATCCCCTCCTTGATCAGATTGACCGAGCGAACAAAAGGCACCAGTGCGACCTGCTCACGCAGCTGAAAATCTATCTCGTCACAAGGCGCGCCCACCAGCGGCAGCACCTGACGATTGGCCCGCTCGGCGTGATCCAGCATGTTTTCCATGAGCGTCATCGCCTTGTGGGCGGCGGCGGCGGAACCGGACTCCAGCTCCTCCATATAGCTTTTGTGCGTTGCCCATCCTCCCACCAGCAGCGGCAGGATGAACACCATGAAAGCGCAGCAGAGCCGAAGCCAGCGGCGGGAGAGATCGATATAAAAAAAATGCATAACCGATTCATCCAAAGAAACGGCCCGCCAGCCCGAATCAGGTGAGCATCAGGCAAACGGCAATGTGGTTATGACGACAAGCCCCACCAGTCTGCGCTGACCGGGCCTTCCCCCTGCTTTCCCGCAGTGACTGTCGCGGGGATCCCCCTCTCTTCTTTCTGGCAATGCAGGACAAAAGGAGGGGTGCAGCTTACCTCAGCTTGCCATCCGAACCACTTATCCTGAATAAATATTTGTGTCTGTATGCATCGTATGCAGCCCTGTTACCCAATAAAAAAAGAGCCCCGGCACTGCCGGGGCTCTGTTGCATCAGATGACGGCGAATGCCGGAATCTTATACCGCTTGTTGCAGGATCACCGCATCGGCCTTCTTGGTGTAGGAGGCGATCTCGTTGAAGTTGAGGTAGCGATAGGTATCGGCCGCAGTGGCATCCAGGGTCTTGGCGTACTGCAGATACTCGGCAACGGTCGGGATCTTGCCAAGGATGGCGGCAACGGCAGCCAGCTCAGCAGAGGCCAGGTAGACGTTGGCACCCTTGCCCAGACGGTTCGGGAAGTTACGGGTGGAGGTAGAGACCACAGAAGCCCCTTCCGCCACACGCGCCTGGTTGCCCATGCACAGGGAACAACCCGGGATCTCGATGCGAGCACCGACGCGACCGAAAATGCCGTAGTAGCCCTCTTCGGTCAGCTGATCCTTGTCCATCTTGGTGGGCGGTGCGATCCACATGCGAGTCGGCAGTTCGCCCTGATACTTCTCGAGCAATTTACCGGCGGCACGGAAGTGGCCGATGTTGGTCATGCAGGAACCGATGAAGACTTCATCGATCTTGCTGCCAGCCACGTCGCTCAGCAAACGGGCATCGTCCGGATCGTTCGGCGCACACAGGATGGGCTCCTTGATGGTAGCCAGATCGATCTCGATGATTTCGGCGTACTCGGCATCCTTGTCCGCTTCCATCAACACAGGGTTAGCCAGCCACTCCTCCATCCCCCGGATACGGCGGGTGATGGTGCGCGGGTCGCCGTAGCCTTCGGACAACATCCATTTCAGCATGACGATGTTGGACTTGAGGTACTCGGTGATCGGCGCCTGATCCAGCTTGATGGTGCAACCGGCCGCGGAACGCTCGGCACTGGCGTCGGCCAGCTCGAACGCCTGCTCCACCTTCAGGGTCGGCAGACCTTCGATCTCGAGGATACGGCCGGAGAAGATGTTCTTCTTGCCCGCTTTCTCGACAGTCAGCAGCCCTTTCTGGATGGCGGCATAAGGGATGGCATGAACCAGGTCACGCAAGGTGATGCCCGGTTGCAACTCGCCCTTGAAGCGCACCAGCACGGATTCCGGCATGTCCAGCGGCATCACGCCGGTCGCGGCGGCAAAGGCCACCAGACCGGAGCCCGCCGGGAAGGAGATACCGATGGGGAAACGAGTGTGGGAGTCACCACCGGTACCGACGGTATCCGGCAGCAACATGCGGTTCAACCAGGAGTGGATGACGCCGTCACCCGGACGCAGAGAGACACCACCACGGTTCATGATGAAGTCCGGCAAAGTGTGGTGAGTCTGCACGTCGATGGGCTTGGGATAGGCTGCTGTGTGGCAGAAGGACTGCATGGTCAGATCGGCGGAGAAGCCGAGGCAGGCCAGGTCTTTGAGCTCATCGCGGGTCATGGGGCCCGTGGTGTCCTGGGAGCCTACCGTGGTCATTCTGGGCTCGCAGTAGGTACCGGGGCGAATGCCCTGCACGCCACACGCCTTGCCCACCATCTTCTGGGCCAGGGTGTAACCCTTGCCGGTATCGGCCACAGGCACAGGACGACGGAATACGGTGGAGAACGGCAGACCCATGGCTTCGCGAGCCTTGTCGGTCAGGCCACGACCTATGATCAGCAGAATACGGCCACCGGCACGTACTTCGTCGATCAGCACCTCGGTTTTCAGTTCAAACTGGGCCAGCACCTGATCGGTGCCGTGCTTGCAGATCTTGCCGGCAAACGGGTAGATGTCGATGACATCGCCCATCTCCAGCTTGGAGACATCCACTTCGATGGGCAGGGCGCCCGCATCTTCCATTGTGTTAAAGAAGATGGGGGCAATCTTGCCGCCGAGGCAGACACCGCCGGCGCGCTTGTTCGGCACGAACGGAATGTCGTCACCCATGAACCAGAGCACCGAGTTGGTGGCAGATTTACGGGAAGAGCCGGTACCGACCACGTCGCCGACATACGCCAGCGGGAAACCCTTCTCTTTCAGGGCATCTATGGTCTTGATGGGGCCGACGGTGCCGTCATTGTCCGGAGTGATGCCGGGACGGGCATTTTTCAGCATGGCCAGGGCATGGAGCGGAATATCGGGACGGGACCAGGCGTCCGGCGCAGGGGACAAGTCATCGGTGTTGGTTTCACCAGTCACCTTGAACACGGTCACAGTGATCTTCTCGGCCAGCTCGGGGCGAGAGAGGAACCACTCGGCATCGGCCCAGGATTGCATCACCTGCTTGGCGTGAGCATTGCCCGCCTTGGCCTTCTCTTCCACGTCATGGAAGGAGTCAAACATCAGCAGGGTGTGAGACAGCCCCTTGGCAGCAAGAGGGGCCAGGGTGGCATGGTCCAGCAGGTCGATCAGCGGCTGAATGTTGTAACCACCCTGCATGGTGCCCAGCAGCTCAACGGCTTGTGCGGCGGTCAGGATGGGAGAGTGGGCTTCGCCCTTGGCGATGGCGGTGAGGAAACCGGCTTTGACATAAGCCGCTTCATCAACACCTGGTGGAATTCGGGAGGATAACAGCTCTTTCAGAAAGTCTTCTTCGCCAGCGGGCGGGTTCTTGATCAGTTCAACCAGGGCGGCGACCTGCTCTGCATCCAGAGGTTTGGCAACCACGCCCTCGGCGGCACGTTCTGCGACGTGTTTACGGTATGTTTCAAGCACGACTAATTCCTCTTTGGTCTTTTTTTGGGGTTCGCCCAGGCTCGCGGCGATCGTCCTTGCGGGACACCCGTAGGGTGCCCCTCACTATATAAGTTTTAACGAGTAATTAAAATCCAAACCCTGTACAGATATTCAACAAGCCAGGCTAACCAATTAAACTTGCTCACATTTTGTCACCACATAAAAGCCAGGCAAGAAATAAGTTAACAAAAAGGCATCATTTGGCCGTTATTCGAATGTGGTGCCCAATTGCAGATAGAACATGTTGTTGCCCCCCTCTGCCATGCCGTAGCCGAGGAAGATGGGGCCGAGGAAGCTCTCTATCCCCACGTAGACGGATCCTCCGGTGAAGGAACTCTCGATACTGATGTCTTCCCCCTTGTCCCACACCCCTCCTTGTTCGAGGGAGCCCCCAAGATAGAGCGGCGCCCGCAGCGCACCAAAGTCGTTGTCGACCACCCGATAGATGTAGCGCAGCCCGCCAAACAGACTGTAGCGACCGCTCAGCTGGTAGTGCTGGAAGCCGGACAGGCGGAACAGCCCGCCCAGATCCTGCACCAACAGTGGCACCTCTTCTTGGGAGGTGGAGCCACCCCCTTCCAGTATCAGGTTCAGGCTGTGTCTGTCCCAGGACCAGGGCTTGATCATAGAGAGGTGATAATTGACCCCCTCATTTCGCTCGTTTTCTTCATTATCATTGTGATAATCCAGCCGGACATGGGAATAACCCCCCTTGATGTCCCAGAAAACCCCTTCATAGGGGAAGTAGCGGCTGTCGAGGGTATCGTGCTCGAAACGGACATAAGGCCCCCAGGAGATGGCATCCGAATTCACCCCATTCAAGTTCCTGACATCGATACTGCCCATCTTGCCGTCCACCCCCAGCGAGAGGCGACTCCAGGGCTGCAGATTCCAGCCCAGAGCCAGATCGGTACTGAAGAAGGAGTACTCAGTATCGAGATAGTTAAAAGACTGATCTTCCGGATCCGGGTTGAAAAGGCTTCGCTGGGTCTGGTCATACGCAAAGCTCGCCTCGCCGTAGAAGGTCTGGGAAGGCTCCAGCGGCGAATAGAAGTCGGTCTTGAGGTGCTTGGCGGTGCCCAGGGAGGCCTCAGTCAGCCACTCGGCGCCCCACTCATTCAAGTTGGTGAGTGTGTAGGACATGCCGACGTTGTAGTTGGAGCTGCTCTCGAAGTCGTCGGAGAAGCCGAACTGGAAGTTGAGGTAGCCCGGCCCCCAGTTTTTCTCGCTGGCATCCACCACCAGCACGTTCTCTCCGTCGCGCTCTTCCACCTCATAGGTGATGCGGTCAAACGACTCCAGTGCGTAGAGGCGGCGAATGCCCGCCTCCAGACTTTCATTGGTCTGTATCTTGTCGGGTTTCACCTTCAACATGGCGCGCACCGTCTCATCGGAGAGGCGTGACTTGTTGAGGATCTCCACCTTGTCGATGTAGTAGGCGGGCTGACCGCTGCGCTCGGCACGGCGGCTCAGCTTCTGGTGGCGATAGACGGCGTACTCCCTGGGCGAGAGGGAGAGCGCATCGAGTTGGGTAGCGGCGCGGTTGGCCACCGCCTCCCCCTGCTTGATCCCTTCCGGCATCAGGGCAAAGTCGGCAATGCCCATGTTGCCGAATTCAGGGGTCAGCAATATGTCTTTCGGCCCCAGCAGTGCCTTCTGCTTGTCGGTGCCGACCTGGGTCATGTAGGTGGTGAGCTGATCTATCATGGCGAGGCCGGATTTGAGGGATTCCCGGGTGCGCAACCTGGCGCCTATGTCCACCGCTATCACCACATCAGCCCCCATCTCCTTGGCGACATCGACCGGCATGTTGTTGACTGTGCCGCCGTCGGCCAGGATATGTCCCTCCCACTCCACCGGTTTGAGGGCACCAGGAATGGACATGGATGCCTGCATCGCCTTGGCGAGACTGCCATCACCCAACACAAAGGGGGTCACAGTCTCCATGTCGGTGGCCACGGCGCGATAGGGGATGGGCAAGTCGTCAAAGCTCTTCTGCACCGGCAGGTTGGAGGTGGCGTGGCGCAGCAAGCTGGCCATGGACTGGCCCTGGAAGAATCCATCCGGGAACTGAACCGAATCACCGTTGACACCGATATCGGTGCGCAGCTGATACTTCTCGCTCTGCTGCTTCTTGCGCAGGGATAGCTCGTCCCGACCGACCTTGTCCTGATATCCCTTGTTCCAGTCGATGGCCAGGGTGGTGCGCTCCACCTCCTCGGCGCTGAGCCCCATGGCGTACATGCCCGCCACGTAGGAGCCCATGCTGGTACCCACTATGATATCCACCGGAATGCGTTTCTCCTCCAGCACCTTGAGGATGCCGATATGGGCCGACCCCTTGGCACCGCCACCGCTCAGCACCAGGGCAATCCTAGGCCGTTCGGACTGGGCCGCCGCCATGAGTGGCAAGCTGGCCAGCAAAATCAGAAACAGGTGGGTCCATCCCCGACGAAAGATGCGCATATGATTTTCCATTGAATCCAGTACGAGCCAAGTAAGCAGTGACGCTTACTATAAAGTGCGAAAAGCTAACCGCAACAGCCACGACAGCAATATAGGGCTGTGATGGAGGCGCTGTTCGTTGATAAACCGGAGCTGCACCAGCGCGCCCCTGTGAGCGCAAACGCAATCCATCAATAAAACCGGTTAGCCCCTCAAGGGCATCACCACACTGCCGTTAATATGTGCTCAATCCCGTCTCCACACTTCTGAGTCACTCCCATGCTTGCACGCCTGACACTCAAACAGAAAATTCTGGCCACCGTCACCCTGGCCGTGGTGCTCTCCTGCCTGCTGGTGGGTTACTTCAGCCAGCGCTCGGCGCAACAACTGATCGAAACCCGCATGTTCGAGCAGGAGCTGCCCAACCTGACCCAGCGTATCGGCAAGGAGATCGAGAAGGATCTGACTTCGGTTGCCAATGCCGCCAGACAGCTGGCCAACGACCGCTTCGTACTGGACTGGGTCGCCCGCGGCATGCCCAAGGAGCAGGAGTCCATCCTCATTGATCAGCTCAAGGACATGACGGCCCAGTATGGTTTGGTGACCGCCTCCTTCGCCGATCGGCAGAGCGCAGCCTACTACAACCAGGATGGCTTCCTGCGCAACCTGACCCCTGAGCAGGACGCCTGGTTCTACGGCTATACCAAGAGCCCGCAAGACCTGATGCTCAGCATCTTTCGCGAGACCAATGGCGAGGTGAAGCTGTTCGTCAACTTCCAGCAGCTCAACGGCCGCGGTCTGGCGGGGCTCGCCAAGTCCCTCGACAGCATGGTCAGCATGCTCGCCAACTTCCGGATCGGTGACAGCGGCTTCGTGTTCATGACAGATGGCAGCGGCAAGGTGAAGCTGCACTCGGATGCCGCCCGTATCGATCGGGACAACCTGACCCAACTGGCCAGCGGCACCACAACCAACCTTCTGACCAAGCAAGCGTTCGCAGCCACCCAGGCCGAGGTCGATGGCCAGGCCGTGATACTGGCCACCAGCTACATCCCCATGCTCGACTGGTATCTGGTGGCCCAGGTGCCGGAAGCCGAGATCTATGCCGAGCTGGACAAGGCACGACTGCACATTGTGCTGGTGAGCCTGGCCATCGCCGCCGGCATGGGCTTGCTCGGCATGCTGCTGGCCGGTTCCGTCAGCCGCCCGCTCAACGAGCTGGCCCGCCTGTTCCGTGAACTGGGCAGTGGCGATGGCGATCTCACCCAGCGCCTCAAAGTAGAAGGCCACGACGAGCTGACCCAGGTTGCCACCGGCTTCAACAACTTCGTCGCCAAGATCCACGGCTCCATCGAGCAGGTCGCCAGCAACTCCCGCCAACTGGCCGCTACCGCCAACGAGGTGGCCAGCAAGGCGCAGCTGACCCAGCACAACTGTACCGCCCAGCGCGACCGTACCGTCCAGGTGGCGACCGCCATTCACGAGATGGGGGCGACGGTAGGCGAGATCGCCGGCAACGCCTCCCTGGCGGCGGACGTCGCCAGACAGGCCAACGAGCAGGCGGATGCGGGGGCTGTCGTCGTCGCCCAGGCCCGCCACGGCATCGTCGGCCTCTCCAGCGAGATTGAGCAGGTCGCCGGTGTCATTGAATCCCTGGCCAACCAGACCGACTCCATCGGCAGCATTCTCGACACCATCCGCAGCATCTCGGAGCAGACCAACCTGCTGGCACTGAACGCAGCCATCGAGGCGGCACGGGCAGGTGAACAGGGCCGGGGCTTTGCCGTGGTAGCCGACGAGGTACGCAATCTGGCGAGCCGATCCGCCGCCTCCACCGCCGAGATCCAGGGCATGATCAACCGGCTGCAGGAGCAAAGCGCCCGCGCTGTCAGTGCCATGGCCCAGGGTCGCAGCCAGAGTCTGGAAGTGGTGGCTCAGGCTGACGAAGCCAATGCCGCCCTTGGCCATATAACGGCCCACATCACCCAGATCAGTGACATGAACATCCAGGTCGCCACCGCTACCGAGGAGCAATCCAGCGTGGTGGGCGAGATCAATCGCAACGTGGAAGACATCAACCAGCTCACCATGGAGACGGCCGACATAGCCCACCAACTGACCGAGTCGAGCCGCAGCCTGCAACAACTCTCAGGCGAGCTGGACAAGCTGGTCGGCAACTTCCGTCTGTAAGCGGCGTCGGGAGTCACGCCTCAAAAAGGAGCGCCATGGCGCTCCTTTTTATGCGGCTTGCGGCCCATTCCCCGTGCCTTTGCCCGGGAGGCGGCCAATTCATATCTATACTGGCAACAACCCTCATCAACCACATCATGGCCAGCCATGAAGGAGCACTCCCTTGCTAGAAGGTAAACTGACGCTCAAATTGCAGCTGATCCTGGCTGTCACAGTGCCCTGTCTCGCCCTCTTGCTCGTGGGTGGCGCCAGCCTGAGAAGCATGGGCTCCATCCAGCAGCAATCCACCGAGCTCTACCAGAACACGGCCACCCCCATGCGCGCCATGGCGGAAGTGGTATCACGTATCCCCCGCATGCGGGTGGGGATCGACATGATGCTGCTGCAAGATACCTCCCTCAAGGATGAACGGGGCGTACTCAGCCGGGTCAAGGATGCCCGTGACGAGGACATTCCCGAGATGCGTCAGGCCATGCAGCAGGCGGTAACCGCCCAGACGGATCCGGCGGCCAGAGCGGATGCGCAAAAACTGCTGAGCCAGTTTGAAGGAATGGAGAGCAACGAGCTGAACCCCATGCTGCAGGCGCTGGAAAAAGGGGACATGGAAGCGGCGAGAGGCATCTATCGGGATCGCTATACGGTCACCTATGGCACCATGCGCAAGGATGCCAACGCCCTGCTCGACGGCCTGATCCAGCAGGCACAGCAGCGCCATCAGCGCGGTGAGCAGAGCTATGCCAGCGGACGAATGCAGATGATCTCCATCATCAGCGGCGCCATCCTCATCTCGCTGCTGGTCTCGGTGCTCATCCTGATCAACCTCAAGCGTCGGGTCGGCTTCCTGCAACAGTACATCGGCTATGCCGCCGAGCATCTGGCGCTGGACTCCCGCGCCAAGCTCACTGGCAACGACGAGCTGGCGGAGATCACGGAGAGCTTCAACCACTTCGTCAGCAAGATCCACAGCGCCATCGAGCAGGTCGCCAGAAACTCCCACCAGCTCGCCGCCACCGCCGACGAAGTGGCCAGCAAGGCGCAGCTGACCCAGCAAAACTGCACCGCCCAGCGTGACCGCACTGTGCAGGTGGCCACCGCCATCCACGAGATGGGGGCAACCGTGAGCGAGATAGCGGGCAACGCCTCGCAAGCCGCCGAGGTGGCCAGACAGGCCAACGACCAGGCTGAAGCAGGCGCTGGCGTGGTGGCCCAGGCCCGCCACGGCATAGTCGGTCTCTCTGACGAGATTGCACTGGTGGCGGGCGTGATAGAGTCGCTGGCGACGCAGACCGACTCCATCGGCAGCATCCTGGAGACCATTCGCAGCATCTCGGAGCAAACCAACCTGCTGGCCCTCAACGCCGCCATCGAGGCGGCCCGCGCCGGTGAACAGGGCCGCGGCTTCGCCGTGGTGGCCGACGAGGTACGCAACCTCGCCAACCGCTCCGCCGCCTCCACCGCCGAAATTCAGGGCATGATCAACCGGCTGCAGGATCAGAGTGCCCGTGCTGTCAGCGCCATGACTCAGGGCCGCAGCCAGAGCCTGGCGGTAGTGACCCAGGCCGACGAGGCCAATGGCGCACTCGGTCAGATCACCGCTTACATCACCCAGATCAACGACATGAACATCCAGGTCGCCACCGCCACCGAAGAGCAGTCGAGCGTGGTCGGCGAGCTCAATCGCAACGTGGAGGACATCAACCAGCTCACCATGGAAACTGCCGACATAGCCCACCAGCTGACCGACGCCAGCCGCAGCCTGCAACAACTCTCCGGCGAGCTCGACAAGCTGGTGGGCAATTTCCGGCTGTAACCCCTTCTTCCCCTCACACGAGGAGCGCCGCGGCGCTCCTCGTCATATCAGCGGCAAGCCATGACGCACACCCGCAAACTCGCCTCCGCCCCTTCCTGGAAATGCCCCATAATCAGGGAAATAACAGGAGGTATCATGAGCAAGCTGGTGGTGACTATGTTGCTGGGGAGTCTGCTCTGCGCCTGCAGCAGCGGGCCAGTGCGGGTGCACGGGGCCGATGTCAGCGTGGACGATACCCGGATCCGGGTCAGTGATGGCAGCAATGGGGGCAATGGAACCTTCTGCCCTCCAGGTCAGGCCAAAAAAGGCGCTGCTAGCGCCCTTTTTTACAATCGTACATCTGCTTGTCCGCCTGTTGCAGCAGCAGATCCAGCGCCGGTGGCGAAAGCGCATCATAGTGCCCCACCCCGACCGAGCAGCTCAGCCGATAGGGTTTGCCGCTCTCCCGGTTGAACCCGGCCAGTGCCTCATCGAGCCGTGCCAACACCCGTGGCACCTCTGCCGGCCCAGTACCCGGCAGCAATACCGCAAACTCATCCCCACCCAGTCGGGCAAAGATGTCCGCATCCCGAAAAACGCCACACATCAGACACGCCATCTGTTGCAGGGCATCGTCACCGACGTCGTGCCCCAGCCGGTCGTTGATCTCCTTGAACCGGTTGAGGTCGAGAAACAACAGGGTTGCCGCTCGCCCCTGACGATGGGCGAGTTGCAGGCACTTGTGTGCCAGCAGCATGAAACCGCGCCGGTTGGTGATGCCGGTCAGCTCATCCATGGTAGCCAGCTGGATCGCCGCCAGTTCGCGCTCCACCATGCCGGCCAGATCCGTCAGCAAGTCCCGCTGCCGCTCATCCAGCAGGCGCGGCTTGCGATCTATGATGCACAGGGTCCCCAACTTGTACCCCTCCCCAATCTGCAACGGGCTGCCCGCATAGAAACGGATATGGGGATCCCCGGATACCAGCGGATTGTCGGCGAAGCGCAGATCCCGGGTCGCATCCTCCACCACGAAGAGCTCATCGCCGAGAATGGCATGACCACAGAAGGAGATGTCCCGCGGCGTCTCCGGCACAGGCAAACCACAGCAGGATTTGAACCACTGCCGATCCTCATCCACCAGTGACACGAGCGAGATGGGCACATCGAACATGTTGCGGGCCATACGGGTGATCCGGTCGAATCTTTCTTCGGCAGAGGTATCCAGAATGGCCATACGGCGCAGCGCATCGAGGCGCAGGCGTTCGTTGTCAGGAGTGGCCGGTGTTTGCATCGCAGGATCCATCGCGTGAAGTAACAGCCTTCAGCATAGCAATCGGCCCCGAACAAATCTCTTTATTCATCAAAAACAAAAAAGCCGCTCCTAAGAGCGGCTTTTTTCATGTTGGCTGCAAGAAGAAAATTACTTCTTCTTTTTGGCCTTGGCGTTCGGCAGGTCGGTGATGGAACCTTCGAACACTTCTGCAGCCAGACCCACGGACTCGTGCAGAGTCGGGTGAGCATGGATGGTCAGGGCGATGTCTTCGGCGTCGGCCCCCATTTCGATGGCCAGACCGATTTCACCCAGCAGTTCACCACCGTTGGTACCCACGATGGCACCACCGATGACGCGGCCGCTCTCCTTGTCGAAGATCAGCTTGGTCATGCCGTCGGAGCAATCAGAGGCAATGGCGCGACCGGACGCAGCCCACGGGAAGGTGGCGACTTCGAAGTTCAAGCCCTGTTGCTTGGCTTCCTTCTCGGTCAGACCAACCCAGGCCATCTCTGGCTCGGTGTAGGCGATGGACGGTATCACTTTCGGATCGAAGTAGTGCTTCTTGCCGGCGATGACTTCGGCCGCAACGTGGCCTTCATGAACACCTTTGTGCGCCAGCATAGGCTGACCGACGATGTCACCGATGGCGTGGATGTGAGGCACGTTGGTACGCAGCTGCTTGTCCACCTCGATGAAACCGCGCTCGGTCACGGCAACGCCGGCCTTCTCGGCATCCATCAGCTTGCCATTCGGCACACGGCCTACGGCAACCAGCACGTTGTCGTAACGTACCGGCTCGGCAGGAGCGTGCTTGCCTTCGTAAGAGACGTACAGGCCGTCTGCTCGGGCTTCAACTGCGGTGACCTTGGTCTCCAGCATGATGTTGAATTTCTTGGCAACGCGCTTGGTGTAGATCTTGACGATGTCTTTGTCGGCAGCCGGTACCAGCTGGTCGGCAAATTCCACCACGTCGATCTCGGAACCCAGGGAGGAGTAAACGGTACCCATCTCCAGACCTATGATGCCACCGCCAATAACCAGCAGCTTGCCTGGTACGGAAGTCAGTTCCAGCGCATCGGTTGAATCCCATACACGCGGGTCATCATGGGGGATGAAGGGCAGTTTCACCGGACGGGAGCCGGCCGCTATGATGGCGTTGTCGAAGGTCACGGTCGTCTTGCCGTCAGCACCGTCTACTTCGAGGGTGTTCGGGCCGGTAAACTTGCCGAAACCGTTGACCACCTGAACTTTACGCATCTTGGCCATGCCAGCCAGACCGCCGGTCAGCTGGTTGATGACCTTCTCTTTCCACAGACGAACCTTGTCGATGTCGGTCTGCGGGGCACCGAAGATGATGCCGTGTTCGGACAGCGCCTTGGCTTCTTCAATAACTTTGGCGACGTGCAGCAGTGCCTTGGACGGGATACAACCCACGTTCAGGCAGACGCCACCCAGGGTGGAGTAACGCTCGACGATAATGGTATCCAGACCCAGATCGGCGGCACGGAAAGCAGCGGAATAACCGGCAGGGCCAGCACCCAGTACTACGACCTGAGTTTTGATTTCTTTACTCATCATGACCTCTTTGTCGTTCTTATATATCCCCGGACGGCGCAGTCTTATGCCAACTCAATGCCAAACAAGGCGGCTGCAACCGTGAAAAAACGGGGCAAGTTTACAATCCTGTTAATGAAATGAGAAGTAAAAAGGGCAGGCTCTGGGCCCGCCCTCTCACTTACAGGACCAATCGACGAATGTCGGACAACACACCACTCAAGGTGGTGACGAAGCGGGCTCCGTCAGCACCGTCTATGACCCTGTGGTCATAGCTCAGGGCCAGCGGCAGCATCAGGCGAGGCACGAACTCCTTGCCATTCCACTTCGGCTTCATCTCGGACTTGGAAACACCGAGGATGGCCACTTCCGGCGCGTTGACGATCGGGGTAAAGCTGGTACCACCGATGCCACCCAGGCTGGAGATGGTGAAGCAACCGCCCTGCATGTCGGCAGCGGTCAGCTTGCCGGCACGGGCCTTCTTGGAGATCTCGGCCAGATCGCGAGACAGCTCGTAGATGCCCTTCTTGTTGACGTCACGCACCACAGGAACCACCAGGCCCCCCGGAGTGTCTACCGCCACACCGATGTGGATGTACTTCTTCATGATCAGCTTGCTGCCGTCTTCGGACAGTGCGCTGCAGAAGCGTGGGTGTGCTTCCAGGGCCTTGGCGGCGGCTTTCAGGATGAACACTAGCGGGGTGATCTTCACGTCCAGCTTCTGCTTCTCGGCCAGCAGGTTCTGCTCTTTGCGGAACGCTTCCAGATCCGTGGTATCGGCTTCGTCGAACTGGGTGACGTGCGGGATCATGGCCCAGTTGCGATGCAGGGCAGGACCGGAGATCTTCTGGATCCGGGTCAGTTCCAGCTCTTCGACCGGGCCGAACTTGCTGAAGTCAACCTTGGGCCATGGCAGGACACTCATGCCGTTGCCAGTGCCGGTACCGGCTGCCGGGGCAGACTCGGCACGCTTGACCGCATCCTTCACATAGGCCTGCACGTCTTCTTTGACGATGCGACCCTTGCGACCGGAGGCCTTCACCTTGGCCAGGTTGATACCGAACTCACGGGCCAGGCGACGTACGGCCGGGGCGGCATGTACGTAAGCGTCATTGGCAACGAAGTCGGAAGAAGCAGCAGCCTGGGCAACCGGTGCCGGAGCCGCGGCAACAGGGGCAGCAGCGACCGGGGCGGCAGCCTGAGCAACCGGAGCCGCAACAGGGGCAGCACCAGCCACTTCGAATACCATGATCAGGGAACCGGTGGAGACCTTGTCACCCGCCTTCACCTTGATCTCTTTGACGATGCCGGCGAACGGTGCTGGCACTTCCATGGAGGCCTTGTCACCCTCCACGGCGATCAGGGACTGATCGGCTTCGACCTTGTCACCCACGGCGACCATGATCTCGGTCACTTCGACTTCGTCACCGCCGATGTCAGGTACATTGACCTCTTTGGCAGCGGCGGCCACAGGGGCAGCAGCCACGGGAGCAGCAGTCTCAACCGGCGCAGCAACGGCGGCAGGAGCAGCGCCCGCCACTTCAAATACCATCACCAGAGAACCGGTAGACACCTTGGCGCCAGCGGCAACCTTGATCTCGACCACGCGGCCCGCGAACGGCGCCGGCACTTCCATGGAGGCCTTGTCACCTTCCACGGCAATGATGGACTGGTCGGCTTCAACCATGTCGCCCACGGCAACCATGATTTCGGTCACGTCCACTTCGTCGTCACCAATGTCCGGTACGTGCACATCTTTGCGCGCGTCGGCCACAGGGGCGGCGGGAGCGGCAGCAGCAACCGGGGCGGCAGCCTGAGCCGGAGCGGCAGCAGCAACCGGGGCGGCAGCCTGAGCCGGAGCGGCAGCAGCAGCGCCTTCCGCTTCGAAGATCATGATCTGGGAACCGGTGGCAACCTTGTCGCCCACCTTGATCAGGATCTCTTTGACGATACCGGCAGCCGGTGCCGGTACTTCCATGGAGGCTTTGTCACCTTCCACGGCAATCAGGGACTGGTCGAGTTCGACCTTGTCACCCACGGCCACCATGATCTCGGTGACTTCAACTTCATCGGCGCCGATATCCGGAACCATAATCTGTTTGGACATAGTGCTTTATCCTCTTACGCGTCTGTCGCGTTAACCTTTGCAAGGCAGTGCCGGGCAATGTGTCCCGGCACTGCACTCGATCCTCTTACGCGTACAGCGGGTTGACCTTATCGGCATCGATGCCGTACTTGGCGATGGCGTCAGCCACAACCTGCTTGTCGATCTCGCCGCGCTTGGCCAGTTCGGTCAGGGCAGCAACAACCACGTAGAATTCGTTCACTTCGAAGTGACGACGCAGGTTGGCACGGCTGTCGGAACGGCCGTAACCGTCGGTACCCAGCACACGGTAGTGCTCGGTCGGTACGAAGGCACGCACCTGATCGGCGAAGGACTTCATGTAGTCGGTCGCGGCTATGGTGGCTTCGGAACCCAGTACGGTCGCGATGTAGGGTACGCGAGCCTCGGTGGTCGGGTGCAGCATGTTCCAGCGATCCACGTCCTGACCGTCACGGGCCAGTTCGTTGAAGGAGGTGACGCTGAACACGTCGGAACCCACGCCGTATTCGCTGGCCAGGATCTGGGCGGCGGTGCGCACATGACCCAGGATAGAACCACAACCCAGCAGCTGTACCTTGCCCTTGGTGCCAGCAACGGTTTCCAGCTTGTAGATACCCTTGCGAATACCCTCTTCTGCACCTTCCGGCATGGCCGGCATGGCATAGTTTTCGTTCAGGGTAGTGATGTAGTAGAAGACGTTCTCCGGCTTCTCACCGTACATGCGACGCAGGCCGTCCTGGACGATAACCGCTACTTCATAGGCGTAGGACGGGTCATAGGAGATGCAGTTCGGGATGGTGTTCGCCAGGATATGGCTGTGCCCATCTTCGTGCTGCAGACCTTCACCGTTAAGGGTGGTACGACCCGAGGTCGCGCCCAGCAGGAAGCCACGGGCTTGCTGGTCACCGGCTGCCCACGCCATGTCGCCGACGCGCTGGAAGCCGAACATGGAGTAGTAGATGTAGAACGGGATCATCGGGCAGTCGTTGGTGCTGTAAGAGGTCGCAGCAGCCAGCCAGGAGGACATGGCGCCCAGCTCGTTGATACCGTCTTGCAGAACCTGACCCTGCTTGTCTTCCTTGTAGTAGGAGACGATGTCGCGGTCTTGCGGGGTGTACTGCTGACCGTGCGGGCTGTAGATGCCGATCTGGCGGAACAGACCTTCCATACCGAAGGTACGGGCTTCGTCAGCCAGGATCGGCACTATGCGCTTGCCGATGGACTTGTCTTTCAGCAGCACGTTCAGGGAACGCACGAACGCCATTGTGGTGGAGATCTCGCGAGCCTGCTCACCCAGCAGGGGACCAAAGGTCTCCAGCGCCGGGATGTCCAGCTTGGTGGTGGTCTCACGCAGACGGGTCGGTACATAGCCTTTGAGCGCGGCACGGCGGGCGTGCAGGTATTTGTGCTCTTCGGTACCCTCTTCGATCTTCAGGTACGGCAGGTTTTCCAGCTGCTCGTCGGTGACCGGCAGGCTGAAACGATCGCGCAGGTGACGCACAGAGCCCAGATCCATCTTCTTGACCTGGTGGGCAATGTTCTTGCCTTCGGCCGCTTCGCCCATGCCGTAACCCTTGATGGTCTTGGCCAGGATGACAGTCGGCTTGCCCTTGGTCGCTGCGGCTTTGGAGAAAGCTGCAAACAGTTTACGGGGGTCGTGACCACCGCGGTTTAGGGCGAAGATCTCCTCGTCGGTCATGTCTTTGACCAGCGCGGCGGTTTCCGGGTAACGGTTGAAGAAGTGCTCACGCACGTAGCCGCCATCGCGGGACTTCATGGTCTGATAGTCGCCGTCCACGGTTTCGTTCATCAGCTGGATCAGCTTGCCGGACGTGTCTTTCTTCAGCAGCTCATCCCACTTGCGACCCCAGATAACCTTGGTGACATCCCAGCCGGCACCTGCGAACAGGCCTTCCAGCTCGTTGATGACCTTGCCGTTACCTACGACCGGACCATCCAGACGCTGCAGGTTGCAGTTGACCACGAAGACCAGATTGTCGAGCTTTTCACGCACGGCAACGGTCAGGGCACCCTTGGCTTCCGGCTCGTCCATCTCGCCGTCACCCAGGAAGGCGTAAACGGTCTGCTCGGAGCAATCCTTGATGCCACGGTCGGTCAGGTACTTCAGGAAGCGAGCCTGATAGATGGCGGCGATGGGGCCCAGACCCATGGAAACGGTCGGGAACTGCCAGAAGTCCGGCATCAGTTTCGGGTGCGGATAGGAAGGGATACCCTTGCCGTCCACTTCCTGACGGAAGTTGTCCAGCTGATCTTCGGTCAGACGACCTTCAGCGAACGCACGGGCGTAGATGCCCGGGGAGATGTGACCCTGGAAGTAAACCAGATCACCACCGTCCTTCTCGCTGCGAGCGCGGAAGAAGTGGTTGTAGCAAACTTCGTAGATGGTCGCAGAGGAAGCGAAGGAAGACATGTGACCACCGAGGTCCAGGTCTTTCTTGGAGGCGCGCAGCACTATCATCATGGCATTCCAGCGGATGATGGCGCGGATGCGACGTTCCATCTCCAGATCGCCCGGGTAAGCCGGTTCGTCACTGGACGGGATGGTGTTGATGTAGTCGCGATTCGCCTTGGCAGCCACGTCCACACCGCTCACGCGGGCTTTCTCGGCCAGTTGTTCAAGAATGAACTGAGCGCGTTGCGGACCCTCTTCACGCAGCAGGGATTCCAGAGAGGCAAGCCACTCCAGCGTTTCTATCGGGTCCACATCGTTCTTCAGGATATCAGACATGGCTGGTTCCTATTTTGTTGTGATTGCACGGCATTGCACGGCGAAGGGCGCAAGCATTCGACAATAAAGCCTTGTGGGATTAGTTTTCCTGCTGACGGATCCGACGCATGGATCGCTGGATCCGGCTGTCTTCCCTCTGCATATCCAACAAGGTGTCCTCGATAAAGGCCAGGTGCTCATGACAAGCAGCCCTGGCCCGCTCCGGAGCCCCCGACAGGATAGCCTCGATCAGATGCGCACGATGGCGACGTATCTTGGCTACCACTCCCGGACGGCGATTCAAAATTTCGTTATTGCGTAAAATGTTCTGCTCAAGCATGGGGCCCATGGCCCGCAACAGGTGCAGCAGCACCACGTTGTGGGACGCCTCGGCCACCGCCAGATAAAACTGGGTAACAGCGGCGGATTCGGTGACCAGCGAACCTTGCTGGCCGGCTTCCTCGATGGCGGACTGCGCATTGCGTATCCGCTCGAAGTCGGCATCGGTTCCCCGCAACGCAGCATAGTAGGCACAGATGCCTTCCAGCGCGTGACGAAACTCCAGCAGGTCATACTGGGCTTCCGGGTGGGTGCTGAGCAGCTCAAACAGGGGATCGGCGATCCCCTTGCTCAAGGCATTTTGTACGTAAGTGCCACCGCCCTGACGGCGATACAAGAGTCCTCTGGCTTCCAGGCGCTGGATGGCCTCGCGCAGGGAGGGGCGCGATACCTGAAACTGGATGGCGAGTTCCCGCTCGGGCGGCAACTTCTGGCCCGGTTGCAAACTGCCTTCCAGAATCATCTGTTCCAACTCGGCGACAATGGCGTCGGCCAGCTTGGGTTGAGTAATCTTGAGATAGGGCATGAGGCTGCTTTGTTAAATTGGTATTACCAATTTCATGAATGGGGCGAAAATTAGCAGAGGGCTTGGAAAAAGTCCACCCAAAAGATGATCTGAATCAAGGTTCACCCTTGCCACTTAAGGGGTAAAAAGAGGGATTTATGATTTAGCTCATAGAAATTGGTCTGACCAATATTTTTGAGCTGGCTCACAGGCAACAATTGATCAACAGCAGGAAAAAATGGCCTGCCACAAAGGCAAGCCATTGATTTTAAAAACACTAACTTATCTTTAGAATATTTACTTAAAGTTGAGCATTTGCCGATAGCGCTGCCATTCGAAACTGTCACCCGGATCCGTCTTGCGACCGGGGGCGATATCACAATGGCCGACAATTCGTTGCGCAGTAATGGCGGGATAATGGCGAGATATGGTTCGACTGAGCCCTGACAGCACCTCATATTGCGCATCGCTGTAGGGCTGCTCGTCGGTCCCCTCCAGCTCGATGCCGATGGAAAAGTCGTTGCAGGCCTCTCTCCCCTCCCAGCTCGATATCCCGGCATGCCAGGCGCGTGCGCCAAACGGCACGTATTGCACCAGCTCACCGTCCCGCCGGATCAGGCAGTGGGCCGAGACCCGCAGCTGATGAATGCTGGCGAAATAGGGATGCGCGGTCGGATCGAGCCGGCCCAGAAAGAGATCGTCAATCCAGGGACCGCCGAACTCCCCTGGCGGCAGGCTGATACCGTGTACCACCAGCAGGGAGATATCGTCCACACTGGCTCGCTCGTTGTGGTGCGGTGACGGCACCTTGCGCGCCTGCTCACACCAACCGTCTGAATCAATGGAAAAAACTGCTTTAGGCTGGGTCATCATCTACTCGTTCTGCAATGGAATGGCGCACTTGACAAGGGGCGACTGGGCAGCAAGATGATCCGCCTCTCACGGTCGCCGCAATCGCCTGAATCCAGTCAGGCAACTGTGATAGGCTGAGCCCTCTGTTGCCCAACGCAGGAAAGGATATGCACCCTATGGCACGCCGCTTCTGGTTGCTGGCCTGGCTCTCTCTGATGGGGCTGCTGACCCTCTATTTCCACCACAGCTCGCAACCGACCGTGACCGCCAGCGGCGAGCTGCTGCTCAAAGCCGATGCCAGCGGCCATTATCGTCTGGAGGGTGCCATCAACGGCCAACCGGTGCAACTGCTGCTGGACACGGGCGCAACCCGGGTCACAGTGCCGCTGCATGTGGCCGAGCGCATCGGGCTGACCCCGAGCGGACATAGTCGTGTCAACACGGCAGCCGGCACTATCCAGGTTCAGACCGGTCAGATCGAAACTCTGGCGATGGGTCCGCTGACCTTGTACGATTTGCCCATCTTTATCAATCCAGCGGCCGGCGGAGACGAGATCCTGGTGGGTATGAATGCCCTCGGCCGGCTGGAATTGCGCCAAAAAGACAGGCAGTTGCTTCTCAGACCCTTGCAGGAATAAAGGCATGTTTCAACAGGATATCAGCCGCGCCGTGCGCGTCGCGCTACTCGAAGACCTAGGTCAGGCCCTCACCACGCTCGATCAACCGGATGCCAGCGCCGATATCACGGCCCAGCTGATCCCGGCGGATCGCATTGCCAGCGCCCGGGTCATCACCCGGGAGGCGGGCGTCTTCTGTGGCCAACCCTGGGTGGATGAAGTGTTCGCCCAGCTCGGCGGCGAGATCAAGGTGGAGTGGAAAGTGCAAGATGGCGAACAGCTCTCTCCCAATCAGGAGCTGTTTCGCCTGCACGGCCCGGCCCGCGTCTTGCTGACCGGCGAGCGCAACGCACTGAACTTCGTGCAGACCCTTTCGGGTGTTGCCACACTCACCGCCCGCTACGTGGCCGAACTGGCGGGCACTGACTGCCGTCTGCTCGATACCCGCAAAACCCTGCCGGGGCTGCGCACCGCCCAGAAATACGCAGTCACTTGTGGCGGTGGCAAGAATCACAGAATCGGCCTGTTCGACGCCTACCTCATCAAGGAGAACCATATCCTTGCCTGCGGCGGCATAAGCGAAGCCATCACCGAAGCCCGCCGCCTCAATCCGGGCAAACCTGTTGAGGTGGAGGTCGAATCCCTGGCCGAGCTGGCACAGGCACTGGCCGCCAACGCCGATATAGTGATGCTGGACAACTTCGATGTGCCCATGATGCGCGAAGCCGTGGCCCTCAATCAGGGCCGTGCCAAGCTGGAGGTCTCCGGCAATGTGACGCTGGACACGCTGGCAGAATATGCCGCCACCGGCGTCGACTTTATCTCGGTAGGGGCACTGACCAAGCATGTGCGGGCACTGGATCTCTCCATGCGCTTTATTTAGCTGGATAAAGCCAACTGAGAAAGACTCGCGATCTCATCATGGCTCGGCTGACATATAAGAAGGTGAAGGACTTGCAAAAGGCGCCACGGGCGCCTTTTCTTTATGCAGGATCCCTCAGCAAAGGAGTGTGATGATGGACCCCATCCCGCCAGTAAAAAAGAGCCAGTAGAGGCTCTTCATCCATGATTTATATCAAGTTCCTCGCAAATGACAGGAAAGTAGTTAACAAAGGCGATGCGCTCTGTTGCCAAGTCGAACAGCTCGGATAAGATACTGACGTGTGGATAGTTTTCCACCAGCACGTCTCAGGAACCAAGGACAAAAGGATATTTGACATGAAGAAGCAATCAGGCTTTACCCTTATCGAACTGATGATCGTGGTCGCGATCGTCGCCATCCTGGCCGCCATTGCGCTGCCGGCGTATCAGACTTACACCAAGAAGGCGAAATTTACCGAGGTGGTGGCTGCAACTGGGGCACTGAAAACTGCAGTTGAAGTTTGCTTTAATGCAAATGGAGACATGACTCAATGCCTTACCGCAGGGAGCAATGGTATTCCTGCAATTGCTGGTTATCCAAAAGGCTTTGTTCAGTCCCTGACACTAGCAGCTGCGCCCTCTAACGCTAGCGCAGCTGCAATCACAGCTACAGCAACCAGTGCTCTAGATAGTGACACTTACATCATTACCGGTGAAAACGATAATGGTGCGGTAACGTGGACAAAATCTGGCACTTGTACCACAAGCGGCCTTTGCTAACGCATGACCTCTAGCCCCAATAGCGGCCTGGCGTTAAGCCTGGCCGCCTCATCCCTGCTCAGTGAGTCCGACTCACAGCGTTACCTGAGCCAAGCCAAGGCCCAGCGCAAACCCTTCGTGACATTTCTGATTGAAAACGAGATCCTCGACAGCAAGGCGCTGGCGGATTTTTGCGAGCTGGAATATGGGGTACCTCTGCTGGATCTTGCCGCCTTCGACCTGGCCGAGATCCCGCAGAAGTACCTCAATCAGAAGCTGATTGAAAAACACCATGTGCTGCCCATCTACACCCAGGGCCACACCCTCTATATCGCCATGTCGGATCCGACCAATGTGTCGGCACTGGAGGATTTTGGCTTCAGCTTCGGGCTCCATACCGAAGCCCTGCTGGTGGAAGAGAACAAGCTCACCGCCGCCATCGGCAAGCTGCTGGAAAGCGAGCAGGATGCCCTCGGCATGGAGGAGATCGACGAGTCGGAGATCTCCGAGCTGGAAGTCTCGGACGAAAACTCCCGCCTCGATGAGAGCGTCAATACCGCCGATGACGATGCCCCCATCGTCAAATACATCAATAAAATCATGATGGATGCCATCAAGCGCGGCGCCTCGGATCTGCACTTCGAACCCTATGAGACCAAGTACCGTATCCGCTTTCGTATAGACGGCATACTGCACGAAATAGCGACGCCGCCGGTCAATCTGGCCAACCGCTTTTCGGCCCGCCTCAAGGTGATGGCGCGACTCGATATCGCAGAGCGACGGCTGCCCCAGGATGGTCGCATCAAGTTAAAGCTGTCGCGCAACAAATCCATGGATATGCGGGTCAACACACTGCCCACCATGTGGGGCGAGAAGATCGTTATCCGTCTGCTGGACTCTTCCGCAGCGCGGCTCAATATCGAACAGCTCGGCTTCGACGACCGGCAGAAGGCGCAATATCTGCGTGCCCTCTCCAAGCCCCAGGGCATGATACTGGTGACAGGCCCGACCGGCTCTGGCAAGACTGTCTCTCTCTATACCGGTCTCAATATTCTCAACACCACAGAGGTCAACATCTCCACTGCCGAAGATCCAGTGGAGATCAACCTGCCCGGCGTCAACCAGGTACAAGTCAATCCCAAGGCGGGGCTGACCTTCGCCAGCGCCCTGCGCTCCTTTCTTCGCCAGGATCCCGATGTGGTGATGGTGGGGGAAATCCGGGATCTGGAAACCGCCGAGATTGCCATCAAAGCCGCCCAGACCGGCCACCTGGTGCTCTCCACCCTGCACACCAACTCGGCTGCCGAAACCCTGACCCGGATGATGAACATGGGGGTCCCGGCCTTCAACATCGCCTCTTCGGTAACCCTCATCATGGCCCAACGCCTCGCTCGCAAGCTCTGCGATCACTGCAAGGCGCCGGAAGTGGTGCCCGAGGCTGAACTGCTGGAGCTGGGCTTCACCCAGCAGCAGTTGGCCGCCGGCTTGCGCCTGTTCAAGCCAGTAGGCTGCAAAGAGTGCTCGGGGGGCTACAAGGGTCGGGTCGGTATCTACGAAATCATGCTAATGTCTGAAAACATTGCAAAATTGATCATGCAAGGAGCCAACTCCCTGCAAATTGCAGCGATTGCTCAAAAAGAGGGGATGCGAACCCTGCGTGTCTCGGGCCTGGAGAAGGCCCGCCTGGGGGTGACCAGCCTGGCAGAGATCAACCGGGTGACCACCAACTGACAGACCATTTCCAATCAGACTGACTGATCCAGGTGATGCCGAACCGGCATCCTTGACGATTCCCATCAGGCCAGGGCATCCAGGCAACAAGAGAGTGGCTCGGATGCCAGCGCCCAATTGCAGGATGCAGTGATGGCAACGCTAACGCAAAAACAGAATGCCCCCAAGAAAGTCTTTGCCTTCCGCTGGAGCGGGGTAAATCGCAAGGGTCAGAAGGTATCCGGCGAGCTGCAGGCCGACAGCATCAATACGGTCAAGGCCGAACTGCGCAAGCAGGGGGTCAATGTCACCAGAGTGAGCAAAAAGAGCCAGGGGCTTTTTTCCAAGGGTGGCGCCAGGATCAAACCGATGGATATCGCCATCGTTTCCCGTCAGATCACCACAATGCTCTCCGCCGGGGTACCTCTGGTGCAGAGCCTGCAGATCATAGCCCGCAGCCATGAAAAAGCCGCCATGCGAGAGCTGATGGGCCAGATCGCTGCCGATGTGGAGACAGGCACCCCGATGTCAGATGCCCTGCGCCGCCACCCTCGCCACTTTGATGCACTCTATTGCGATCTGGTGGAAGCAGGCGAGCAATCCGGCGCGCTGGAAACCATCTACGATCGCATCGCCACCTATAGAGAAAAATCGGAAGCGCTCAAGTCCAAGATCAAGAAGGCGATGTTCTATCCTGCCATGGTCATCCTGGTCGCCATCGTCGTCACTTCCATACTGCTGCTGTTCGTCATCCCGCAGTTCGAGGACATCTTCAAGAGCTTTGGCGCCGAGCTGCCCATCTTCACCCAGTTTGTCATCGGCATCTCCCGCTTCATGCAGGATTGGTGGTATGTGATTTTTGGCGGGATAGGGCTTGGCATTTTCCTTTATGTACGAGCGTGGCGCGCGTCCCAGAAGGTCAAAGACAACACAGACAAGTTCATCCTCACCATTCCCGTGGTGGGCATGATACTGCACAAGGCGGCCATGGCCCGCTTCGCCCGCACCCTTTCCACCACCTTCTCGGCGGGCATACCCCTGGTGGATGCACTGATCTCGGCCGCCGGCGCCTCAGGCAACTATGTCTATCGAACCGCCGTCATGGCCATTCGCAACGAGGTGGTAGCCGGCATGCAGATCAACGTGGCCATGCGCACCGTGGATCTCTTCCCCGACATGGTGATCCAGATGGTGATGATCGGTGAGGAGTCAGGCGCCATCGATGATATGCTCTCCAAGGTCGCGACCATCTTCGAGCAAGAGGTCGATGACTTGGTCGACGGCCTCACCAGCCTGCTGGAACCTCTCATCATGGTGGTGCTGGGGGTACTGGTCGGCGGCATGGTCGTTGCCATGTACCTGCCCATCTTCAAGCTGGGTGACGTGGTAGGTTAAGGAGGCAAAAGACGCCTCTCTGATGGCGCCTATGTCCGATTACGCTGCGCTAATCGAACCTACGAGGCTGCGCCGCAAGTATCCTGCGGCCGCTACATATATGGTTTTTCAACACTGACGGTTGGTTATGACACTTCTTCTCGAGCTGGCACACGGCTTGCCATGGCTCTATTTCTCGCTGGTATTTCTCTTCTCCCTGATGATCGGCAGCTTTCTCAATGTGGTGATCCACCGCCTGCCCATCATGCTGGAACGGGAATGGCAGGCCGAATATCGCAGCTATTTCAGTTCAGACACGCCGCAGCCAGAAGCTGACGAGCGCTACAACCTGATGGTGCCGCGCTCCTGCTGCCCTCACTGCAATCACCCCATAACGGCACTGGAAAACATTCCCCTGCTGAGCTGGCTCTGGCTCAAAGGTCGCTGCCGGGGCTGCCAGGCCGCCATTTCGGCTCGCTATCCGCTGGTGGAGCTGCTGACCGCTCTGCTCTCTGTGGTGGTTGCCATGACGCTCACCCCTGGCTGGGGCACGCTGGCTGCCCTCCTGCTGACCTGGGTGCTGGTGGCGCTCACCTTTATCGATCTGGACAAGATGCTGCTGCCGGACCAGCTCACCTTGCCGCTGCTGTGGGGCGGGCTGCTGTTCAACCTGCTTGGCGGATACGTGCCTCTCGGCGATGCGGTCATCGGCGCCATGGCAGGCTATCTGGTGCTGTGGAGCCTCTACTGGGCCTTCAAGCTGCTTACCGGCAAGGAGGGCATGGGCTATGGGGACTTCAAACTGCTGGCGGCGCTGGGAGCCTGGCTTGGCTGGCAGGCGCTGCCCATAGTACTGCTGCTCTCTTCTCTGGTCGGCGCCGTCTTCGGCATTGGCCTCATGTTGCTGCGCAACCATCACCAGAGTAAACCCATCCCCTTTGGCCCCTATCTCGCCATCGCAGGCTGGATCGCACTGCTCTGGGGCGATAGCATCACCCGCTGGTATCTCTCCACTGTCCTCTGAAAAAGGGTGCACTGACCCATGTATATCGTTGCAATCACAGGTGGTATTGGCAGCGGCAAAACCACCATTGCCAACCAGTTTGCCGAGCTTGGCATAGACATAGTGGATGCGGACGTCATCGCTCGCGAAGTCGTGGAGCCCGGCACACCGGCCCTAGCCGCCATCGTCGCCCAGTTTGGCCCCGAGATGCTGGATCCGCAGGGGCAGCTCGATCGGCGCCGCCTGCGGGAGCGGGTATTCAGCGATCCTGACGCCAAGGCCTGGCTCAATGGCCTGCTCCATCCGCTGATCCGCCAGGAGATGCTGCGCCAGTGCGCCAACGCACGCTCGCCCTATTGCCTGCTGGTGGTGCCGCTGCTGATCGAGAACAGACTGACCCAGCTGGCCAACCGGGTGCTGGTGATCGATGTGGATGAGGCAACCCAGATTGAGCGGACCTGCCGCCGGGATGGCGTTAGCCGGGCGCAAGCAGAGGCCATTCTCGCTGCACAGGCAAGCCGTGCCGAGCGGCTCGCGGCAGCCGATGACGTGCTGGACAACCAAAATGACGCAGCCGAGACCATAAAGCGCCGGATTTTAGCGCTGCACGAGACATATATGGCATTTGCCTCTCAACAAGCCAGTCAAGTGTGAGTACACTAGGCCGGTTTATGGCTGGCCAGGATTAGGCATGATTTACGATTTTCCCCTCAATGAAAAAAGCCGGACCTATCTTCGTCTGGAGTCTCTCTTTTCCCAGATCCGCGACAATCTGGACAGTGACCAGTCCTGGGCACACATCGCCTTTTTCAAGGGGCTGTTCGATCTGCAAGAATTGCTGGAGCGCGGAGACCTGCGAGCCGATCTCATCAAGGATCTGGAGCGTCTCGGCCAGCGTCTGAGCCACTGGGCCAGTCTGCCGGATGTCGATCTGGAACAGATCAAACAGATGCAGCAGGAGAGCACCCAGCTCTCTCGCAACCTGCTCAGTGCCTCACGCCCCGGCGCTCGGCTGAAAGAGGATAGACTGCTCGGCTCCATCCGTCAGCGCTTCTCCATTCCGGGGGGTCTGTGCGCCTTCGATGTACCGCAACTGCACCACTGGCTAGGTACGCCGACGATTGTTCGCAACCAGCAGATGCAACTTTGGCTCAGCGACATCAATCTGCTGATGAATGCCATTACCCTATTGCTGCGGCTATGGCGTGAATCCGGCAACTTCAGTAACGAGCTCGCTACCAATGGTTTCTTCCAGGATACTGCCGAGAATGCGGAACTGATCCGCATCCGCCTGCCCGATGCCCAGCAGTGCTATCCGACGCTGAGCGGCCACAAGAACCGTTTCGCGCTGCGCTTCCTGCCCACTACAGAGCAACAGATTGGCGACGTTCCCTTCCAGCTCGCCTGCTGCTAAGGAGTAACCATGGTCACCAAAGTAAAGTGCCCGACGTGTAAAACCGAATTGGAATGGGGGCCGCAGAGCCCGTTTCGCCCCTTCTGCAGCAAACGCTGCCAGCTGATCGATCTTGGCGAATGGGCTGATGAAGAGAAGCGAATCCCGGGCCCCATCAACCCGGACCTGCTGCCTTACCCGGATGAAGGTGAGCAGTGGCAGTGAGCCGCACACAAAAAAGGGCCGACAAGGCCCTTTTTTAATTGCTGTCAAATCCGTAGCAATGACTTAGCCGGGGTCAATCAGATCGCCAGAGAGGCTTGCAGCCGCCCCACGATAGGACCGTTGGCATCCGGGAACTGGTATTCATGCAGTGATGCCAGCGGCACCCACAGGCACTCCTGCCCCTCCTTGCCAAACGGCTCACCGCTAAAGCGGGTTACCTTCCAGATATCCAGCAACACCTGCTTCTCGGGGTAGTCATGATGCAGCTCCATGAAGGGAGCGCAATCCAGCACCCGGATACCGATCTCTTCCCACAACTCCCTGTCCAGCGCGGTGAGCAGGTCTTCCCCCGCCTCTACCTTGCCACCCGGGAACTCCCAGCGATCGCCCTGATGGCGGTCTGAAGAGCGCTTGGCGATGAAGATATCGCCCTGCTCATTCTCGATGACGCCAACCGCCACCCAGATCCGTTTTTTCTGTTCCATCTTGTTACCCCTGCGCCCTCGGCTTGATCGGACCACTCGATGATGCCCGGTATCCAATGACACTTCGCCCATCGAACCTGCAAACCGAGGCTAGCGCCTCATCGTCTTCACCTGTTTCATAAAAACAAGGCGGGCACCGGGCCCGCCTTGTCATCGCCCGATCCAATCAGGTCAACTGACCGTGGCAATGCTTGTATTTTTTGCCGGAGCCGCAGGGGCAGGGATCGTTGCGACCGATCTTCTGCTCATCCCGCACGAAGGTGGTGTGACCCTCTTCGGCAGCAGCCTCTTCATCGGCCAACTGGCTCTCTGCGGTGGCATGGGTGTAAGTGCGGGGAGCTGCTTCGGACTGCTGGCGCTGCTGCTCTTCCAGGGCTTCCACGTCACGCTCCTGCACCTGAACACGGCTCAGTATGCTGACCACGTCGCGCTTGAGGGTTTCCAGCATCTGGGTGAACAGATCGAAAGACTCGCGCTTGTACTCCTGCTTGGGGTTCTTCTGGGCGTAGCCGCGCAGATGGATGCCCTGACGCAGGTGATCCATGGCCGCCAGATGCTCCTTCCACAAGCCATCCAGGGTTTGCAGCATCACCGCCTTCTCGAAGTTGCGCAGCACCTCGACACCGACCAGTTCCTGCTTGTGGGCATAGAGTTTGGTGGCTTCGTCCAGAATGCGCTCGCGCAGCTTCTCTTCATACAGCTTGTCATCTTCCGCCAGCCACTGCTGCAATGGCAGATCCAGCCCGAAATCGGCTTTCAGACGCGCTTCCAGACCCGGTACATCCCACATCTCTTCCAGAGACTGGGGCGGAATGTATTCGTCGATCACGGCGCCATAGACATCGTCACGGATGACGTGAATGGTCTCGGAGATGTCGTTGGTATCCAGCAGCTCGTTGCGCTGCTCATAGACCACCTTGCGCTGGTCGTTGGCCACGTCATCAAACTCAAGCAAGCTCTTGCGGATGTCGAAGTTGCGGCCTTCCACCTTGCGCTGGGCATTTTCGATGGCCTTGGTTACCCAGGGGTGCTCGATGGCCTCGCCCTCTTCCATGCCCAGCTTCTTCATCATGCCGGTCACGCGATCGGAGGCGAAGATCCGCATCAGGGTATCTTCCATGGAGAGATAGAAACGGGAGGAGCCCGGGTCACCCTGACGACCGGAACGGCCGCGCAGCTGGTTGTCGATACGACGGGATTCGTGACGCTCGGTACCGATAATGTGCAGACCACCTGCGGCCAGCACTTCATCGTGACGCACCTGCCAGGCCGCTTTCAGCTCGGCGATTTGCTCGTCGGTCGGGTTATCCAGCTGGGCAATCTCGGCCTGCCAGTTGCCACCCAATACTATGTCGGTACCACGACCGGCCATATTGGTGGCGATAGTAACAGCGCCAAGCTGACCAGCCTGAGCCACGATCTCCGCTTCCATGGCGTGGAACTTGGCGTTCAGTACCTTGTGCGGAATATTCTCCTTGGTCAGGATGCCGGAGAGCAGCTCGGAGTTTTCGATGGAGACAGTACCCACCAGCACCGGCTGACCACGGGAGACGCAACCGCGAATGTCTTCGACGATGGCGGCATATTTCTCCTGGGCGGTCAGATAGACCAGATCGCCCATGTCTTTACGCACCATCGGCTTGTTGGTCGGGATAACCACTGTATCCAGGCCGTAAATCTGCTGGAATTCAAAGGCTTCGGTATCCGCCGTGCCCGTCATGCCCGCCAGCTTGTCATAGAGACGGAAGTAGTTCTGGAAGGTGATGGAGGCCAGAGTCTGGTTCTCGTTCTGGATCTTGACCCCTTCCTTCGCCTCGACGGCCTGGTGCAGGCCATCAGACCAGCGACGACCCGGCATGGTACGGCCGGTGTGTTCGTCGACGATGACGATCTCGTCTTTTTGCACTATGTAGTCGACGTTGCGCTCAAACAGAGTGTGGGCACGCAGACCGGCGTTGACGTGGTGCAGCAGGCTGATGTTGGTCGCGGAGAACAGAGAGTCCTCTTCGGCCAGTAGCCCTTCTCGCTTGAGCAGCTCTTCCACGAAAATCTGACCATTTTCGGTCAGCAGGGCCTGACGGTTCTTCTCGTCTACCGTGTAGTGACCTTCGCCTGTGTACTCTTCGGTATCTTCCTTGTCCTGCTTGATCAGTTGCGGGATCAGCTTGTTGACCTGGATGTAGAGGGCGGAGCTGTCTTCGGCCGGGCCTGAGATAATCAGCGGGGTACGGGCTTCATCGATGAGCACGGAGTCGACCTCATCCACCAGCGCATAGTTGAGCGGACGCTGGACACGCTGCTCTGGCGAGAACGCCATGTTGTCACGCAGGTAATCAAAACCGAATTCGTTGTTGGTACCGTAGGTAATATCTGCAGCATAAGCGTCACGCTTCTGGGACGCATCCATGCCAGGCACGTTGCAATCGACCGTCATGCCGAGGAAGGTGAACAGGGGGCGGTTAGCCTCGGCATCACGCTTGGCCAGATAGTCGTTCACCGTCACCACGTGCACACCACGACCGCTCAGGGCATTCAGATAAGCCGGCAAGGTAGCAGTCAGCGTCTTGCCCTCACCGGTTTTCATCTCAGCGATGCGGTTGGAGTCAAGCACCATGCCGCCGATCAGCTGGACGTCGAAGTGACGCATGCCAAACACCCGCTTGGAGGCCTCACGCACGGTCGCGAACGCTTCCGGCAGCAACTGATCCAGCGTCTCACCCTGCTCCAGACGCTGACGATATTCAGCTGTCTTGGCCTGCAACTCGCTATCGGACAAAGCCTCGAACTGAGGCTCCATCGCATTGATCTGTTTTACAATTTTGCGCAAAGCCTTGAGCGTTCTGTCGTTCCGGCTGCCGATAATCTTGGTAAGCAGTGTGCTAATCATGGGTACCAACTATTTCTGGTTATATAAGTGTTCCGTCACTGGAACCTGGAGAAAAAAACCTAACCCCGTCTGGCGTTGAGAAAGCGTGCGGGGTTGACCTGACGACCGTCTTTCAATACTTCGTAATGCAAATGGACCCCGGTCGCGCGACCGGTGCGTCCCATCAAGGCAATCTTCTGACCCTGATCGACTAGCGTGCCCACTTCAACCAGCAACTTGGAGTTGTGGGCATAGCGGGTCACCAAACCATTGCCATGGTTCACTTCCACCATGTTGCCAAATTCCGGATGGCGGCCTGCCCAGCTGATGATGCCCGGGCCCGTCGCCAAAATAGGGGTACCGGGCTTGCCACGGAAATCGACCCCTTTATGCATCTTGGCGCGACCGTTGAACGGGTCGACCCGACCACCAAAGCCTGACGAGATCCAGACCCGCTCCTGTTTGACAGGCGAGCCTGAAATAAAACCGGCATCGGCTATATGGTGATTCATGATGAAAGATTCAAGTACCGACAGCTGCTCTTCACGACTGCTGAGCTGCTGGCTGAGATGCTTCATGGAATCCTGCAATTCATTCAGGTTGACTTCCAGATCCACATCATAGGAAGGACCGCCCATAGGGGGCAGTTCCTTGAAATTGAACTCCTCGGGATCGAGGTCTGCCTGCTCGGTCAAGCGTTCACCGAGCGCATTGATACGACCCAACTGCCCCTGCATGGTGCCCACCTGGGCGGCCAGCATGGCAAGTTGTTCGCGGGCTTCATCTGCCCCTTGAGTGGATGTCTGTTGTTCGGCCATGGCCAGCGCCACTTCGAGCGCATCCATTTTCTGGTGCCAGCTCTGCCAGAGCCAGCCGCCACCCAGGGCCAATACAGAGAAGAGGATTCCGCCGACCCAGGCCAGACGTTGTTTGGGCAAATGCAACTTGCGTCGCTGCTTGCCGTTGAGGATCAGGGTAATGCTCATAGAAATCTGTCTGCTCGGTCAGGTGAGGCCAGGAGCCTGCACGGGAAATAAAACCGGGAGATAATCGGTATCGGTATCAGGATGGAAAAATGAATGACAGGACGTCGGTGCGGAGAGATGACCGACGTCCTGTTGCACAGCTATCAGGCCAGAACCAGACCGTTATCGTAGTAAGCGATAGGCGCTTTGGCACCCTCACCCTCGAAGGTCACCAGTTCCCAGGCCTCCTGTTTGGCCAGCAAGGCACGCAGCAGCTTGTTGTTCAGAGCATGGCCGGTCTTGTAGGCACGGAATTCGCCGATGATGCTGCGGTTACACATATAAAGGTCACCGATAGCATCCAACATCTTGTGTTTGACGAATTCATCTTCATAACGCAAGCCATCTTCGTTCAGTACCCGGTAGTCATCCAGCACAACGGCATTTTCCAGGCTTCCGCCCAATGCCAGGTTCTGGGAACGCAGGTACTCGATGTCACGCATGAAGCCAAAAGTACGGGCACGACTGATCTCTTTCACGAAAGAAGCACCGGAGAAGTCCAGCACGCAACGCTGATTGCGTCCTTCAAATACCGGATGCTGGAAATCGATCTCGAGATCCATTTTGAAGCCGTTGCGATAGGGGTGGAATTCCGCCCACTTGTCGCCGTCTTCAACCCGGATGCTCTGCTTGATCCGCACGAACTGCTTGGCAGCATTTTGCTCGCGGATACCGACTTCTTGCAGCAGGTAGATAAAGGGGTGCGCACTGCCGTCCATCACCGGGATCTCGGGTGCGTCAACCTCCACATAGAGGTTGTCTATCCCCATCCCGGCCAGCGCGGCAGAGAGGTGCTCAATGGTAGAGACACGGACACCGGCTTCGTTGACCAAAGCGGTACAAAGCACGGTATCGCGCACCTGATCGGCATTGGCTGGCAGCGCTACCACAGGATCAAGATCGGTACGCAAGTAAACGATCCCTGTGTTAACAGGCGCCGGACGGAACGTCATTGTGACTTTCCGGCCCGAATGCAGGCCAACACCAGTGGCCTGGACACTCGTTTTCAAGGTTCTTTGTCTAATCATGGGCGTATCCGCTTAACAGCTCATATTCCGGACCAGATGGTCGTTGGCAGGCCATCTTAGCACATTACTTAAGCAACAAACAAACTAGTGCCATTAGAGGCTTAGTCAGCTTGCTTGCGCAGGAACGCAGGAATATCGAGATAATCCGGTTCACGACGAGCTTGCGGCTCGGCGTTGACCACCTTGGCCGGAGCCTCTTCCATCACGCGAGACTGCAGGGCTTCGCTGATCAGGGGCTGACGGGCCGGACGCTCTTGTACCATGTTGTTTTTGACCAGCGTGATGTCGGGCTTGCGCTCGGCACCGATACCGGTAGCCACAACGGTCACACGCAGTTCGTCGTGCATTTCCGGGTCGATTACGGTACCCACCACCACAGTGGCGTTCTCGGAAGCGAAGGCCTTGACCGCGTTACCCACGGTTTCGAACTCTTCGATGGTCATGTCCATGCCGGCGGTGATGTTGACCAGGATGCCACGGGCACCGGCCAGATCCACGTCTTCCAGCAGCGGGCTGGAGATGGCTTTCTCGGCCGCTTCTTCGGCACGGTCATCACCGGAGGCGGAACCGGTACCCATCATGGCGGTACCCATTTCACGCATCACGGTACGCACGTCCGCGAAGTCGACGTTGATCAGGCCCGGACGGGTGATCAGCTCGGCTATACCCTGTACCGCACCCAGCAGTACATCGTTGGCTGCCTTGAAGGCGTCCAGCAGGGAGATGCCACGACCCAGCACCTTCAGCAACTTGTCGTTGGGGATGGTGATCAGGGAGTCGACGTTCTTGGACAGCTCTTCGATGCCGTGGGCGGCGAAGCCCATCCGTTTTTTCCCTTCGAAGGAGAACGGCTTGGTTACGACAGCAACTGTCAGTATACCCATCTCGCGGGCCACTTCGGCCACGATCGGTGCAGCACCGGTACCGGTACCACCACCCATGCCGGCGGCGATGAACACCATGTCGGAACCGGTCAGCAGCTCACGCAGCGCTTCCCTGTCTTCCATGGCCGCATCACGACCCACTTCCGGATTGGCTCCGGCACCCAGACCCTTGGTGATGCCACCACCGATCTGCAGAGTTGTGTTGGCGCTGGAGTTACGCAGAGCCTGGGCGTCGGTGTTGACGGTAATGAATTCGACACCTTCGATGTTTTGACGAACCATGTGCTCGACTGCGTTACCGCCGCCGCCACCCACACCAATCACTTTAATGACGGCTTCGTCAGTGTGGCTATCCATAAATTCAAACATGTTGTCTCTCCGCTTTATTTGCCTGACTCAGCAAAATCTTTTAGAACTCGCCACGCAACCAGTTGCTGACCCGTTTGACCAGCCCACCTACGCTTGCCTTGGCGGCATATTCCTTGCTACTGCCTGAAGATTGATGGGTGCGGCCGTACTGCAGCAACCCGACCGCGGTCGAGTACACAGGCGCCTGCACATAATCACTCAATCCCCGTATATTCATGGGCTCTCCCACCCGGACCTGGCTTTGGAAGATCTGCTCTGCGCACTCCACAATGCCTTCGATCTGGGCAGCGCCGCCGGTCAAGACCACACCGGCTGCCAGCTGATGCTTGACCCCCTGCGCTTTCAACTCGCTTTGTACCCGCACCAGCTCATCATTCACCATGGAGAGCAACTCGGTGTAACGGGGTTCAATCACTTCAGCCAGTGTCTGCCGTTGCAGGCTACGCGCCGGACGACCGCCGACACTGGGTACTTCAATATTGTCTTCCTTGCTGACCAGACGGCCGAGGGCACAGCCATAGCGCACCTTGATCGCTTCTGCGTCAAGCGGCGGTGTGCCGAAGGCGTAGGCGATATCGCTGGTCACTGTGCTGCCGGCGTACGGGATCACCTTGGTGTGGCGCAGGGCACCGCCGGTAAACAGCGACATGTCCATGGTACCGCCACCTATGTCCACCACGCAGACACCCAGCTCTTTCTCGTCTTCGGTCAGCACGGCATAGCTGGAAGCCAGCGCGGAGAAGATCAGCTGATCCACTCGCAAGCCGACCTTCTCCACACATTTTTCAATGTTGCGGGCCATGTCGTTGTGGCAGGTGATCAGGTGCACCTTGGCCGCCATCCGCACACCGGACAAACCAACCGGGTTCTTGATCCCTTCCTGGTAGTCGATGGCAAACTCCTGGGGCAGCACATGCAGCACCCGCAGCTCATCGGACAACCGTACCGACTTGGCGGTGTGGATGACGTTGTCCACGTCCTCCTGGGTCACCTCCTCATCGGAGATGGGCACCATGCCGGTTTCGTTGCGGCAATCGATATGCTTGCCGGACAGCCCCAGATACACAGAGCTGATCTGGCAGTCGGCCATCATCTCTGCCTCTTCCACCGCACGACGCAGGGACTTGACCACGGAATCGAGATCGTTGACCCCGCCCTTATCCATGCCACGCGAGGCGTGACTGCCCATGCCGATGACATTGAGCTCACCGTCTGGCAGCACTTCGCCGACCAGAACCGCCACCTTGGTTGTGCCGATATCCAGTCCGACAATCAGATTTCTATCTGCGGTTTTGGTCATTCACTTTCTCTTCGTTCTTCTTCCAGCCAACTGCCATTCCGGTGTCATATCGAAGATCCACATAAGCAACCCGCTCACGGGGTTCGATGACCGGAAAAGCATCGATAAACCGCTGCAGTCGGAGCGCAATATCCGCGCGCCCCAAAAACAGCTGAATGTTGCCATCCAGGGTCAATTCCCAGGCATGGCGGGGAGTCAGATTCACCCCCAGCAACTTGTATCCTCTGGCCGCCAGCTGCGCCTCGTACTGACGGCTGGCTTCCAGCACCTTGGCGGCCTGGTCTTCAGGCCCGGATAGCTGCATCAGGGGGGTCTTCACCCTGTCCGGCGCACTGAACACCTCACCCTTGGTGTTGACGAAGCGGTTGCCATTCCAGCGTGCCGCTACCGCCTGTTCGGTGAGATAGACCTTGATCTTGTTTGGCCACTTCTTGCGTACAGAGACCTGGGCCACCCAAGGCAAGGCGTTCAACCGCGCCTGTAATTCGTTAACGTCCAACTCGAAGAAGTTACGCAGCTCGGCACCATCCAGCACGGCGCTACGCAACTCGTCGGTTTGCAAATACTGGTGTTGCCCCTGCAGCAAGAGCTCGCTCATGGGCAACCGGTTGGCATCCGTCAGCCAACCTTTAACATCCAGCGCAGTCTGGTAGAGACCCCACATGACCAGGATGAAAAATGCCACCCCTGCAATGAAGCCACCCTTGGTGCGCCCTTGTGCACTTGCCTCCACCCGATCTTTCCCCGTTTAACGCGCCACTTTGGCCCTTTGCAGACCGGCTCGCCATTATATAGGCGCCGGCTTGGCGGTCAAAATACTCATTGGGCCCTCAGGCGCCGGATTTCATGCTGTCGATGCTCAATTTCATCTCACCAAGACGACGGGACAAGGCACCTACGTTCCCGGCCCCCTGGGTCAGCACCAGATCCCCCTCGCCAATCAGGTCCGCCAGTATCGCAGGGACATCGTCCGGAGTAGCGGCAAAGATGGGTTCCAGGCTGCCACGGGAACGGATGGAGCGGCACAAGGCTCGACCATCTGCCCCGGGGATTGGCTCTTCGCCGGCGGCATAGACTTCCAGCATCACCAGCACATCCACCTTGGAGAGCACGTCCGAGAAGTCTTCATAGAGATCGCGGGTACGGGTGTAGCGGTGTGGCTGGAACACCATGACCAGGCGCTTGTCCGGCCAACCGGCGCGTGCGGCATTGATGGTCACCTTGACTTCGCTCGGGTGGTGACCGTAGTCATCCACCAGCATGGCCTTGCCACGACCTGTCTCGAATTCACCATATTGCTGGAAGCGGCGTCCTACCCCTTCAAACTTGGCCAGCGCACATATGATGGCATCATCGCCGATCCCGTCTTCGGTAGCGACAGCAATCGCTGCGGCAGCATTGAGCGCATTGTGGATGCCAGGCAGGTTCAAGGTCACTGCCAGCTCGCCTGCATCCTTGCGACGCACCCGGAAACAGCTGCGATTGCTGGTCTGCACGAAGTCCAGTACCTGCACATCGGCGTCGTCGCTCAGACCGTAGGTGATGGTCGGGCGAGCGATCTCGGGCAACATGCCACGGATCACGGGGTCATCCACACACACCACGGCCAGACCGTAAAACGGCAGGTTGTGCAAAAAGTCGATGAAGGTGGCCTTCAGCTTGGAAAAGTCGCCACCGTAGGTTTCCATGTGATCCGCTTCGATGTTGGTCACGATGGAAACCATGGGCTGCAGATGCAGGAAGGAGGCATCGCTCTCGTCCGCTTCTGCAATCAGATAACGGCTGCTGCCCAGACGCGCATTGGTACCGGCGCTGTTGAGCAGACCGCCGATGACGAAGGTCGGATCCCTGTCCGCTTCGGCATAGATGCTCGCCACCAGACTGGTGGTGGTGGTCTTGCCATGCGTCCCCGCTATGGCGATACCATGACGAAAACGCATCAGCTCGGCCAGCATCTCGGCGCGGCGCACCACGGGTATGCGCAACTCGCGGGCAGCCAGCAACTCGGGGTTATCCTGCTTGATGGCGGTAGAAACCACCACCACGCTCGCCTCGCTCACGTGGTCGGCACTGTGCCCCACGAAGATATGGGCACCCAGCGACGCCAGTCGCTCAGTCACCGCATTTCGGGCCAGATCAGAACCGGTCACCTGATACCCTTCGTTGGCAAGCACCTCGGCGATCCCGCCCATACCGGCGCCACCTATGCCGATAAAGTGGATGCGACGCACCCGACGCATTTCAGGGATCATGGTACGCAGTTTTGCCAGTTCAACCTTGGTCATAGTTCTCTCTCATTCTGCCCGGCTGCAAGTCGCTTGCATTCATCGGCAACCCGCTCGGCGGCATCGGTAATGGCAACACGACGGGCGGCCTGGGCCATGTTCAATAGGGTTTCCCTGCGCCCGGCAAGCCAGGAGAGACGCGCGGCCAGCGAGGTCGTTGTCAGCTCGGATTGGGGCAGGAATTCAGCAGCGCCACCATCGACCAGGGTCAGGGCGTTGCGGGTCTGGTGATCATCCACCGCATGGGGCAGTGGCACAAAAATGGCGGCGACGCCGGCAGCGGCCACTTCGGAGACGGTCAGGGCCCCCGCGCGACACACCACCAGATCGGCCCAGGCATAGGCATCGGCCATGTCCTTGATAAACTCGCTCACCTCGGCATTGATGCCGTGCTGGGCATAGGCAGCGGAGACAGACTCGCCATTGCCCTTGCCACACTGATGACGCACTTCAATCGGCACGCCGGCAGCCGCAACCGCCGCTGGCACCTGTTCGTTGAGCACCCGGGCTCCCAGGCTGCCACCGACGATCAGCAGATGCAGCGGCTCTGTGCTGCTGCTTCGCTGCGGATCCGGCAAGGCGACCACTTCGGGTCGAACCGGGTTGCCCACCACAGCAGTGCGACGACTCGGTGCAAATGCCCCCGGGAAGGCCATCAGCACCCGCTTGGCGAGGCGTGCCAACAGTTTGTTGGTGAGGCCGGCCGCCGCATTCTGCTCGTGCAGCAGCAGGGGAATGCCAGACAGCCAGGCCGCCACGCCGCCAGGGCCTGAGGCAAAGCCGCCCATGCCGAGCACAACGTCGGGCCGTATGGTCTTGAGCACGCGGCGAGCCTGCAGCACCGACTTGACGATGCGATAGGGTGCAGCCAGCAGACGCTTGATGCCGTTGCCACGCACTCCCTGAATGTCGATGAAGGAGATGGGATAACCGTGGGCGGGTACCAGCTCGGCCTCCATACGGTCGGCGGTGCCGAGCCAGTGGATGGTCCAGCCCTGGGCCTTGAGGCGATCGGCCACGGCCAGGCCAGGGAACACATGGCCCCCAGTACCGCCTGCCATCACCAGCAGTGTCTTGCTCACGAAACCTCCCGCACGCGCGCCTGGGCACTGGCCTGACGCAACTCAAAATCGATACGAACCAGCATGCTCACCGCCACCATCATGATGATGAGACTGGAACCGCCATAACTGACCAGCGGCAGGGTCAGCCCCTTGGTGGGCATCATGCCGCTGGCGGCGCCGACGTTGACGAAGGTCTGGAAGCTGAACCAGATGCCGATGCCAATGGCCAGATAGCCTTCATACAAGCGCTCGGCAACCAGCGCCTGGTGACCCAGCTTGAGCGCCTTGAACGAGAGCGCAAAAATGAGAAACAGCGCGCCCAGCACGCCGGCATAACCCAGCTCTTCACCCAGGATCGCAAACACGAAGTCGGTGTGGGCCTCCGGCAGGTATTCCATCTTCTGGATGGAGTTGCCAAGCCCCTCACCAAACCAGCTGCCACGACCAAACGCCATCAACGACTGGGTCAGCTGGTAACCGCTGCCGAACGGATCGGCCCAGGGGTCAAGGAAGGAGGTCACCCGCCGCATCCGGTACGGCTCGGCGATAACCAGAGTCACCACGGCGCTCACCCCCACCAGGATAAGGCCGATGAACTGGCCCAGGCGCGCCCCTGCGAGGAACAACATGCCCAGAGAGGTGACAAACATCACGACCACAGAACCCAGATCAGGCTGGGCCAGCAGCAGAATAGCGACCACGAACAGCACGGCCATCGGCTTCATGAAGCCGATGAAGCGCTCGCGCACCTCGCTCTGGCGGCGCACCAGGTAGCCCGCCAGATAGACAAACAGCGCCAGCTTGCCAAACTCCGCCGGTTGCAGGTTGAAGGGGCCAAGGGGCAGCCAGCGGATAGAACCGTTGACGCTGCGCCCCACCAGCAACACCAGCACCAGCATCAGGATGGCGAGTACCAGCATGGGGCCGTTGTAATGCTGCCAGCGTGCCATGGGCACTTGCAGCACAAACCAGGAGATGCCAAGGGCCATCACCAGAAACAGGCCGTGACGCTTCACGAACATGAAGGGATCGTTGTTGATGGCGATCCCCTCCGGGATCGAGGCCGAGGCCACTATCACCAGCCCCACCGCCATCAATGCCAGCGCCAGCACCACCAGCTGCCGATCGTAGAGACCCGCAGGGCGCGCCGGTAACAACCAGCGTTGCAGCAATCCTGCGACGGAGCGAAGGGCGCTCATAGTGCCAGCACCATTTTGGTGAAGTGATCACCACGGGCTTCGAACGACTTGAATTGATCCAGACTGGCGCAGGCCGGCGCCAGCAACACCCAGTCACCCGGTCTGGCATCGGCTGCGGCCTTGGCCACGGCGGCATCGAGGTCGGATACCCGCTCGGTCTGCTCACCGAGAGCGAGCAGTATGTCGGCATCCTGACCGAAGCAATACATGTGATCGATCTGGTGGCCAAGCAGTGCCTGCAGCGGACCAAAATCCTGTCCCTTGCCCTGACCACCGGCCAGCAGTAACAGGCGTCCCTTGACCGCTTCCCGCACACCGGCCACGGCAGCCAGAGTGGCGCCCACATTGGTGGCCTTGGAATCGTTGATCCAGCGCACTCCGTTCACCTCCCGCACGAAGCGGGCTCGGTGGGGCAGGCCTTCAAAACGGCGCAGCACGGCGAGTTGCGGCTCGCGGGGAATGCCTACCGCATCGCACAGGGCCATGGCGGCCAGGGCATTCGCCTGATTGTGGGCACCGACGATCTTCATTTCGTCCACGGGGAGCAGCGGCTCACCGTGCAGGGTCAACCAGTGGCGGCCATCCAGCAGGCAGCGGCCATAGCCGTTGCAGTCGAGACCGAAGCTCTGCCATACCTGACCCACGTCGGGCTGGGTCTGGGCATCGTCCCGGTTGACCAGAATGTGTTTGGAATGCTGGTGGATCTCCATCTTGGCGGCGCGGTAATCGGCCATGCCCTGATAACGATCCATATGGTCTTCAGACAGGTTCAGCACCACGGAGGCGGCGGCACGCAGGCTGTGGGTGGTTTCCAGCTGGAAGCTAGAAAGCTCCAGCACGCAGAGATCCATCGGCTGCTTGAGCAGCTCCAGCGCTGGCGTACCTATGTTGCCACCAACGCCAACCTTGAGGCCGGCCTCGGCAATCATCTCGCCGACCAGGGTGGTGACTGTGCTCTTGCCGTTGGAACCCGTGATGGCGATCACCGGCACCTGGGTCTCGCGCACGAACAGCTCGATATCGCCAACGATACTCACCCCGAACTCGGCCGCAGCTTTCAGTTCGGGAGTGGCCAGGGCAATGCCTGGGCTCGCCACTATCATGTGCGCCTGCTTGAGCAGATCGCCATCCAGCCCATGGATCATTTCTACCTCGGCGGGCAGTTGATCCTTGCCAGGTGGATTGGCGCGGGTATCCATCACCAGAGGCGTGACGCCACGGCCGAGGAAGTAGTCGACGCAGGAGAGTCCGGTTTTACCGAGTCCTATGATGATGACCATGGTTTACCTCACCTTCAGGGTGGCGAGGCCAAGCAGCACCAGCATGAGAGTGATGATCCAGAAACGCACGATAACGCGCGGCTCCGGCCAGCCTTTCTTCTCATAATGGTGATGAATTGGCGCCATGCGGAAGATGCGCACGCCGCGCAGCTTGTAGGATCCCACCTGCAGGATCACGGAGACGGTCTCCATCACGAAGACCCCCCCCATGATCACCAGCAGAAACTCCTGGCGCACCAGCACGGCTATGGTGCCAAGCGCGCCGCCGAGGGCCAGGGAACCGACGTCCCCCATGAAGACCTGGGCCGGATAGGTATTGAACCAGAGAAAGCCCAGGCCCGCCCCGACGATGGCGGTGCAGACGATCACCAGCTCGGAGGTATAGGGCACGTAGGGAATATGCAGGTAGTTGGCGAAGTTGACGTTGCCGGTCGCCCAGGCGATCAAGGCAAAGCCCCCTGCCACCATCACGGTCGGCATGATGGCCAGCCCATCCAGACCGTCGGTCAGGTTAACCGCGTTGGAGGTGCCGACGATGACGAAGTAGGTCAGCACTATGAACATCAGCCCCAGCTGCGGCATCACATCCTTGAGGAAGGGTACCACCAGCTGGGTCTGGCCGTCGTGGGTGGCCGTGGTATAGAGGAACACAGCCACCAGCAGCGCAACGGCGGATTGCCAGAAGTACTTCCAGCGGGCGATCAGGCCGTCGGTATTCTTGCGCACCACCTTGAGGTAGTCATCGGCAAAGCCGATGGCGCCGTATGCACCGAGCACGAACAGCACCAGCCAGACATAGGGGTTGTCGAGACGGCTCCAGAGCAGCACAGAGATGAAGATGGCCGCGATGATCATCAGCCCCCCCATGGTCGGGGTGCCCCGTTTGCTCAGATGGGATTCGGGGCCGTCGTTGCGGATCACCTGACCGAATTTCAGGATCTGCAGGCGACGGATGAGGTGAGGCCCCATCCAGAGCGCCACCACCAGACCCGTGATGATCGACAAAATGGCGCGAAACGTCAGGTAGGAGAAGACGTTGAAGAAGGTGAAGTGCGGGGTGAGCAGTTCCGCCAGCCAGACTAGCATGTGGCTGACTCCTGACGGTCAACGACCATCTTGACGATATCTTCCATGCGGGAGCCGCGGGCACCTTTGACCAGAATCGAAATTTCTTGATGTGTATTTATCATTTGCGCAAGCACTTCAAACAACGACGCCTTGTTATCGAAATGTCGGCCAGCCGCGGCATCTGCGGTGTGGCGACTCTGTTCCCCTACTGTCAGCACGGCGTCCAGACCGCACTCACTGGCATGGCGTCCGACCCGGGCGTGTTGCTCGGCAGACTCCTCACCCAACTCCTTCATGTCACCGAATACCAGCACCTTGTAGCCACCCATGGCAGTCAGGGCATCGATGCCCGCCAGCACGGACTCCACGCTGGCGTTATAGGTGTCATCCACCAGAGTGAGCCCACCCCAGCGCTGTACGCAAAAGCGTCCCTTGACCGGCGCCATCTGCTCCAGCCCCGCCTTGACGGAGGCAAGCGAAGCTCCGAGCGCCAGACAGCCTGCGGCAGCAGCCAGGGCATTGGTCACGTTGTGGCGACCTGGAATGGCCAGAGTCAGGCTCAATTCCCCGTTCGGCGTCACCATCACAAATTCGGCGCAGCCCTGCCCGTTGAGCGCTATGCCACGGGCATGGAAAGGCTGATTCTGATCCTCGATGGAGAAGGCACAGTGGATCCCGGCTGCCTGCCACTTGGGCCAGAAGGCGCTATCGGCGTTGACGATGGCGGTTCCCTGCTCGCTCAGACCTTCAAAAATCTCGCTTTTCGCGTGGAAGACACCCTCAAGGGAGCCGAAGCCCTCCAGATGAGCCGCCGCCACGTTATTGATGAGGGCGGCATCGGGTCGGGCCAGCGACGTGGTCCAGGCGATCTCGCCCGGGTGGTTGGCACCCAGCTCCATCACCGCAAACCGGTGCTGCGGTTCGAGCCGCAACAGGGTCAGCGGCACGCCCACTTCATTGTTGAAGTTGCCGGCGGTGGCCAGCACTTCCCCTTCGTGCCGCAGGATGGCGGTCGCCATCTCTTTCACCGTTGTCTTGCCACAGCTACCGGTAATGGCCAGCACTTTCGGGTTGATGCGCTCGCGCACCAGCTTGCCGATATGCCCCAGCCCCTTGAGACTGTCGGTCACGACAAGCTGTGGAATGGCCAATGGCAGCTCGCGCTCCACCAGCAGGGCAGAAGCCCCTGCGGCAACGGCCTGCTCGCAAAAATCGTGGGCATCGAAACGCTCACCGCGCAGCGCAACAAACAGGGCGCCCTTCCCCAAGGTGCGGGTGTCGGTACTGACAGTCGTGATCTCGCCGTCTTCACCAATCAGACGGGCATCAATCACCTGCGCCAGGTCGGCAAGCCTGAGGGTCATCATGTGAATGACTCCAATAATGTGTGCAAGGCGGCGGCGACGGTTTCCCGGTCGCTGTAGTGCCGCTTGTCGGTTCCAATGATCTGATAATCCTCGTGGCCCTTACCGGCCACCAGGATGATGTCCTGTTTGCTCGCCTGACCGAGGGCCAGTGCAATCGCCTTGACCCTGTCGTGCTCGATCTGCACGGCAGCAGGATCGCGAAGGCCCGCCACCATGTCCGCCATGATCTGGGCCGGCTCCTCGGTACGGGGGTTGTCGTCGGTGAGGATCACGCGATCCGCATGCTGCTCTGCCATGGCGGCCATCATGGGGCGCTTGCCGCGATCCCGGTCGCCACCGCACCCTACCAGACACCAGAGCTGACCTTCGCAGTGTACCCGCAGGGCCTGCAACGCCTTCTCCAGCGCGTCCGGGGTATGGGCATAATCGACCACGGCGAGCGGTGCATTGCCGCCACCGAAGCACTCCATGCGACCGGTCACCGGTTGCAATTGAGGCGCGGTTGCCAGCAGCGCGTTGAAGTCATAACCGAGCACCAGCATGGCGCCCATGGCGGCCAGCACATTGCTGACGTTGAAGCGTCCGAGCAAGGGGGCGGATAATACACCATTCCCCCAACTGGAGTTAATCTGTGTGCGAAAACCTTGTTGGTGGAAGTGGGGATCCTGCGCCGTCAGCTGTCGACCCGGATGGTCTGCAATCGGGCCGTTTACGCTGAATGCCACCGCAGCGGGATAGGCCGCCAGCCACTGGCGCCCCAGCCGGTCATCGGCATTGATGACGGCGCAGGGTTCATCGACCAGTTTGAGCAGCTCTTCCTTGGCGGCGCCATAGGCTTCCATGGTGCCGTGGTAGTCCAGATGATCCCGGCTCAGGTTGGTGAAAACGGCGGCAGCAAACGGCAGCGCCGCAACACGATGCTGTACCAGACCATGGCTGGACACCTCCATCGCTACCAGATCCGCCCCCTGCTGTTGCAGGTCTGCAAGATTGGCCTGCACCTGCACCGCACTGCCGGTGGTGTTTTCTGCTTCAACCAGCTCACCGAACAGGCCATTGCCTATGGTGCCCATCACCCCGGCCTTGCCACTCAGCAGGGTACGCCAGTTGGCAACCAGCAGCGCAGTGGTGCTCTTGCCGTTGGTACCAGTGATGCCCACCAGATCCAGCTTGTTGGCTGGTTGCCCGTAAAAATAGCCAGCCAGCTCGGAGAGCCTGGCTGGCAGATCACGGATCCCGATGCAGGGAATGGTCAGAGGCGGCGCGACAAATTCCCCGTCCTCCTCAAACACGATGGCGGTCGCTCCCTGAGCCACCGCCTGTTCGATAAACCGTCTGCCATCCATCTGATGCCCGCGGATAGCGATAAAGAGACAGCCTGGCCCGACCCGCCGACTGTCCAGCTGGATATCGGTGAGGCTGAGCGCCGGAGCACTGATGCCGAAGGGGCGCAGCAGTGAATCAAGTGCGCGGTGCAACATGGGAAGCCTCCGTACGGGCGAGAAGGCGGGTGCTCAAACGGTAAAGCGACATGGAAAAGGCCCCGAAAACAACAGAAACAAACAAGAAATGCAGCAGATCAAGTACGTGGCGCAGCATGGGTGGCCTCCGTACGGGCAAGTTTGGGGGGTACCGAAGGCGGTATTGCATCGGGACGAATATTGAAAAGTTGCAGCACCCCACCCATGGCTTCGGCAAACGGTGGCGTCGCCACGGCACCGCCATAGTAAGCGCTGCCCTTTGGCTCGTTGATCACCACCACCATGACGAAACGGGGATTGCTGGCCGGGGCGAAACCGGCAAACCAGGCCATGTAGTCCTTGCCGTAACCGCCGGCGACGGCGACTTTGGCGGTACCACTCTTGCCGCCAACCCGATAGCCAGGGATTTGTGCTTTCGGGATGGCATTGCTGACCACATACTCCAGCGCCTGCAGCATGGCGGTGGCATTGTTGTGGTCGATGACCTGCTCACCCTTGGGCGGCGTGGTTACCTTGACGATGGAAAGCGGCACCCGCTTGCCCTTGTTGGCCAGAGTGGCATAGGCAGACGCCAGTTGCAGCGGGGTGACCCGCAGACCATAGCCAAACGAGAGTGTTGCCCGCTCGATATCGGACCAGCGGCGGCGCTGGGGCAGCATGCCGCCGCTCTCGCCCATCAGACCACTGCCCGTATCCATGCCGAAGCCAACCATGCTGAGGGTATTGATCATCTCCTGCGCTGGCATCCGCAGCGCGATGCGCGACATGCCGATGTTGGAGGAGTAGCGCAATATGTCATACAGGTTGGTCGCTTTGTGGATACTCACGTCGCGGATCTGCTTGGCCCCGATAAACAGGGGCCCACCCGGAATAATGTCCTTCCAGCTGGTGACCCCCGCCTGCAGGGCGCTCAACAGGATCAGGGGCTTGATGGTCGAACCCGGCTCATAGGTATCTGTCACTACACGGTTGCGCACCCGAAAACTCTGGTACTGGCCACGGTTGTTCGGGTTGTAGGAGGGGGTGTTGACCATGGCGAGCACCTCGCCGGTCTTGATATCCAGCATCACCATGGAGCCGGACGTCGCCTTGTTCTCGTCGGTGGCACGCTTGAGGGCACGATAGGCTAGCGCCTGTACCCGTTGGTCGATGCTCAGCTGCAGATCGTTGGCGTTCTTGCCCTCTTTGACCAGCCCGAGTCGCTCTATGACTCTGCCCTGGCGGTCTTTGCGCACCCGCATCTCGCCCGGCGTCGCCGTCAACCACTCGTTGTAGCTGCGTTCGATCCCCTCGATGCCACTGCCATCTATGTTGGTTACCCCCACCAGATGGGCGCTGATCTCGCCGGTCGGATAGAAGCGACGCGCCTCGGGACGCAGATAAATACCGCCCAGCTTGAGGCCCTTGATGTATTCCGCCACCGCCGGTGTCACCTGCCGCTGCAGATATACGAAGCGCTTGCTCGGGTTGGAGATGCGGTGCTTGAGGGTATTGATGTCGAGCTTGAGCACGGCAGAGAGCGCCAGCCAGGCGCGTTCATTATGGATGGCGCCAGATTCGTGCACGGTTTTGGGGTCGGCCCAGACCGCTTCTACCGGTACTGACACCGCCAACTGTTCGCCGTTGCGATCCGTGATCATGCCACGCACAGCCTGGGTGGAGGTGGTTCGCAGGGAACGCATATCCCCTTCCTGGCGCAGTCGATCCGGGTCAATTACCTGAATCCAGGCCAGCCGCAGGATCAGGCCGGCAAACGCAATGCCGATAAAGAACACCAGCGTGCGAAAGCGCCACGGATAGAGTGACGGCGCTTTGGCTTTGGGTGGAGTCTTGGCAGATGCCTTGCGTTTCATGGTTGTGTAATTACCTTCTCGGTGGTCACCAGCGGGCGAGCCATCTGCAACTTGTCCATGGCCAGACTCGCCACCCGGGAATGCTCAGCCAGGGTGCCCTGTTCCAGCAGCAGGTGGCGCCATTCGATGTTGAGTCGATCCTCCTCGGCCATCAGATCGTTCTGCTTGGCTGTCAGACCGCGAGTCATGTTGGTCACCAGGATCACGCCAAAGGCGGTGATCAGCACGGCAAAGGCCAGTACAACCGGCAACTTGTGCCGCCAGAGATCAGCGAGGATCTCTTTGGCCAGATGAACACGCACCTCGCTCATGGCTTACTCCGCCAGACGCTGGGCGACCCGCAGCACAGAGCTGCGGGATCGGCTGTTTTCGGTGACTTCATGCTCGGAAGGCTTGAGCGCCTTGCCAACCGACTTCAATTTGCGACCACCGGCCAGTTGAGCTTCGGTCAAGGGGATACCGCGCGGTACTTCGGGGCCTTTCTCGTGCTTGCGGATGAAGTGTTTCACCAGCCGGTCTTCCAGCGAGTGGAAGCTGATGACGGAGAGGCGCCCTTCTGGTGCCAACGCCTGCAGGGCACCATCCAGTGCTGTCTCTATCTCGTCCAGTTCGCTGTTGATATAGATACGGATCGCCTGGAAGCTGCGTGTGGCGGCGTGCTTGCCCTTCTCCTTGCTCGGATTGACCCGGGCAATCATTTCAGCCAGCTGGCGGGTGCGTACGTAGGGCTCGGTGACCCGATCGTGGACGATGGCGCGGGCTATCTTCTTGGCAAAGCGCTCCTCACCGAAGGTCTTCAAGACCCAGGCGATATCATCCACATCGGCACGGGCCAGCCACTGCGCGGCACTCTGGCCGGAGGTGGGATCCATACGCATATCTAGCGGGCCGTCCTTCATGAAACTGAAACCACGTTCGGCATCATCCAGCTGGGGTGAAGAGACACCGAGATCCAGCAGGAAGCCATCCACTTTACCCAGCAAACCGCGCTCATCCAGATAGGAGACGATACCGGAGAAGGGACCATGCACGATTTCAAAACGGGGATCCTGGATCTTGGCCGCCTCGGCAATGGCCTGGGGATCCCGATCGATGGCGATCAGCCGGCCATTGGGGCCAAGGTGCTGGAGAATGAGACGAGAGTGACCACCCCGGCCAAAAGTACCGTCCACGTAGATACCGTCCGGCTTGATGGCCAGCCCTTCAACGGCTTCGTGCAACAGCACTGTGATGTGTTCAGCGGCTTGGGTCATTTATAAAGAAAAATCCTGTAGTCGTGGCGAGCTTGCCCAGTCATCCTCAGGCAGGCCCTGAATGTCATCATTGACCTGTTGTTGCCAGCGGGCTTCATCCCACAGCTCAAACTTGTTGAGCTGGCCCACCAGCATGATCTTCTTGTCCAGCCCTGCGTGGCTGCGCAGTGGCTGGCTGAGCAGCAGACGGCCATTGCCGTCCAGCTCGCATTCGGTCGCATGGCCGAGCAACAACCGCTGCAAGCGGCGTTCTACGGGATTCATGCTGGAAAGCATCTTGAGCTTGCGCTCGATCTCTTCCCATTCGTTCAGGGGGTAAAGCAGCAGACAAGGATGGGCAATATCTATGGTGCAGACCAGCTGGCCGTCGCTTTCGTCGCGCAGCCAATCACGGTACTTGGTCGGAATCGCCAGTCGCCCTTTACTGTCCAGGCTGATGGCATGTGCACCACGCAACAAATTGCAGTCCCTGAAAATGAGTTAAGGGGGCAAATCGCCCGATAAAAACCACTTTGATCCACTTTTCCCCACCTTGAAGTTTAAGGACGTGCTGAGGGCTTTTCAAGCGAGGATATCGGGCATGGGGAACATATTGACGCAGCGTTTGGTCACTAAGGATTAAATGAGTTGATTTTCCACAGGTTATTTGTGTTAACAGCGATACGATTAATTGAAATCAATTAAAAAATAAACAAGTTGAACGAATAAGACACTCCAGTGTCATCTCTCGTTGGCCCAACGAAAAACAACACTCATGCAGCACACAGATCAATCATAACCATATGATTTATAAAGGATAATTTTGGTGAAAAATCATTTACCAACAAATATCACGGCTCAAACAGGGCAATATTTCTCCAAAAATAAAAAAGAGCCCCACGATAAATCGTGGGGCTCTTCGGAATGAGGTCGGAGTCGGCCTGTAAGCCGGGTTCTGTACCGGGTTGCCCCGGGTAGCAATCATTCCTCTAGGCCAGCAATCGCTCGCTGGCTCAAGCAACCTACCCGCCCCCAACGCGGGCCGCGCCAATAGGGGCCTATTTGGTCTTGCTTCGGGTGGAGTTTACCGTGCCACGAACTGTTGCCAGTCGCGCGGTGCGCTCTTACCGCACCCTTTCACCCTTACCTGATCCCTTGCGGGCCATCGGCGGTCTGCTCTCTGTTGCACTGGTCGTAGGCTCACGCCCCCCAGGCGTTACCTGGCACCCTGCCCTATGAAGCCCGGACTTTCCTCCCCTCCGCCCGTCTGTCCCGAGGGACACAACGACGAAGCAGCGATTGCCCAGCCGACTCCGAGGCGCGGATTATAGCCTCGTGACACTGTGGGGTAAACCGGCAATTCCCGTTTACAGCAATTAATAGTGCTCTAATCCGTACTTGTAGAGTGCATTCTTCTTCACACCATGGATTTCTGCGGTGAGCGCAGCCGCTTTTTTCAGTGGCAACTCGGTCACCAGCAACCCCAGGGTACGGATCGCCTCGGCAGGCAGCTCTTCTTCCGTTTTGCTGGCTCCCGCGACCACCAACACTATCTCGCCACGGCAGCGGTTATCATCCTGACCAAGCCAGGTCAGCATCTCGGAAGCGGGCAAACCATGGATGGATTCAAAGGTCTTGGTCAATTCGCGACACACCACCACCTGACGCTCGCCCAGAATGCGAGCAATCGCTTCTACCGTATCCTGCACCCGACGTGGGGATTCATAAAATACCAGTGAGCGGGTGTCTTCGATCACGGCCTGCAATCTGTCATCACGCCCTTTGCTTTTGGCGGGCAAAAATCCTTCGAAGGCGAAGCGGTCGGTCGGCAAACCGGCGGCGCTCAGGGCCGTGATGGCGGCACAAGGACCAGGCAGTGGTACCACCTTGACGCCTGCTTCTCGACAGCGGGTGACCAAGTGGTAGCCTGGGTCACTGATGAGCGGAGTCCCCGCATCGGAGACCAGGGCGACGGTCTTGCCTTCCTTGATCCGGCCGATCAGCACATCGGCTTTCTGCTGCTCGTTATGATCGTGCAGCGCGAAGGTGGGTACCGAGATTTGGTAGTGGCTCAGCAGGATACCGGTATGACGCGTATCCTCGGCAGCCACCAGATCGACACTGCGTAAAATGTCCAATGCACGCTGGGTAATGTCCGCCAGATTACCGATCGGAGTGGGGACTATATACAGGGTTGGGATGTCACTCATGGGATCTCCGAGTGTCCCGACAATTGTGTCGCCATATTGGCCCGTTTACACTATGGGGAACTTCAACACTGGTCGGGGAATGAACTTGAACCGGGTTACAAAGCAGCTAAGTGTATCACGACTCTTCGGCATCATACTCGCGGCAGCACTGCTCGCCGCCTGTGCGTCGGGGCCCAATCAACCTTCCGGGCAGCCAGGTATGCCGTCGGCCTTCTCGGATCTGACCAAAAATGCCCAGTGGTATCTGGAGCAGGTGGATCCTGTCAAACCTGCCGAAGCCTTTACCTGGCAGGTGATGGCGGCACGCAGCTACTTGGCACTCGGCCAGGCCAAGCCGGCATCGGCGCTATACCAGCAACTACAGAAGCAGGCCCAGAGCGCGGAGCAGAAAGCGCAGCTGCAACTGTTGCAGGCACATCTGTTGCTCGCCCAGGGCAACGCCAACCAGGCGCTGATCCTGCTGGAGGGCAAACCCGACGTGCCGCTGGATGCCGATACGCAGAAAAATTGGTATCGCCAGCGGGTAGTGCTGCAGCTGGATATCAACAACAAGTTTGGTGCAGCCAAGTCGCTGATCTTGATGGAGCCCTATCTGGCCCAGAATGAGCTGGCGACCAACCATCAGCAAATCTGGTCTCTGCTGAAAAGCATGACGCCTTCCACCTTGCAGGCACTGGAAGAGGCACCAGCCCCTGACGTGACCACAGGTTGGCTGCGACTGGCGGCACTGGTTAACGAGTTTGGTGCCCAGCCCAGTCAGCTGGCCCGTCAGCTGGCAGGATGGAAACAGGCTTTCCCTGACCACCCGGCCCAGAAAGACATGCCGGCCGGTCTGGGGGATCTCGCCACCAGCCACATCAATGCGCTGCAGCAGATCGCCGTGTTCCTGCCGCTCTCGGGCAATCTCGAGCCGCAGGGTGCAGCCATTCGCAACGGTATGTTGATGTCTTACAAGGAGAATCAGAGCCAATTTACCCTGAACTTCTACGACACCCAGACCAAGGCGATGGGCGAACTCTACAAGCAAGCCATTCAGGAAGGGGCCAACATGATCATTGGCCCGCTGCTCAAGGACAGAGTCGAGGAGCTGCTCAAGGCCAATCCGACCGTGCCCGTGCTGGCGCTGAACGAGTTGGACAAACCTATCGTCAACGACAGCACCTTCTACTTCTCGCTCTCTGCCGCTGCCGATGCAGCCCAGGCAGCGCAATATCTCTACGGTCAGGGTTATCGAAAACCGCTGCTGATCGCTGCCCAGGGCCGGATTGGCTACAGCAGTATCAAGGCATTCGAGCAGGCATGGGCCACAGTGAGTCAGGACAAGCCGGTCGTGGCCACCTTTGGTGCTCGTAACGAAGTGCAGGGCATGGTCAAGAATGCTCTGAGTGGTCGCTCGACCGCACGGGCCGGGGAGGTGGTACAACTATCCGCAGCCGCGCCACGCAGCATAGATGTGGTCTACGTGGTCGCCAATAGCCTGGAGACCCGGATGATCAAGCCCTACGTGGACATCTCGGTCAATCCCATGGGCAGCCTGCCCATCTACAGCAGCTCACGCAGCTACGACAGCGCCACCACAGAGGTCGCCTCCGAGCTCAATGGTATGCACATCTCAGACATGCCGCTGCTGCTGGGTGGCTACGAGCAGCAACGGGAGCAGATCGCACTGCTCTGGCCGCAGACCCAGGGTGACCTGATGCGCCTGTTCGCACTGGGCTACGATGCCGTCAGCCTGGCAGAAAACCTGCAGCAGATGCGCAAGGTCAATGCCATGCAGCAACCAGGCATGAGCGGACAGCTGAGCGTGGATGCAAATGGCAACATTGTGCGGGTACTGGATTGGGCCACCTACCAGAATGGTGCACTAGTCAGCGACAGTGCAGCACCTCAGCTTGAGGGAGCCCTCAATGAAGGATCTATTGGCACGGATGAGCCAGCAGTGGCAGAACCTGTTTCCGTCACCGACGAGCAAGGGACAACACTTTGAGCAAGTAGCGGAACGCTGGTTGCAGGCTCGCGGCCTGCAACCCGTGACTCGCAACTACCGCTGCCGCGGCGGCGAAATCGATCTCATCATGCGCCAGGGGAATACCCTGGTGTTTGTTGAGGTCAGATACCGCGCTCATGCCAGCCATGGCGGGGCAGCCAGCTCTGTCACCCGGCGCAAACAGCACAAGATCGTGCTGGCAGCGCGCCACTATTTAACGCAACATGCCATCAACGAGGCCAGTCAGGCCTGCCGATTCGATGTGATCGCGTTTGAGGATGACCAGCCAAACTGGATCCAGAACGCATTTTAAGAGGACCCTATGACTGACCGCATCAAAGAAAACTACACCGAAAGCATCCAGACCAAAATTGCCGCCGCCGAGGCGCTGCCGGACGCTATCCATACTGCGGCCCAGATGCTGACCATCTGTCTGCTCAATGGCCACAAGGTGATGGCATGCGGTAATGGTCCCTCTGCGGCACTGGCCCAGCTGTTCATCTCCGAGCTGGTCAACTGTTACGAGACCGAGCGCCCTTCCCTGCCCGGCATGGCACTGACCCCAGACATGGCCACCATCAGCGCCATCGCCACCGATCATGGCTTCGAAGAGGTCTATGCCAAACAGATCAGAGCCCTGGGGCAAGCCGGCGACATCCTGGTGGTCATCACCACCACAGGCAACAGCCGCAGCCTGATCAAGGCTGCAGAAGCCGCGCTTTCACGGGATATGACCATAGTGGTGCTCGGCGGGGGAGACGGTGGGGAAATCGCCGGACTGCTCGGTCCCAACGATGTGGAGATCCGGGTACCATCCGCCCGACGCCCCCGTATTCTGGAGGTTAACCTGTTGACCCTACACTGCCTGTGTGATCTCATCGACCAGACACTTTTCCCGCAACAGGAAGATTGAAACCATGAAGAAGCAAACTCTCCTGCTTGGCCTGCTGGCTGGCACCCTGCTGCTGCAAGGCTGCGCAGCCGTGGTGGTAGGCGGTGCTGCAGGCACTGCCAAGGCTTCCGGCGATCGCCGCACTCTGGGTGCCCAGTGGGATGATCAGGCCATCGAACTGAAAGCTGCCAATCTGTTGGCCGACAACAAACCGTTGAGTGCAGCCAGCAAGATCAGCGTCTACAGCAACAACGGCCGCGTACTGTTGGTGGGTCAGACACCTTCTGACGCTTACAAGCTCGAGGCTGGCAAAATAGTTGCCCGCATCGATGGCGTACGGCACGTCTACAATGAGCTGCGACTCGGCCAGCCAGTCAGCATAGGGGTACGCAGCAATGACTCCTGGATCACCTCCAAGGTCCGTGCAGACATGCTGGGGGCCAAGAACTTCGACAGCGCCAAGGTCAAGGTGGTCACCGAGAACGGCGAGGTGTTCCTGATTGGCCTGGTGACTCGCAAGGAAGGGGACCACGCCGTTGAGATAGCTCGTCACGTCAGTGGCGTGAAGCGCGTGATCAAAGCGTTCGAGTTCGCCCAGAACTGAGCACGCAGGTAGCAAACTGATATAAAAAAACGCAGCCAGTTGGCTGCGTTTTTTTATTTGATGACTTTCAGCGTCGGCCGACCGGTCGGACGCGGTGGTTCCGGCTCAGGCTCCACCGGTGCTTCAGCCTGCTCCAGCCAGAGGTCGTAACCTGGCTCGGGCGGGAACAGGGTGCCCACTCCGTTCTCCCTGGCATGAATTGCCAATATGGCAGCCATAGGGATATAAACCTGCTGGGAGACACCGCCAAAACGGGCACTGAAGCTGACCGCTTCATTGTCCATGTGGAACTGTCCTACCGCCCGCGGCGCTATGTTCAGCACTATCTGTCCATCCTGAACAAACTGCATCGGCACCATCACATGGGGGATATTGACGTTGACCACCAGATGCGGTGTCAGCTCGTTATCCAGCAACCAGTCAAAGAACGCCCGTAACAGATACGGGCGACTGGGTGTCATTGTTGGTTCCATGCTCATACGCCAGCGCGGATCTCACGTTCGGCTTCAGTCAATGAAGCCTGGAAGGACTCACGCTCGAACAGACGAACCATATAGGCTTTCAGCTCTTTGGCACCACGACCGGCGAAATCGATCCCCAGACTGGGCAGACGCCACAACAGCGGTGCCATGTAGCAATCGACCAGACCGAACTCTTCGCTCATGAAATACGGCATTTCACCGAAGATCGGCGCGATGGCCAGCAGGTTGTCACGCAATTCGGCACGCGCCGCATCGACATCGGTACCTGCCATGATCTTGTCGGCCAGGGAGTACCAGTCCAGCTCGATGCGATGCATCATCAGACGGCTGTTACCACGGGCAACCGGGTAAACCGGCATCAGGGGCGGGTGCGGGAAGCGCTCGTCCAGATACTCCATGATGATGCGTGAGGTGTACAGTGCCAGCTCACGATCGACCAGAGTCGGTACAGTGTTGTACGGGTTCAGCTCGGCCAGCTCATCCGGCAAGTTGCTTGGGTCAACCTGGCAAATATCTACGCTAACACCCTTCTCCGCCAGGACAATACGCACCTGATGGCTGAACATATCGTTGGCACCGGAAAACAGCGTCATTACCGAACGCTTATTGGCAGCTACAGCCATTGAACCCTCCCGTCATTAAAAAGCAGAAACGGCAATGAAGCATCTTGGTCTTCATTGCCGTGCATTATATTACCCGGATCTGGTCGCTTAGTGAACGTCGCGCCAGAATTCCTTCTTCAACAGCACAGTGAAGATGAAGAAGATTACGATGAATCCAAGTACCCAGAAGCCCATGCGTTCGCGCTCCTGTTGTACCGGTTCAGCCGAGTAGACCAAGAAGTTTACCAGATCCAGTACCGTCTGATCATACTCTTCGTTATTCATTTCACCGTTGCCGTCAGATTTGACACTGACAACCTGCTGTACGTCCACCCCATCCACAGTGTGAGTCGCAAACTCGGCACGGGGCGTGCCTTGCAGCGGCTCCAGCACGTGAGGCATGCCCACGGACGGGAAAACAGCGTTGTTCACGCCAAACGGACGAGTCTCATCCACATAGAAAGAGCGCAAATAGGTATAAACCCAGTCAGCCCCGCGCACCCTCGCTACCAGCGTCAGGTCGGGAGGTGGAGCACCAAACCACTTGGCAGCATCCTTCTCCGACATTGAGATTTTCATCAGATCACCGATTTGGGCTCCCGTGAAGATAAGATTTTCCCTCATCAGCTCATCAGGAATCCCCAGGTCTTGCGCAACGCGGTTGTAGCGCTGGTACTGGGTAGAGTGACAACCGGCACAGTAGTTCATGAAGGTCGTGGCACCACGCTGCAGAGACGTCTTGTCACTCAAGTCATAGTCGGCCTGGTCCAGTGGGAAAGTACCGCCAGCAGCAAGCGCCAGGCTGGGCAGCAAGGCCAGCACTGCAAATATTATTCTTTTCATTTGAATGTCACCCTCTCCGGCAGCGGCTTGGTACGCTCATTCTTGCTGTAGAAGAACAGCAGGACAAAGAACCCGAAATACCCCAGCGAGCAGAACTGGGCAACCAGGGTCAAGGTCGGGGTCGATGGCAAGACGCCGAGGATACCGAGAATGACGAAGCAGACCACGAACTGGGCAATATTCAGCTTGTGCAGCGTACTGCGATAGCGAACGGAGCGCACCTTGCAACGATCCAGCCAAGGCAGCAGGAACAGCACTACGATGGAGAGACCCATCATGATGACGCCGAGCAACTTGTCCGGCACAGCCCGCAGGATGGCGTAGAAAGGAGTGAAGTACCACACAGGAGCGATATGCGCCGGCGTCTTCAGACCATTGGCCACTTCAAAGTTCGGCTTCTCGAGGAAGTAGCCCCACATATCCGGCTTGAAGAAGATGATGGCGCAGAAGAAGAACAGGAAACCGGCCACGCCGATCATGTCCTTGACGGTGAAGTAAGGGTGGAAAGCCACCGCATCCAGCGGCCAGCCGTTAGCATCCTTGTGCTTCTTGATGTCGATGCCGTCAGGGTTGTTGGAGCCCACTTCGTGCAGCGCCAGTATATGCATGGCCACCAGCATCACCAGCACCAGCGGCAACGCTATGACATGCAGTGCGAAGAAGCGGTTCAGGGTCGCCCCCGAGATGACGTAGTCACCACGGATCCACAGGGTCAGATCCTCTCCGATCACCGGAATGGCACCAAACAGCGAGATGATGACCTGAGCCCCCCAGAATGACATCTGGCCCCAGGGCAGCAGATATCCCATGAAGGCTTCCGCCATCAGCACCAGGAAGATCAGCATGCCGAAGATCCACAGCAACTCACGCGGCTTCTGATAAGAGCCATAGATCATGCCGCGGAACATGTGCAGATACACAACGACAAAGAACGCTGAGGCCCCGGTGGAGTGCATGTAGCGCAGCAGCCAGCCGTAGTCCACATCCCTCATTATGTATTCGACTGAAGCAAAGGCACCCTCAGCGGAGGGGTTGTAGTTCATGGTCAGCCAGATGCCGGTGATGATCTGATTGACCAGTACCAACATGGCCAGCGAGCCAAAGAAGTACCAGAAATTCAGGTTCTTTGGTGCCGGGTACTTGGCCATATGGTCGTTGTACATGGCAGTGAGCGGAAAGCGATAGTCAATCCAGCCCATCAGTTTGGAAAACATGGTCAGGCCTCCTTGCCATCATCGGCACCGACCAGGATGGTGGTGTCGCTAAGATATTGGTACGGCGGAATGACCAGGTTCAAGGGTGCAGGCACCCCCTGGAACACTCGACCAGCCATGTCGAACTTGGAGCCATGGCACGGGCAGAAGAATCCGGAGGTCACGCCTTGGACCTGCTCACCGAAGTTATCCGGCAGGTAGGAAGGAGAGCATCCCAGATGGGTACAAATGCCGACCGCAACAAAGATTTCGGGTTTGATGGATCTGTAGCCGTTATGGGCATAATCCGGCTGCTGTGGTTCGTCAGATGCGGGATCCCGCAGCTGGCCATCGTGAGCCGCCAGTGCATCCAGCGTCTGCTTGGTGCGTTTCACCACCCAGACCGGTTTGCCTCGCCACTCAACACGGATGAGCTGGCCTGGTTCCAACTTACTGATATCCACTTCTACCGGAGCGCCCGCCGCTTTGGCCTTGGCACTCGGGTTCCATGACTTTATAAACGGCACTGCGGTAAAAGCAGCTCCTACCCCACCAACGGCAACCGTTGACCAGGTAAGAAATCTGCGGCGACCGGTATCAACTGGCGCATTGCTCATCCAAAAACTCTCCCATGTGGACTCCGCACATTCTTATTGTGTCCCTGTTCCCCTTTCTTCCATGACAACAGCGGCGGAAGCGGAGTTACAATTGTCACAGAAAAACCGAGGGAATTTTAAAGAAAAGATAACAACTTGACAAGAAAGACCAGCGAAGGGCAAAAACAATAAATATACATTTTTTTGTCTTTTGTGACGTGGTGTTAGCATTGGCGTAGGTAATATTACCAATAAAAAAAGCCTGGCACATGGCCAGGCTTTTTTGACACTCGTGAGAGTGAGTACAAAAAGCGAATTAACGCTTGGAGTACTGCGGACGCTTACGAGCTTTGTGCAGACCGACTTTCTTACGCTCAACCTTACGGGCATCGCGAGTAACAAAGCCTGCTTTACGCAGTTCGGCGCGCAGGGTTTCATCGTACTGCATCAGAGCACGAGTGATACCGTGACGGATCGCACCAGCTTGACCGGAGATGCCACCACCATTAACGGTGATGTACAGATCCAGTTTCTCGGTCATCTCAACCAGTTCCAGCGGCTGACGAACTACCATGCGGGCAGTCGGACGGCCAAAGTACTGCTCCAGGGAGCGCTGGTTGATTACGATTTTACCGCTACCCGCTTTGATAAACACGCGAGCAGTGGAGCTTTTGCGACGGCCGGTACCGTAGTATTGATTTTCTGCCATGTTGCCAGTTCCCGATTAGATATCCAGTACTTGAGGTTGCTGAGCAGCATGAGCATGCTCGGCGCCTGCGTAAACTTTCAGTTTACGGAACATGGCACGGCCCAGAGGACCCTTCGGCAGCATACCTTTGACAGCAGCTTCGATTACCATTTCCGGCTTACGCTTGATCAGCTTGTCGAAGCTGATTGACTTGATACCACCCGGGAAACCGGAGTGAGAATGGTAGATTTTATCGGTAAATTTCTTACCGGTTACATGTACCTTCTCAGCGTTTACAACGATGATGTAATCACCGGTGTCAACGTGCGGAGTATATTCAGCTTTGTGCTTACCACGCAGACGAGAAGCGATCTCGGTTGCGATACGACCCAGAGTTTTACCCTCTGCGTCCACAATGTACCAGTCACGTTTTACGGTTTCTGGCTTGGCAACGAAAGTTTTCATTAAGTTAAACCCAATTACCTGTTACAGACCCAATTGCTTATGGGGGCTCTCCCACAAACAACAAACGATGGCCTACCTGTACCCCTTCGAATACAAGTAAAGCTTAAAGTGTCGCTGTCTTATCGACAGCTGTAACGTGGGCCGGGCGATTATAAGTGAAGTTGCCTTAAATATCACCTGCTAATTTCACTGCCATGAAGCTAGCAAATGTCGCCCGGCCCTACCTGCCGCAGATGCCCATCCGACTGGCAGGCGCGGTATTGTGACTAAGGAAGGTGCACTCTGGCAAGGTATTCGTGCGATTGCATTTCTTGAAGCCGTGAAAGACAACGTTTGAATTCGAAATTCAACAGCCCGTTCCCGTAGAGTTCTGTCATGGGGACAGCCGCCGACATGATGAGTTTGACGTGCCGTTCATAGAACTCGTCCACCATGGCGATGAAGCGGCGAGCCGCATCATCCGTGCCCGCCCCCATGGGTTGCACATTGGCAAGCAGCACAGTATGAAACAGTCGGGCCAACTCTATATAGTCGCCCTGTGAGCGAGGAGTACAGCAAAGTTGCTCGAACTCCATGTACAGCACACCTTCCCCCATTCCCAGTGACGTCAATTGACGATGATTGATCTCGACACTGCCAGCGTTGACCTGCTCCAGACCCGTTAACTGTTGGAAATATCGGTCCAGATTGGATTTTGCCTGCTGATCCAGCGGAAAGTGATATATCTCTGCCTGCTCCAGGGTACGCAAGCGATAGTCGATGCCACCATCCACGTTAAGTACCTCGCAATGACGCTCGATGAGCTCGATTGCTGGCAGAAAACGGGCTCGTTGCAGACCATTGCGATAAAGGTCCTGTGGCGGGATGTTGGATGTCGCCACCAGCACAACGACATGACCAAACAGCTCCTGGAACAAGGTGCCAAGCAGCATGGCATCCGTGATGTCGGAAACAAAAAACTCATCGAAACAGATGACATCTGTCTCGCTGGCGAGCTTGCTGGCGATGAGCTTGAGCGGATCGGCCTGCCCGGTCAGCCCCCTGAGTTCGTCATGCACCCTGTGCATGAAACGGTGGAAGTGGATACGCAGTTTTCGCGTCCCCGGCAGGCTCTCGAAAAAAGTATCCATCAGCCAGGTCTTGCCTCTGCCCACTCCGCCCCACATATATAGTCCGAGGACAGGCTCCTTGGCCTTGGGCTTTTGCAACCAGCCCAACAGGCCGCGGGATCTGGTCGGAGTCGGGCTTTGGCACAAATCCTGATAGAGTCGCTCCAGGCGGGTCACGGCCATCGCCTGGGCCGGGTCGGCCACAAAGCCGGGGCGCTGCAAATCCTGCTGATATTTTTGCTGCGGGGTCATCCTGTCAACCGCCTCCAAGTCCCTGAATGAAGGACAAAATGGTATCACGCTCTCGGGGTGCACGGTATAGTGCCATCAAGGCGTAGCGGCCATCCAGGCCGCCTCAACACACATTGATTTAGCTGTAACAAGGAGCATCTATGAGTCTGTTAAACGGGATCCTGCTGGCTGTCGCCGCCTTGATTATCGGTATCATCATCGGTCGCTTCACGGTGCGCAGCCGGGATGCCGGACGTCTGGAACAAGAGCTGAAAAAAGCGCACACGGAGCTGGAAAGCTACCAGGGCCAGATCAATACCCACTTTGCCGACAGCGCCGCCCTGATGGAGCAGTTGGCCGAGCAGTATCAAACCCTCTATCGCCACATGGCTGAGCAGAGCAAATTCCTGGCCAAGGCACAGGAACCGCTGTTCCGTGAAGCACTGCTTGAAGAAAGTGCCGATACCCCGGCTAACGAAGAACCCGGCGTACCGCCCCGTGACTATGCCGGCGCCTCCGGTCTGCTCAAGCAGTCCAGTTAGTTCCCCGCGGAACTAATTGCGCTGTGTTGTGGTCAGACCTTGACGATTGCATTGCAACTTTTTCTGGGAGCTGTTTTTCATATGCGTAAACCTCTTTCTGTGCTCAGTGTGCTAGCCCTCAGTGTCGGTATCGCCATGTCTGCGGCCCCTGTGCAGGCTGCACTGCCCTCTTTGCTGGCGAACAATCAGGAGATGCCGAGCCTGGCGCCGGTTCTCGAACAGGTCACGCCTGCCGTGGTCAATATCTCCGTCTCTGGCAAGAAAATCACTCGCCAGCGTCTACCGGAACAATTCCGCTTCTTCTTCGGCCCCAACATGCCTGATGAGCAGGTGAGCGAGCAGCCCTTCCAGGCGCTGGGCTCCGGCGTCATCATAGATGCCAAGAAGGGCTACGTGATCACCAACGCCCACGTCGTACACGAGGCGGACGAGATCAAGGTCAACCTGAAAGATGGTCGTGAATATGCGGCCAAGAAGATAGGCGAAGACAAACAGTCCGATATCGCCCTGCTGCAAATCAAGGCCGAGGATCTGGTGCAGATCAAATTTGCCGATTCAGACGAACTGAGGGTCGGCGACTATGCACTGGCCATCGGCAACCCGTTTGGCCTGGGCCAGACAGTCACCTCCGGCATCGTCAGCGCCCTGGGACGCAGTGGCCTCAACATCGAAAATCTGGAAAACTTCATCCAGACCGATGCGGCCATCAACTCCGGCAACTCGGGCGGCGCCCTGCTCAACCTGCGTGGTGAGCTGATCGGCATCAATACCGCCATTTTGGGCCCCAACGGTGGCAACATAGGTATCGGCTTTGCCATTCCGTCCAACATGGTGCGTGACCTGTCTGAGCAGATCGTCAAGTACGGTGAAGTTCGCCGTGGCCAGCTGGGGATCACGGGCTCTGAACTGACTTCGGATATCGCCAAAACCTTCGGTTACAACAAGAAGGATGGCGCCTTCGTCAACCAGGTCATGCCTGACTCCGCCGCCGCCAAGGCTGGTATCAAGCCAGGCGACATCATCGTCAGCATAGATGGCAAGGCAATCCGCTCGTTTGGCGAACTGCGAGCCAAGATAGCGACCATGGGTGCCGACAAGCAGGTCGCGCTGGGCCTCATCCGCGACGGCAAAGAAGAAACCGTCAAGGTCATGCTGAAGAAGGCCGATGACAGCGAGATCCTGGCCAGCGTCCTGCACCCTGCACTGGAAGGGGCCAAGCTCAGCACCATCTCGGAGCCGGTGACAGGCGTGGCTGTCTCCGATATAGCGGCTCGTTCCCCTGCTGCGGCCTCCGGTCTGCAGAAAGGCGACATCATCATTGGCGTCAACCGCCTGCGGGTAAACTCGCTGGCCGAGCTGACCAAGGCATTGAAAAACAAGCCGGATGTGCTGGCGCTGAACATACAGCGCGGAGAGTCTTCTCTCTATCTGGTGATCCGTTAATAACCTCACACCCGCGGCCCTCGCCGCGGGTGATTTTTATCCACCGATAGTGTTATTCTCTGCCCGCTGCATGTACGGATGAGAATGACATGAAAATCCCACCTTTGATCAGTTACTTGGGCAAGTCTGTCGGCTTCGGTCTCACCGTTGCGGCTCTCCTGTTGCTGCTGTTTCCCGATTTCCGTGGCGGTGCCCAACTCCCCGGCATCATCACCAATGCCCGTGAACTGAGCTTCTCTTACGCAGCTCATAGAGCCGGCCCTGCAGTCGTCAACATCTACACCCGCAGTTTCTCCCGCAATCAGGGCAATCAGGCTGAACTCAGACCCCAAGGGCTGGGCTCGGGTGTCATCATGAACCAGCGCGGTCATGTGCTGACCAACTATCACGTCATCGCCGATGCGGACCAAATCATAGTCGCACTGCAGGATGGGCGGGTGTTCAGTGCCGAGCTGGTCGGCACTGATCAGTTAACCGATCTGGCGGTGCTCTACATAGAATCGGACAACCTGCCGGTGATCCCTCAGGATCCCGACAGGCAGCCGGATGTGGGGGACGTTGTGCTCGCCATCGGCAACCCTTACAACGTCGGCCAGACCATCACCCAGGGCATCATCAGTGCGACCGGTCGCCTTGGTCTCTCCAGCATGGGACCGGACGGCAACGGGCGGCAGGACCTGCTTCAAACCGATGCGGCCATCAACGAAGGCAACTCGGGGGGCGCCCTGGTCAATGGCCGCGGCGATCTGGTGGGAATCAACACGGCCGCCTATCACCTCAACGGCAATCAGGAGAGCTACGGTATCAGCTTCGCCATCCCTTACCGGTTGGCCAAACGGATCATGGATGAGCTGATCACCAACGGCCGTGTCATTCGCGGCTACCTCGGCATCTCCAGCGTTGAACTCAACCCCATAGTGGCGCGCATGATGAACCTTGGTGATTTGCGCGGACTCGTGATCGAGAGTCTGGATCCTGACGGCCCAGCTACCAAGGGCGGTCTGAAACGGGGGGATGTGCTGCTCAAGATCAATGGGGAAGCGCTCAGCGGCGTGCGCTCCGCCATGGACAAGATTGTCGAGAGTCGTCCCGGCACCAAACTCACCATATCAGTGTTTCGTGATGGCAAGCCGCTGGAAGTGGAGGTCACCATAGAGGAAGACCTGCGCTACCAGCAGGGCAAGGCCAATACGAATGTCAGTGGCGCTAACGCCAGCTGACCCTCTTGTCTCTTCATATCACAAGGGCGGGTAACCGCCCTTTGTCATTTCTGCGGATCCTCGTTCCCCTCATACGTGAGACGACTCACAGTTTCAGCCTGTGCGGCTCTGGGGCCATCTGCCAGAGAAGTGCGCCATCGATCACACTAATCCAGCCCCGATAAGCTCCCTTTCCCCTGCCGGTACACAAAAATGGACCTTTTAAGCCGCTTCGCACGGGAATTTCCGCTTCGAATCGGAAAAACGCTGCCTCCTCTGCACGCCCCTGCGGGCTTAGGGTAATCCCATACCTTCTGCCAGCCTTGGAGAGCAGACATTGCACACAGAGACTCATGACCAGAACCTGACCCCGGACAGCCCGGCGTTGCTGCACCAGACCGACCTGATCCTGGCACGCATCCACACCCTGCTAGGCGATCAGGGCATACGTCCCAACGAGGTGCAAAAGCAGATGCTGGCTTCCCATGTCAAAGCCATGGTGTGGCGTTCCCATAGCGGGGAATCCCTGCCGGAGGTCGATCTCAGCCTGTTTGACGAGATCTCCCCCCTTTCCCTGCGACTGGCCGAACAGGTCGTCGCCTGGCTGGACAAGCTGGCCTATGAAGAGGCTCACCTCTTGTCCGTCCATTTCGAAGTCGCCAAAGAAAATGAACTCAGCTCAGTGCTGAATCAATAACAAAAAGGAGATATCCAGATGTCAGCCATCAAACTCGTGATTGGAGATCGTCTCGGCAAGGGTCAGAAAGTGGGGGCAGGGGCAGAAGCCGCCGGCGCCAGCGTGACCGTGATACCCGGCATGGCCGCCGACATGAAGCTCGGTGATGTGATGAACAAGGAGCAGGCGGATCTCGGCATCTCCTTCTGCGGCAGCGGTGGCGCCGGTGCCATCACGGCCCAGACCAAGTACGGCTACAAGTGCCGCTACGGCATGCGCTCCGTCGAGGAGGGGGTCACCGCCATCAATGACGGTTGCGTGGTGCTGGGTTTTGGCTTCATGGACAAGGAAGAGCTTGGCCAGAAGCTGGTAGAAGCCTTCGTCAAGAAGCACGGACGCGCCTGATGAAAGAGGACTTCACCACCCAGATCATCGTCAACGGCAAGGGGGCGACCCGCCAGCAGGCGTTCGCCGCCGCCCTCAGCCAGGTGCAGCACACTCTGCTCAAGGACAACCCGCGCGTCATGCTGCGGATCGAACCGGTCGAGGTGCAGGTGCTCAAGGCCGAGGAGTCGGTCCGGGTGGAGAAGTTCCTGTTCTTCTTCCTGCCGCGCCAGCGCCGCGAATTCCGCGTCCAGCTGGAGATCACGGTCAAGGTCACCAGCCTGGACGCCGACAAGGTGACGTTCACCCTGGTGTAACGCCACCCGCTGCGACAACCCCACAAGAGGGATACATTGGATGTTTCTAATCATATTTATCAAGTCACTCATCATCGGCGGCCTGGTGGGCGTCGGTGTGGGGGCCGGCGCGGCGCGGATGTTTCACGCCCCGACCGTGCAGGGCATGGGCGCCTTCCGTACTCTGGGTGAGCTCAACTCATGCGAAGGGGATCCCGCCTCCCACTTCTCTTTCGGTCTGGGCTTCTTTTTCAACGCCTGGGCCTCGACCGTGGCAGCGGGTGCCTTCACCCAGGACGTGGATCACCGCATCCTGCCGAACTGGGGGGCGGCGGCCCTGATGATCCGCAACAGGGATCTCGCCAGCACTCTGCACGACCCGAAAAAAATGGCCATCGCCTGCGGCATCATTGGCGCCATAGTGGTGGCCTTCCTCAACAGCACGGCTGCCGCTGTACCGGCCGCCCTGCAGGTGACAGCGGTCAAGGTGCTGGTGCCTGCCGCCAACCTGCTGGTCAATACCGTCATGCCGGTGATCTTCTGGCTGGCCGCCATCGAAGCGGGCAAGAAGTCCGGTTTCTGGGCCACCATCTTCGGCGGTCTGGCGCAGCTCATCATGGGCAACGCAGTACCGGGTCTGGTGCTCGGCATCCTGATCGGCAAGGGGGTTGAAGAGAGCGGCTGGAACCATGTCACCAAGGTGATGATGAGTGCCATCGTCCTGCTGTTCGTGCTGAGCGGCTTCTTCCGCGGCTTTGACCTCAAGCTGATTGAATCCTTCCACATGGGCATCCCCCTGTGGCTGGAAAACGTCCATAACCTGCTTGCCAATAAATAAGGGGCCACACCATGGATGAGAAACTGAGAAACAACTTCTGGTACGCAGACTGGTCCTTCCCCATCTTCGTCGGCCTGCTGTCGGCCGGGGTCTTTGCCGGAACCCACATGTACTACCTGTACGGTGTCGGCGCCTTCAACGAGGTGGCCTTCGTCGCCATGCTGAAAGCCGGCATGGACACCGGTGCCTACGGCGCTGTGGCGGCCTTTGGCGCCAGCTTCCTGTTTGCCCGCATCATAGAGGGCTCCCTGGTGGGGATCCTGGACATAGGCGGCGCCATCCAGACCGGCGTCGGCCTGGGCGTGCCCGCCCTGCTGCTGGGGGCCGGCATTCTCTATCCAGTGGAGAACTTCGGCGCCTCGCTGGTGACCGGCATGGTGATTGGTCTGGCGATTGGCTACATCATCATCCTGGCGCGCAAGTTCACCATCAACCAGAGCAACTCCACCTACGGTGCGGACGTCATGATGGGTGCAGGCAACAGCTCGGGCCGCTTCCTGGGCCCCCTGATCATCCTCTCCGCCATGGGTGCCTCTATCCCCATAGGACTGGGTTCCCTGCTGGGGGCACTGCTGTTCTATGTATGGAGCAAGCCCATCACAGGGGGCGCCATCCTGGGCGCCATGCTGCTCGGCACCTTCTTCCCGGTCGCCCTAGCTTAATCACAGGCCGTCTCTCGGGCGGCATTTAAGAACCTGTTTGCGATCTGTCGCGAGAGGTCGTCAGCAAGGTGAAGAGCAACGCAGGAACCGGAGCGTATAGATATACGTGAGGATTCCGAGCAGCACATGAGCCTTGATCACGGCCTCGCAGTAAGAGCGCAAGCAGGTTCCAAGAGGGATATAAGCATGTACGACATGATCATCAGAGCGGGACGCCTGGGAAATGGCGAGCTCATCGATATCGCCATCCGGGACGGCAAGATAGCGGCCCTCGGCCAGCTGCCGGCAAAGACCGAGGCGAAGCAAACCCTGGATCTGGCTGGCCGGGTGCATGTAAGTGCGGGTTGGATCGACGGCCACACCCACTGCTATCCCGCCTCCCCCATCTATCACGATGAGCCGGACAAGGTAGGGGTGGAATCCGGCGTCACCACAGTCATTGACGCGGGCAGCACAGGCGCCGACGACGTGGATGACTTCCAGCGGCTGGCCTCGGGCTGCAAGACCCGGGTGCACGCCCTGCTCAACATCTCCCGCATCGGCCTGCTGCGCCAGAACGAGCTGGCGGACAGCCGGGATCTGGATGCCGATCTCGCGTCCGCCGCCATTGCCCGCCACCCCCACTTCATCGTCGGCATCAAGGCGCGCATGAGCGGCAGCGTGGTGGGCAAAAATGGCCTGCAACCACTGCGCATGGCCAAGGCGCTGCAACAGGCCCACGGCCAGCTGCCGCTGATGGTGCATGTAGGCAACACGCCACCAGACCTGGACGAGATAGTTTCCCTGCTGGGGGATGGCGACCTGCTGACTCACTGCTTCAACGGCAAACCCAACCGCATCCTGACCCCGGCTGGCAAGCTACGGGTTGCGGTGCGCGAGGCGATGCAACGGGGCCTTTTGCTCGACATAGGCCACGGCGGCGCCAGCTTCAGCTTCGAGGTGGCGGAGCTTGCCATCCGTCAGGGGATACTGCCCCACACCATCAGCTCGGATATCTACTGCAAAAACCGCATCAAAGGGCCCGTCTACAGCCTGGCCCACGTCATGTCCAAGTTTCTCGCCATCGGCATGACGCTGGAGCAGGTGATCGCCTGCGTCACCGAACAGGCCGCCGATGCCCTGCGCCTGGCCGGAAAGGGGCGGCTCGAGGTGGGCGCCGATGCCGATCTGACCCTGTTCGAATTGGCCAGCGGCCCGACCCTGTTTATGGATACCGAGGCACAGTCGCGCAGCGGCGACCTGCAACTGCTTCCCCTCGCCGCCCTGGTGGGTGGTGACCTGGTTCTGACTCACTATGGGAAATCACACCATGCCTTCTGTTTATGAGAAATATCAGCTCAAACCCGTGATCAACGCCTCCGGGCGCATGACCATTCTCGGCGTCTCCACCCCAGAGCAGGAGGTGGTCGATGCGGTCAACTTCGGCCTGGGCCACTACTTCGAGGTGAAGGATCTGGTCAACAAGACAGGTGCCTACCTGGCAGGCTTGCTGGATGTGGAAGATGCTGTGGTGGTCTCCTGCGCCAGCGCCGGCATAGCCCAGTCGGTGGCCGCCGTGATAGTGCGTGGCGACCCCTACCGGCTGGAGCAGCTGCACGCCCATGCCCACGGGGTGCCGAGTGAAATCGTGCTGCCCAAGGGGCACAACGTCAACTTCGGCGCGCCGGTCGGCACCATGGTAAACCTGGGTGGCGGCAAGGTGGTGGAGGCCGGTTATGCCAACGAGTGCTCCCCCGTCCAGTTGGCCGCCGCCATCAATCCCAATACCGCAGCCATCCTCTACATCAAGTCCCATCACTGCGTGCAGAAGAGCATTCTGTCGGTGGCAGAGGCGGCAGAAGTGGCCAAGGCTCGCCAGCTGCCACTGATCGTCGATGCGGCAGCGGAAGAGGACCTGCGTCTCTATTACAACCAGGGGGCGGATCTGGTGATCTACAGTGGCGCCAAGGCCATCGAAGGGCCCACCAGCGGGTTGGTGCTCGGCAAACGTCAGTATGTGGAATGGGTCAAGCAGCAGGCCAACGGCATAGGCCGGGCCATGAAGGTGGGCAAGGAGGGGATCCTCGGCCTGACCCGCGCCATAGAGCGCTATCTGGAAAAAGAGAAGGAGAGCGGCGCCGCCATGGTCGCCAAGATGGCCCCCTTCATCGAGCGCCTCAACCAGCTTCCGGGCGTCAGCGCAAAAGTGGTATGGGACAATGCGGGGCGCGACATAGCCCGCACCGATATTGCTTTTGACCACCAGCAGATCGGCATAACCACAGTCCAACTGGTGGCTCGACTGCAACAGGGCAACCCCGCCATCTACTGCCGTGGCTACAAGGCCAACGAAGGCCACATCGAGATCGACGTGCGCAGCGTCACCGCCCCCCAGCTCGACCAGATCCATGCCGCCATTGCCAACCTCGTTCAGGAGAATCATTGATGTCCCTAACTCCCAATTACTACCGCAACCGTGTCTGCCTCAATGTATTAGCGGGCTCCAAACAGCATGCCGTCATCGAAGGCCATATCTAATTCCGGAGGATCTCTGATGTCCCTAACTCCCAATTACTACCGCAACCGTGTCTGCCTCAACGTACTGGCGGGGTCCAAACAGAATGCTGTCGACATTTATGAGGCGGCCGAAGGCCATGTACTGGTCGGTGTACTCTCCAAGAACTATCCGGATGTGCCCTCCGCGGTCGCCGACATGCGCGATTACGCGAAGCTCATCGACAACGCTCTCTCCATCGGGCTGGGGGCGGGCGATCCACGCCAGTCCGCCATGGTAGCCGAGCTGGCTTGCCAGCTGCAGCCCCAGCACGTCAATCAGGTCTTCACAGGGGTGGGTGCCAGCCGGGCGCTGTTGGGCCAGCCAGAGACGCTGGTCAATGGCCTCATTTCCCCCACCGGCACCCCCGGCATGGTGAAGATCTCCACCGGGCCCCTCAGTGCCCAGCAACCGGACGGGATTGTGCCCATCGACACTGCTATCGCCATGCTCAAGGACATGGGCGGCAGCTCGGTCAAGTTCTTCCCCATGGGAGGGCTGGAGTGTCGTGACGAGTATCAGGCGGTGGCCGAGGCCTGTGCCCGCCACGGCTTCTGGCTGGAGCCCACAGGTGGCATCGATCTCGACAACTTCGAAGAGATAGTGCGGATCGCACTGGACGCCGGGGTCGAAAAGGTGATCCCCCACGTCTACAGCTCCATCATCGACAGCGAGAGCGGCCAGACCCGCCCCCAGGATGTACGCACCCTGCTCGCCACGGTGAAACGACTGCTGGCGTGATGAAAGATGGCACCGGTCCGATCACTGGCCGGTGCCTGGCTTGTTAATGACCCGCTTGTTAACATCGACCCTTTATTTCGCGACAGGAGTCCCGTCCCCCCTCATGACCAAGCTGCCCCACCCCAGACTCCATCAACTGCTGACCCAGCTCCATGCCGAACCGCTGCCACAGGAGGAGCTGGCTCGCCGCCTCAATGTCTCCACCCGCACTGTGCGCACCGACGTGGCGACCCTCAACGAGCTGATTGCCACCCACGGCGCCCACCTGATCCACCAGCGTGGCAGCGGCTACCAGCTCAAGATTTACAATCAGGGGCTGTTTGATGAGTTGCTGGCGGCCCAGGAGCAGGAGAGCAGCCTGCCGCGCACCAGCCGCGAGCGAGTGCTGCACCTGCAGATCTTGCTGCTGACGGCGGAACAGGGGATCAAGCTCGACGAACTGGCGGATACCTGGTATCTGAGCCGGGCGGCGCTGCAGGGGGACATGGCGGAAGTGCGGGAGCGGCTCGCCCACTTTGGCTTGCTCATCGACAGCAAGCCACGGCTGGGCATGCGCATCCAGGGTGGGGAGACGGCGATCAGGGCCTGCCTCACCCAGTTGCTCTATCAGGAGCTGCTCCACAACAACCAGTTGCAGAGCCTGCTGCCCAACCTTTGCCCCAGCAAGACGCTGGAGGTAGTGGGCAATCACATCCATGCCCAGCTCAGCCGCCATCAGCTGCGCCTCGCCGACGAGAGCCTGCAGCAGCTCACCATCTACTGCGCCGTCGCCCTGCTGCGGCAGGCTGCGGGGCACGAGCTGCGCCAGTTTGCCAGCGAAGACATCACAGAGACGCTGGCCGCCGTAGCCAGTGACATTTATGCAGAGCTGCCGACCCTGATGCCACCGGGAGAGGAGGAGATCGCCTGCCTCGCCATCCAGATCCAGGCCCGCCTCACCGCTGACACGCCCAGGCTCAGCCCGGCCATGGCCGCCGAGAGCGAGCAGTTGGTCGAGCATCTGCTTGCCTATATCCATCAGCACTATCCCTATGATCTGCGCGGCGACCTGCAGTTGCGAGCGGATCTGCAGACCCATATCAGCGCCATGCTGCTGCGGGTCAAATACCAGATTGGCAGCCACAATCCGCTGGCGGATCACATCAAGCAGTACTATCCCCTCGCCTACGACATCACGCTGGCCGCCATTTCGGAGTGGATAAAACAGACACCTTACCGGCTGACCCACCACGAAATTGGCTACCTGGTAATCCATATCGGGGTAGGGCTGGAGCGCCACTACGACATCGGCTACACCCGCCGTCCCCAGGCACTGCTGCTGTGCGATGCCGGCAACGCCACCTTCCGGGTGCTGGAGGCGCGCATCAAGCGGGAATATCCCCAGCTGCAACTGGCCAGCCTGGAGTCGGTGCGAGATTACGAGGGATTGACGCGGATAGAGCAGGATTTTGTCATCAGCACTGTCAAGGTGAGCGAGAAGAACGTGCCCGTGGTGCAGGTGGCACCTTTCCCGACCCAGTATCAGCTGGAGCAGCTCGGCAAACTGGTGCTGATCGACCGCACCCGCCCCTACCTGCTCGACAAATACTTCGATGCCGACCACTTCATGGTGGTCAATGAGCCACTCAACCAGAGTCAGCTGTTCGCCCGCATCTGCGATCAGCTGGAACAGGAAGACCTGGTGGAAGCGGGGTTCAGAAGTTCACTCCACGAACGGGAGCGCATCGTCTCCACCCTGCTGGGAGAAGGCATAGCCCTGCCCCACTCACTCGGCCTGCTGGCCCGCCGCACCCTGGTCTATACAGTGCTGGCACCACAGGGGATCGACTGGGGCAATGGCGAGACAGCCACTCTGATATTCATGCTGGCCATCAGCAAGGCGGACTACGAAGAGGCGATGGGGCTCTACGATCTGTTTCTGGCGCTGATGAACGAAAAAGCCAGCAAGAGTCTGCTGGCTTGTCGGGATTTTGCCAGCTTCAAGGGGCTGGCGCGCACCGGTTCCTGAACCAGGGCGGGGAGTGAGTCACTCCTCGTTGAAGCCGGAGGTGAACAGCGCCACCACGGCGGCCAGCGCCTCCACTTCTTCGGGGCCCTCCACCTGTACTTCCACCTGCTTGCCCTGGGCTGAATCCAGCATCAGCAGGCCGATCACGCTGTCTGCATCGGCCTCGATGCCGTCCTCATTGCGCAGCAGCACGTGGGCATCGAAGCCCTGTACCAGCTCGAACAGCATCATGGCCGGTCTGGCATGCATACCCAGTTTGTTCTTCACTTCCACCGAGGCTGAGACGGTCATCTGATCTTCCTATTGGTCCATCAATGTTGCGGCGTACTTTTGTCGAGGGTGCGGTGGCGGATCTGGACGTTCTTGCCGAGCAAGCGGAACGCGCCAGCCAGCTGCTCTGCGATGAACACGGACCTGTGCTGACCACCGGTGCAACCAATTCCCACAGTGACATAGCTACGATTGTTGCGCTCCAGATGTGGCAACCAGGTCGCCAGCATGTTTTCAATCTGCAGGATGAACTGCATCACGTCTGGCTGGCTGGAAAGGTAGCGGGCCACAGGCTCATCCTTGCCGGTAAAGGGTTTGAGCTCGGGGATCCAGTGTGGATTTGGCAGGAAGCGAGCATCGAACACGAAGTCGGCGTCCTTGGGGATGCCGTACTTGAAGCCGAATGACTCGAACACCAGCACCAACTCGTTCTCTTTCTTGCCAAGCACCCGGGTCTTGATGAGCTCACTCAGGTCATGAATGCTGAGGCTGGTGGTGTCGATACGCAAATCGGCAGTCGAGGAGAGCGGCGCCAGCAGATTGGTCTCTTCACGGATCGCCTCATCCAGTGAGAGCTGCTTGCGGGACAAGGGGTGCAGCCGGCGGCTCTCGCCGTAGCGCTTGAGCAGGGTGGAGTTCTCCGCATCGAAGAAGAAACTGGAAAATTCCACCCTGCCCTCATTGCGAACCTGAGCCAGCAGGGTCTCCAGCTTGTCTGCGCTCACCGGCAGGTTGCGCACGTCGATACTGACCGCCAGCTTGTCATACTGGCTCTCGACCGACACGATCAACTGGGGCAGCAGGTTGACCGGCAGGTTATCCACACAGTAATAACCCAGATCCTCCAGCACGCGCAGGGCAACTGTCTTGCCCGAGCCGGAGCGCCCACTTACCACTATTAATTGCATCTTGCTGCCTCACCGCTTGGGGTCATCACGAGGGCCCGAATATCAGGCCGACGTCATGATCTGATAGAGATCTTCATCGCTGGTTGCCTGGCGCAACTGGCGGCAAACCGCCTTGTCGCCCAGTTTGGATGCCATCAGGGAAAGGGTCTTGAGGTGCTGTTTGCACTCACTTTCCGGCACCAGCAGGGCAAAGAGCAGGTCAACCGGTTGATTGTCGATGGAGTCGAAGGGGATAGGCTCTGCGAAGGTCATCAGGATGGCGGTCGGTGGAAACTCGTCACCGATCCGGCCGTGGGGAATGGCGATACCGGCACCGATCCCGGTACTGCCCATTTTTTCTCGTGCCAGCAAACACTCGAACAGTGTCTGGCGAGAGGTCCCCAAGCGCTCAGCGGCTAATTCACTGATGATCTCGAGGGCGCGTTTCTTGCTGGTACAAGGGACCGCACTTTTGGTGCAGTCCCGACTCAGTATGTGTTCAAGTTGCATAGTTATTTTTGATTTAACTTATCTTTGTGCTTGATGATCTGCCGATCCAGCTTGTCCAGCAGGGTATCAATCGCAGCATACATATCAGCATGCTGTGAATTGGCGAACACCTCACCACCGCTGACATGCAGCTTGGCTTCGGCGATCTGGTTCAGTTTTTCTACGCTCAACACCACATGAACATTGTTGATGTGGTCAAAGTGACGCTCGAGTTTGGCAAATTTGTTATTCACATAATCACGCAGAGCTTCGGTGATCTCGACATGGTGTCCGGTCAGGTTAATTTGCATAACGTCTTCCTTTTGTTTTGCCTAAACCAGGCGTTTGCGCTGATTGGATGGCGGGATCAACAAGGATTCACGGTACTTTGCGATCGTGCGTCTCGCCACCATAATACCCTGTTCGGCCAGCAAATCCGCGATCTTGCTATCACTTAGCGGCTTGGCGGGATTCTCCGCCGTCACCAGCTTCTTGATCAGCGCGCGAATTGCGGTCGATGAGCACTCTCCTCCTCCTTCTGTGTTCACATGACTGGAGAAAAAAAACTTCAGTTCGAAGATGCCGCGGGGGGTATGCATGTATTTCTGGGTCGTTACCCTGGAAATGGTCGACTCATGCATCTCCACCGCCTCGGCGATATCGTTGAGCACCATGGGCTTCATGGCTTCTTCACCATACTCGAAAAAGCCCTGTTGTTGCTCGACAATACAGGTCGCCACCTTGAGCAGGGTGTCGTTGCGACTCTCCAGACTCTTGATGAACCACTTGGCTTCTTGCAAGTGGGAGCGAATGAACTGGGTATCCTGGCTGGTACGCGCCTGACGGGCCATGGCGGCATAGGTCTCGTTGACCCGGATGCGCGGTGCAGAATCAGGGTTGAGCTCGACGACCCATTTGTTGCCCTTCTTGACGACGGTGACATCCGGGATCACGTACTGGGAGTCACTCTGTATGATGCCGTTACCCGGCCTGGGCTCCAGCTGCTGGATAAGGTCCAGCACCTCCTTGAGGTCACTCTCCTTGAGCTTGGTCTTGCGGGCCAGGGTGCGGTAATCACGGTTGCCGAGCAAGTCCATGTGCTCCTTGATCACCTCCCTGGCCTCATTGAGCCAGGGCAGTTCAGGAGCGTACTGGCCAAGCTGGATCAGCAGACACTCCTGCACCGAGCGCGCTGCGATGCCGACCGGATCGAAATGCTGCACCCGCTTGAGCACGGCCTCGACCTCGTCGAGTTCCACCTCGACATCCTCGCTGCTCACCGCCGCCTGTATATCTTCGAGAGAGACGGTCAGATAACCGGAGTCATCAATGGCATCTATGATGGCCAGCGCAATGGCAGCATCCAGATCGCTGAACGGGGTGAGGCGCATCTGCCACAGCAGATAGTCCTGCAGGTTCTCGGTGGTTTCCCCCTGATAGACGCTGTCCTCCCCATCGTGGATGGGGCCTGCGCTCTGGGCTGTGCCAGCTGAATAGACATCTTCCCAAGTGGTATCTACCGGCAGTTCGTCCGGCATCTGATCCTGGGCCATGGCATCGCTGGAATCGAGCTGACTATCGTCGACGGGCTCTTCCGGGCTGGTCTCCTGAACGTCATTCTCCTCTTGCTCAAGCAAAGGATTGTTATCGAGCGCTTGCTGAATTTCCTGCTGGAGTTCCAGGGTGGAGAGCTGGAGCAGACGAATCGCTTGTTGTAATTGCGGCGTCATGGTCAGGGACTGACCGAGACGCAACTGTAATGTCGGCTTCATCTACGTCGGGATATCCTTATGTTCAGCGAGGCAGTCGTCAAAGGAAATGAAGAGATGCCCCCTTACTATAGACTGAATTGATCGCCCAAATAGACGCGCTTGACCTGTTCATCGGCAAGGATCTCGGCCGGTGCACCTTCGGCGATCATCTTGCCGTGGCTGACGATATAAGCCTTCTCACATACGTCCAGAGTCTCCCTGACGTTGTGGTCAGTGATCAAGACACCAAGGCCTCTATCTTTCAGATGCTGGATGATCTTCTTGATGTCTATTACAGAAATGGGGTCGACCCCGGCAAACGGCTCATCCAGCAGAATAAAGCGCGGCTCGGCCGCCAGCGCGCGGGCGATCTCGACCCTGCGTCGCTCCCCCCCTGACAGACTCTGACCCAGGTTGTCACGGATATGGGTGATGTTGAACTCTTCCAGCAGTTGTTCGACCTTGTCTTCACGCTCTTCGCGGCTCAGCCCCTTGCGGGTCTGCATGACCCCCATCAGGTTGTCGAACACGGACAGACGACGGAAGATGGAGGCCTCCTGCGGCAGATAGCCGATGCCGTTACGGGCACGGATATGCATGGGCTGCTGGCTGATGTCCTGATCGTCGATGGTGATGAGGCCGGCATCGCTCTGCACCAGCCCCACTATCATGTAGAAGGAAGTGGTCTTGCCGGCACCGTTCGGGCCGAGCAGGCCGACGATCTGGCCGGTACCCACCTCCAGACTCACGTCACTGACCACCATGCGACGCTTGTAACTTTTTTGCAGGCCGGCTGCTTTCAACACTGCCATGGTTTATTTTCCCTGCTTCTTCTGGTCGGCGGGCTTGTCGAAGTTCTCTACCTGATCAGGCAGGAACACCGTCTTGACCCGCTGGGTCGGCCCCTTGCTCTCGGCGATCATCTTCTGTTTGACGATGTCGTAGCGGATCAGGTCACCGTTAACCTGGCTGTCTTCCTGTTTGAGCTGACCGTTACCGGTAATGGTCACCAGGCGATTCTTCAGCTCGTAGCGAATGCTGTTGCCGTGGGCGTTGACCGGTTTGCCGTTGTCCAAGATCTGGAAGAAGGTGGCAGGCTTGCCATAGGCCGTCATGACCTCGGCCCCTTTGTCGCCGGAACGGATCACCACCACCTTGTCAGCCTTAATCTTGATGGTGCCCTGAGTGATGATGACATCGTCACTGAAGGTGATGCGGTTGTCCTGCATCTCGGCCACCTGTCTGACCGCATCCACATAGACCTTTTCGGCAAAGTCGGACTCTTTGGCACTCACGGTACCGCACAGCAGCAAAGCCGCGAGGGCCAGATTAGCGTTTTTCATTGAAATAGATGGCATGGCCCTGATCCAGTAATTCAAAATATTTGCGTTCCAGATGACCCTTCAGGCCAACGCCTTCGGTCTGGAATTCCTTACCCACTATGCTGACATGCTGATTGCTTCTCACATTCTGAGTCACCAGATCCAGCTCCAGATAGGGGGTATCCAGTGTGGAGATGAAGGAGGTGGGCAGCAGGCCATCCAGATGTACCTTGTCGCGCAGGATCACGTTGTCGTCTGTATTGAGGACACCTGTGTCGGCCGTGACTTTCCACTCGGCCTCACCCTGCTTGTCGAACATGTAGACCACCGGCTTGTTGAAGGTAGCCTGCTCGATGACTTGGTAATACTCCGCATACTCGGACTCCAACCGTTCTGTGCGTCGACCGTTGACATCAAAACGGGTGGTCACCAGGTTCCTTGCGGTGAAGTCCGGCTGGTAGTTTTCTGCCTTGGTAGTCGGCTCCGGCGTCAGGTCGACATCACCAATCTGCCAGGCGGCCAGCGCCACCAGAAACAGCAGGACGAACAACAGTGTCTGTCTGCTCATACCGAGGCCTCTGGCTGATAATCGCCATGCCCTTGCGCCTGCAGTAGGAGGTCACATACCTCACGCACAGCGCCGACGCCGCCAGCCAGTCGAGTCACCATGTCGGCCCGGGCCAGTACCAGCGGATGAGCATCGGCCACGGCAATGCCGAGCCCGCAGGCCTGCATCACCGGCAGATCTATGGTGTCATCCCCCATATAGGCGGCTTGTGACGCTTCCAGACCCAGCCTGGTCAGCAGCGCCTCGAAGTGGGGCAGCTTCTGATCCGCCCCCTGTACCAGATGCTGCACCCCTAGGCTCTTCATCCGATCGCTGACGATGCGGGAGTTGCGCCCGGTGATGATGGCTATTTCGATCCCGGCGTTGAGCAGGGCCCGCATACCGGCGCCATCGCGGGTACAGAAGGTTTTCAGCTCTTCGCCGTCATTGCCCATATAGATGAGGCCGTTGGAGAGCACCCCATCCACATCGCACACCAGCAGGCGGATTTGCGCCGCCCTGTCGTATTGGCTGCGCGTCACCGGACCATAAAGGGTCGGTACGTTTTGCATCAAATTACTCCGGCTTTCAGCAGGTCATGCATGTTGAAGGCCCCCAGCGGGCGCTTGTCACCATCCACCACCAGTAATCCGTTGATCTTTCTGGTTTCCATCAGTTTGACCGCTTCTGCCGCCATCATCTCGGGGCCAACGGTAACACAGTTGGTCGTCATCACCTTGGCGATCGAGGTGTGATGGATATCCACCTGCAGATCCAGGATCCGGCGCAAGTCACCATCGGTGAACAGTCCGGCCAGCAGACCCTCTTCGTTGACGACCGCCGTCATGCCCAGACCTTTGCGACTCACTTCCAGCAGCGCCTGGCTGATGGTGGCATCTATCCCCACCTGGGGCAACAGATCGCCACTATGCATCAGGTCACCGACCCGCAGCAGCAACCGCTTACCAAGGGAGCCACCAGGGTGGGAGAGCGCGAAGTCATCGGCGGTGAAGCCGCGGGCTTCCAGCAGGGCAACCGCCAGTGCATCGCCCATCACCAGGGTAGCCGTGGTGCTGGAGGTAGGCGCCAGGCCCAGCGGGCAGGCCTCTTTATCCACCTTGATGCACAGATGCACGTTGGCCTCTTTGGCCATGGTGGAGGCCGGATTGCCGGTCATGCAGATCAACTGGATGCCGCGACGTTTGAGTACCGGCAGCAGGGCCAGGATCTCGTCGCTCTCACCGGAATTGGAGATGGCGATGATGAGGTCACCGCTGGAGATCATCCCCAGATCCCCGTGGCTGGCTTCACCCGGGTGGAGGAAGAAGGCAGGGGTGCCAGTGCTGGCCAAGGTGGCAGCAATCTTGCTCCCGATGTGACCTGACTTACCCATGCCGGTGACCACTATCTTGCCACTGCAGCGCAGCACCAGCTCGCATGCCTTGTCAAAGGCATCGTTCAGGTACTGGTAGAGTCCATCAATCGCTTGTTTTTCAATGTCCAGCACAGTACGGGCGCTGCGACGAAAATCGAACAGTTCAGACACTTTCTCAGGCTTTACAGACATAAGGGCACAGCTCCGGGCGGAAATTTGCTGCGGGATTATAAAAAAGTCTGTCGAGATAAGCGAATCGGATACTTCTCGGTCCCAAAAGAGAGACAATCTGTGACGCAAAACTGTCGCGCTTTTGAGGAGGCAGGCTGTTCAATAGTTGTTCCTTGCTGTTGCTTAGACCTAGACTAGCCCATAAAATTCGCTCTTCATTTACACCGGATGGACAATTGTTTGAACAATGACCTTATCACCATCTCCGATCTGACCTTCAGTCACGGAGATCGGCTGTTATACGACGGGATCAACCTGACCATTCCCCGTGGCAAGGTCACTGCGGTCATGGGCCCGAGCGGCATCGGCAAGACCACATTGCTGCGGCTGATCGGTGGCCAGATCAAGCCGGAGTCCGGTCATATCCTGTTTGACGGGGAAGATATCCCCACCCTCTCCCGCTCTCGCCTGTACGAAGTGCGCAAGCGGATGAGCATGCTGTTCCAGAGCGGCGCCCTGTTTACCGGCATGACGGTCTACGACAACGTGGCCTTCCCGCTGCGGGAGCACTCCGGTCTGCCGGAGGAGCTGATCCACACCATTGTCATGATGAAGCTGCAGGCCGTGGGTCTGCGCGGGGCGGCTCAGCTGATGCCGTCCGAACTCTCCGGTGGCATGGCACGCCGTGCGGCGCTGGCCAGATCCATAGCGCTGGATCCGGACCTCATCATGTATGACGAACCGTTTGTCGGCCAGGACCCCATCACGATGGCGGTGCTGGTCAAGCTGATCAAGGAGCTGAACAGCGCCCTCGGCATCACCTCCGTCATCGTGACCCACGACGTGAACGAAGTGCTGACCATCGCCGATTACGCCTATATCATCGCCAACCGCAAGGTGGTGGCGCACGGCACGCCGGCGCAGCTGCGCGAAGAGCATAATCCCGAAGTCGAGCAATTCCTGCTTGGATTGCCCGACGGTCCTGTCCCGTTTCATTTTCCGGCAGGCGACCTGCTACAGGATCTGTGATGTTGATAAGCCAAGTAAGCAAGCTGGGCCGGGTTGGCGTGCGCGTCATCAGCTCCATCGGCCGTGCCACCATAATGCTGTTTCATGCGCTGGCAGGCAAACCCGAGCCACGCAAGCACTTCCCCCTGCTGCTTCAGCAGTTGTATGTCGTGGGTGTGCAGTCCGTTGCCATCATACTGGTCTCCGGCCTCTTCATCGGCATGGTGCTCTCGTTGCAGGGTTACAACGTATTGAAAGACTTCGGCGCCGAGCAGAGCCTGGGCCCGCTGGTTTCCCTCTCCCTGTTGCGGGAGCTGGGTCCCGTTGTGACCGGCCTGCTGTTTGCCGGCCGCGCCGGCTCTGCACTGACTGCCGAGATCGGCCTGATGAAGGCCACAGAACAGCTCTCCAGTCTGGAGATGATGGCGGTCGACCCGCTGCGCCGGGTAGTGGCCCCTCGCTTCTGGGCCGGCGTCATCAGCATGCCGCTGCTGGCCTTCATGTTCAGCCTGATCGGCATCTTCGGTGGCAAGCTGGTCGGTGTGGATCTGCTGGGGGTGGACGAAGGCAGCTTCTGGTCCGCCATGCAAGCATCCGTCGACTGGCAGGATGACATCATGCAAGGTGCCATCAAGAGCCTGATCTTCGCTCTGGTAGTCACCTGGATTGCGCTCTTTAACGGTTATGATGCCAAGCCGACCTCGGCCGGGATCAGTCAGGCCACAACCCGTACCGTGGTCCACTCCTCCCTGGCCGTGCTCGGCCTGGATTTTATACTCACCGCAGTCATGTTTGGATAAGGTAAAGATGAAGTTCAGCAAAGTAGAATTCCTGGTTGGCGCCTTCATGCTGGCCGGCATCGGTGCCATTCTGGCGTTGGCACTGCAAGTAGCAGGGTTGAGTTTCAAACCGGAAGGAGAAACCTATACCCTGCGCGCCCATTTCGATAATATCGGCGGCCTGAAAGTGCGCTCACCGGTCAAGGTTGGTGGCGTCGTCGTCGGTCGGGTCAGCGACATCACCCTGGATGCCAAGAGCCAGGTGCCGGTCGTCTCCCTGCTGATGCAAAAGAGTGCCGGCGAGTTTTCCGAAACCAGCACCCTCTCCATCCTGACTTCGGGCCTGCTCGGCGAGCAGTACATAGGCCTGATGCCGGGTTTCACCGACGAGGAGATGGGTACCAGCATGCTCAAGGATGGCGACATGATTGAAGACACCAAATCAGCCATTGTGCTGGAAGACCTGATTGGCAAGTTCCTCTATAGCCAGTCTTCCGACACCAAATCCGACAGCAAGTAAGGAGTAACCATGTTCAAGAAGATCGCCCTGTTGCTGGGTCTGATGACCAGCATGCTGTTTTCCCTGGTGGCTCACGCCACCAATGCCGCCGACCCCTATGCCCTGGTGGACGAAGCGGCCAAGCAGACCTTTGCCCGCCTGAAGGCGGACAAGTCCCAGGTCAAGAGCAATCCGGATCACCTGCGGGTCATCATCCGTGAAGAGTTGCTGCCCTACGTGGACAACCGCTTCGCTGCCTACAAGGTGCTCGGCAACCAGATCAAGCAGACCACCCCGGCCCAGCGTGACGCCTTCGTCGAGGTGTTCACCGAGTACATGGTGAGTTCCTATGCCGATGCGCTGGCCCATTTCGACAAGCAAACCGTCAAAGTCGAGCCGGGCAAGGCGCCGGGTGACAGCAATATCACAGCCGTCAACGTCAGCGTGAAAGAGGCCGGCAAGCCGGATATTTTCCTCGAATTCAAGCTGCGCAAGAACAACAAGACCGGTGAATGGAAGGCCTTCGACATGGTCGCCGAAGGGATCAGCCTGCTCTCCGCCAAGCAGAACGAGCTGGGCGGCCTCATTCGCCAGAATGGCATAGATGCAGTGATCGCCCAGCTGCGTGCTCACAATGCCAAGCCGTTGGTCATCAAGTCATGAAATTTAGCGGCGATCTGCAGGCACCACAGGTCAATGCCCTGTGGCAACGCCGCGCCGAGTGGTGGCAGGAAGATCAGCTCGAACTGAGTGGCGTCACCACCCTGGACTCCGCCGGGCTGGCACTGCTGGTCAAATGGGCCAAAGCCGTATTGGTACGAGGCGCCACACCGCAACTGGTGGGCGCCTCCACTGATTTTTATACCCTGGCCAACCTGTATGGAGTGGCCAGTCTGTTTCAGTCAACTCCGCTCACAACTGAGGACGCATAATGCAAGTCTCTGAAATTGAAGCGATACTCCTTGAGGCTCTGCCATTGTCCGAAGTCCATGTCAAAGGAGACGGCAGTCACTATCAAGTGATCGCCGTCGGTGACATGTTTGACGGCATGAGCCGGGTCAAGAAGCAGCAGGCCATCTATGCCCCGCTGATGGACAAGATCGCCAGCAACGCCATCCACGCACTCTCCATCAAGGCCTTTACCGATGCCGAGTGGAAACGCGAACGTAAATTCCTACTGCCCTCCTGATTGGTATCTAAGTAAATGGACAAATTCAAGATCGATGGTCGTTGTACTCTCAACGGCGAAGTGACCATCTCTGGCGCCAAAAATGCCGCCCTGCCGATCCTGTTCGCCACCCTGCTGTGTGATGAGGAGATCCACCTCTCCAACGTACCGCGCCTGAAAGACGTGGGTACCACCCTCAAGCTGCTGGAGATGCTGGGCGCCACCACCAAGGTCAACGGCAACGTGACAGTGCTGACCGGTGCGGTGAACAACCACGTCGCCCCCTACGAGCTGGTGAAGACCATGCGCGCATCCATACTGGCGCTCGGCCCGCTTGCTGCCCGTTTCGGGGCTGCCGACGTCTCCTTGCCCGGTGGCTGCGCCATCGGTGCCCGTCCGGTGAACCTGCACGTCCACGGCCTGGAGCTGATGGGCGCCAAGATTGCCATCGAGGATGGTTACATCAAGGCCCGTGTCGATGGCCGCCTCAAGGGCGCTCATATCCTGATGGACATGGTTTCCGTCACAGGTACCGAGAACCTGATGATGGCCGCTACCCTGGCCGACGGTCGCACCGTGATCGAGAACGCCGCCCGTGAACCGGAGGTAGTCGATCTGGCCAACTTCCTCAACGCCCTTGGCGCCAAAGTTCAGGGCGCGGGCACCGACACTCTGACCATCGACGGTGTCGAGCGTCTGCACGGTGGCAGCTACAGCGTGCAGCCTGACCGTATCGAAACCGGTACCTTCCTGGTTGGCGCAGCGATTACCGGTGGCAAGGTCACCTGTCGCAAGACAGATCCTTCCCTGCTGGAGGCGGTATTGGTCAAGCTGGAAGAGGCAGGCGCCTTGATCGAGAAAGGGGCTGACTGGATCACCCTCGACATGACAGGCCGCACTCTCAAGCCCGTCACCATCAAGACAGCTCCCTACCCGGCCTTCCCGACCGACATGCAGGCACAGTTCACCGTGCTGAACACCGTCGCCAAGGGCACCGGCATGGTCACAGAGACCATCTTCGAGAACCGCTTCATGCACGTACCGGAACTGGTGCGAATGGGTGCGGACATAGAGCTGCAGGGCAATGTCGCCATCTGCCGTGACACCGAACAACTCAAGGGTGCCCAGGTGATGGCCACAGACCTGCGCGCCTCCGCCAGTCTGGTGCTGGCAGGCTTCGTCGCCGAAGGCTCCACCATAGTCGACCGTATCTATCACATCGACCGTGGCTACGAAGATATCGAGCACAAGCTGCAAGGTCTGGGCGGGCGCATCGAGCGTATCAAGGGCTGATTGCCAACCCTTGAACATGTCTGTTAAAAAGGCCCCCTCGCGTTGGCGAGGGGGCCTTTTTCATATCATGGATTCAACGTGAGGACGGGTATTAATGTCCCGCCAGCTTCATGTTCTCCACCAGTACGGAACCTGTCTTGAGGCTGGAACGCTCATCCTCGTCACGCCCCACCGCCACTATATGGCTAAACATCTCGGTCAGGTTGCCTGCTATGGTGATCTCTTCCACCGGGTAGGCAATCTCGCCATTCTCGACCCAGAAACCGGCTGCGCCACGGGAGTAGTCGCCATTGACGATGTTGACCCCCTGCCCCATCAGCTCGGTCACCAGCAGGCCTGTCCCCATCTCCTTGAGCATCCCCTGGAAATCCTGGCCCGTGTTGGAAACTTGCCAGTTATGGATGCCACCGGCATGACCCGTGGTGGTCAGTCCCAGCTTGCGGGCGGAGTAGGAGGTAAGCAGCCAGCTCATCAGCTCGCCGTTGCGCACTATGTCCATATTCCGGGTAAGTACCCCTTCCCCGTCAAACGGCGTACTGGCCAGTCCACCCAGCAGGTGGGGAAACTCTTGGATAGTGAGCCACTGGGGCAGGATCTGCTTGCCCAATTTGTCGAGCAAGAAGCTCGACTTGCGATAGAGGCTGCCACCGCTGATGGCCATCACCAGATGGCCCCATAAACCGGCGGCTGTGTCCGGGTGAAACAGCACGGGCGCATGGCGAGTGGAGATCTTGCGGGCACCCAGGCGGGAGACGGTGCGTTCCACCGCCTCATCGGCGATGCGTTGCGGACTCCAGAGCCCACCCAGGTCACGACTCGAGGAGTAGCCGTAGTCCCGTTGCATGTCGCCATCCAGCTCGCCAATCAGAACGCAGCTCAGGGAGTTGCGTGACGCCGCATAGCCTTTGACGAAGCCGTGGCTGTTGCCATAGACCTTGATGCCGAGGTGGCTGGAGAAACCGGCCCCATCGGAGTGTTTGATCCGGGCATCGCGACCCAGCGCCAGCCGCTCACACTCGATGGCCAGCTCGATCCCGCGCTGGGGATCCAGTTCGATTTGGTGGCACAGTTGCAGATCGGGGGCATCCCAGGCCAGCAGCTCGGCATTTGCCAGACCGGCACAATCATCGGCAGAGGTATGGCGGGCGATTTCCATGGCCGCCTCGACAGCGGCGCGGATGGCTGGCTTGCCCAGATCCGTGGTGGAAGATGAACCCTTGCAACCATCGCGATAAACCGCAATGCCCAGAGCACCATCCTTGTTGAATTCGATACTTTCCAGTTCACAACCCCGAGTGTTCACCGACAACCCGGTCTGTTTGCTGATGGAGACTTCGGCCAGCGAGGCGCCCAGTCCTTTGGCTATCTCCAGTGCCTCGGCAACGACGGCCTCGAGATGGGCTTGATCCTGGCGAATTTGGTCTTGCTGATCCATAACTCACATCTATATGAAGGAAGGAAAGGGGCTAAGCATATCAGACCCCTGCGCCCAGCGGGAGAAGCTGGTAACATATCCACCAACGTGAATGACAGGAATCAAGAGACCGATGAGTCAATATCAAGACGACAACGAGTTGGAAGACTGGGGCCCCAGCAAGACTCAGCTCAAGCGTGATGCAGAGGTGCTACAAAAGCTGGGCGCAGAGATAGTCTCTCTAAGCCACAGTGAGCTGGAAAAAATCCCGTTGGATGAAGAGCTTGCCGATGCTGTCGAGCTGGGCCGCAAACTCAAACCCAAGAAAGATGAGTCCTTCCGTCGCCATTTGCAGTTCATCGGCCGCTTGATGCGCAGCCGTGATATCGAGCCGATCGAAGAAGCGCTCTCCATCATCAAGAACCGCCACTCCACCGTGAATGCCCGCTTGCATCGCCTGGAACAGTGGCGTGAGCGCCTGATCAACGAAGGCGACAGCGCACTCAACGAGTTGATGTCCCAGTTCCACGAGCTGGATCGCCAGAAGCTGCGCCAGCTGATCCGCTCCGCCAACAAGGAACGGGAACTGAACAAGCCGCCGGTCGCCTATCGCGAAATGTACCAATACCTGCGTGGCGAAATCGAAGACCTGCTGTAAGTGATGGCTTACGCCTCATGGCGAGCAGCAAGCAACACAGCGTAAAACGGGGCCAACATATGGCCCCGTTTTTTTATCCTGGTTTGCGAGCTAATTGCCCGCCATACACTGTGTATGAGTACCGGGTTGCAGATAAGGCATCAGCAGTGGAGCCATCCCCTTGAGCACCTGCACTGGCAGGGCAGAGGTGAAGCGGAACTTGTCAGACTGGCTGCCCGGCACATAGGCGGTCAGGGTACCGAAGTGATCCTCTCCCAGAAAGAAGACAAAGGTCGCGGTCCGGTTGCGCGCCAGCGAACTGGTGACATTGCCATAACGACCCACTGTCTCGATCCGGTTGTCGCCAGTCCCCGTCTTGCCCCCCATCGGCAGCACAGTGCCATCCGGCAGAGCAAAGGCACCGGCGATACGCCTTGCAGTTCCCCCTTCCACCACCTTGGAGAGTGCATTGCGCAAAGCAGTCGCTACTTCTGCGGGCAGCACCCGGGTGCCCTCGGAGTGAACGGGCTCAAAGTTGGTCTCAAACGGTGTGCCCTTGGCAAACGAGAGATGTTCGATACGCAGGGTGGGAGCCCGAATGCCACCGTTCTGAATGATCCCCATCAACTCGGCCAGCGCGGCGGGTCTATCCCCTGAGCTGCCCAGAGCCGTCGCCAACGATGGCACCAAATGGTCGAATGGATAGCCCAGCTTGGCCCAACGCTGATGGATATCGAGGAAGGCCTCGACCTCCAGCATGGTACGGATACGGCTGTCACGGGCACTGCGGTGACGAGTTTTGAACAACCAGCTGTATACCTCTTGTCGTTCATCCCGGCTGGCTTCAACCGCATCGGCAAAGGTCGCCTTGTCGAACTCCTTGAGATAGGCAAGCAACCACAGCTCCAGCGGATGCACCCGCGCGATGTAACCCTGATCCGGCAAGGAATACTTGCCTGGGCCATAGCTGGTATAAAGCTGCTCAATGCGTCTGTCGCTGAGCTTGTCACGCGGCAACCGTTTGGCCAGGAAGGCGGCAAAGGTCTCCTGCGAGGCATCCGGCATCAGATAGCGATGCACGGCGGCAAGTCGTACGGCGCTGGGCTTGAGGCCATCCAGGAAGGTGTCGAGCTGCTCATCTGCCGTCTTGCCGCGATACTTGCGCCAGAAGCGCAGCAGATAGGTTTGCCCCTCCTTATCGGCAAACTTGGCCAGATACTCGGTACGACGGGGATCCTTGTCATCCTTGAGCAGCTGGGCGCGGTTGCCCTCCCGATAGAGGCTGTAGCGCACTATGTCCCGCATCAGACGCACGAAGGGCAAGTTGATTGACTCGCGCAGCGCATCTCGTATTGCAGGAATGCGTCCGTTATCCTCACGGCGGAAGTTGTTGAAGGTGTGCATACCGCCCCCGGTGAAGAAGCCTTCGTTCGGACTGGCGGAGTATGGGCGATCCAGTGCGGCCTCCAGCATCAGCGGCAGGCTCTTGTCCTTGGCCGTCATCAGATAGGAGACGGCCCAGCGACTGAGGTTGTCCTGACCCGAGACCTCAATCTTGCGCAGGCTCTCTGCTGGCATATCGGAATAGTTGTCGTGCAGCTCTGCAATGATTTCCAGATAGGTGGTCAATACCCGCAACTTGGCAGTGGAACCCAGCTCCAGCTTGCTGCCTTCGTTGATGTCGAATGGCTGATCCGTGTTGTCCGTCTGCACTCGTACCTTGAAACCTTCCGGTGATTTCTCGAACAGAGTGAAACTGTAACGCACATCCCCTGTCTTCTCCGGCGAGAGCAGGCGCTCACCAAACAGGCCGACCTGAGCAGCAAACGCGGGATCGGCAAGCTGTTGCAGATAACGGGAGATCTCGTTTTGCAGCGGCATATTGAGGCTGGTATCCGCGCTCATATCCATCCGGTCCAGATCATACAGCTGCACCCCGAGCTGGCGGCTCAGGCGAGTGCGCGCGACCTGCAAACCCTTGTTGTTGTTGACTCGGGTCATAGCGGGGGACTGGAGGAAGTCGCGGAAACCAAGTTTGGCCTTGAGCGCAGCCTCCATCAGTGGCGGCGTGATCATGCCCTCCTGCACGAACAGTCGCAGATAACTGTCCGTCAGGGTCGCCAGTGCATCCCGTCCCTGCGCCAGATAATAGGAAGGGCGACGGTGTGCGATCATCAGCGAAACAACCTGCCGCAAGGCAAGTCCTTGATCTTCAAGTGCCGCATCCTGGTTACGAGCCGGATCCAGCAGCCGATTGACCTCGTTCACATTGGCGCCAAACCAGACCCACAAGCCATCACCCAGCCCATGTACCTCGCCATAACCAGGGGCAGCCGAGAGTGGCACAGAGTTGAGATAAGCCCAGGCAACCAGCTTGCGCGCCTCCAGGGTTTCCGGCCCCAATCGATACGCCCGCACACTGGCTGACGCCATCTGGCGGATCTTCTCGGTCGGTGACAGCGTCAGACCATCGGGAGAGTGGCGGTACTTCTCGACCTGAGTCGCCAGTGTACTGCCCCCTGCGGACTGATCCTGCATGTCCAGTGCCTTGCCCACCTGTGACATGGCCGCCTTGGCAAAGCGGGGCCAATCTACCGCCGGGTTTGCCAACGGCTGCTCGTTGCTCAGCAGATCGCGGTTCTCGATAAACAACAACGACTGGATGACCAGGGGAGGAATGGAAGCAAAATCCGGGTAATGGTGAGTCGGATACTTGAATTGATAGAAGGGCTCGGCGCGGCAGTCATGCAGGGTCAGACCGGCCTGTACTTTCTCGGTATAGGGAACAAAGAAACCACGGCTGGCATAGTCATAGAGCGCATCGGAAAAGTGTGTCTGCTCGCTGACCTGATAACCCCGTTGCAGCAAACGCTCCTGCATCATGGGCAACAGCACATAGCCGAGCCGCTTGTCGAAGGGGCCATCCTCAGGGAAGATTATTTGCTTGCTGGGGCCAGCTTCGACCTGATAGGTCAGCTTGGCCGCATAGCGGGAGATCTCCTGCGACTGCAGTCGGGAGGTCTGCATCTCATAGCCAACCAGGGCAATCGCAGCCGCCAGGCACAGCAAAAAGAGAAAGCAGAACAACCAACGCCACCAGGGACGACGCTTGCGCTTGTACTTGCCGTCCGCGCTTGGGACAGATGAATCTTGAGATGCCACTTTGTTCAAATCCGTCTGTTCTGATGCGCCCATATCAGCCCCGCCATGGTTGCGCAATTTATTGTGTTTCACTCAAGCTTAGTCTTTTCAAGTCAATGGCTTGAAAACTGTTGACCGCTTTGTAGCGATGGTAACAGGGCGATCAAAAAAAGGGGAGCCGATTGTTGCAGCTTGATGAGAGATCCGAGCTGATGGCAGAAAACAAAACACCGGCCTAAAGCCGGTGTTTTCAGGTAGCAAAGAGGCTTGCTTACTTGCTGGAGCTCATGGCTTTGAGCTTGGCACTCAGGTCTTTACGCTCTTTGGACAGCTCGGCATTCTTGATGATGTGATCATCAACGCGCTCTTCATAGTCGGTACGCATGTTGGCGATGATGGCCTGAACCTCATCGATACTCATGCCGGGCTTGATGTAGTCACTCAGGTTGTCGAGCAGCAATACACGCTTCTGGTTGTCACGGATCTTCTTCTCGTTGTCCGCGATTTCACGCTTGAGTTTGTTCTGGCGACGGGACATACGCACATATTCCAGTACATCGCTGAAGGTGGACTTGTTTACTTGTTCCATATCGATACCACTGACTTAAGGTTGATAAAAGCAGGCCAAGCATTACCGGTACAAGAGAGAAAAAAAGAGAGTGTACAGGTAAACCCGAGATGCCCTTACTCTACCGAGTTATGAGGCATATACAACCCTAATTGCAGGCTTGGCAGCGGGTTTTGGCAGGAGAACATCAATAGGAACACTAAAACTCAAGAGCCATGATAGCGCACAAAACGGTCACGTCAGGAGGCAAGACGCCAGTAGTGCTTTGGTGTCTGAGCTAAGGCCATATAGAATGTGCCGTCATAAGGTGATAGCCGACCAAAACTTGAATTTCAGGCAATAAAAAACCCCGCTCGATGAGCGGGGTTTTTCGTGTTGGGTGCCTGGCAGTGTCCTACTCTCGCATGGCGAATGCCACACTACCATCGGCGCTACCGCGTTTCACTTCTGAGTTCGGCATGGGATCAGGTGGTTCCACGGCGCTATGGCCGCCAGGCAAATTACTTCAATCTGAGAAAGCTGACGTAAATAACGATGTTGCTCGTGGCTTGTCGTTATCACTGAATTAGTTAGTAGTTCTTCATTCGCTACAAGGCCAGAAACACTTCTTGGGTGTTGTATGGTTAAGCCTCACGGGTAATTAGTATGGGTTAGCTCAACACATCACTGCGCTTACACACCCCACCTATCAACGTTGTGGTCTCCAACGGCCCTTTAGGACCCTCAAGGGGTCAGGGATGACTCATCTCAGGGCTCGCTTCCCGCTTAGATGCTTTCAGCGGTTATCGATTCCGAACTTAGCTACCGGGCA